>CAXSGC010000102.1:0-2007 GCA_964236945.1 uncultured Acidobacteriaceae bacterium | reverse complement strand
GAGGCCTCCCTGCTGGCCGGATCATAGCGTGTATCAGCCGAGGTCCGATGCCTCGGTTCAATCTCGCAAAGAATCAAACATAGACGATGGAGGAGTACCGCAGCAGCACCCTTCGAGGTGCGATCTTTCTGAAGACCACTCGATCGCGAACTGAAAAGTGCGAGAAACAAATCGGCATCGCCCGCGCGATTCCTGAAAGGCAAATCCATGCCGACAGATTCATCGCGACGCTTGCTTCCGCCCAACCGCAAGCAGGCGTTGGCGAGATGCGTTTTCTACCGGGCCAGCTACTCTTGTGATCTTCCGCGAGGAGCGGCGCTCGTTCTTCAACGACACTCTGCGATTTCATAGGTTCGTGGATAAAATCGGCAGATACCGTGCATGCATCAAAAATCGCGGATCGCGGATCGCGGATCGCGGATCGGAAAAGGTTGTTTCAACAAGTGACCCTGCCTGTGATCGCCAGGTGAAACCTCGCCAGTGACGGGCAGCATCAATCCGAGCTATCGTCCACGACCGGCATCACTCATCGCGACTCCGGCAAGGGAAGCAATACCGAGTGCCGCAGTGCTTGATTCGAGCGATTATGATCACTCCCATGAACAAAATGATGCGGACCGGAGAGCTCTCCAGGCTGGGAAAAGTGACTCCGCGTACAGTCCGCTACTACGAAAGCCTTGCCCTGATCCCTCCGGTTCAGCGCGAAGGAGCGGGACAGCACCGTTATTCCGAACAAACGGTTGCGCGGCTCCAAAAGATTGACCAGTCGAAAGCCCTGGGTTCGAGCCTTGCAGAAATCGGCAAGGTGATCCACCTATACTTCGAAGATCCGACCGGCAAAAGAGCCAAGATCAAGGTCCTTGCGATGCTTCAAATCATCTTGCTGAAACGGACCTGCAATTGGCTTCGCTCACTCAGTTTCGCTCCGAACTGACAGGGCATATCAAGCGTTTCAAGCTGGCTGAACTCGCAAGCTTAATAGCGATATGCTCCGTACAGAATATGACGTTGACAATAGCTTCACGTTTGGAGAAAAGAGCATTATGAGCGAACGAATTGGATGGATCGGGCTCGGCGAGCTGGGCTATCCCATGGCCGCCAATCTGCTGGAGAGCGGCTACCGACTGTCGGCTTACAATCGGACGCGCAGCAAGGCTGAGTCGCTCGCCCGACGGGGAGCGCGAATCGCAAGTGATCCCCTGGAGGTCGCGGCCAAGGGCGGCCTCGTGGTCTCGGTTCTCTGGACTCCGAGACCACGGAGAGTTTCGTAACGCCCGCCTTCCTTTCGCGCATGGAAGGCGGCGTGCACATCGGTATGTGTACCGGCTCGCCGGAGGCCGCAAAAAGACTGGCAAAGCTGCACGCAGACCACGGTTCGACATATGTGGAGGCGCCGGTCTTCGGTCGCCCTGAGGCCGTCACAGCACGGCAACTGACCATCCCTATACCGGCCCCGTCGAGGCAAAGAACCGCGTCAAGCCGGTGCTTACCGCCCTGGGCGGTGCTGCGCTTTTCGACATGGGCGAACAGCCGGGGATTCCCACCGTGCTCAAGCAACTCGGCAACTTCCTCATCCTCTCGGCCGGACACTCCCTGATGGAGGGGCTTGCCATAGCGGAGAGTGCGGGCGTCGACGCAATGGCTGCGGTGAAGATGCTGACCGAGACCTTGTTTCCCTCGCCGATCTATCGCAATTACGGCACGGCCATCGCGGAAAAGAAACCTGTTCTTCACACATCTTTGATTCCAGCAAAAGACCTTGGTCTTTTCAGTCACTTAGCGGAAGAGCACGCCCTGCCGCACCCGTTAACGCAGGTGTTGTTGCAGCTGACGAACGCAATGAGTTAGTAGCGGTTTCTCCGAGATCTTTCAACAGCGTGGCAGGAAAAGACGAGGACACGTATGAGAGCAGCATGGTATGAGCGAAACGGAAGCGCGCGAGACGTACCTAGAGCATTTTCCTACCAGGTATACAGCTAGCCACTATGCAGAGCCGAGCTGTTGAAC
>CAXSGC010000101.1:0-2039 GCA_964236945.1 uncultured Acidobacteriaceae bacterium | reverse complement strand
GACGTTTCATGGATTTTTGCCGGAAAAGGCGGGGGCTCGGCGGACGGCGATTGAAGGGTTGCGGGCTGGGGCGGACGGGGGGACGGAGGTGTTTTATGAGGCGCCGCACCGGATCCTGGAAACGCTGGCGGATGTGGACGCGGTGTGGGGCGAGCGGGCGCGGGTGGTGGTGGCGAGGGAGCTGACCAAGCTGCACGAGGAGTGGCTGCGGGGGACGGCGGCCGAGGTGCGAGGGGTGCTTGCCGGACGTGAGCGGGTGCGCGGGGAGATGGTGCTGCTGCTGGAGATTGGGGCGGGTGGCGCGGTGGAGGGTGTGAGTTTGAGCGCGCGGGTGCTGGAGCTGCAGGTTTCAGAAAAGCTGGACGAGAAGGACGCGTTGAAGCGAGCGGCGCGGGAGAGGGGGATGGGGAAGAGCGAGGCGTATCGGGAATGGCAGAGGGAGCGGGCCGCGCGGCGGTGATGGGAGATGCTTCCCCGACGGTAAATCGCTAGGTGACGTGAGGGCGGCGGTGGCGGTGCTGCTCCTCTTTGAGTGATTTGGAGAGTATTTGTGAGTGCCGCTTTACGAGCGCTTTCTTCGTCAGATCGGTCACTCGGGTTCAACATCTCGGATCACTGAGTATGCATAGTCTGTTCTTCATGCCCCACAACGCTTTGAGCGTGATTGCCTGTATGGCCGATTCACAGAGCATGAAAGTTCAGGAACGGTGCCATTTGCTCTTCCAGTTCCGACACTGAGTTCAATATCCAATTAACATGAGTTGTCCTTTCAAGTGCCAAGTCCGTTCGCTGATTCGGGGAAGCCGCCCATGAGGCGTCCCTAACTTCCCTGAAGTATGTGATGTGGAATGCATGTTGGCTGAATTCCTCCATGAACCGGTAGACGCCGGCAGACTCCGGGAAAAGAAATCTCGACTCACGAAAAGCTCTATAGAAGGGCGCGATGAGAGCGATCTGCTCAGGTTCATCTTTCCATTCGAGCAGAGCGTTATGGAAGTCAAGTGTTCGCATGTAGATATCGAAGCGCTTTGCATACAGGTCCAAGCGAAGCTTCTCCTGATTTGTCTTCCACTGTGCTCGTTGAATTGTAGCCACGATGGCGGCAATGGAAAGTGTGCCAACAGCGGATGCCATACGGGTCCCGAAGTCGAATTGTTGAGCGTACCAGCCCTCCATCATGTCGCTCCTCTCGATCAGCCCCACATCGTTTATCGGTTTGCACATTGGCAGTTCATTCCACCGCGTAGTCCAACGATATCGCGCCCGAGTTTTGCGTGAAGACTGCTCATCCCCATGGAGTGGGCTACCGGATGGCTTCGGGCGGCAGCTCAAAATGATCACTGGCATTCTGAGTAGCGGGAGCTATCGTGCCAGAGCCGTTGCGTCAATGCACGGCAAAGGCGACCACTTCGCCAGTATCGTTGCAGGCTTCCCGGGGCGGATGAATGGACGCTGCCCCTAGCGCACCAGGTTTGCTATTCATTAAACGGAAATGCGATGCCGAGCGCGGGCAAGTGGAATTGTCGGCATAAAGCCAGAATACCGCCCTCGAAACGCTCAAAGGAGCCGGTATCGGGGTCGACCACAAAGATGCCGGGAATGTTCATGGCGGCGTAATCGTGGAGTTTGCGCAGAAGCCGCTTGTAGGTGTCCTCCGGGCTCAGCACTTCAAGAAACAGCCAACGGGGGATGCGTGGCGATCGGCTCGCGAGGCAAGGATGCGTCGAGGATGGCGACATCGGGCACGCGGAAACAGGTGGCTTCAGTTTGAACGCGGAGTTCAGGCCGGACGCGAATATTCCAGGATTTGGCGTGCATGCGAAACCAGTAGGCGATGGCTCTCCTGCCATGCGAGTGGCTGTCTTCTCCCACGGGACGCTCCTCGATGAGCCCGTCGACGTACTCGGCGTCTGGCTCGTAAATGGTTTGAAGGTAGATTTCAACCGGGATACTGGTGCCGACTGCCATGGATTGCCTCTGCAATGGAGACTAGGAGACCTCGCCGGGGGTGCCGGGCTGGACGGGTTTTTCCCAGGCGG
>CAXSGC010000100.1:0-2041 GCA_964236945.1 uncultured Acidobacteriaceae bacterium | reverse complement strand
GATCTGGCGATCGCACCATCTCCAACCTCATCGCGTGCGCACCTTCAAGCGCTCAACCGATCTGCACTTCGCCGCCAAGCTCAATGACGTGGTCGGCCTGTACATGGGGTTGCGGTAGGGACTTGGGTTTCTCCACGCCCCCCGCCCAGATCCGTACGTGCGGCACTACCGCATACGGCTCCTGCCTTGAGTCATGACGCGAAGCGCTGGTTCGGATAGGGATGTAGTACGCGGACCTTTGGGATGTATCGTGCAACCAGAAGTTTGAACCGGTCCCAAGTCATGCGCGATCTCTGGCTGCGCCGCCGGAGGGCGTGCAGCCATGCTCGGCAGACCTCAGCTCGGAACATGCCCAACCTTTTTAGGTTGCCCGGCACAGCATGGTAGTTCAGGTAACCCTGAACGACGCTCCTGAGCCAGGCGCCGACGACATCGATCCGAGCATGCCGTTTTCGCATCAGGCTTGCCCGGATCGCTTTCAACGTCGCGGCCATCCGTCTCGCCACAGTCAGCCGCCGCACGATGAAGCTTCGAGTGCCTCGTCTCGCACCACAGATGTGGGTGAAGCCGAGGAAATCGAAGGTCTCCGGGCGACGCTGTCCGCGGCGGGCGCGGCGTTCGACGGCATAGCGCCCGAACTCCAGAACCCGCGTCTTCGCCTCGTTGAGGCTGAGACCGAACTGGCTCAGGCGCTCCCGCAGGGCGTCGAGGAAAGCCCGAGCATCCTCGGGTGCCTCGAAGCCCACGACGCTGTCGTCCGCGTACCTGACGACGATCACATCCCCTCTGGCCTCCCGTCGGCGCCATCGGTGAGCCCACAGGTCGAACACGTAGTGCAGGTAGACATTGGCAAGCAGCGGCGAAATCACCGCTCCTTGTGGAGTGCCCACGTGCGATGCCGTCCTGATGGCGTTCTCGATGATTCCAGCTTTCAGCCATTTGCGGATCAGGCGCAGCAGGCGCCGATCCGCAATCCGGTGTTCGAGGAACCGCATCATCCAATCGTGATCGATGGTGTCGAAAAACGATGCGATGTCGGCGTCGAGCACCCAGTTCACTCTCCGCTGGCTGAGTCCGACCCAGAGAGCATCCAGC
Source organism: uncultured Acidobacteriaceae bacterium (assembly GCA_964236945.1). Lineage (GTDB taxonomy): Bacteria > Acidobacteriota > Terriglobia > Terriglobales > Acidobacteriaceae > Edaphobacter. The sequence continues at coordinate 946 of CAXSGC010000100.1, read as the reverse complement.
GCGTCGTGCTGGCTGCGTCCAGGCCGGAAGCCGTAAGAGAAACCGAGAAAATCTGCCTCGTAGATGGCGTTCAGCACCGTGACCACAGCCTGCTGGACAATTTTGTCTTCCAGCGCGGCAATGCCCAAGGGACGCTGAGAGCCATTCGCCTTGGGAATGTACACCCGCCGCGATGGTTGAGCCCTGTAGCGTCCCGATTGGATCGACGCCCACAGCGCCTCAACTCGACCTTCGAGACCAACCTCGTAGTCGCGCCATGTCACCCCATCGACCCCGGCGGCCGCCGAGCGCTTCAGGTGCCTGAAGCTCTCGGCCAGCATCCCGGGGGTAATGTGATGCATCAGCGCAGTGAACCGCACATCCCTGCCCTTTCGGGCTGCTTCGCGTACGCCGTCCAGCCCCGACGACGCGCGTGTCCGGCTCTGCGTCCGGGGCGCGGTAGGTTGAATGGCGTTCCTCTTGGCTGCCCACCTTCCCTCCCAATCCTCCGCCAGCGTCGGTTTGGACCCATCGCCGTTGTTCGGACCGTTCCTCGGTACTATGCAGGCATCCGACCTCTCGTCAGCGTTCATGCCGGGCTTGCGACCAACGGCCTTCCCCGACACGCCCAGGAGCCCAAAGGCTCCGGGTTCCGACGAGACCTCCCAGTTCCCGTACGAAGGACTTCCCCGCATGCACAGGGTCTCCGACCGCGTGGAGCCCGGTGAAGGCTCGCGAGTAGCGCCCTCCCCGGTGTGGCCTTCCGCATTGCGTAACTGCGTCGGCGCTCCAAACATTCCGATTTCGCGGCTCGATGGCTGGCCTGCGGTTTCCCCTGTCAACGCTTCGGCGGCGACCTCACAGTCGACACCGCATGACTCGGGGTCAGGGTGGTTCGCTACTCCTTTCCTGTGTCGAACTTTCATCGACTCTCCTTCGCCAGTTTCACTGGCGCACTACGCATCCG
>CAXSGC010000099.1:1486-2159 GCA_964236945.1 uncultured Acidobacteriaceae bacterium | reverse complement strand
AGAACCCTCAGGCAGCCAGACGCAAAAACAAAGGCTTAAATCAGACCTTCCCTAAGCCAACTGCTACGTTGGGTCGGTCAGGCCTTCGGTTAGACGCGGGGGCCCTGGGAGTTTTTGGGGCGGGGGTAGAAGGCTTCGACTACGGTGGAGATGCCTCCGCGGGGGCGGAAGTCGCCTTTGACGAGGGCCCAGACGGGGTCGGTGGCGCGGACGACGTCGTTGAGGACCTGGTTGGCGATGTTTTCCTGGAAGATGCCGAGGTTGCGGTAGGTGAAGAGGTATTCCTTGAGGGATTTGAGTTCGAGGCAGCGTTCGCGGGGCATGTAGCGGATGGTGATGACGCCGAAGTCGGGGAGGCTGGTTTTAGGGCAGACGGAGGTGAATTCGGGGTCGTCGATGAGGATTTCGTAGCTGGCGAACTGGTTCTGGAAGGTTTCGATTTCGGGGAAGGGGAAGTCGAGGCCGGCGGCGGCGTGGTCGTCGGTGTAGCGTGGGGTTTGGGTGGGCATAAGGGTATTTTAGCGGGTTTGGGGTTCCGATCTACGGAGTTACGAGCCGACTTGGGTAGACTTCGTTTCGTGTGGAGTTCTTTCGTGTGGAGTTCTGAGGAGCGCAGGAGCAAAGAGCGGTCGTTTGCTGCCGCAAACGATACCCCACCCTTTCGCTTCGCGAG
>CAXSGC010000099.1:0-1386 GCA_964236945.1 uncultured Acidobacteriaceae bacterium | reverse complement strand
TCTGAGGAACGCGGCAAAGAGCGGTCGTTTGCTGCCGCAAACGATACCCCACCCTTTCGCTTCGCGAGAGGATGGGGCACCCGAGGTCGGTGTAGCAGAGAGGTTGGGTGGGCGCTCCCGTGTGGAGTTCTGAGGAACGCGGCAAAGAGCGGTCGTTTGCTGCCGCAAACGATACCCCACCCTGTCCCACGCCCGGTTCGGGATAAAACTGCGAGAGGATGGGCATTTGGGTTCGGGGGGGTAGGTGGGCTTTTGGGGATTGTGTTCATGGATTCTGTTCATGGATTCTGTTCAGTTGTCAGTTATCAGTTGTCAGTTTTCAGGTGTTAGGTGTCAGGTGTCAGGAGGTGGGCTGGTGAGGGTTTTGGTCTGTTGGCTCCTTTTGGGGGTGTGTGCGGTGGCGGCGCCGATGCGCATCAAGGTGGTGGTGGTGACGACGTTTGAGGCGGGGGAGGATACGGGGGATGCGGCGGGGGAGTTTCAGAACTGGGTGGAGCGGGAGCATCTGGAGGAGAGTTTGCCGTTTCCGGGCGGGGTCCGGCCGTTGCGGGTGAATCGGAGCCATGATGTTTTGGGGATGGTGACGGGGATGACGCTGGTGAATGCGGGGCCGTCGGTGATGGCTTTGGGGCTCGATCCGCGGTTCGACTTGACGCATGCGTACTGGCTGGTGAACGGGATTGCGGGGGTGGATCCGGCGGATGGGACGATTGGGACGGCGGCGTGGGCGCGGTTTGTGGTGAACGATGCGGCTCGAGAGATCGATGCGCGGGAGATGCCGGCGGATTGGCCGTATGGCTTGTTTGCGATTGGGGCGAAGCGGCCGGGGGAGATGCCGCCCAAGCCGATGACGGACGACCGATATCGCCTGAACGCGGGGTTGGCGGAGTGGGCGTTTGGGTTGACCAAGGGATTGAAGCTGCCGGAGACGGCGGAGATGGTGACGGATCGGCGGCGGTGGGCGGGTTTCCCGGCGGCGGAGCGGGCTCCGGCGGTGATGGTTGGGGACAGCTTTGCCTCGGACCAGTACTGGCATGGGAGGGTGATGACGGCGTATGCGAACGACTGGGTGCGGATGTGGACGGCGGGGGAGGGGAACTTTGTGATGTCGAATATGGAGGACTCGGCGATTTGCGAGGCGGTGCGGCGGTTGGGCCGGATGGGGCGGGCGGATTTTGGGCGGGTGATGGTGTTGCGGGTGGGGTCGAATTATACGGAGGAGGCGCCGGGGGAGACGGCGTTGGAGAGTGTGACGCGGCCGTACCTGCACTCGACCGCGATGGAGATCGCGTGGAGGACGGGGAGCGCGGTGGTGCATGAGCTGGTGACGAAGTGGGGGGTGTATGAGGGGGTGACGGCGGGGGTTGGCGGCGGGGCGGCGGCGGG
>CAXSGC010000098.1:0-2207 GCA_964236945.1 uncultured Acidobacteriaceae bacterium | reverse complement strand
ACTGTCTTGAAAAGGCCGGAGTCCATCACCGGCCCATACGTCACAGACGGTATTAGTAAGGCTGTGTAGATTGCAATACTACCAAACAACTCCCGCATAAACTTACGTCCGGACTTACGCTCCGTCTCGGAATATCTATTTTCTTGTTGCATGTGCATCGATAATCCTCTTATTGTAAAGTATGCTTTACATATTAAAGGGGCATATATTGATTGTCAAGCAAGCGGCTCGGCAGCGAATCCGGGTTCAGGAGACTTGGGTGATCTTCGACAACACCGCGCTGGGCCACGCCCTCCCCAACGCGGTCCGGCTCCAGGAGCTGCTCCAAAACACTCGCTCCCGAACTGGGCCGCGAATTGAGAAAGCGCTGTAGCCACCTTCTTACTTTGAAAATGATATTGCCAGCAGGGGCGGTGACAGCATCCCTGGCTGCTTCAGTTTGAAACACAATTCTCCGCACGTTGCTTTGAAACCTCGCAGGGGGCGAATGATCCTGCACATGCGGCGGAGCACAATAACACGATCGTGCGGATCCGAGACTTTCGGAATTCGCCTAATTGGGCGTGAGGGAATTACGGTCGAGGGTAGTGGATCGCTGCCACACCGATCGAGCCCCCAGAAAGTACCAGATCGCGATTCCTGTATCGCAGATAGCGCACCCGGCTGAGGACAGGGGAAGAAAGGGAAGGATCGACCGTCCGTAAAGATGGTGAAGTACATCCCACACAACGTGCAGCACCCATCCGAGCCCCACGAACCGGTAATCGCTCCAGCCCTTAAAGGCTAGAAAGGTAAACAGCGCGTAGAAGGCGACCTCCCACCACCCGAAACCGGCTCCAAAATACACCCCGCCCGCCCCGGCAATAAACAAGGCACTCAGTCGTTGCCGTTTCGGCTCGCGGAGGAGAGACATGGCAGCGATGAAAAGAGCAGAAGTTACAACGGGTCCGACAATGTTAGGCAGAGTCAGTTCTGGGCGTGGGACTATCATGAGGGAAGGCCTTTCGTTCTGGTCAGAATGGTGACGACAGCAGCGGCGATGACGGCGTGTATCAGCACAAGCATTATCTGTGCGGCGGGTGTAACCCCGGCGAACCTGCTGGAGGAGGTAAAACTAAGTCGCAGAGGAAGCAGAAAGGACAACGCTAACACGGCGATGGAAAGAAATAGAAAGTTCCGATTCGGCTGTGAAGCGACCTGCCGCATCAGCACATACACAGCGGATGCCCCGATAAATCCTCCACATACGCCTGACAGAAGCGGCAACGTCGTAAAAGGGGGAAAGCCTTTGGGAACGCCGCTAAACCGCATGGCGAAGGCTGCAAGAGTCCAGATCACACCATAGGTGCCCAATCCCGTAAGTGCGACGGCTAACGACGCTCTCATTTCCTGCTCCTTTTTTGCGGACGCGGCTTCCCGGTCCCCGTTGCTGTCGCCGGCAGCGATCTTTCGACCAGGGCGTCGTACGCCGTAGCGGCTCGCTCATCGGCCTTCGGGTCGCGCACAAAGCGCAACGATGCGTGATGACTCAGGTAAATGCCGCAAAGCTCCCATACGAACTGATCCACATCGACGTGGCGCAGTTGATTCAGCTCGATCGCTCTTCGGACCTGTGCGCCGAGCAGATCGCGCCATCTGTTCTCCATCGCCAGCAGGTGATCGCGCGTGGGACCTTCCCGGTCATCCAGTTCAAAGAGTCCGGCGGCCACGGCGCATCCGCCCTCGAGACCCGCTCTTTTGGTCCACCCCAGCCATTGCTGAACCAACTTGTTCAGGCGGGGCAGACCTTCGGCAAACGCCATCGCCGGCGCAATCACACTTCTGCCCGCTATCTCGGCGGTGCGGTCGAGCAGCCGGATCTCCAATTGCTCTTTCGAACCGAAGTGGGCGAACAGTCCACTTTTTGAAACGCCTGTTTGTTCCGCGAGGCTCCCGACCGTGACCCCGGCCAGGCCTGATTTGCTGAGCAGGTTCGCGCCTGAATCGAGGATGCGCTCACGCATGGTGGGTGGGGAGGACATGATGTGCTTACAATAGCACGAACGTTCGTACTAAACCCGGGAATGGTTCAATGGAGACAAAGTTATCCATCCCGCGTTGCTCAAATCGAGCTTCGCCAAATCCCTACCTGCTTTCCCGGCCTGCATACCCTGCCATTACCCCAGGCATGTTGCGCTTCCCAGCCGCGCGCGTACCATGGCACCAGC
>CAXSGC010000097.1:0-2246 GCA_964236945.1 uncultured Acidobacteriaceae bacterium | reverse complement strand
AGTCCCTGGTGCCGGTCGCGAGGCCGACAAAGTTGGCGACGGCGAGCGGGGCTTCTTTTTGGAAGAGTTGGCAGCGCAGCTGGCCCATGCCGGTGTCGAAGACGGCGGTGGGGCCGGTGGGCTGGAGGGTGGGGGTGATGTTCGCGTCGGGGGAATCGGGGAGTGGTGCACTCGGCGGCGCGCCTGCGGCGGGCTGCGTTGTGGTTCGCGCGGGTGGAGTGGTATGGGCGGCTGGCGATGTTGCCTGCTGCGCGATGGCGCTCAAAGCGAGCAAACATGGGGCAAACAGGATGGAGCGGAGTACGATATTCATGTCGCTTCTAGGCTACTTAATAGGGAGCGAAAACACCAACGACGGACACCCTCAGGTGACACTATGCGGCGATGATGCACCGACCCAATCCAGGCAGCCTTGGAGGCGCGCAAAAACCTCTACACTGGGTACGCTCAGGCAGCAGATTCAGGCCCAGGCCAGAGCAGGATTGCCCGTTCGGACAAGATCGATGATCTCGCCTCTATCGCAGACCGATTCCATTCGGGCTGTTCAACGATCCACGAGTTGAGTTCTATGTGACTATCTTTAAGCATCTCGCGCTTTTTGGCAAAAGGCTCATTCCCCAACTCAGAGTTGTAGCCAGTCAGCGTGAGATTGCCAAAAGTATGCAGCAGTGACCGTGCCTCGTCGTCGTCGACACCTAACATCTGCATCCACTCTGGAGAAAGCTTCTGAGGCATGATGTGTTCGATCGTAGCCAGCTTAAGGTTGACAGGTTCTTTATGACCAAAGCTTCTTTCCAGGGAGCTTAGGATGTACTTAGTAGCTTTGCTGCGTTCATATTGGCCCTCAATTTTGAAAGCACTGCGAAACGCGTCGTCACTCGGCCAGCGAGTATTATTGACACCAGAAGACATCTTGATTGCCAACCAGTCTGCTACTAATTCTTCGCGGTAATCGCCACTCCATTGTACGAACAATTTACTTAGCGAGTTGGCAGGAATGCCGCAAACAGCCCTACGTACGACAAATGACTCTATTAACAGCAAGCATCTTTTGAACTCATGATCCGAGATTGTGCCTCGTTCACGTGAATCGAACAGCCGGAGCAGCAGTGGATAACAAGTAGTCACATCTAACTCTACAAAAGCTGCAAGGCTTCTTGCTGCATCCGGGTCTAACTCTTCTTGCGACCCAATAAAGCGGGAGTAGAAATCTCCCAGCCTAGTCATGTCCTTCAACTCGCATTCGAGATTTTCGGCGTCAGCTGACCGTGATAGTAGCTCCTTGATGGCCTTATATACCGCCCTCTTATCAACCTCCTTGCCGTATCGCATACAGTAGTGGCGTAGGAAAACAGGCAGCAACTTTTCGCTAATTAGATCCTCAAGCGGACGCCAGTAGAGCTCATAAATTCGTTCCTGCTCGCTGCTACCGTTCAACGCGTGTGGAAACTTCATCAACACGTAGTTCCGAACGAGATCAGCTTCCGTCAGTCGCTCTCCCTTTGCATTCAAGCTCTCGAAGATCAAATACGGATCATCCGCATCTCCAAGATTTATCATAACGACCTGCAAACTGTGCTCGATAACTTGCAGAAGATGATTCGGATCACGATCAAGCAACTGACCGTCGTAAGCGCCTTTTAGCTTTTGCACAAAGAAGAAGAAAGCATCTTTGATCTTACTCTCGCCTTGGGGAGGCGTGCCCTCAAAGATCAAATGCTGGTACGCGGCGCGATCTTTGTTTGTGGGTAGCAGCTTTAAACGATCCGGGCCTATCTCATGCCTATTGGTTAGATAATCCTCGATTCTTCCTTGTGCTCTTGGATCGACAACGCTTCTAAGAGCAGCTAGCAGAATAGCGAGTGTAGTCAATCTCTGTTGGCCGTCAATAATAAGATGTTTCGTCACTCCTACGGGAACCATCTTTACTGGGAAGGAGACAACAGCTCCCATAAAGTGCGTTGCGCCTTCCACATCGTAGTTAGCTACGATGTCGTCCCAAAGCACAGACCAGTGCGACTTTTCCCAAGTGTAGGGCCGCTGGAAAAGAGGAATTACACTCTGCTTGCTACCATCGAAATACTGAATGATCCGTACCGGATTGGCTTTCATGAGTCCTCGGGGCCGGTGTCCAACGGAGACCCGGCACCGAGACAGGTTACCAGAATACTACCTCGTAAACACATCCTTCACCGCCTGCACCATGACATCCCGGCTTACGTCCGAGATGGCCTTGGTGAGCGGGA
>CAXSGC010000096.1:0-2292 GCA_964236945.1 uncultured Acidobacteriaceae bacterium | reverse complement strand
CAACAATAGAAGCAATTTTTGCCATCTGACTCAGCACTGCCCACCCTGCCGTGCCGAGAAAGAGTTGCATCAGGACCCATCGTACGTCGTTTCCAAGGCTCGCCTGGGTAGGGCTGGGATCGACTTCTGAGCACTTTGATCCCTACCTATCAGACGAGCGACCCTCCTACTTAGCTCACAACTGTTTGAAGGCGTCGCTCTACGTCCAGCAAGGCCCTTTTCCGATCCAGACCCCAACGATAGCCACCCAAACTGCCATCGCCTCGGATTACACGATGACAAGGAATGACCAGTGCAACCCGGTTGGCTGCACACGCGGAAGCAACCGCGCGAACTGCTCTGGGATGTCCAATCTTTTCGGCCACCTCGGCATAGGATTGAACACTGCCGCTCGGAATGGTTTGCAGATACTTCCATACCTTCATCTGAAAGGCAGTCCCATGCAGGGCAACTGGTAAGATGCCCAATGCTTGTTCCCCCTCCAGAAAGCGCGAAAGCGCCTGCACCCATTCCAAATACTGCTCCGAGGGCGGTTCGGAAATCGATTGAAGGCTGGCTGCGGCGTACTCCTGGCGAAGGGACTGGAGAAGCTCCGTTTTGGAGCTTCCAAACTCCAGGAAGCAAAGTCCCCGATCGGTGGCGCCGATCATCAGCAGACCGAGCGGCGTACCCATGGTCGCGTAGGAGATCTCGACACCTTTTCCGTGTGCTCTGTATTGCCTCGGAGTCATGCCTAAATGTGTGTCCACGCGCCCATAAACGCGGCTGCTCGAGCCGAAACCGGCCTCATACGTGGCATCTGCCACGTTCCGCCCCTGCCTTAATTCTTCTTTAAACATCTGCATCTTCAGTTCCTCGGCATATTTCCTTGGCGTAACGCCAACCGCGGCCTTGAAGGTCCGCTGCAGATAAAAGGGACTCAGCTTGAAGCGGCGGCTCAGCGCCTCAAGGGTTAGCTGCTCCTGGTCAGCATGCCTCCGGATGATGTATTTGCGCACTTCCTCAATGAGGCTCGGCGCGCCTTTTCCATGTACCGCTGTTGGCTTGCACCGCAGACAAGCACGCAGACCGTCCGCCTGCGCTTCGGCAGCTGTAGCGTAGAAGCGGGTGTTCTTCCGAAGCGGAGTCCGCGAGGCGCAGCCCGGGCGGCAGAAGATTCCGGTCGTCATGACCCCATAGACGAAGTTCCCATCCTGGGTCTTGTCTTTGGCGAGAACAGCTTTCCAGCTTTCGCTCGGATCAATCATCAAGATTGCCTCCATCAGCGGTCGAGACGCGCTAGCGCGCCATGTGCGCAACAGGCCGATAGGAAGACTCGGGGATCTGGGCCAAAGTCGATTCGAAAACCTGTTCAGCCAAACCATAGAAACGGCAGAAACTCATCAGCAGCGGTCGCCATTTGTCTGGATCCACCCTATCCTTTTGTCCCATGACCAGAAGAGACGGGTCCACGTGAGCCCTCACAATCCGCACTTCAAAGGCCAGTGCGGTAGGGTCCTTGTCGGGGCGAGTTCCAAAAGGGCGAACCGTCTCCAGCACCGCTTCCAGCTGGATCGGACACTCGACCACACGGGCTGGCTTCACCAGATCGGAATCTTCGCTGGTCAGCCTGGCGAGACCGAGCTTGTCCTTTTCATGCCGGTACCCCATCGCCACTTTGTGCGGTGGGACGGGCTTCGACCCGGTTGTTTGCGCAAGTCTGTTTACAGCAGATACCTGATTCACAGAGGGGAGATTGAGCACACACTCCTTCTCTCGAAGCAGATTCTGAGCTGTGTGACCCTTCGCGCCAAGCCCCAGCATGCAGTTCCAACCCAACCACCACGCCGAGGACATGGGCGCGACATTTAAAGTGCGGTCTTCGTTGAGCGTGCTCAGCAGCACAACTGGCGTGCCGAAGTACAGGATTGATGGTTCGACGGATACGTGCATGAACCGAATATAGGCGTACAGCGCGGAGGCGGATATCCGCTTCTTGCTCTGCAATTCTCCTCGCTCGAACCACCCACCGTTAGTAACGAGAAACGCCGTTCGCGGCACTTTGAGGAATCCTAAGTAGCAGTATCTGCTCCTGGCTTCGGGCGCGGTCGAGGAAGGCCGAGCGGCTTTTCAGGTCGTACCCACACACAACCCGGAAACCAGCCGGAACCATGTCGTCCAACAGCTGCGGATCAAGGATGTGAGTGGGACCTGCTCCGTGGGTCGTCGGAGGCGAAGTCGACTACTGGAACATCGTTCCCTCACAGCACCTGCGAGTTCGCGTCCGGGTCGGGGTGGAACTGCACCTGCTCC
>CAXSGC010000095.1:0-2328 GCA_964236945.1 uncultured Acidobacteriaceae bacterium | reverse complement strand
CTCACGATCGCGCCATCAGCAATGGGGCCAAGCGCGACGATGCGATCGGGGGTTGTTCCGAAGAATAGGGAAAGCAGTGCGACCAGGCAAGGCTGGTCCGAAACAAGTGAGGTGACGAAGAACTTCATGAAACTCGGTTTGTTGTCCAGCGGGTGCGAATCCCGCCCGGCGAAGGGTAAGCCCGCCTTGCCGGTAGTGAGCCTTGCGGCGGAGGTGGCGACATCGCCGTCGATGCGTAGGCACACGAGCGTGTGGGCCGTCGGGAATGCAGCCACGAAAACTATGCATTCCGGGTGCCGAGGAGGTTGCTTTCTCCGAAGGCCACAGCGTTCTCTCGCGTCAACGGGCGAGCGAAGAGCGCACCCGGCGGGGTGTACGACGACGGCACGCAGCAAGAGGACAACCCAGGCACCTGGGAGGCCCACGTTCTTCCTCGAACGAATCCGGAACTACGGAGAGCCGGTAACCCGTCTCCGCACGCGCTGCGCGTCTGTGGTGGCACGCGCAGCCGGCCGAATCGGAAGCTTCGATTCCGCACAGAACAAGTCGCCACATCGAGGTAGGTTGCTCGCAAGGGGAGACCGAAGCGGCGGCCAACGAGAACGAGGGAGTCGGAGGGCTGCGTACGAGCGAAGACGCCGGGGAACGGGCTGGCTGCCTGGACTCGGCCGAGCAAAGGCGGCCCGTGTTGCAAGGAACTTCAGGAGGGAACCATGCCCGATGCATTGATACCGGAGAGCATGTCACCGCAACTGTTGAAGGTAGTGGAAAGAGCGAAACGGGAACCTGAAGGACGGTTTCACGCACTGGCACATCTTCTCGATGGGCCAGCCTTGATGCGCGCCTACAAGGGCCTCCGCAAGGATGCTGCCGTAGGGGTCGATGGGGTCACCAAGGAACAGTACGGACAGAATCTCGAAGGCAATCTCGAGCGACTGCACGCACGGCTGGCGTCAAAGCAGTATCGGCATCAGCCCATCCGCCGTGTCCACATCGCCAAAGAGAAGGGCAAGACGCGGCCTCTTGGGATCTCGGCGTTCGAGGACAAGATTGTCCAAGACGCCGTGCGCGAGGTGCTCGAATCCATTTATGAGCAAGACTTTCTTGACGGCTCGTATGGCTTTCGACCTAAGCGCAGTGCCCATGACGCGCTTCGCGCCCTTCATCGGATAGCGGCTCAAGGAAAGGTGAGCGTCATCCTGGAGGCGGATATCGTCTCCTTCTTCGACAGCTTGGATCGCACCAAGCTGAGGGAGATGCTCCAGGTTCGGGTCGCCGATGGGTCGCTTTTGCGGCTCATCGGCAAATGCTTGCAGGTGGGTGTGCTCGACGGCGCGCAGTTCTCAACGCCCGAGACAGGCACAGCCCAAGGGTCGGTGCTCTCGCCGATTCTCGGCAACGTCTATTTGCACTACGCGCTCGACGTGTGGTTCGAACGCGAGGTCAAGCCGCGACTGCGAGGGGAAGCTCACCTCGTACGGTATGCGGATGACTTCGTGATCTTGTTCGAACAACAAGAAGACGCGCAGCGCGTGAGGGTCGTGCTGGAGAAACGGATGGGGCGTTTCGGACTGACCCTGCATCCAGACAAGACTCGCCTCTTGCCCTTCCGGCAACCGCCGGTGGCGCAGACAGGTGGGAAAGGTCCGGCCACCTTCGACTTTCTCGGCTTTACGCTCTACTGGCATCGAAGTCGAAAAGGAGTGTGGATGATGCGATGCAAGACCCGGCAAGCGCGCCTTCGACGGTCGATTCAGGCCGTCGCAGAGTGGTGTCGACGCCATCGACATCAGCCTGTGAAGGCGCAGCAAGCCGCGCTCTCGAGGCGTGTGCAAGGCCATAGCAACTACTTCGGTGTGAACGGCAACTCCCGCAGTCTCGGCAGGTATGTCGACGAAGTGAAGAAGGTCTGGCACAAGTGGCTTCGCCGACGAAGTCAGCAGCGCCACCTTACGTGGGAGAAGTTTGGTGCACTGCTCAAGCGTCTGCCTCTCCCACGCCCCCGGATCGTGGTCCCGATCTGGGGGACATAACCACGAGACCTTGCAACGGAAGAGCCGGATGGTGGAAATCTCCTTGTCCGGATCTGGCGAGGGCCCCGGGAGAGTGATCTCCCGGGGCTACTCTACACGCACGTGGACCCTCGCGCCTCCGCTCTGCTGCGCCTTAGGGTCGCATTCTCGTAAAAAGCCCGCGACGAAACGCTGGCGCACGGCCGGTGGCTTAGCACGTCATCGAAACGAGGAAGCTCGCTCTTCTTGTGCGCAAAGTGTTCCTTGAAGGTCGGGCGCTGTAGGTGTATTGCGTACGCCATCACGACATGTCGAC
>CAXSGC010000094.1:0-2365 GCA_964236945.1 uncultured Acidobacteriaceae bacterium | reverse complement strand
TAAGGAACCTCTGATTAAGCCCCGCTCTGTTAAGGGCACGGCTTCAGCCGTGCCGCAACGCTCCGGCCACGGTTGCGGCTTTAGCCGCTGAGGTACGACTTTCGCCTTCGTTCCTGTTTTCTCGACAAGCTCCGGACCTCCACCTCACTGCACCCGGCAAACCTCCACTTCCGCGTTCCGATACGGACACACGAACCCCGTCGCCGCCCCCGCCGGCAGCACCACCCAACTCACCCCCCGAGGCAGGAGCCGCCGCCTCCGCTCCTCGTCCCCCACCCGCTCAAGCCCGCTCTGCGCCTCCACACCGTCCGCCCACGCCGCCGCCAGCGCCGGCCGGATCGCCGCAGCCCCGCCATCCTTCGCCACATCCGGCAGCACGCTCCGTTCCGCAATCGCCCGAAACCCCTGCGCATCCTCCCCCGGCATCGTCGTGTAGTCCGCCGGCAAGGCAAACACCGCGTCCCTGGGCGTATTCTCCCGCACCCAACCGAACGCCCGCACCCACCCATTCCGGCCCTCACCCGCACCCCACGGCGCCTCCACCTGCGCCGACGCCGGATACGTCCCCCGCGCCGCCGTGAACATCGCCCAACCCAGCACCGTCGCCGCCGCCCCCCATCGCCACGCCCGCCGCCGGAGCACCCGCTCCCCCAGCCTCGCCCCCAACACCACAATCAAGACGACATACACCACCTGAAACACCCGCATCGGCTGCATCCGCGCCAGCAAGTGCCCCCGCATCCCCGCCCGCGCCAGACCCCCCGCAATCCCCAGCGCCATCCACCCCATCCAGACCGCCATCCGCGCCAGCCCCCGCTCCGCCTCGGTCCCCATCCACGCCCGCCGCGCCCGCGCCCGCACCGCGCCTCCACGCCACAGCACAGCCCCCAGAATCCCGAGCGGCAGCACCGCCCCGCACCACTCAAACCACTCCCATCGCGCCAGAAACCAGTAGTCGCGCGTCGTCTCCGCCCTCCAGTACACCCCACTTTCGGCCGGCGCCCCCAGGACCACCGCCACCGCCACTCCCACCGCCAAGGCCGCCATCCCAGCCAACCACCGCAACCTCACACCAGGCGATCGCTTCAGCGAACACAGGAGCAGAACCGCGGCCCCACACGCGTACGCCCCCATCAACGGATGAAACAGCATCGCCAGCCCGAGCGACACACCGCACAGCACCCAACCTCCCCCTCGGCGCTCACCGCCGACCCCCATCGCCCCGAGCACACCCACCATCGCCAGGATCATGCACGGCGTCGAGAAACTCCGCGATGTCAGGTACGGATCCATCACCAGCAACGACGTCCCCGCCACCGGCAGTCCCAGCAACCCTGCCAGCAGACCCACCGATCCCCACCGAGCCGACCTCTCCCGGCCGTAAATCCTCGTCGCCAGCAACCAGACAGCATAGATTGTCACCCACACGCTCAACCCATGCAGCCAAAACAGAGCCACCGGCAACCGCACACCGCTCGCCCGAACCAACCCGGCAACCGCCGGAGCAAACACCGAAGTCCGCAGCTGGCTTTGAGCAAACTCCCCGCCAAACGGGTAAAGCGACGGATCGAGCAAACGTTTGATCCCCGAAACATACAGACCGCCATCCTCGGCATACGGATGGTACCCATGCACCAGAAGCGCCAGGATCGCCAAAGCTCCCGAAACCAGCACACCCAACCGATGATCCGATCCGCGGACCTCCATCCGAGAAAGCAGATCCCCACCAAACTCCTCCACCGGCCCCGGAACGACCCGCTCCACCTGAGTTGCCAAATACACCTCCGTTCCTACCTCTAACCCATTTACAGCCAAATGCACTCCCACAAATCGGTCATCCAGACCAAGCCCATCATGAAACCACAAAATCCGGGTGCCCCATCCTCCGCGACAGCTTCACCGTCGTGATGAGTGGGCCTTCGCGCGAACCAGCGCGAACCGCTCTTCCCCACCAAGGCCAACCTCTCGACCCACAAAATCCGGGTGCCCCATCCTCCGCGACAGCTTCACCGTCGTGAAGGGTGGGGTATTCGCGCGAACCAGCGCGAACCGCCTTCCCCCACCAAGCCCCCAACCCTCCCGACCAGACCCACAAAACCCGGGTGCCCCATCCTCCGCGACAGCTTCACCGTCGTGAAGGGTGGGGCCTTCGCGCGAACCAGCGCGAACCGCCTACCCCCACCAAGCCCAACCTCTCGACCAGACCCACAAAACCGGGTGCCCATCCTCCGCGACAGCTTCACCGTCGTGCAGGGTGGCGTATTCGCGCGAACCAGCGCGAACCGCCTTCCCCCACCAAGCCCCCAACCCGACCCACAAAACCCGGGTGCCCCATCCTCCGCGACAGCTTCACCGTCGTGATGAG
>CAXSGC010000093.1:0-2385 GCA_964236945.1 uncultured Acidobacteriaceae bacterium | reverse complement strand
CCTCCGCCCCGCTTACCGTCCGCCTCTTTTCCCACCTTCCCCATGACCGCCGCCCAGCTCCGCCAGTCGTTCCTCACCTTCTTCCGCGAAAAGGAACACACCATCGTCCCGAGTTCTTCCCTCCTCCCCGACTCGCCGAACCTCCTCTTCACCAACGCCGGGATGAACCAGTTCGTCCCCATCTTCCTCGGCCAGACGCGCTGCCCCTACACCCCCGGCCGCGCCGCCGACACGCAAAAGTGCATCCGCGCCGGCGGCAAACACAACGACCTCGAAGACGTCGGCCTCGACACCTACCACCACACCTTCTTCGAGATGCTGGGGAACTGGTCCTTCGGCGACTACTTCAAACGCGAAGCCATCCAGTGGGCCTGGGAGCTCATCGTCGAGCGCTGGCATTTCCCCGCCGAGCGCGACGAGGAAGCCTACGGCTTCTGGGCCGCCCTCTTCGCCGCGAAAGGCCTCGACCCCGCCGTCCACATCGTCAACGGCAACAAAAAAGACAACTTCTGGATGATGGGCGACACCGGCCCGTGCGGCCCCTGCTCCGAGCTCCACGTCGATCTCACCCCCCTCGGCGACACCCGCGGGAGCTTGGTGAACTCGGGGGACTCCCGGTGCATCGAGATCTGGAACCTCGTCTTCATCCAGTTCAACGCCCAGCCGGCCTCTCGTAGCGACGGCGTCCCCGCCGTCGGTCGTGCGGGCGGCGTCCCCGCCGCATCGGGGGCCGGCGACGCGGCGGGGACGCCGCGGGAACTACCGATGGCGGGGACGCCGTCGCTACCCTCCATCGAGTTCGTCCCCCTCGCCCAGCAGCACGTCGATACCGGCATGGGCTTCGAGCGCGTCGCCTCCATCATCCAAGGGACCAAAAACTTCACCGACTTCGCCCACGCCAAGATCTCCAACTACGAGACCGACCTCTTCCGCCCCATCTTCGACGCCTTGGAGACCATGAGCGGCTTCCGCTACGACTCCACTTTACCCAAAGCAGGCTCGGGCGGCGATACCGACGGCGAGAAAGCCGACATCGCCTTCCGCGTCATCGCCGACCACATCCGCACGCTGAGTTTCTCCATCGCCGACGGCATCCTCCCCGGGAACACCGACCGCAACTACGTCCTGCGCCGCATCCTCCGGCGCGCGGTGAAATACGGCCGCACCCTCGGCTTCCGCGAGCCCTTCTTCTTCCAGCTCGTCGATGTCCTCGCCGACACCATGGGCGAAGTTTTCCCCGAACTCCGCGCCCGCCGCCAAGTGGTGAAAGAGGTGATCCTCCGCGAGGAGGAGGCTTTCAATAAGACCTTGGATCGGGGCATCGAGCTCTTCAACGAAGAGGCGGGACGCCTCACGGGTGCCACAGGCGTCCCGCCTGTCGCGGCCGGCGTCCCGCCGTCCGCATCGGGGAGCGCGAGGGCACCTGGGACGGTCCCGGGCGGGGCGCCTGGGACGGTCCCGGGCGGGACGCCGGTGGTACCCGGGGGCGGGACGGTGGCCGGCGCGGTCGCGGGTTTGGCCGAGGGAGCCCGCTTTCGCCGGTGCAATCTCCCGCACTTCGAGCGGCCGTGGGCCATCTATCACCTCGTCTGGAGCACGGTCGCCCCGCGGAAGCTCTCCGCTGCCGCCCGTCAGACGGTCCTCGATGCGGCTCTGCACTTTCACCAAAAGCGCTACGAACTCTTCGCCGCGTGCGTGATGCCCGACCATGTGCATCTTCTCCTCCAGCCTTGGGTGAAGGGGGAGGACGCCGACGGGAGTCCCATCTTCTGGCCGCTGACGGAGATCACCCATTCGCTGAAATCGTTCACCGCGCATGCGATCAACCATGCGCAGGGGGAAGCGGGCACGCTTTGGCGGCAGGAGACCTATGACCGCTACTCCCGGTCGGACCGCGATCTCGCGGAGAAGTTCGACTACATCTGCCGGAATCCTTGGACAAGCGGCGTGGTGGGAGAGGACGAAGGGTATGCGTGGATGTGGACCGGTGTTGGTGTCGGCGCGGGTACCACCGGCGTCCCGCCGGTTGTCGCGGGCGTCCCGCCCGGGACCGTCCCAGGCGCCCTCGCGCTCCCCGATGCGGACGGCGGGACGCCTGTGGTACCCGCCGACTTCGCCTTCAAGCTCTACGACACCTACGGCTTCCCGCTCGACCTCACGGAGCTGATGGCCCGGGAGCGTGGGCTCTCCGTCGATACCGCCGGATTCGAGACCCTGATGGATGAGCAGCGGGACCGGGCGCGGCGGGCGCAGAAGAAGACGATCATCGAGCTTTCGCAGATCGAGACGACGGAGCCGACGCGCTTTGAGGGGTATGAGGGGCTGGAGACGGGGGCGACGGTGCAGGAGGTGGCAATGCGCACCAGGCGCTTGGGATCCTTGAAA
>CAXSGC010000092.1:0-2973 GCA_964236945.1 uncultured Acidobacteriaceae bacterium | reverse complement strand
ACACCGAAGCGCAGTATCCTCTTCGAGTACGACTCTAGAAGGTCACCGTACTAGAGAGAGATCGCTATAGTGCGTTGCGAGAACGACCACCGTCGTTAGGAATAGAACAGCGGCAATACTTTCGCGCAGGATCTTTTCGGCCCGGGAAAGTCGATCGTGAGCGGAAGCTTCCATGATGAGATGAGACGACGATACCCCAGCGAACTTGGAGCACCTGGTGCATACCCCGGCGACCGATCTGACGGTCGGATGTGTGAGGAAACGCGGTTGCCTGAGAACGGCGGCTCGCCTGGGACGCGAACCGGCAACCGCGTACAGTACAGGGGTTAGGCATACCTCAAAATGGAGCCATCCCTGACCAACACGCACCGCCATCGCGGCCTCGGTTTTGCCGCCTGCGCTCTGGCCAGTTCCTTTTGGGGCTGCGGCTTCTTCTTCGGCAAGATCGCGCTTCGCGAGATGAGCTCGGCGGACATGGTGCTCTACCGCTTCGTCTTCGCCGTCCTGGGCCTTTCGCCGCTGCTGTTCACGCATCGCCCGCGCTTCAGCCGCCGCGAGTGGGCCACGCTCACGCTTGCGTCGTTTCTCGGCGTTCCGTTGCAGTTTCTCATCCAGTTTCACGGCCTGACGCTCACCACGGTCTCGCACGCCTCGTTGATGGTCGGCACGATGCCGGTCATTCTCGCGGTCGGTGCGACGATCTTTGCGGGCGAGCGGCTCGATCGAATCGGCTGGGCCGCGCTCGCCGGCTCCACCGTGGGCGCCTGCATGATCGCGCTCGCCGGTCGGCACGCAAACCCGGCCCGCGGTGGCGGCGGACCGTCGCTCGCGGGCGATCTCCTGATCGTTCTGTCGCTTGGGATCGCCCTCTTCTGGATCCTGATCAACAAACGTTTGATGGAGCGGCACAACCACATCGTCGTCACCGCCTATGGTCTGCTGATCGGCACGGGGATGCTCCTGGTGTGGGTTCCGCTCACCAGTGGCGCGCCCCCATTTGCGCACGTCTCCGGTCAGGCCTGGGCCGCGCTCCTCGCGAGCGGCGTCCTCTGTACGGCGACCACGACGCTGCTCTGGAACTGGGGCATGACCGAGGTTCCCGCCTCCGAGGCCGGCGTTCTGCTCAACATGGAACCTCTGGTCGGCAGCCTGCTCGGCATCTTTCTCCTGCACGAGCACCTTGGCCCCTCCGCCTGGGCCGGCGGCCTGCTTATCCTGCTCGCGGCCATCACTCTCACCACCCGCCGCCAGACAGGCGCTGCTCCCGAAACCGACGATGGAACCGGTGAACAGACCGTGATCGCATGATTCTCGCTGCATCATTCCCGCTTTAGACATGTCCCTCAGACATTCCGTGCGGACCTTGCGTTCAGCCAAAGATCGGTGGCGCACTTGTGCCACGGCGTGGCTACACTGGGGATGGCTCCGAGACTTCCGCATCCTGGCCAAAGAGGAGAGCCTGAGCACCGCACGGCACGCCCATGAATCACGTCCTGCTCGTCGACGACGAAGCTGAAATTCGCGAGTCGCTCTCCCTTATCCTCTCGGAAGAGGGGTACACGGTCACCACCTCGGCTACGGCCACCGAGGCGATCGCTCTGCTCCGCGACGCCAGCTACGACGTGGTGCTGCTCGACATCTGGCTGCCCGACGGCGATGGTCTGGACACGCTGGCCCAGATCCGCACGCTCGACCCCACCGCGATCCCCGAGGTTATCATCATCTCCGGACACGGGACGATCGAAGCGGCGGTACGCGCGACCAAGCTGGGCGCGTACGACTTCCTTGAAAAGCCGCTGTCGCTCGACCGAACCCTTATCGTCCTCAAGAACGCGATGCGGGCCCGCCAGCTTCGCGAGGACAACCAGGAGTTCGCCCGGCAGCTTCTGAAAAACGCGATCACCGGCCAGAGCGTCTCGATCAAAGCGCTTCGCCAGCAGATCAAACTGATGGCGCCGACCAACGGACGCGTCCTGATCTTCGGCGAGTCCGGTACCGGAAAGGAGTTGATTGGCCGCGCTATGCACGCCGAGTCGCTGCGCCGCGACCGCCCGTTCGTCGAGCTGAACTGCGCCGCCATCCCCGAGGATCACATCGAGTCCGAGCTCTTCGGCTACCGCCACGGAGCGTCGCCCGCCGGCAGCTCGGCACCGCCCGAGAAACGCGGCACCTTTGAGCGGGCCGATGGCGGCACCCTGTTTCTCGACGAGGTCGGCGACATGAGCCTAAAAACCCAGGCGAAAGTGCTGCGGGCGCTCGACGAGCAGCGCTTCCTCCCCGTGGGCGCCTTGCACCCCGTCCACGTCGACGTCCGCGTAATCGCCGCCACCAACAAGGACCTCGAAGAGGAGATCTCGCGCGGGAACTTTCGCGAGGACCTCTTCTACCGCCTGAACGTGATCCCGTTCTTCGTCCCGCCGCTGCGCGACCGCAAGGAGGATATCCCTTTGCTCGTGCGCGAGTTCCTCGCCGAGTTCGGCAAGGAGTACGGCCGACAGCACGTCGAGATCTCGGACGACGCCCTGGCCGCCCTTCGCCAGTACAGTTGGCCTGGCAACGTCCGCGAGCTTCGCAACCTGGTTGAACGCGTCCTGATCCTGAACCCTCGCGCGCAGAGAATCGATCGCAAGCATCTGCCCATGCTGGTCTATCGCGAGTCCCGAGAGTTCCGGGATTCCCGCGACATCCGCGACTCCCGGGACGCGCGACCCGACACCGCCCGCCTCCCGGCCCGCGCGATCCCCCGCGAGGATTTCAGCACCCTGCTTGAAGCGCGCGAAGCCTACGAGCGCGACTACATTCTTAAAAAGATCGATGAACACCGAGGCAACATGACCCGCGCCGCCGAATCGCTGGGACTCGAACGCTCGCACCTCTACCGCAAAATGAAGACCCTTGGCGTCAGCGTCAAGGAGTGACGTCTAGTACGGTGACCTTCTAGAGTCGTACTCGAAGAGGATACTGCGCTTCGGT
>CAXSGC010000091.1:0-3005 GCA_964236945.1 uncultured Acidobacteriaceae bacterium | reverse complement strand
TGTTCGCCAGCTTCGCCATGCTGATGAACTTCCCGCGCTTCAACAAGATGAAGGGCATGGGCCAGATCGTCAGCTGGTCGGTGCGCGACGAGAGCCTCCATTGCGAGGGCATCATCAAGCTGTTCCACGCCTTCACCCGCGAGCGCGACTGCCTGACCAGGACGGTCAAGGACGAGATCATGGACGTCTGCCAGAAGACCGTCCGCCTCGAGGACGCGTTCATCGACCTCGCCTTCGAACAGGGCCCGGTCGAGGGCATGACCCCCAAGGCGATCAAGAAGTACATCCGCTACATCGCCGACTGGCGCCTCGGCCAGCTGGGATTCCAGCCGATCTACATGATCGACGAACACCCCCTCCCCTGGCTCGCCCCGCTGCTCAACGGCGTCGAACACGCCAACTTCTTCGAAACCCGCGCGACCGAATATTCGAAGGGCGCGACGCGGGGCAACTGGAACGAAGTGTGGGACAGCTTCGACCGCCGGGTGAAGGCCAAGGGCGCGGCGAACGACGTGGTGGTCGAGGCGGAGGTCGCGGGCGAGGATATGTTCGCGCGGGCCGGCGTGGCGGCGGAGTAACCCAAGCTCCCTCTCCCCTCGCGGGAGAGGGAGGGACCCGCCGCGCAGCGGTGGGAGGGTGAGGGGGCGGCGAGAACAGCATGATAGAGGTGGATGACGCAAAAGCAGCCATGAACTCGAAGAAGCACGGCTTGCCACTGGACGCTGCGGAGTTCCTCTTTGACGGGCCATTCGTCGAAGAGGAGGATCGTCGCATGCCCTATGGCGAGACCCGCTTCATCGCCACCGGGCCCGTCGCCCGATTTGGCGATCGCATCTTCGTTGCCGTATACACTTGGCGAGGGCCGGTGCGCCGCATCATCAGCTTCAGGAAAGCCAATGACCGAGAAGTCAGACGATATCAGGCAAGTGACCCGCGAGGAAGCTGAGGCCACAGCCAAGGCCTGGGCGACCCCGGAGAACCTCGCCTGGTTCGACGCGCTCACCGACGAGGACATTGCCGCGCAGATCGCGTCCAACCCCGACGCCGCGCCCGAGCTCACCGACGAATGGTTCGAAAACGCTCGCTTGGTGATCCCCCTCAAGGGGCGGAAGCGCGCGGCGTGAAGGAGCCCTTACTCTCCCGTGGCTCGCCCCGCTCCTCATCGGCATCGAGCACACCAATACCTTCGAACAGCGCGCCACCGAATATTCAAAAAGGGCGCAACGCGGGGCCACTGGAACAGCGTGTGGGACAATTTCGACCGGAGAGCGAAGGCGAAAGCCAGCGGGGCCAGCCACGTGGTGCCGGGCGAGGCTGCGGGCGAGATATGTTTGCTGGGGTTGCGGCAGAGTGATTTTCGTTGAACACTGCAGGTGCTCGGGGGAACAGGTGATTGGGGGCTAACAGTGGCTGATGGAGTCAAATACCCGTATGTCATGGGGACGGATAAGTTTGTCGGGTTCCTGAATAAAATTCCGGATATTGGCTTACCCGAGAAATTTCAGCTCAAAAATTTGAAGAGCCTCGGATACACGAGTTCAAACGATGAGCGCTTCATACCTGCGCTGCGGTTCATTGGCTTCATCGATACAAGCGGAACACCTTCTTCGTTGTGGAAAGAAGCTAGAGGTGCGCTTGGACCAGCAGTCGCAAAGGGCGTGCGCTCAGGATACGCGGAGCTCTTTAGCCAGTATAACAACGCACACCAGAAAGATGATGAAGCGCTGAGGACATTCTTTTCAGTGCACACGGGTACGGGCAAGGACGCGGTTTCGAAAATGGTCGCGACGTTCAAAGCTCTTTGCAGCATCGCTAACTTTGAAACTTCGCACAAGACCAGCAGTTCGGAAGCGAGCGAAGTCCAGGTCAATAACGGTGGTCAGGTGACACGTGGCGCAAAGGCTCCACTACATGAGGAAGTGAACGGGTCGACGATACCGGTGTCCTTGAACATTCAGTTGCAATTACCACCTGATCCCACCGGTGAGATTTATGAGAAATTCTTCGCGGCTATGGTGAAACATTTCTCGGTAAGAAGATGAATCTTGCGGGCTTAGCTGCCGCGGTTCAGGCTTTTAAATCAGAAGCTGAGGCAATTTTAGGATTCAGCGAAAGCTCGATTCACCGGACGGCTGAACTATCATCGAGTTATGCGCTGATTGATGAACTGACGCCAAGTCAGGCGGATATGCTTCGTCAGGCACTGCGGTGTGTTGAAGTCGGAGTATTCCGTGCCGCGCACGTGCTTGCTTGGGCGTGTGTAGCAGACCATTTGCAACACATGGTCGACAATGATGGCTACACCACCATAAACTCGAAATACCCTGACTGGAAGATCAAATCACTCGATGATCTCCGCGATCGAATTGGCGAACATAACCTGATCGAAGCGATGTTCCAGAGCGCTATGATAACGAAAATTCACAAAAAGGCTCTTCAAGCTCTTCTGAACAAGCGGAATGAGTGCGCCCACCCAAGCGAGTACTTTCCAGACCTGAACCAGAGTCTCGGGTATGTGTCAGAGTGCATCGCTAGGCTGTCGGCGCTCAATCCAAAGTAGACGAAGGTTCGTAATGGCTCGCGCCGTGGCTGGTTGCTACAGCAACGTCATCCCGTGCGTAGCAATTTGATGATGAACCCACTTAAATCCTGGGCTGCTCCTCGGCTTTAGGTGCCATAGAGACCTTAACTTCCTGGTAGGAACTTGTAGACCCGGAGTAAATCCGCGTCGTCGGTCCTGTCGGCGTTGCCGCAGGCCGGCCGGGCTTTCGCATCTCTCGTGTAAGGCGCGGTTCGTTCCGAACCGTTCCTTACACTCGGTGCTTCGGCCGATCCCCCTCGAACCCCTTCAACCCAAACTCCGGCAGCCACGCCTCGCGCCGCACCGTCCATAGCTCGTAGGTCGGCGTGAACTGGCTGGGCGCGTCGAGCGTGCCCAGGTGCAATTCCACCTCGTCGGTCCACTGCGCGCACACCGACGATCCGCAGGTCGGGCAGAAGTGGCG
>CAXSGC010000090.1:0-3115 GCA_964236945.1 uncultured Acidobacteriaceae bacterium | reverse complement strand
CTCTGGGGTCGTCCAGCCATCACTATTCTTGCCGGAAACTTCATACGTGTAGGTCACAGTGAACGGCCGGATCGCCTCGGCGGTGAACCGCTTTTCCAGGTTCCCTGCTGTCGGTATCTTCAGGAACCGCTGCCAGGATGGCTTGGAAAACACATCGACTTGTACTGTCAACCGGTCCTTGACAGCCACTCTTGCGTTCACCTTGTCGGTTACCCGTGCGGCTTTCGCGATGGGAGGTACACCGCATGGCACCTCTTTGAAGGATGGAAACGTTTGGTGCTGCCGCACTCGGACTTATCTGCCCGCGACTGAGGTTGCCGTCAGGAAGCCGCCCGGCAGGCTGATAATACAAAGTGCATTTCGCAATTGTTCTTCTCCGTCGCTTATGGGGAGCTGCTGCTTTAAGGAGTTGGATCAACGCATTCACAACGGGACCGCGTTGATATTTCTGTCCAGAGGGTTCCGGGCCGTGTGGATGCAGCGATAGCTTTATCGCAAAAGCTGAAAGGTGAACTCCCGGTTGCGCAAACGCGTGATAAGCGCATCGCCCAAACCTGTACTTGGGGCAGGACGCCAGCCCGCCGGAAGCTCTTCGGGATTTCGTGCGATAGGAGGCACTTCGCAAACACATAAAGCCATGACCCGGTTTGCCGGGCCTCCCGCGCACACGAGGAAGGCTTCCCCGGTTGCGCCGTTGAGTGTGCGGCCCCAAGTGCGGTATTTGAAATAGCCCTATGCTCTGCTAAGTGTCGAGGGAAAGTTGTCATTGATACAAGATCAGAAAAGCTTTTCAAGGGATGCGAGTGTGACGGGTGTAAGTCGGTGCGGAACACGAGCAAAAAGAAGAGCATGAAGGCAGGCTGTTGCAGCAGTAGCTTTGGTAGGGCTGCTGTGTCCCGAGCTTCCGCGTCTCGAATCAAGGCTGACCAGCTTTGAGGCCGACCGGCTAGCGCGCTTTCCAGCGTGGCGGAATCAGATCTCCAGAAGAACCATTCCCATGTCCGCTGGGGAATAGAGGAATACAGTGACAATCTGGTGATGCTTTCCCAGCTTGAGGCCAGTTGATGCTTGCACCAGCGGCGCGCCAAGTAGTCGATGACTGACTGACAAGTGTAGGAAACACCCCGGCAGGTCTTTACGTCCGGTTCGCCAATTCCATGGGCGAGTCGGATAGATTCTTCTATGCCGGCGAAGCTGTCTGGCAATCCTCTTCCACCCTCGTCGTTACAACCCAGAAGACGTTGCAGATAGCGACTTACAAAGTGCGCGGCCGAAGGCTGCATGCTTTGCTGCTCCATTTCAAGCGCTGTCAGTAAGATGAAAGGCGCCGCTGACTCGCCCCAGACAAAGGTTTCACTCACCCGATCCCTGATAAAAGCAGACGTAGAAGAATCCACATCTTTACCGGCTTGTCTTCTTGCAAGCGACCACGCCGAGAGCAGCCCCGCTAACATCAACTGCCGAGAACCATGGAAGAAGCCATCCACCAGTGGGTTTCCTTCACTGAACTGCTCTCGTGTCTTGCATTCCGCCGCTAGGTCGTCCAGAGCTCGATGAGCACCGGACATCGCCAGATCGAGGGACGGCTGCCATAAATTTTCCGCGAGATCGAACTTTGTGGCTGCCGCCAGCACGTATGAAGCTGTTACCGTCCAGCCTTCAAACAGTGCCCAATGATTGCCTTGGCGCTCGGCGGACCCTAATAGGTAACTTGTCAAAAGCACAGCGCTGCACGGCGAGCGCGACACATTTCTGGGCGTCGTATCATCGGCGAATGCAATCTCAGCTTCAAGCAAGTGCGAGAATGCAGCTTTGTCCAGCGGTGCGTTTCCGTCGGCCAGCAAGAGCGTCAGAAATAATTGAAATCACGCGCCTCCTGCGGCAGGTACGCTCCATGCACAACCAGAAAGCGATGGACCAACTGAGAACTCTCGATGGTCGCGAGAGCATGAGGAAAGCTTCTCTGCTTCCAGCCGAGGTTGGCACTGTTGATGTGGTCGAGAACTGCGTCGTGGATGCGGCCATTTGTGACAAAGAACGGTAGATGGTAGATGTCTGCGGAGCACTGCGGGAGATGCACAGGCAGTTCTACGAGTTCGTTGATTTGCTCCTTGATCTCTCGCCATTCGCTTAACCGGATGTCGCCACCCTTTAGTCGCCACCCTTTAATTGATAGGCCCGGGTGTTCCCGTCCGGTGATCGCGTGATGACGTCTTTACCTTTCTCAAAAGGTCCATGAGAGGCGATATAGAGAAGTTCTTCTTCTTCGGCGGTCAATAGCTGGCAAAAGCAATCTGGTAGCCTCGCTCGGTCGCGCTAGTCAACCAGTTTTCGATGATTCTCCCGAGCACGCCACTGTTCGCGCTGTTTGTCCTGGATGGCGGCAAGTCTTCGTTTGAGTTCAGGGTCATTTCTAATTCCTGTGAGGCTTTGGTAAAAGCTGGCATCATGTCAGGGTGAAAAAGGAACGAGCTGGTCGGCTTTCCTGATTTATCGAACTCTGCTTCGGGAATCTCTATCATATCTAGCAGCATGCGACCATCAAGCGGCTTTCCTCCTGCATCGAGCTTCTGCCCTGTTTGTTCTCCCGCTTCATCCAACCTCGCTAAAAGCATTTTCATTTTCAACGCGCCGGATAGGCTCGCGAGCAGCCTGAGCTTGTCTTCGAGAGCTTTCCCAATGAGAAACGGAATTTGATCGAACCTCACCTCTACAGGAATTTCATGAACTTCTGCGTCCTGTTTCTTGCTGCCATAGTCAACTTGTTCGAAGTTAATCGAGCGGCCTTCATGCTGCGTGAACCCCTTGATTTGAGCGAGTAGCGGATTTTGCTCTGCTTCGAGCACTGGAATACGCCGCGCCACAACACGAAGAAGTTCCGCCTTCGATTTTGGGAAGTCCGGGAGCATTAAAATTTTTTAGCATAGCAAGATCACTGAATGTGTGTCGGGGCAGAGAGAGCGTTGCAGGCGGACTCCTCGCAACGGTAGCCAGGCCTTGAAGGACCGGCAGATTATCGGTACGGCTGGAAATTGTTCTTTCGCTTGGGCGTGGACGACTTTCGGACAGCTCACACGACTTTGGTAACCGGCGATGGCGCTGGATTGGCGGGTAT
>CAXSGC010000089.1:0-3122 GCA_964236945.1 uncultured Acidobacteriaceae bacterium | reverse complement strand
CTAGATGATCTCGTGGAAGCTGAACATGTCGGCCACAGACACATCCAGCGCTTGGGCAAGATCGTCCAGATTGTCAAAGGAAGGCGAACTTCTGCCGCGTTCGATCAGGCTGAGAAAATCAACCGAGATTTCAGCGCGTTCCGCCAACTGCTCCTGAGTGAGCCCACGGTCGGCACGAAGGGAGCGTACCTGTTGACCAAACCTTTCCCGCAGCTTGGAGTGTTCTTTCTGGCCCCGCACCTTCCGATGTTTCCGTAATATCAATACGGGCAACACCGAATGTCATTACGGGTTTACTGGAGTGGCCGCTTGTAAGCGGATCTGCAATGAAAAAGTGGAAACGTAAAAAGAAACTACGCGACAAGCACGCAATGCCTGTCATTGCGACGAGCGGGGTTCCTTCTCAAACCGCCGACGATGGCGCGGCCGTGTTTACCTCGCGGCAGACCTCTCCACCCATTCCCGCAACTGGCCCCGCTCGGCCAAATTACCGGAGTAGCCGCGTAGCCAAGGAGAATAAAAAGCTGATTAATGTGCCGGTGGATCAGGAACTCAAGCTCAACGCAAGAGCTTTGATGTTGACCGAAGGGCTCACCTGGGAAAAGCTGATCGAAAAGCTGCTCTTCCGATGGGTCGAAAGCCATCCTCAGTACCCCAAACTTCTCGAACGGCAGCCTCCTCGGTGAGGCGAACTCCTGCGTTTACCGTTCTACGCCTTTCTGTTCGCTTGCTCTCTGTTCGATTTGGCTGACAGCACCTGCGGCCATTCTCCTGCAGTATGCTTCATCCGCCGGCTGCCCGATCTCCCGCCCTTGACGAGAGAGTTCCCGCAGCACACCGGCGATCTCCGCCTCCGATGACCCTGACGTGGCCATGCTTCCGGCAATGAGGCGATCGGCCTTGGCGGGATCGAGACCGGGACCGTAGCGCTGCATCAGCTGTTCGTCGAAATGCTGGAAGAGCTGCCTGGCTCGTACCAGGTCCGGCCCAACCTGTTTTGCCTGATCGCGAACGGTCTGGCGAGCAGCAAGCAGCCTTCGCTGCAGCTCGGGGTCGGTGAAGACGACCCGCACGTTGTCTTGGACGGCCGCTTGAATAAGTTGGTCCTGCCACGCAGCAGTGCCTCTTGCATCTAGCAGGCTGCCGTATTTGTGAACAGCCATCTGCAAGGCCACACGAGTGGCGCTGCGTTCGGCAGCCAGCACGGTGATCTTCTTTCCCTGGTCGAGGAGGGCGGCCGTTCCATGCACGCTGTAGACGATGTCGCCGGTCTTGCGGTCTGCTCTCCAGCGTAGGCCATCGACCGCCTTCCTGAAGGCTGGCAGATTCCTCATCTCTTTCACACGATCATCGGCCGGTGCCTGCCAGTCCACGGTGCTGTGACGCCCCGATTCAGGCTTCATTCTGGCTTGGAGTTCACCGGCCATCTCTGCCCTTCTTGAATCGATTTCACGGAGGTTACGGCTGTCCTGATAACGCCAGCCCCGCATCTGGGCTGCGGCGCGCCGATCGCCGGCTTCGGCCTTTTGCTCTACCCATTGCTGATAGGTAAGCCCGGGAACGGCAGCTCGTTCTTCGGCAACCTCCTGATTAAGCTTTTGTTTGGCAACAACCAACTCCGCGACTGCCACACTGAGCATGATCTTCTTGTCCCACCAAGTCATGTTCAGCGAACGGATCTCCAGCTTGTTTCGCCTGCAATCGGCGAAGAGCTTCGTGCGGCGCGCTCCGGCCGACACTGTATGCGTGTGCAGAGCTGCTTTCTGTTCCGACTTGACGGCTGCGAATTCTCGCTTCAGTTCCAACCGTTCGCGCGCCCGTTCTTCGGTGCGCCCCTGACGGCGTTGCCGTCCAGCTTCGGCTTCCTTGTCGAGCCATTGTTGCCTGCGTTCTCCGGCCGTTTGTGCAGGACGGACCGGGACTGTGTTCTGCCGAGTTTGTGGCTGGTTGCCGCGTTGCACCACCAGGCGCACTCCGGAGCGAAAGCCTGGCGTGCCGTGTGCGATTTCCTGGATAGACAACCGGTCGAGTTGGACCGATGGAACGGGTCGAAGGTCGCTCATCCGGGGCAGGTCGTCGATACTCCGGATGGCACCGGATAGCCGACCGGAACTCTGGACCCCTTCCATGCGCCATCCGGAGCCATGGTTGGCCCAGAACGCCTTTGTATTGCGCCGCGCTTGTGCAGGCGTGATCTCGCGACTGTAGTCGATGACCGGCGGATCAAATGCTCTGTCTAGCCGCAACGACTCGAAGGCTCCCAGCGTTGCTTCCGTTCGGCTCCTAGCCTCTTTGCCTGAGAACGCAAAGCGGAAGACATCGGATGCCTTCACGCGAACTTCAGCACCCTCTACACCCACGGTGTAGCCGCCTCGCTCCGCCTTCTGGATCGTCAGACCGTGAAACGACAGCGCGACGTGAACACGCTGCCAGTTCGCTTCCCCCGCAAGTAGTCTGCGCAAGGTTTCGGCCGGCTGTTTGGACGCAAAGGCCTTCAGGCTTGGTTCATCTCTGAAATGGTCTTGCCGTGCCCCGATGGCAGATATTTCCGTGCGGCTTTTCTCACTCTTCTCACGGATCACATTCATCTCAATCCGCGTGTTTCGCACCGCTTCGTTCCGTTGCTTATCCCACCGGAAGAGCCCTTCCGTCTCCGACCAGCCGAACTCGTGCTCAAGCTCCCGCGCGACTCTATGGAGTGTCAGTAATGAAAGTCTTGGATTGTGCGCCTTCGAGGTCTCCGGATGGACTCGGTTCAGCATCACGTGAAGATGGAAATGGTCTTTGTCCTCATGCGGAACAATGAGGTACTGATGCTCACCGAAACCAAGCGCATCGATGGATCGTTTCGCTGAAGATAACCACTGATTTTCAGACGGCTTCTCACCCGGCTTCCAGGACAACTGGAAGTGCATCAGCGGTTGCGAGACGCGAGGGTTTTCGAAGGCGACATCCCTCATTTCCATCGCCGCAGTGTCCAGGCTAAGCAGATTTTCGGACAGGATCGCCTCACCTCGCATGATGGATTCCTTTGAGCCGGGTTTGCGCTCGACCGTAAGGTACTTTTGTAACGACGCAAAGCTGCTTCGGCCATCGCGGCGAAGTGCGGACACGGCCGGGAT
>CAXSGC010000088.1:0-3148 GCA_964236945.1 uncultured Acidobacteriaceae bacterium | reverse complement strand
CGAAGCGGATCAAGGAGGTGCTGGAGCGGCTGGGGGTGCCGGCGGGCGAGCGCGGAGGATGGCCGGTGCTTGCGTGGCAAGGGGAGATTGTGTGGATGCGCGGGGTCACGCTGGAGCCGACGCCGGTGTCGGGGCAACTGGTTGTGTTGGAAGAGCCTTCCGCGTGACGGGGAAAGTGGGCTTAGGCGCGCGAAGTGAAAACGTCGGGGAGCTGGCTTTCCGCGTGATCCGGAAGCAGGACCCGAGAGTGAGACCGGGCAGCGGGAGCCAGGCTGCTTCCAAACTGTTTGCGGAAAGGTCGCCGAGCGGGATTCGATTTTTCAACTTCATGGAACAGCGCAGGCGACGGTTTGGGACAGGAACGGCAACCGACTTCCGGAAAGCATTACCGGAAGTCATCGAGACCAGCTCGCTCGCAGTGTTCTTCCCGAATCAGTTTCAGAACCCGGTGCTTCACTTCGTCCCGAATCTCCCTCACACCTTGAAGCGGCAGCCCTTTCGGGTCGGGAAGCGGCCAGTCGTCGCGGCGAAGTCCGGGAATCCAGGGACACTTCTCGCCGCACCCCATGGTCACGAGCAGACCGGCATCGCGCGCCAGCTTTTCAGTGAGCAGTTGCGGTTGCGCCTGGGACAGATCGAGTCCGACCTCACGCATAACCTCCAGGACTTCGGGGTGAACACGAGGCCCCGGCTCCGTTCCGGCGGAAAGGGCCCGCGCTTTCCGAGGATCGGCGAACTGATTGAAAAAGGCGGACGCCATCTGCGACCGCCCGGCATTGTGAACACAAGCAAAGATGACTGTTTGCATCGCCGGCCTTAAGCGACCGTCGCCGTCGCACAACCGCAACTCGCCCCTGGTTGCATGGTGGTGGGATTATCGCAGAAAGTCGGTGCGATGGACGTGGTTCCCGGCTCCGCAGGTTGTGCAGGCAGATTGTCCTCGAGAACCACAAACGCCTCCCACTCGTTGCCGTCCGGGTCCATGACCCACGTCTTGTCCTGGGTCGCATAGCAACAGCTTGTCTGCATCTCGTCGCGGGTGACCAGGCCACGTTCGTGCCATTGCTGCCGCACCGCAAACACGTCTTCCGTCGAGGAAACTTGAAAGCCAAGGTGTGAAAGGGCACCCGCTTCCTGAAAGGCATGCTGGTTCAAAGTGAAATTGAGCGGCGGATTGGTCACGTCGAACTTGGCATAACCGGTGCGGACCTTGGCCGGCTCGACTCCGAAAAGGTTGCGATAAAAGTCGATGCTGGTCGGCACGTCGCGAACGTTGATCGCGAGGTGCGGCTTGAGAAATTGTATTTCCATGGCGGCCGCCTCCATATGCGGCAAATCAAATATAAGCTTGGCATAAACATGCGTCAAGACATATATTAGATTCATGGCAAAGACGGCCGTGTTCAAGATGGAGCGCTTCTTCCAAGCATTGGGGGACCCTACCCGCCTGAGACTGCTGAACCTGATGGGCAGCCGGGAGTTGTGCGTGTGCTGGTTCGTGGAAGTCCTGGAGGAGGCACAGCCGAAGATTTCGCGGCATCTGGCTTACCTGCGGAGTGCGGGCATCGTGGCCGCCCGTCGTGAGGGAACCTGGATGCACTACCGGATTGTGCCTCCGCCCCACGCGGCAGCGGCCAGGATTCTTCGGCAAACGCTCGACTGGCTCGACGAGGACAAGGGCATGCAGGCCGATCGCCGGCGACTTTCCAGGGCTTGCTGCTCGCCGGGAAAGTTCGTCGGCCTGCAGGGAGCTCCCCTCCCTTTTCCGGCTGAGCTTTCCATGCTCGGGGAGGCACGGTGATGACGCCTCCGGTGCCGGCCGTTCAGGGCAGAATCTATACGCCGGTCCCTCAAAAAAAGCTTTCATTCCTTGACCGTTTTTTGACGCTCTGGATCTTTCTCGCGATGGCGATCGGCGTGGCCGTCGGTTACTTTGTCCCTGCAACCGCTGGTTTTGTGAACCGCTTTCAAAGCGGCACGACCAACATTCCCATTGCCATCGGACTGATTGTCATGATGTTTCCGCCGCTGGCCAAGGTGCGCTACGAGAAGCTCCGTGAGGTTTTCTGCAACAAGCGCGTGCTTGCTCTTTCACTGGTACAGAACTGGATCATCGGACCGGTGCTGATGTTTCTGCTGGCCCTCGTGTTTTTGCGCGGGGAGCCGGCGTACATGCGCGGTCTGATCCTGATCGGGATCGCCCGCTGTATCGCCATGGTGCTGGTGTGGAACGAGCTGGCCGAAGGCGACACGGACTACGTTGCCGGTTTGGTGGCGATCAACAGCGTTTTCCAGGTGCTGTTTTACAGCTTTTACGCGTGGGTCTTTCTCGCCGTTCTGCCGAAGTGGTTCGGCCTGGGGGGAGGTGTCGTTCCCATCGGCATCACGGAGATTGCGGGGAGCGTCGGTTTGTACCTCGGCGTTCCATTCGCGGCCGGGTTCCTGACCCGCTTTGTTCTGATTCGCGCGAAGGGAGAGGCATGGTATCGCAGCCGCTTCGTGCCTCGCATCAGCCCTCTCACGTTGATCGCGCTGCTGTTCACAATCGTAGTGATGTTCTCCCTCAAGGGCGATCTGATCGTGCGGCTGCCGCTCGATGTGGTCCGCATCGCGGTTCCGCTGGTCGTTTATTTCCTCATCATGTTTCTGGTGAGTTTCTGGATGGGAAAGAAGCTTGGAGCCGACTACGCCCAGTCGGCAACCCTGTCCTTTACGGCGGCTGGGAACAACTTCGAGCTGGCGATCGCCGTGGCCGTTTCCGTCTTCGGCCTGAACTCGGGTGAGGCGTTTGTTGGAGTGGTCGGGCCCTTGATCGAGGTGCCGGCCCTGATCGGGCTGGTCCATGTCGCATTCTGGATGCGGAGGCGATATTTCAACGCGGGCGGAACAGGCTTTACGGTTCGCCCGGTGGAAGATACGCCCTAGGCTTTCAGCCCAGGGCATGGTGATTTGATTCCAGGTGAGTGCGGAAAAAGGAGTTCTCCCGCTTCGGCCTCGGCCTGGCTTCGGCGTTACGGGAGATCTTCTTCGAGCCAGGCTGTAAAGGCGTCCGGGGTTTGCTCGCGGCCCAGAAAAGCGCGGACCAGGTCTTTGCCCGGTTTCGAGCCGCCGGGGGCAAGGACTTCTTCGCGATAGCGGCTGGTGACGG
>CAXSGC010000087.1:0-3224 GCA_964236945.1 uncultured Acidobacteriaceae bacterium | reverse complement strand
GTTCCGCATCGGCCTCTTATATGCCACGCAGGAGCCGAGCTCGATCCAAGCTAACTGACAGCCGGTGCCATCCATTCTGGAGCTTTTACGTAGGGTCTGAAGATTGTTTGTTGACACGTTATCGTACGCGTGTATGCTGGCCGTGCTCAACATTGGAGCCTTGCTAACCGAGATTTCACTTCCTTGCTCTCGGCGACTTAACGCAAACCGAATTGTTAGAGGTGAGCCATGCGTTTTCCTAGAACTCCTATACGAGCCGTTTACTTTGTTTTTTCGGCGCTGCTCGTCATTTCTGCCTCGGCTCTCGCACAGTCTCCAGGCCAGACTTCAGGGCACGCTCCTGACGAACGCTTCTACCCCCTTGTTTTCCGCCATGTGCTCTCGCTGCAACAGAGCGACTCCATGAACCCCTCCATGCCTGAGGTTGCGGGTACGGCATCGCCGTCGTTGGCTTCCACGTTTGGACATTTTGCAAAAACAACGAACGGGGAAAACGCAACGCTGCTGACCGAGGCGAAAAACTGGAAAGCTGAGGTCGATCCCGTGGACACGCAAGCTCACCAGCTCATCGACAGTATTCACGCGAAGACTCCGGGCGGCCGCCTAGCTCCGGGCGAGCAGCCGCCTGCCATTCCTCCCGAGCTTGCGACGCTGCAAGCCAAGCGTGACGGCATTACCCTTCGCCATGTGCAGCGGCTGAGGACGGCATGGGGAGTTGATCGATTCGCTCAATTTGACGCGTCCATCCGCACCGCGACCCAGGGCCGGCATTCCCGTGCTGCCGCGACCAACTAACCAGTTGTTTCAGGAGGTGCCACCTTGCTCCGTTTCTTGCTCGTTATGCTCCTGAGTCTGCCTTTGGCTTTCGTTCAAGCCGGGGCTCAGTCCATTACCGGGTACTCTTCCATTCAGGATACTGTCTATTGCCCCCCGATTGTCGGTCATTGCTCACTTCGAAAAGTTTGTTCGTACGCAGAACCTCCATCTCCGTCGTTTGTCGGTAGTAGTTGTAGCTACGGTAGCGATGGAACAGTAACCGGCGGCATACCGCAAGCGAAAGTTTACTCCGATACCGAAGAAGACTATACCGCTTCGCTCTACTACAACGTAGAAACAGAAAACGGGGTTTACTACGAGGACTCCAGCACACCCATTAGCAGCCAGGACTTGCCCGGCAATCCTTCCATCTCTCTTGCATATACCTACATTTACCCCGCGAACGGAGACGGAATTTACTCTGAAAACACGGCCCATCTACTCGACTTCTTCTACGTCACGTCGATCGGCGAATATTACGACCCTTTTGGTTACAGCGCTACCAACGGCGAGGGTGACGGCAACTACGATTCAGGGTTTTGGTTTTATGTTGACGCATACGGGCAATACATCACAGAGGCCTCCGTTCTTCTGGGCGAAACCTACTCCGTCATCAATCACAACTCGCCCGGATCGGGCAATCCGAGTACCCCTTCGGCTAAGAACTATTCTGTTGTAATGCAAACCTTTATTCCCGGTAACAACGCCGAAGCTCCCTATAAACCATTCCCATTGTCTTCTCTCCCGAGTTGCGGTCCGGAACGGTATGCAGGCTTCCCACTCGGCTATTTTGAAGGCGATAGTCGCGGCTCCAATCCTAATCTTGGAAGCTATCGCAGCTTTCAGCAGATTATGCTTGGGCTCGGCGGCTCTGTGCCCCTTGGCGGAGGTGTACAGGATACTGGGTACACACATTTGTTCGATGCTGATGCAATTGCAAACGGGATCATCTCACAGGCCGCCCTCGCCGATACCGTCCAGGGAGATTGTCATTACTTAATTGCCCAAGGAAAAGCAGACACAAAGAGCATGATCCGTCCGCAGGCAAGCGGCCAAGGTGGTTCGTCAGTCAGCACCACGTTGCAGGGAAGCACCGGAAATCCATTGGCACCTTCTGGAGCCATACAATGGAATGCTCAGGTCACGTTAACGCAAACCTCGCCAACGACAGTCAACGTAACCGGCACCATGTTTCACAAATGCTTTCCCGCGTATGAGCTCAGCATCGGAGGCACTGATGTGGATTATCAACCGCCCGCCAACAGTGATTTCTCTACTATCTTTACCTGTCTTGCCGGCTTCGGTGCGGTAACTGATCCGATCAACCGACAGATAATTGTCGCACCTTAGCGTCTGGGATATTGGGAGCTTACCTATGAAGCTTGTAAAAGGCATTGTGTTTGCATCGATTGCAATCGTGGCTACCAGCAGTCATGGTCAGACCTTAACTCAATGGTTTCAACAACTACACAGTACGGATGCAACAGTTCGTGACGCTGCACAAAGAAATGGGGTCAGTGTTCTCCAAAGCGCCTTACCAACTATATCGACTGAAACCAGCACAATCCGTAGAGCAATGACAGATCAAGACTGGTACGTTCGGATGCAGGCCAGTGCGATCTTAAGCGTGCTGGTCACGCTTTACCCTCAAGACCTTGCGGTCGTCGACGCTTGTACTCCGCAGTTACTTGTTACGGCAAGTGACACCACGAACCAAGTCAAGCTCAATTCACTCAATGCACTCGCAAATAAAACCGATGGACCGCCTCCTGCCGCCGCACCGGCTTTTGAAGCGGCCCTGAACGATCCTGATTCGTCCGTCAAACAGCTTGCATCAACCGGCATCATGAAGCTCCCCTCGGATGTCGGCGTGCAAAGCAGAAAGATGCTTGCCGCTCGAATCGGCAGCGAAAAGGATGCGGATGCAAGATCTGCCTTACTTTTGGGAGCAATGCAATCCATGAAGCAGGATGCGGATGTTGCCCAAGCCGCGAGCCGATTGCTGGACGATCCGTCATCGGATGTTCGGGGGTCGGCGATCATGGCTGTGGAGACTTTGAACAGCGACAAAGCAGCAGCTTTGCGCGTGCTGGAGAACCAACAAGGCGCCGCAAAGCTCACTCCGGAAACGAAACAACGGCTTCAGGAGTCCATACGACGCTTGCAGCAACAATCTCCCGTGGCTCATTGACTCTTAGCCCAACCCGGCGGCTGATCTGAATCCAGGAATCAGCCGCCCGATACTTCGGCGAACTCGGCAGCGGCGAGTGCTCACCGGGCTCGCAAGCCGGATTTTTCGCGCAGCTCTGCTCAGGCCTGACAGTCCCGCGAACGCGCTGCGATACGATCAGAGCTGCATGCCCCCGCCGTCTTCCTTGTCTCTCCAGACCTCGCTGCAGTACGTCAAG
>CAXSGC010000086.1:0-3475 GCA_964236945.1 uncultured Acidobacteriaceae bacterium | reverse complement strand
ATCCCCCGCCGCCACCTCAAACCCTACCTCGTCCGCGCCCTCGACTTCATGCGCCGCTGACCTATTTCCTAATTGAGGAACACCGTATCCTTGATCTGGTCGAACAACGCAAGCTAAGCTTGATCGAGCGATCAAATTGGCTTCACGGCTTGTTCTTCAATCTCAGCGCGAGTGCGTCTTTTGTCGCCTGGTCGCCGATTCTTCCAATTGCCTCAGCCGCCAGCTCGCGGTTGTACGCCAAAGAATCGTTTTTGTTGATTTGTAATAAGAGACTTCCTAAGTCTGAGGGCGGCGTCTTAGGTGCATTCGGGAGTTTCCGAAGATACAGCAATGCGGACTCACGAATAGAATCATCTTCCGAATTTAGATACGAAACCATCGCATGCCAACAAGCCTCATTTCCCCTATCCATCAAATCGTAAGTTGCCAGCTGACGCAGAGTGATAATTGCGCTCTCGTCCAGGCAGTAGCTCTGCAACACATAGATGCCTTCAGAATCACCAAGACTGTTCAGGCTTTGCGCTAATGTGAACTTAACATATGTATTTCTTTCTAAATGGAGTGCCTCTCGCAATTTAGGCAACGCTGCATCATCGTGTTCAGCTGCGAGCTGTGCTGCGGCGAGTCCTCGAACTTTGTCTCGCTCGTCCGACAAAGCCGCCACAAGAGAAGAGTTGTCCAGTCCGATCCCATAAGATCGCAGAGCATCCTTTGCCGTCCGCGCAGGAATTGCAAGCGCAGTAGTTGCTGCTGCAACAAAAATTAGTATTCTGGTCATACGAGCAACAAAATGATAAGCGAACATTCGCACTCCTTCATTGTTTACTTTTTGATAACATTGACAAGGGTCGCGGGTCCGCCGTTTGCAGTACCTAAATTATAGGTTAGAATCAGAGAAAATGTTCCAAGAGCTTTGCCTCCGCAGTAATAAGTTTGCGTTGCTGTTGATTGGCAAGATGTTGTTTTTGAGCCCGCATAGGATAAAGCATTTGCCGTGTTTATCAGATGGTGTTCATCATAAAATACGTTTTTCTTTGCAGGAAATACTAGAAGGCCCGCATTCGGATCTGTAGGTTCAGCTGCAGCATTGACGGTGAAGTTCCCGGTCGAGCCCTGTGTTTGTGAAGCAATTCCTAAACCCAGGATAGCTGGACATGTGCTCGTCCCGGAAGTGATGCTTTCCGTGATCACGGCCGTACTCCAATCAGTAATGTCCGGCAGGGCGTGCTGCTCGGCCATGACTCCATATCCAGTGTGCAGCTTAGGATCAATGCTTATTGGAATGGAGTCAGTATTGTCTAAAGTCACCGATGTGGGACAGGCGGTTACATTCCCAATGTTTTTCATACTACCGGACTGAACCGGACATACCGCGCGGCTGTCGGCATCGCGACCTTTCGGGATGCTTGTTCCCCGGGCAGAGATAGCCGTCGAACCAAGGCTCACGCCATGGCCCATGTAGGTACTCGCATTTCGCGTCAGAATGGCAGTATTCATCGACCAGAAGTCGAAGTATTCCGTTATATCCACCGGGGCAGCACTGCATGAATCCTGGGCCTGAACCCCGATCAACGCATCCTCGCCGACGTTGATATTGAAGGGCGACTGTGAAATCAGATCGTCTCCACAGCAGATCATGCACCCGTAAGTCGCATGGCCCCACTGCTTGTCCGTCACGACTTTGCCTTCGTATAAAGAGGGCGTCGGGTGGGATGAGATGTCCATGAGTTGGTACGCGCCTGTCTGTAAATCAACAGGCAACACGGTCCCGCTTTTGTCAGGCGTGCGATCGCGAATCAGTTTGCCCACATCCACCCACAATTGATCCTGAGCAGGGATCGTGTGCTCAATCTGGTAGCTCTTTGAGCCTCCGTCGAAGAAGAAAGTTAGACGGGCAGTAATGTCGTGATTGCTTCCGTTCCCTGCCGCAATGAGGGAATCGTGATACTGATCGACCTGCCATGCGCCGCCTTCAAGGTGCAAAGCCATCTGGTCGGAGAAGGGCGTTTGCGCGCCGTAGCGTAAATTTTCGTCGTAGCTTGTGGCGACAGCCATCAGGTTGTCCGGCGCTGCATCGGCGCTGAGTGTGACCTGCGCCCATGCAGCGCTGAGTGGGATGAGCCCTTGTTCCTGCAGCGCTCCCACATCAACGATTCGCGTTTCGTTTGGACCGAGTGTGAGCTCCGGCAGCTGCACACGTCCCGCCTCTTCGGCACGCTTCCAATGGAGGCTCAGCTTTGCTTTGAGGGGCGCGTTTGTGGTGTTGCGAAGCATCAGTTTCGGCTTGAGCACAGTATCGACTGGAAGCAGCAAGGCGGCATCGGGGTGGGTCAGCGCCAGCATCGGCGCTCGAGTCGTCCACACTCCCGTCCTAGCGTAGTCATGGGTCTCCCGCGCTGTGACTGGATTGTGGTCGAACATCTTCATGGTTGCTGCGAAGCCGGATGGCTCATCGAAAAGCAGGAGAGAGCTTGAGACGAAACCGGCGCTTCGATCCGTTTCGAATGCAATGCCACCATAGGTGTCAGGAAAGCCGGATTGTGCGATCAGGTTTCGCAGCGGAAATCGCTGTGTTTCTCGCGGAGCAAGGGTGATGTCCTCACGCCAGGGCTGGCCATTGGGCCGGTAGAGCACGAGATGTCCCGCTTGTTGCTGCGATGAGAGGTTTGCCAGGACGAAGTAACCCTGCGTGGTCACTTTCGGTAGCCACCAGATACCTTCCAGATAACCGCGCTTGAACTCAGGGGCAATCGTGGTGCCGTCGAGATGGTAAAGGATTGGGTGCCCATCATCATGCACCATGACAGAGGCATACAGGTTGGAATTGAAAGCCGAGCTGTAGCGCAGCACCATGGACCCATAAGGATTGGAGCTTCCCATGACTTCCGGGTGTGCATTCATCAACGCTTCGTGAAGATCGATGGTGCCGACGGTGGCCGCCGGAACTGTTATGGCAGTGAGCGGGATCTCTGTCCCGTCGAACAGCCGCAGGACAGGAGAGACGGTCAGAGGAGCGGATGCAAGATTATTGCGGAGCATGATCTCTGTATGCCAGCCCGGATCGGCTGACCAGTAAGGAAGCATTTGCTCTTGTGGTGCGGGACCTTGTGTCGCGACGGGATGAAATTTCGGCGACTGAGAGGCTGGTTCTTGTGCATGAAAAAGACCAGACGGTATGACGAGGCTGAGAAGCACAAGACTCACGCGCACTCTGAGCATGGATTTCTCCTGTGGCTGCAGATTGCGCCTGAGGTGATGGCCTGTCAAGCGCTGTTTTCGTTTATTTAAAAGAGCTACGCCAGATGCTTAGTTCCTTTCGTTAATTCGCTCAATTGCCCTCGACCCCCTGCTCAGCATCCAACATCCCCAGTGCGCCGCACCCTTTCCATCCTGCTGCTCGCCCTTTGCACGCTTCCGCTACTAACGCCCCTGCTCGCCCTCGTCGGAACCGGAACCGGCACCCCGGGCATGGGTG
>CAXSGC010000085.1:0-3527 GCA_964236945.1 uncultured Acidobacteriaceae bacterium | reverse complement strand
CTCCCGTGTCGAGCTCGACG
Source organism: uncultured Acidobacteriaceae bacterium (assembly GCA_964236945.1). GTDB lineage: Bacteria > Acidobacteriota > Terriglobia > Terriglobales > Acidobacteriaceae > Edaphobacter. Next base: position 3,507 of record CAXSGC010000085.1, on the reverse strand, counting down.
ACCACCCTCGGCGACCTGATGAACTGGAAGCGTCAATAAACCGGCAGCCAAGCCGCAGCGAAAAGCGCCACCCGCAAGGGTGGCGCTTTTTGTTTCAGACCACATGATTGCAACAGTGAAAGTACCGCTCCTTGAAAGAAAAAGAACTCTGGTACCTTCGGTGCAGATGATTTCCCTTACCAATTCCACGGCGCAGATCCTGCGTCAGTACTTACGCGATATGCAAGGTACCCACAGTGAAATCGGCAAGCGCGAACGTTTCAGCGCGCTGCTGGGCAGCTTATACAGCAATACCCGTGAAGTTTCGTTGTATTCGCAAGGCGCGGAAACATCCCTGCGAATCCAAATGCCCGGTCGTGAAAAGCGCGGGAGTGCCGACACCGTTTATGGCTCCGCGGTGGTTGAGTTTGAGAAGAACCTGAAACACACACTGAAGGAAGCCGAACGGCAGTTGCGGGAGTATGTAGCCGGTATCTGGCAAGGCGCACCCGCCGCGCCGCGTTTTCTCGACGCAGTTGCAACTGACGGCATCATCTGGCGTATCTATCGGCCCGTTTTGTCGCATGGTGCGCCGGTTCTGCCGGAAAATATCAGCCTTGAACTGCGTCGAGAGGTCCAGCTGGGCGAAGACACGCTCGGAGATTTTTATCGCTGGCTCGATCTGTTTTTATTTCGAGGGGTCAACATTGAGCCCTCGTCTGAAAACGTGCAGTACGATTTCGGCTCCGCGAGCAATCTTTTCGGTGCAGGACGCAGCGCTTTGCGGCAGGCCTGGACCCAGGGTCGGCGACACCCCGAGGCGCTGCTGGCTTATGAGACCTGGTGCAAGTACCTGACGATCACGTACGGCAAGCTGAGCGAGTCGACGCAGGCGGAGCGCGATGCGGAGACTGGGGAAGAGCTTTCTGAAAGCGAAGAGCTTTTTCTCCGTCATACGTGGCTGGTCAGTATCGCGCGCCTCATGGTGTGGGCGGCCCTTTCAGGCGGCAAAACAGATCAGCCCTTGCGGTTCGTGGCCGCTTCGGTATTTTCCGGCGAGTTCTTTCAGGCAAAGAACTTGGCCAACCTGGCGGATAAGGACTTTTTCCACTGGATTGCCGGTCCTGACGTCGAGCCGATTCTCGCGCCCGCATGGGAGCGGGTGCTCGATACTTTGCTGACTTACAACCTGTCGCGTATGCGGGAAGATGTTCTGAAAGGCGTGTACCAGCAGCTGATCGACCCGAAGGACCGGCATGACCTGGGCGAGTACTACACGCCGGACTGGTTGTGCGAGCGGATCGCGGCGGAGATGCTGCCGGCGGAGGGCTACAGCAGCGTGCTGGACCCAAGTTGCGGATCGGGCAGCTTCCTGCGGGCCGCCATTCACCACTTTGTCGACAACAACCCGGAGCAGCCTCCGCGTGAGCGGCTCACAAGTGTGCTGGCGAATGTGAAAGGAATCGACATCCACCCGGTGGCCGTGACGATCGCGCGGGCCAACTACGTGCTGGCTCTGGGACCGCTGGTGAGTGCGGCCAGGCGTCCGGTGCAGATCCCCGTGTACCTGGCGGATGCGTTGTTTTTGCCGCGGGAGGTGGAGCGGAAGCTGTTTGAGCAGATCAGCGGGTTGGAGATCACGTTTGGCCCGCGACGGGACGAGCGTGTGTTCACGCTGCCGGAGGTGATGCTGGGCAAGGCTGACCTGTTCGATGATGCCATCGCCGGATCGACGCGTGTCGCGGAGGAGCATGCCTCGACGGGGCGGGAAACGCGCGAGCGGCTGGATACCTACCTGCGCCGGGCCGTACCCGCGATGGAACAACTGATCCAGCGGGAGCAGGTGGTCGATGCATTGTGGCGGTTTACAAGCGACCTGAGCGAGCTAATCCGGGACAAGCAGAACTCGATCTGGTCGTTTGTCATCCGCAACAGCTACCGCCCGGCGCTGCTGCGCTACCAGTTCGACGTGATCCTGGGCAATCCGCCGTGGGTGGCGTACCGGTATGTCACTGACCCGGAGTACCAGAAAGAGATTAAAAAGCGCGCGGTCGAGACTTACAAGATCGCGCCGAAATCGCAGAAGCTGTTTACGCAGATGGAGCTGGCGACAGTGTTTCTGGCGCACGCCATGCACAGTTTTGCGAAGCCTGGGGGCAAGCTCGCGTTTGTGATGCCGCGCAGCGTGTTGTCGGCGGATCAGCACCAAAATCTGATCCAGAGGAAGTACTCGGCGGACTTCAAGCTGACGGGGTATTGGGATCTGCGGGGCGTGACCCCTTTGTTCAACGTGCCCTCGTGCGTGTTGTTCGCGGAACAAACGAAGCGGATCGGCGTGGCGAGCGACCCGATGCCGGCGCAGATATGGACGGGACGGCTGCCGTCCCGCGATGCGCCATGGGCACAGGTCGCGGAGCGGTTCACGGTGGTCGAGAAGCAGGCCGGCGTGATCTGGCTGGGCGGACGGTCGGCCTTGTCGACGGAAACTGGCGCGGCTGGGGAAAGCCGCTCCAGCGTTTATGCGGACCTGTTTCGGAATGGAGCGACGATTTATCCCCGGAACTTCTACTTCGTGACGGTGGATGGGTTGGAGGGCACGCCGGACCCGGAGCGGCTGTACCCGTGCCGGACGGACGAGGAAAGTGCTCGCGAGTCGAAAGCGCCGTACAGGGAGCTCCGGATGCGCGGAAGCGTAGAAGGGCGTTTCCTGTTTTCGACCGCGCTTTCCCGGCATGTGCTGCCGTTTGTGCTGCTGCCCCCGACTCCCGTGGTGCTGCCGCTGGAGGAAGTGAATGGACGCTACTACACGCTGACGGCACAGGCGTTGCAGCGCAAGGGATTTCGGGATGCCGCGGGCTGGATGGAGCGGGTGGATGCGCTGTGGCTGGCGCACCGGGGCGGCAAGGTGGGGCAAACCGCGACGGAGTGGCTCGACTACTCAGGGAAGCTGACGGCGCAGTCGCCCGCGCACCGGCACCTGGTGCTTTATAACGCGGCTGGGACGAATGTCTCGGCTACGTACTGCGACCGGCAAGCGTTGCCGATGCGCTTTGTAGTGGATCACGTGCTCTACTGGGCGGTGTTCGACCAGCCCGAAGAAGCGCACTACCTGACGGCGATTCTCAACACAGAAAGCGTGAACGAGGCGATCAAGCCGTTTCAGTCCATGGGACTCTTGGGGCAGCGGCATGTTCACAAGAAGCTGCTTGAAGTGCCGTTTCCGCGCTATGAGTCGACCGATCCGGTTCACGCGCGCCTGGCTGCCATCGGAGTATTGGCGCACACTCGTGCCCAGGAGGCAGTGGATGGAGCCCCGATGAAGCGCAACGCGAACCTGGCGCGCAAACGTGCCTATGTGCGGACCGCGTGCGCGGACCTGCTGAACGAGGCCGACGCGCTGGTAAGAACGCTGCTGAACCTGGCCTGAAGCCCCACGCATCCCACGCGACCATCAGGCCGGTTCGCGCTGGCTCCTACTTGCCGATTTTAAAGTCGAGGGTGACGTTGAGCTTGCTGTCGAAGGAGGAG
>CAXSGC010000084.1:0-3764 GCA_964236945.1 uncultured Acidobacteriaceae bacterium | reverse complement strand
GCCCATTACCCGATCCGGACTCGATGTCAATAACCTGCTAATACACCACATCTAGCCACTGGTTTAAAGATCAGACTCTTTTATCGTCTGCCGAGTGCCCCATCCTCTCGCGAAGCGAAAGTGTGGGTAATGGCGCGGACCGCCGGCGACCCGCTTCCAAGGGTCTCCTTCAGTCGCCAGCCGGGTGCCCCATCCTCTCGCGGTTGTATCGCGAAAGGGTGGGGTAATCGGGCAAATGCCCGATCCGCTTCTCTACATCGCTGCACAGATCTCCAGAAAACACCCAAGCACCCCTGGGGCGACCCGCTTCCAAGGATCTCCTTCAGTCGCCAGCCGGGTGCCCCATCCTCTCGCGGTTGTATCGCGAAAGGGTGGGGTAATCGGGCAAATGCCCGATCCGCTTCTCTCCCTCGCCGCACAAATATCCCCGCGCAGTCTCCAGAAAACACCCAAGCGGACACCCGCCTCCAAGGCTCTCCTTCAGTCGCCAGCCTGGCTCACACCCCCTACACCTTCTCCGGATCCGGCCGCAGCTTCTTCAACTTCTTCATCCCCGCCTCAAAGCTTCCCTCCATCAGGTCAGCCGCCTTGGCCATAAGCTCCTTCAGCGGCGCCGTCGCCAGATGCGCCTCCAACAACTCGGGCGAGATCCACTGCTCATACAGAACGATCGTGGACGCGTCACCCTCCATCTCATGCAACTCATAGCTGATGTTGCCGGGGTCGTGCCGCGACCCCGTGACCACCTCCAAGAACAACTTCTTCAACTCGCGTTCCTTGCCAGCCTTCGCCTTGGCCGTAAACAGCACCACCACACCGTCCGTGTTTTCTGCCATAACCGCTCTCCTCCTGTGTTACCAGACAGGATGACGCCGCTCGTCAAGGCGTTGTCTCTCCCTCCCAGGACCTTCTGCCTGCTTGCACAGTCCGCGGAATCGCCGCCGTCCCGACCCCCCACCAAAATCATCGCAAATTCCCATAAATTCCCATATCGGAGCCATCCACCCGTTCCAGCATGAATCCAGCATCGCTGCACCATAAAGTTCGCACTCGGACCGCTGACACCTCCCCTTCCGCCCCGTCCAACCCCTCAGTACATGCCGAACCCCCGCTCCCGCCGGTTACTCTATCTAAAGCACGATGCAATTCCTTCCTAGATCGCTAGCCGCACGCCCCCGGGTCGCCCTCGAAATCCGCCCCGGAGCCGTCATCGCCGCCGCCCGCGCCGCCGCCGGCCCCACCACCACGCTTCAAGAGGTCAGCCGTGCCGACCTCCCCCCAGGCGCCATCGAACCCCGCTCCAAAGGCCCCAACCTCCTCGACCCCGCCGCCGTCACCGCCGCCGTCCGCCAGACCCTCGACACCGTCTGCGGAAAGGGAAGCGAGCGCTCCCGCCACGTCTCCCTCATCCTCCCCGACACCTCCCTCCGCGTCCTCCTGCTCGACTTCGACGATCTCCCCGCCAAACCCACCGAAGCCCTCCCCGTCGTCCGCTTCCGCCTCAAAAAACTCCTCCCCTTCGACCCCGACCACGCCGTCGTCTCCTACCAGATCATGTCCACCGCCCGCGGCCTCATCCGCGTCCTCGCCGTCGCCATCCCTTGCGACATCCTCGCCGAATACGAAAGCGTCGTCACCTCCGCCGGCTTCCTCCCCGGAGCCGTCCTCCCCAGCACCCTCGCCGCCATCGCCGGCATCGACCCCCTCACCCCCGGAACCCTCCTCGTCAACGTCGACGCCGACACCGTCACCACCGCCATCGTGGACCGGAGCGTCCTCCTCCTCCACCGCACCGTCGACCTCCGCTCCGACGATCTCTCCCCCAACCTCAGCCCGCCCGCCCTCGCCAGCCTCACCCAACCCGAAACCGCCACAGACTTTCCCACCTACGAGGACTCCGTCGTCACCGCCGTCAACCGCACCATCGCCGTCGACCCCGACGCCACCTCCCGGGAGATCGCGCAGGGCGTCAGCGTCGCCGCCGCCTACTTCGAAGACAACCTCGGCATCCCACCCGCATCCGTCCGCTCCGCCGGCGCCCTCTCGCCTCAACAGCTCCAGTGGACCCTTGAAAATCATGGCCTCGGCCCCATCGCCGTCCGCGACCTCTTCGACCCCGGCAACCTCGCCCCCGGCGCCCAAACCACCCGCATCGAACACAGCTGGCTCGCCGGAGTCTACGGAGCCCTCAGCACATAATCCGGCCCTCAGCACCGAAACCAGCCCTCAGCACATAATCCGCCCCATCCAACATGAACATCTCCATCAATCTCGCCACCCGCCCCTTCGTCGAGCTTCGGCCGCTCCTCCGCCAACTTCGCTTCGCCATCGGTGCGCTCGCCGTCCTCGCCGTCTGCCTCGGCTTCGCCCTCCACGCCCTCAACACCAAAGCCGCCGCCGCCCAGGCCGAGATGGACGCCCTCAAAAACCGCACCGCCCACTTCCAGGCAGAGCGCCAACGCGACGAGGCCCGCATGCGCCTCCCGCAAAACCGCGCCGTCCTCGATCGAGCCCACTTCCTCAACACCGTCTTCGCGGAAAAAAGCTTCAGCTGGACCGCCGTCATGATGGACCTCGAACGCGTCCTCCCCCCTGGCGTCCAGGTCACCACCATCGAGCCCCAAATCGGCTCCACCGGCGAGGTCACCATCCGCCTCCGCGTCTCCGGACCCCGCGACCGCGCCGTCCAACTCGTCCGCAACCTCGAAACCTCCTCCCGCTTCATCGGCCCGCGCCTCAGCGGGGAAGCCGCCCAGGCCGCCGACACGAGCAACACCACCCGCGTCAGCCTCCCCCTCAACACCCCCGGCACCGTCGAGTTCGACATCCTCAGCGGCTACAACCCCCTCCCCGAACTCCACCGCACAACATCGACCGCCCCGACGATCTCGACAGTCTCGAAAGGAGCCAACCGTTGAGCTCCGTCCCCGCCCTCACCAACCCGTCCGGCCCCGGCGCCGTCACCACCCAGAACTTCACCGAACGCACCCGGCACCTCCTCACCCTCCTCAACCTCCACTACGCCGCCCTCGCCGTCCTCGCCCTCCTCAACGCCTACCTCCTCACCCACATGGCCCTCAGCTACGGGGCCACCCGCGCCCAAAACCAGCTCGCCCTCTCCCAGCAAGCCCTCACCATGCGCACCGCCGAGCTCCAGGCCAGGCCCCTCCAAGGCCTCGACGCGAAACTCCAGATCTCCAACGCCGAAGCCAACAGCTTCTACCTCCAGCGCCTCCCCTTCAGCTACAGCCAGGTCGCCGGCGAACTCGGCGCCGTCGCCCGACGCGAAAACGTCCGCCTCACCCGCGTCCAGTACGCCCCCACCCCCGTCCTCGAAGCCGCCGGCCCCGCCATCAGCCTCACCGCCATCCGCATGGACGCCAGCCTCTCCGGCGACTACCGACCCCTCGTCGAATTCGTCAACGCCCTCGAACGCGACCGGATGTTCTTCGTCATCTCCAACCTCACCCTCACCGGCCAGCAAAGCGGCACCGTCGGCCTCCGCCTCCGCCTCACCACCTACCTCCGCACCCCCGTCGGCACCGAATCCAGCCCCGAATCCCCCCTCCCCGCCTCGGTCACAGACGACACCACCACCAGCCCCACCCCATAGCCCCCACATGACAGATCAACAAAAAAAAATCGCCGCCGGATCGGCTTTCGCCCTCCTCGCCGCCCTCATCCTCTACTTCGAACTCTCCGACAGCAGCGCCCCCACCCCACCCCCATCAGCGCCCATCGCCACCACGCGCCCAAACACCCCC
>CAXSGC010000083.1:0-4211 GCA_964236945.1 uncultured Acidobacteriaceae bacterium | reverse complement strand
GCCATTTCGGAGAGCGCCGCCGCGAGGATCAGCGAGCCGATCCACACAGGATCGAAGCCGGCGAGCTTTGCGAAGGGGAGGTAGAGGGCAGCGTCGGAGATCACGTCGGTGAGTTCGTTGAGGTAGGCGCCGAGGGCGGAGCGCTGGTTGAAGTCACGGGCCAGCATGCCGTCGATGGCGTTGAGGGCCATGCGGAGGAAGAGCCAGAGCGGAAGAATCGCAAAAGCGACGGGTGGCCACGGTGCGAAGTAGAGCGCGAAGCCGAGGCCGGCGGAAACCGAACACGTCCACGAGGTGACTTGATTTGCCGAGATGCCCGAGCGATGCAGGATGGTGGCGGCGGGAAGCAACAAACGCTGAAAGGCTGGCTTGAGCCTGTAGATGGACATTCGCGAGACCACCATGTTCTGCGTCTAAGATCGCCCCGCCGTTCATTTACTGTCCGGCCGCACGCGGATCGATATGACATCGCGTCCCATATCGCGACGTTCTCGGCCTTGCCGAAGCCGAGACGGCCATCAGCCAGGTGACTGCGTAAGCTCATCTCGACATGGATTCTGGCATTCGACAGCGTCGAAGGAGCGGTCAAGAGCATTTTCGCGACCGAGAGCTGCACGGTCTTGCCTCTGGTCATCGCGCGATCGACGGTGACACAGCCCGTGGCCCCTGTCAGTCCCGGCCGAAAGGAAAGTCTTTCGGTCGCACCGGTGCCTTGGGGCCAGAATATTCCGGATGCCTCGCACTCTTGCTGCTGACGACGAGCCGCACCTGCCCTTCTGGCAGAAAGTGGACATTGAGCGTGGTTCCCGGCTCGAGATACCGGTCGATCTTCACTGCCGTTTGGTGCCAGTGCTCTGTTGCGGCATCCCCGGTCGCTGCGGGATCCGGGCTTGAGGTCGTCCACCTTACCTGCGCTACCAATCCGGGCCGCCACGTCTTCGGATAAGCGATGCAACAGACAAAGCTTCCACCTCCGCCATACGCTCTGGAGTTTCCGCCGCCCTGGCCGTTCACGTAGTACTGATGGATGTAGTCGCCCGTGTGGTTGTAGGCACTGAGCTGCGCGAACATCTGGTCGGAGTTCTGACCCTTCTCGGTCTTCGCGTCCGCGGCGGTGCGCATGCAAAGTAAGGCGATGGATAGCGCACTCAGAGCGCCTATCAAACACCATCGAAAGTTCAAGGCCGCGCACATGCAGGACTGGCCATCGGCGCGGCGCAGAAGTCGTTCACAGCTTAGCTCCGAGTTCGAAACGAGCGAACCAGCGACTCCCAGAACGCGACCGCTTCTGCGTCCGTCATCGACGCATCGACTGAGTCGAGATCACCGACCTGCCCGCCCATTGACAGGTTCAGCGCGATGAGCGGTGCGATCGGTGTCGAGGGTGACGTCAGCAACGTCTCCGCCGCGAACCTCCGTACCTTGCGGCCGCGGTCTCTCCCAAGGATGAGCAGCTGCTCGGCTCGACGGCCGCCGAGCAAAATCTCTCCGCGACGAAAGGTCGTTGCATCGGCACTGCCTATCGATGCCAAGAGGCCCGACTTTTTGTCCCAGCGGGTAAGCAAGGATTCTTGTGGTTCCGCGACGATGGTGTTCATCGATAAAGACAACACGACGTCGCGCATCTGACTCGACGCGAAAGTAAGCGAGTAGACCTCGCCGTCCTGCTTTGCGTCCACTTGCAGTGTCGCGAAGCAGCCGGTGTTTGCTTGCGCGGTCCCCTGGCTGACCTGACGCGTGCTTGCGGCCGTACGCAGCAGATCGGCTCTAACCTTCGAGCGATCCTCCTCATCGGAGACGGATGTCGAGAAGTCGATCACCCAGGGGCCTTCTTGGCGAAAGAGATCGAGCTTTAGAAAATCGAGCCGGCCGCGCACCGCATAAGCTTCCACGAGCGTGCTTCTCGGGTCCGGCTTTGATCGCTCGGCGAGCATGGTTCCGGTCGCCGACGTTGCATGCGGCCGCTTCGAGAGCCAAGTCAGCAGTTCCTGAGCAACCGCGCCATCACCGTCGGCGCCCTCGAAACGTCGGGCACGCAAAGTCGTCTTTCGAAAGTCAATGCCGCGACCGAAGATCAGGTCGAGGTCGCTTTCTACGCTCAGCGAAAAATCCGCAGGTAATTCGAATGAATAGCGGCCGACGCAATGTCGAGCCCAAGGCGAAGCAGACACCGTTGACTCCGATGTAGTTGCGGTTGGTTGATCATCTCGCCTACCGCATGCCGCAAGTCCAAACGCCATCCACAGCAAGCCGGCGCGGCGGTTCATCACTTGGGCAACACAGCCGCTCCGGCAATCTTTGTTATTGCGTAGAGCGTCGCAAACTGGGCCGTAGGATTTTTAAAAGCGCCCTCATGATCAATTTCCATCAGCTTGAACTGCTGATGAACACTCGATCCCGCGACCAGAATTGGCGCCGCTCCGGAGCTCACCGGAACGGTGCCGTCGCCAGCGCTGTCTTGGTGCTCACTGTAAAGCTCCCAAAAGCTCGTCTGATTGATGTACTCAGAACCCGGTCCATTCATGGTCCCCGACATATAAATACGTTCCGATTTGCCGCCGACGTACTCGGGGTTCGTGCCATCGGACCGGACATCTGTCGGCCGCATGTGTACTACTGCATCAATGTCCGGACGCGGCCCCGTCTTAAGGGTCCCCTGCGTCACCCTCCACGAGATTCCTCCAAAGCTCTTCATCTTCGGATCGGCACCATACAGGACGAAAGTCCGCGGGTGGTAGGCCTGCTCGATCGAGGAGTGAAACGAGCGCGCGGCCACGATGTTCAAGCGGAAGTCCTGCCACCGTATAGGCGCACCGTTCAGCGGCGACAACCACGCTTCGTTCACCAATCCCCACCACCGATCGCGCCGCAGATAAATGCATTCGTACGGATCTGCGTCCGCACCGTCTTTCGTCGGCAAGCTGCCTGCCACGCTGCCGTTCGGGTTTTTGATCGAAAGCCAGTGCGGCCGATAGCCTTTCGAAGGCAGCAGTTCGAGGGCGCCAGGCGCCTGTGCGAATACGGCCGTCACGTCCTGTCCGTTGCTGCCGATGACGAGGCCGGCCTTGGGGTCCTCGTCGTGCATTCCCAGTTTGCAGCGGCGATAGGCGACCGCAGCCCCGACCGTCGGCATGACGCCGTGAACGATGCCAGCGATCTGCTGCGCTTCCTTGACTTGCTTTAGATCGGCACATGCGCGCGCCACCAAGCCGCCCATAGAGTGGGTCACGAGGATGACCTGCCGACAGCGATAAAAGCCACGATTGTTCTCAGCGATGATCGCCGTGATCCTCTCGCTCAGACTCTGCGCCGCCTCGGCGTTGTCATCTAGCCAGTTGTATCCGACAGCGTAAACGGGAAAGTGGAGTCGACCTCGCTGGATGAGATCGTCAGTTCGAATCCATTCGAACGGCTTCTTTTCACCTCCGAAAGGTTCGCCGCCGAGGCCCATGCGCAGGCCAGTGAAGAGCTTGCGCTTTTCGCCGGGTTTTGGCATCGCGCTGATGGTTGGATCCATCTGCTTGTATTCGTGCCAGTTCGCCGGTTCGCAATCAACCGGATTCAATTGCTCCTCGAGCCAGATCAAGAACTCCTGATACGAGGACTCCGCCACCGTGCCCCATCCCCGCTCCACGTAAGTCTTGCGGCCGTGAACCGAACCATGTGGCTTGCTCGGCACCGCACCACGCGGATCGACCTTGCAGCGAGCCGGATGCAATGCCTTTTGACGGTCGCCCGGGGTCTTGAAGGCATAGCCAAGGAGGCTCCACGGAAGGCCCACTGAAACATCGAGTCGCCATACCGGATCATTCGGCTTCGTGTTCGACATGAGGTTCGAGCCCATGATTCCAGGCACGAAAACGACAGGTAAAACTGCGAAAGGTCCGGCCACAAACTTGACGAGGTCCGACATCGCCGGGGACGTCAACTTCCAATCGAAACTGGGATTGCCGGCCTTATCCGGCTTCGCCAGCTGCGATCGGTTGGAATCGTCAGACGTCGCCATGGTCGACCTTGGCTTTACCGACGATGCGGAACTTCATGTGCTCAGCATGAAAGTTCTGAAATAGCGGCACACAACCGTCGGCATCGGTGGTCAGCGGTACCCTGGAGCCATCTGCCCGCTCCAATTCCACGCGCATTGCAGCCAACGGTTCTCCAACTTCGTTGACGAACTAGAATCGCTCAACGAAATTCATCGATTCCCGCGG
>CAXSGC010000082.1:0-4276 GCA_964236945.1 uncultured Acidobacteriaceae bacterium | reverse complement strand
CCGCCCTCGCCGCCGAAGGCAACACCGGCGTCGTCCTCCAGCCCATCGGCTTCCTCTGCGACCACGTCGAAATCCTCTACGACATCGACATCAGCTTTCGCAACACCGCCCAAAACCTGGGCCTCCAACTCTGGCGCGCCGAAAGCCTCAACACCTCGCCCCTCCTCATCCAGGCCCTAGCCGAAATCGCAACCGGCCAGTACCACCCCGACATCGACGAACTCCCCCCAACAACTGACAACTGACAACTGACAACTGATCAGAATCCAACCCAACCCCAACCTCCAACCAAACGTGCCCAAAATCGCCATCCTCGGCGGCGGTCTCTCCGGCCTCACCGCCGCCTGGCAACTCCACCGCCTCGGCCTCCCCTTCACCCTCTACGAAGCCTCCCCCCGCCTCGGCGGCATCGTCCAAACCGTCCACCGCGACGGCTTCACCATCGAACTCGGCCCCGACAGCTGGATCACCGAAAAGCCCTCCGCCGCCGAGCTCGCCCACGACCTCGGCCTCGCCGACGACCTCCTCCCCTCCAACGACAGCACCCGCCGCACCTACATCCTCCACCGCGGCACCCTCCTCCCCATCCCCGACGGCATGCGCCTCATGGTCCCCTCCACGCCCGCCGCCCTCGCCGCCCTCGAACACTCCCCCCTCTTCACCCCCTCCGCCATCGCCGCCTACCGCTCCGAACCCCACCGCGCCGCCGATCTCAAATCCGCTGCCCCCCTCGCCGACGAATCCATCGCCAGCTTCGTCCGCCGCCACTTCGGCGAAGATGTCCTCCAAACCCTCGCCGCCCCGCTCCTCTCCGGCGTCCTCGGCGGCGACGTCCACCACCTCTCCGTCCAGGCCGTCATGCCCGCCTTCGTCCAGATGGAGCGGACCCACGGCTCCCTCATCCTCGCCCTCCAGTCCCAAACCCACTCCCAAACCCCCTCCCAAATCCAGACCCGCGCCGCCCCGCCCCCCAGCATCTTCACCACCCTCCGCTCCGGCCTCCAAACCCTCATCGACCGCATGGCCGCCGATCTCCCGCCCGACTCCGTCCACCTCAACTCCCCAGTCGAGACCATCCTCCCCGACACCCACGGCTGGCGCCTCCAACTCCCCAATGCCTCCCCGAGCCCGTCAGCTCGACCCGAGCCCAGACCCGAGCCCGGACCCGAGCCCAGACCGACCCGCAGCCGTCTTCCCAGACCCGACCTCCCCAACCAGACCTCCCATTTCCAACTCTTCGACCACCTCATCCTCGCCACCCCCGCCCACGTCACCCGCCGCCTCCTCTCCCCCCTCGACCCCGCCGCCGCCAGCCTGCTCGACCTCAGCAGCTCCTCCGCCGTCCTCGCCGCCTTCGCCTTCTCCTCCGACCTCGCCCTCCCCCCCGGCTTCGGCTTCCTCGTCCCACCCCGCACCCCCGGCCACGCGCTCCTCGCCTGCACCTTTGTCGACCAGAAATTCCCCGGCCGCGCCCCCGCCGGACACCGCCTCCTCCGCGCCTTCTTCGGCGACCCCCTCGCCCCCGCCCTGCACTCCCGCCCCTACGCCGAGATCGCCGACCTAGCCCTCGCCGAGCTCCGCCAGATCCTCGGCCCCCTCCCCCACCCCGCCTTCTCCCGCATCAGCCGCTGGCCCCAAAGCCTCCCCCAGTACGCCGTCGGCCACCTCAGCCGCATCGCCCAACTCAAATCCCTCCTCCCCCCCAACCTCCACCTCTTAGGCAACAGCTACGCGGGCGTAGGCCTCCCCGACCTCATCCGCGAAGCCCGCGCCTTCGCCCACCACCTCGCCGCCCAGCCCTGAATCCCACCCAACTCGTCGGGAAGCCCCCCAAAATCCGGGTGCCCCATCCTCTTCGGCAGCCTCACCGCCGTAAGGTGAGGTAACCCCCGGGTGGGGTATTCACGCGGGACGCGTGAACCGCCCTACCCGCACCCCACCAAACCCCATCCCACCCAAAGCCGCTCCGATCCCCCTACCCCCCAAACCCCATCGTCTCCACATACCCCCAGGGTCCACCCAGATACTCCCAAACATCCAGCCCCACCGCCTCCACCCCAAACGTCTCAAACCCCGCCCCCAGCTCCGCCAGCAACTCCCGCGCCACCGCCGGAGCCACCTTGTTCTGCACCACCACATGCGGCTCAAATCGCTGCCGATCCTGTGCCGTCAACCTCTCCCCCCCCCCCCCCCCCCCCCCCCCACCACCCCCGCCAGCTCCCGATGCAGCTCCATCAGCCGCCCCGAAGCCAACCGATACGCCACCCCCCGACCCATCGACCGCATCCCCGTCACCTCCATCCGGAACGCCCCGTACCCCGCGGCAATCCCCCGCATCGCCGCCCACATCACCTCATCCCCCGGCAGCGTATGAAACATCGTCAGATGCGCCCCGATCCGGTTCCGCTCCGCCGGATAGTACCGCCGCCGCTCCCCGTCGAATCGCGCCTGCGAAGCCCCATCCATCCGCAAAGTCAACACATACGTCACTGAACCCCAGGCCCCCGACCCGTCCCCGCACCCCGAGCCGTCCCCGCACCCGAAGCCCCCGCACCATCCCGCCGCAAAAGATCCTCCATCTCCAGATACACCCCATTCGTCCACCCAAACCCAATCACATTCGCCTTGTACCCCGCCGCCACCTTCACGTCCGCGTTCCGATCCTCCACGTTGTACTTCTCCCGAATCGTCCCGTCGTGCTCAAAATTCTCCCGCACCGACCGCATAAACTCCCGCGCCACCCGGTCCGCCTCCCGCCTGTATCCATACCGCGCCAACCCCGCATCCACAATCCAGTTCGTCGGAGCCCAACCGTACGGCGCATCCCACTGCATCCCGCTCACCGTCGTGCTCATCGCCAACCCGCCCGCATACTCAAACCTGGGCAACGCCGCCACCAGCCGTGCCGCCTGCCCCTCCGTCGCCATCCCCGCCCAAAGCGGGTAGTACGCCGTCAGATACGCGTACTTCGACCGCTCCCCCAACCGCACGTTGTAGTCGAAATAAAGCCCCGTCGCCTCATCCCACATCAGCCGGTCCATCGTCGCCCCCCGCGCCTCCGCCATCCCCTTCCAACCGGCAGCCCCCGCCCCGCCCAACTCCCCCTCGATCCTCTCCAAGTCCCGCTCATACTTGTACAGCAACGCATTCAAACACACCGGCGCATAGTCCTCCGTCGACCCGCTAAACGGCCCAAACCGAAAACTCACATCGAACCCCGACTCCCGCATCGCCCGATCCCCCACATAAAACTCCGGGCTCAGCCGATACCCCTCCGCCTCCGTCTGCAAACAAACCGCCGACCCCGACTTCGCGCAATCCCGCCCCTCCGCTCCAGCCGTTCCGGGCCCAGCCCCCGTACCCGCCCCGGCCGCCCCAGCCCCAGCCTTCACCAGATACCCCGACCCCGCACCCGGATGCGCCACCAGCCACCGAATCACGTCCACGTAATACCGGCTGTCGTCGTTCATCTCCGGCACCGGCCCATGCCCCAAATCGAAGTACCGCGCCAGCCCCGTCGTCCCCGCCAGATGCGGCGCCCTCGTCCACAAATCATGATCCCTGACCAGGTACGGCCGGGCCGTCTCCAGAAACCTCCTCGCCTCCCCCGGCGACCCCTTCCGCTCCGCCTCATACACCGCCAGCACCATCGACGACAAAAACGGCGGCTGCGACCGCGTCAAGAAATATGTCCGGTTCGCATTCAAAACCGACCCATAATGCTCAATCTCATAGAAAAAGTTCTCCACCATCCCCCGCGCCAGATCCACCCTCCCGCTCTCGATCAACCCCAGCAAGATGAAGTAGCTATCCCACCCATACATCTCGTTGAACCGCCCCCCCGGCACAATATACCGATTCGGCAGATACAACAGCCCCGGCACCGGGATCTGCTCCGGCATCAGGTCCCCCGGGCGCTTGATCCGCCGCGGCAAATGCTCCACCCGCACCTTGCACCGCCCCTCCATCGCCTCCACCGCCGCCGGAACCTTCTCCTCCGCCGGCAAGTACAGCACCGGCGCCGTAGCCAACTTCGGGTCCACCAGCGACGCACACTCCGTCATCGACCGCCCCAGCCGATCCCACCCCGTAGCAATATACCGGTCGATCGCTCCCGCCCCCGCCCCCGCTCCCGACCCCGCCGCCTGCCCAGACCCGCCCGCACCCACCACGCCAAACCCGGCCGGCGCCTGCACCCCCGAGGCAACCTGCGCCCCCCATGCAACCTGTGCCCCCGCCAACCCCGCCATCCAAAACAGCAAAACCCAAACAAACC
>CAXSGC010000081.1:0-4639 GCA_964236945.1 uncultured Acidobacteriaceae bacterium | reverse complement strand
CGCCCAAACCCCCGCCGACTCCGCCCAGCCCCATCAAACCAAGCGCATCCTCGGCGTCATCCCCAACTTCCGCTCCGTCAGCGCCGACACCCACCTCCCCCCGCAATCCCCCCGCGAAAAAATCACCACCTCGCTCGAAGACGGCTTCGACTACTCCGCCCTTATCTTCGCCGGCGTGCAGGCCGGCATCGCCTTCGCGGAAAAGTCCACACCCGAGTTCCACCAGGGAGCCGCCGGCTACGCACGCTACTACTGGCACACCTTCGCCGACACCGCCGACGAAGACCTCCTCGTCGAAGGCCTCCTCCCCAGCGTCCTCCACGAGGACAGCCGCTACTACACCCTCGGCCACGGCGGCATCCTCAAACGCACCGCCTACGCCCTCTCCCGCACCGTCATCACCCGCACCGACGCCGGCACCGAACGCTTCAACTTCTCCGAGGTCGTCGGCGCCGGCGCCGCCTCCGGCATCTCCTCCCTCTACTACCCCACCCGCCAGCGCACCTGGACCAAGGTCGGCCAGCGCTGGCTCACCAGCGTCCTCATCGACGGCGGCACCTTCGCCTTCAAAGAATTCTGGCCCGACATCAACAACGCCTTCTTCCACCAGAAAGACTGATCCGCTCCCGGAATTCGTCGAAATACGCCGTCTCGCTTAAGGGCACGGCTTCAGCCGTGCCGTAAACGCTTTCTCTGCAGTGCGGCTTTAGCCGCTGAGATACGCTTTCGGCCAATGCTGCCAATAAATCAGACCGCTCCAAAGGTCCGTTGCCTCTCCTAACGAGGCAGCGGCTCGGTCCCGGAGTTCATCGTTTCCAGATACTTCGTATAGGCAAACAAACGGTCGCGCCGCCGGCCACTGATCTCGCGAATCATCTGCAGTTGCACCAATCGCCCCATAGCCGTCGTAACCGTCGGAAATGTCAGCCCGGTTGCCTCTGCCGATTGATGAATTGAAGTAATCGGCTTGCGCTGCAGGTGCTCATGCAATCGGAGAGCGGACGACGAGCCCCTGCCGAGTTCCTGAATCAGCCTCCGGTCCGCCGCAAACAGTTGCAGCAGAGCAGTCGCCGTATCCGTCGCCAGGCGAGCTGTACTGTCCACAGCCTCAAGAAAAAACGTAAGCCACTCGGTCCATGCACCTTCAAACCGAACCCGCTGCAGAAGATCGTAGTACTCGGCGCGATGCGTCTTGAAGTACAAACTAAGATATAGAAGCGGCTCCTTCAGCACCTTCCGCTGGCACAGAAACAGCGTCATCAGAAGCCGCCCCAACCTGCCATTTCCGTCCAGAAACGGGTGTATCGACTCAAACTGAACGTGGAGCAGGCCGGCCTGGATCAGCAGGGGCAGGCTCTCGTCGTACAAAGCTTTCTCGAAGTCCCCGAGGCACGCCACAAGATGATTCGGCGGAGGCGGCACGTAGATGGCGCTCCCAGGACGTGCCCCTCCGATCCAGTTCTGTGTCGTGCGGAACTCGCCCGGCGTCTGATGATTCCCGCGCCCTCCCGTCAGCAGACGATCGTGCACCTCACGGATAAGCCGCAGCGAAAGCGGGAGGTCTTCAAGCCGGTCGAGTCCGTGCTGCATCGCCGATACATAGTTCGAGACCTCCCGAACGTCGCCCATCGGCGCCCCCGGGGAAGCATCGCTCTCGAACATCAGCAAGTCCGACAGCGAAGATTGCGTGCCCTCAATCTGCGAAGACAGCACCGCCTCTTTCCGAACATAGGAATACAGGAACAGCGTCGCCTCCGGCAGGACCGTCGTCACGCCGTCCAGACGCCCCAGCGCCTGATTCGCACGATCCAGCAACGGGAACAGCGGCTCTAAATCGATCGCCGGCACAGGGGGCAGCGGATCGGGAACAAACGATCGCACCACCTCACCCAAGGTAGAGGAGCTCACAAACCTTCCGCTAGGTCCCGCTCCACTCACTATGTAAACATCCTTGAATAACGCTCCCGCTTATTCAAGGATAAGCGACTTTCTTGAATAACGCCCTTCCCCCAAACAGAGCCACAGAAGCCCGCACCGCAAAATCGCCCTAGAGCAAATTACCTGTCGGTGTATAGGGAGCCACAGGGATCAACGCCGTTTTCTCCGGAGGAAAACGGCTCTGCACGAACATTCCCGCTCCATAACAACAGGTAACTTGCTCTAATTCCCCCCGCCCGCAGCCGCCCCCGCCGCCTTCTGCGCCGCGATCCACCGTGTCGTCCGAGCATCCAGCAAATCCAGCGGCAGCGTCCCGCCATCCAGGATCTCGTCATGAAACGTCCGAATATCGAACCTCGGCCCTAACTCCCTCTGCGCCCGGTCCCTCAGCTCGCGAATCTTCAGCTGCCCCAGCTTGTACGCCAGAGCCTGCCCCGGCCACGCAATATACCGGTCCGTCTCCGACTGAATCGTCGGCTCATCCACCGCGCCCGACTCGCGAAAAAACGTCACCACCTGCTCCCGCGTCCACCCCTTCGCGTGGATCCCCGTATCCACCACCAGACGCACCGCCCGAAACAGCTCGCTCGACAGCCGCCCATAATCCGACACTGGATCCTGGTAAAACCCCACCTCCTTGCCCAACTGCTCCGCATACAGCGCCCATCCCTCGATGTACGCGTTGAACCCCAGACCATGCAGCCGAAACTTCGGCATCCCCGTCAGCTGCTGCTGCACCGACAGCTGCATATGGTGTCCCGGAACCCCCTCGTGATACGCAATCGCCTCGTCGTCGATCAGCGATCGATCCGCAAAATCCGACGTCGCCACCACCACCCGACCCGGCCGCTTTCCATCCGGCGTCCCCGTCACATAGTGCGTCGCCGCCGCCGATTGAAACCCCGGAATCGCCTCCACCGTCACCGGCGACCTCGGCAGCAGCGTAAACAGCGCCGGCAGCTTCGGCTCCATCTGCGCGATATACCTCCGAAAATCGTCCAGAATCGCCTCCTGCGAGGTCGGCTTGTACTTCGGGTCCGTCTTCAGCGCCGCCCGAAAGCTCGCCAGATCCGGGTAGCCTTCCTTCTTCGCGATCGCCGTCATCTCGCCTTCGATCCGCGCAATCTCCCGCAACCCAATCTGGTGAATCTCCTCGGCCGAAAGGTCCGTCGTCGTCCGCGCTCGGATGTCGTTCACATACCGCCTCTGCCCCTCCGGCAGCGACGTAATCGCCAGCGCCGTCCGTCCGTGCGGCGCATACTCCGTCGTCAGAAAGCTCGCGAACTGCCGATACGCCGGCAAAACCTCCGTGGTCGCCGCCGCCGTAATCGCCACCGTCAGCCGCTTCTGCTCCGCCGCCGAAATACTCGCCGGATACTTCTTCGTCGGCAGCAAAAACGGGTCCGCGTCGATAATTCCCTGGCACTGCCTGGGCAGCTTCTCGATCAGAAACCGCACCGGCATCAGGCCATCCCGCTCGCCCGCCCGCAGCACCTCCGTCGTCTCGGTCAGCACCCGCGGAATCTGATGCAGCCGCGCAATGTAGTCCTCATAATGCTTCACCGAATCGAGCGGCACCGACAGCGGCAGGTCCGCCAGCCCCGTGTGAACCCCGTTCTGCTGGTTCACCGGCATCTCGTACTCCTTCAGATCGAAGTCCGCCTGCCTCTGCTCCAGCACCCGCAGCATCAGGTCGTGCGAAAGCTGATCCCGCTCCGCAAACCCGGCCGTATCGATCGCCCGCAGCCGGTTCATAAAACTCATGTCCGTCCCATGCCGCTCCCCGATCGCCCGCAGCGAATAGTCCGCCAGACGGTCGTTATACCGGTAGTCCCCAAACGCCGTAGCCCGCTCCGGAAAGTTCCGCAAATCCGTCTGATACTGCTCCTCAAACAAAGCGTTCTGCGCACTCAGCCGCGCCGGAAGCGGAGCCGGCACCGCCTGAGCAAAGGCCGAAACCGAAGAAAAAACAACCGCCGCAAAGCAGCTCAAGCGTACGGTCGACGACACAGCGAAAGTCGAAAAGGAAGACATAAGATACCGGCAGCCTAGCAGATCTCCCACCCCACAATCGACGCCAAAACCGGGTGCCCCATCCTCCGCGACAGCCTCACCGTCGTGAAGGGTGGGGTATTCGCGCGGAAACGCGCGAACCGCTCTTCCCCAAACTCTGCCCGCTCGACCAAAGCGAAGCGACCCCCAATCGTTCGTAGACCCCCAAACCGGGTGCCCCATCCCTCCGCGACAGCCTCACCGTCGTGAAGGGTGGGGTCTTCGCGCGGAAAACGCGCGAACCGCTCTTCCCCAAACCCCGCCCGCTCGACCGAAGCGAAGCGACCCGCAGTCGTTCCTAGACCCACAAAACCGGGTGCCCCATCCTCCGCGACAGCCTCACCGTCGTGAAGGGTGGGGTCTTCGCGCGGAAAACGCGCGAACCGCTCTTCCCCAAACCCCGCCCGCTCGACCGAAGCGAAGCGACCCGCAGTCGTTCCTAGACCCACAAAACCGGGTGCCCCATCCTCCGCGACAGCCTCACCGTCGTGAAGGGTGGGGTCTTCGCGCGGAAAACGCGCGAACCGCTCTTCCCCAAACCCCGCCCGCTCGACCGAAGCGAAGCGACCCGCAGTCGTTCCTAGACCCACAAAACCGGGTGCCCCATCCTCCGCGACAGCCTCACCGTCGTGAAGGGTGGGGTCTTCGC
>CAXSGC010000080.1:0-4874 GCA_964236945.1 uncultured Acidobacteriaceae bacterium | reverse complement strand
AATCTCCATGCAAAAGCTATACCACAGATGCCGGTCTAGTGTTAACACGCTCTAGCTTTGCGCCGAACGGCCATTTGAGCTTCTCCGCAATGGTCTGCAAAAACGCAGGGTCTTGCAACGTCGTTACTACGTCGGCGGTAAAACCCGACACTTCCACGGGTGTCAACTTGAGATTGCTCAAAGAGAAAGTATCAGTGTTGGTGTCATAACCCATGTCCCCTGTCAGGTAAACAGTCCCTTGTAAATCACCGGACAGACGAAGCTTTACATAGGCCACCTGCCACGTTCCACCTACTTCCTCCACATTGATTACACATTGCATACTCCCGAGACAACTCACACTCTTCCCATTCAACGCATGCTGAGCTTGAGCTGTCGCATCCGCAAAAGGCAGAAAATCATCTACATAAAGCTGAAACTGCGACCCCTCCGACGCGGCATCCAACCGAAGTTTAGCTGGGAGCGCCACGGTGTGAACTGGTCCAACTCCTCCGCCCGCAGCTGCAGCTGCCGCACTAGGCGAAAGCCCCGGGTGCGCGGTAAGAATGATGGTGTCTTTCAATGTTGTGCCGCTACCTTCAAACGGTGTCACGGCCAAACTGTCAGGATTCAAGCTAAACAGCCCCAAGCCACCGGAGAGCTGAGTTGGTGTCTGAAGGGCTGTCCAAGCGGTCGATAACTGAGGCCGGAAATCATAACCTGTTAAAAGGCTAAGCAGCTTATCCCTCGCTGTGTCGGCCAACGGGAGGACCTTTCCCATTACATACGGGGTGACATCGACATTCAGGGCCGTCACGCTACAGGTCAGAAAGTTTGCTCTGCGAACAGCAGTGCCTTGAAGGTGGTAGTCCGCTGTCCAACTGAGTTGAAAATCAAGCTTGATAGCAATACTCCGAGGGGCCTCGTTCAGACCGCAAGAGGCTACAGCAGCCCAAGAATATCCGCAAACGAGAGGACAATTGCGCACCCTTTGCGCCACCTGAGCGTGGTAGTACAGATTTACCGAAGCACTGATTTGCCCGTTGTTCACCGTAATGACGGGAGCGTCCCGCCAGATCTTGTATTTCAGACCGACCACTCCGACGAAATTATTCGCAACCTGTGTCCAAGCACCGTCAGCATCAATCTCTGCAGGCACTGCTCCGAGTGCCTGATCCAACATTGACTGCAAGTCGAGTGAAACTGATAACGGAACCGTTGTGATTGTGGAAGTCGGGGGCGACGGGGGAGCCTGCGCTTCAGCTGGCGGATCTGGTGGTGGCACAGATGGGAGGACAACCTGGGAATGCATCTTGATCGCTGACAAAAACGCGAACACCAACATCATCTTCCACGGACGTGTCATCAATTCCCTCCGGACGGCACTTTGACTGTATTGACACATAAGTATCACGGCAAGGCCTTCCAGGATTCTCATAGGGATATTTCAATCACTATTCTCCGGCAAGATTCTTCCGCGGTGTCCGCCAATCGCCGTGATAACCTCTGATACTGCTTGGAGACCCTTGCCGAAATGAGCCAGAGTTTGATAGATACAACTATGCGTACCACACAGCCATATGTGCGTTTAAGCCGAACCTTAATCGTTGCGCTCGTCGCGGTCGCTACCTTCGGAACGACCACAGCTCGCGCTCAGCAAGAGGGTGCTCGCCTCGTACTCTCCAAATCTCTGGCCTACAACATTTTTCAGAAAACTTTGCCCATAAAGTTTGTTTCTCCGGGGGGAGGAGGTACGGTAGTTGACATTGCCTTTTGCGGAGCAGGCCCAGGGGAACTCTCTAGCAAACTTCTCATCCTGGCCGAGCCGGGCGCACAGCCTAAACTTCCGAAATCTCTTCTCCGACGAGAAGACTGCAATGGCACACCGGCTCAAATTCTCTCCAGACTGAAGACAACCGCGCCACCAACGGTCGTGGTCGCGACCATGAAGGCCCTTTGGCAAGACTGGAATTTGCGACTAACCACGACAGCTGCAGCTCCCGCTGTGCCATCGACGAATACTGCCGTACTCTCCAACGAACTGAATTCGGGACTGGTCATTGCAACCTTCAGTACAAGGAATATGTCGAGCAAATTGGCAAATGGATCGAGTCTAAGCCTCGACGGTCAATTCGCATTTGCAGGCGACAGCATGTACATCGCGCTTGTTGCCGCACCGGCCAGCAACCCGTTACCCAGCTCTTATGTTGAGGAGGTCCAACTTGCACCTCCCGAAAATCTGAACGTGAGGCTCCCCGTCTCGCTTTTCAACGCTCTATCCGCAAGCCAATTTGGCGCCCAGCCTTTTGGGCTCGATCCACAGGGGTTTGGAACACTTGGCCTGAGCAGCCCTACCCTCTCACTTTCCGACGCTACGCTGCACTCCACCGCAATAATTCGGCAAGGTCCGGGAGCTGACTATCACTTAGATATCGCGTGGGTCGGCTCAGACCTGGCCATAGATAAGATTACATTGAGCACACAAGATGCATCGTGCCCCCCGGGCGATAGCAACTGCATTTTTCAAAATACCTTGAGGTCCCGCCTCGCAGCCTCGTTATCGAAGACGTTAACGACTAAGTATCATGGGTATCTCTTGCGGCCCACGGACTTTACCCACGGCGTAGATGTGACCATCTTTGGTTCTCCGCTACACCTAAACATTCAGGGACTTAAGACCGATTCGGTAGGGCAGGAAATACGCTTCTCCAACATCATGGCTGTGGGGGTGGACCCTGGACACTAAACTTTCGTTTCAATGCCTAGCGGTTGTCGCTCTTACCCCGGTGCTCTTCTTGTCCGGTTGCTGCCTGAAGCTTCAAGGATTTCCAGCTCAGCCTGCCCCACCCGCTCTAGACTGTGGATCTGCGGGCAAGCTTACCTATTTTGTCGAGTCCGAAGGCAGCGAAGTCGGTGGAAGCGTTACAGCAACCAACGTATCGAACGGCCAACACTCGACGCACTCGTTTAATGCCTACGAAGCGACAAGCACTATCGCCCTTTACACGGTCCAAACCTGCGGTGAAGTCGGAGGTAAATGCCAAGTCTCGGGTGCCTACGTAAACGCATGCAAGTCGCCTCAAATTGCCATATCGCTCTATGGCTCCTACACCTGTACAACGACCGACCCTGCCTGTGGTCATTAGCCACTTGCTGGTTCCGGCGAATGTCGCCAGGGACTACCACGATTCTCGCTTTAAACATCTGAAGAGCGTTGACATCACCATCAAGGCATGCGAGCATTGCTTCCACTCGCCGTTCTGGGATTCAGAGGGCGATGAATGTCGTTGGGCCGCGTACCTCAATATTCGAGTAGGAGGTGAAGCATGACACCGAACGAACAAGCAGAAGTCTTTGCGAAAGAACTAAAAGCTCTCGTAGAGAAGCACTACGGCTCGTTGAGCGAATCACAACTTGAGCCCTTCGGAATGCAATTACGGAAGTCCTTACCAGTCGCGGCTGATGCGGCCACCGGTTCTGTCACCACGACGGCGACTATCAGCCTTCCCCTCGACACTGACCCTCCGGATTCGGACGACTAGGACCGTACTGATTTGCCGCGAACTCTGCTGATCGGTGCTGGCCAAGACCCGCACGTATTCGAGCTTGCCAAACGAATCGAAAGTTTCGGCCATTCCGCGTGTGTTCTTGATGCTTCAGCGTCATGAATTCATGTTCGATCGCTTTTGATCGCTCGGGCAATCGCACTATTCACGTTCGCTCAGAGTCTGGGGAGTCTATTCCTTCGTCAGCCTTCACCTCGGTTTGGTTTCGACTTAAACCGATCATCCCCCTTCCTGCGTGGGAACCTCTTGAATTAAGTGCTGCCCAATTTGCTCAAGCGGAATGGCGAACTGTCATCCGTATGCTCGGCTCGTCGATGAGCGATGCCTTTTGGATGAATCTGATTGAGCCGCAAATTTGGATTGCTTCAAAGCCGCGGCAGCTCGAATTGGCGGCTGCAGTAGGCCTTGAGATTCCCGACACCGTGGTCACAAACGATCCTGACCGCATTCTTGGCCTTTTTGATCGTCACGACCGCGTTGCGTACAAAGCCCTGAATGGTTTCATTTTCCCGGACCAGACCGGTATTTTGACGCGTGAGATCTCAAGAAAGGACGTCGTTGATAACAGACTTAACATTTTGAGATCTCCGGGCATCTTCCAAGAATTCATTCCGAAGCGGCATGAGCTGCGAGTTACTATCGTGGGCGATCAGGTGTTTCCTGCACTGATTAGGACGCCAAGCGCTGGCGACGGCTCGATCGATTGGCGACATTCACATTTTGACAACATCTTCGAAGAATGCACCTTAGACTCCGGGGTATCCCGAAAATTGTTGGCTTTCCACGATGCTGCCAAACTTGAGTTTGGGGCGTACGACTTGATCGTGGCGGAAGATGGAAGTTTTGTGTTCCTCGAATGCAATCCGGCTGGTCAGTTCCTTTGGCTTGAGTACACCTTACACTTGCCGATATTGGATGCGATCGCCCACAAACTTTCTGGAGATGGTCCCAAAGCGCCGGATCAAAACGCGCTCCCAACTGACTCCCAATAGCCTGTCCAATGCATACTTTTCGGTACTTTTAAGTCGCCATTCGTGCCGTAAAGTCAACAACATACGCGTTCCGGGGGTCGCTCATAACCCAAAGGTCGCTGGTTCAAATCCAGCCCCCGCAACCAATAGTTCGACCCCTGAGACTGAATCGGCAATCCGGTTTACTCCGATTGATTTCCAGTAAGAAAATCGGTATCTCAGGCGCTCGCCCGCAAGGGCTTGAGCATGATTCGTCGCCTTCTTTTTTCAACTTGGTCCCAGCCTCCAGGATCAGCAGCAATTCCTGATTGAATCCTGCGGGTAGGCCACGAATGATTCTTTTACCGACCCAAGCCGC
>CAXSGC010000079.1:0-4918 GCA_964236945.1 uncultured Acidobacteriaceae bacterium | reverse complement strand
CTCATCTACAAAATCCGGGTGCCCCATCCTCCGCGACGGCTTTATCGTCGTGAAGGGTGGGGTATTCGCGCGTGGAGCGCGAACCGCACTTCCCCCACCAACCCTGCCACCTCATCTACAAAATCCGGGTGCCCCATCCTCCGCGACGGCTTTATCGTCGTGAAGGGTGGGGTATTCGCGCGTGGGAGCGCGAACCCCTCTTCCTCCCACACCAAATCCGAGCGAAAAAGGCGTACTTACCTTCTTCCTTCCGCAACAACACAAAGTGGCGCAAACCCGCCGCCAACCCCGTACAATTTAAACACAGAGCAGAATTAGACGGAACGTCCGCAAACCTCTCCGTTCGTTCAACCGAAGTCCTTCAGCAAGTACCGACAGAGCGTAAATAGGACCTTTCGGACCACCGAAGCCACTCGGGATCCAAGTCTAAGTCGCCTGGATCGAAGACTTTGCACCAAATCGTAGGGGGGAGGGGAGGGTCGTCCAAACTTCGGGTAACCCTGAACCCGGTACTCTCGGGCGGCCGCGACATCGATCTCTAGCTGCATCCGGCACCCATCCGAGAGAACATGCAGGAGAACATGGAAGTCAGCCACAAACGGCCGATTCCAGCAAGCACAAAGAGGAGAACAGCAAACCATGGATTGGACGCCCGGCGGCCTCAGCGAAGATGTCGAAGACCGACGCAGCTCCTCCGGAGGCGGCGGAGGCTTCAGATTCGGTGGAGGCGGCGGACTCGGCCTGGCCGGCATCGTCGTCCTCGGTCTCGTCAGCCTGGTCACCGGACGCAACTTCATCGGGGCCTACCTTTCGGGCAACGGCGGAAACTCCGCGCCCGTGGCGACCGCACCTCGTACCCCCGGCGGCGCGAACACCTCGCCCGACGACGACCGCGACGCCCAGCTCGTCTCCTTTGTCCTCACCGACGCGCAAAAGACCTGGACACAGATCTTCGCCCAGTCCGGAAAAGAGTACCGCCACGCCAAGCTCGTGCTCTACCGCGGAGCCACCTACTCCGGATGCGGTACCGCCCAGGCTTCCACCGGCCCCTTCTACTGCCCCGCCGACGAAAAAATCTACATCGACCTCGGCTTCTGGGACGACCTCAAACGCTTCGGCGGGGACACCGGTGAGTTCGCGCAGGCCTACGTCGTCGCCCACGAGCTCGGCCACCACGTGCAGAAGCTCCTTGGCACCGAAGCCAAGGTCACTCGTCTCGAGCAGCAGGAGCCTGACCAACGCAACCACCTCTCCGTCGACCTCGAACTCCAGGCCGACTGCTACGCCGGCATCTGGGCCCACTCCACCGAGCAGCGCCACATGGTCCAGGACTCCGACATCGATGGCGCCCTCAAAGCCGCCGCCGCCGTCGGCGACGACCACCTCCAGCGCATGAGCGGACGGGCCGTCAGCCCCGAATCCTTCACCCACGGCTCCTCCGCCCAGCGCACGGCATGGTTTCGCCGCGGCCTGGATCAGGGAAGCGTCCCCGCCTGCAACACCTTCGGCGGCGGTGGCAGCCAGTAAAGAACGGGCTCACTGCAGAATGGGCAGGCGAGGCTCCGCCGTGGCTTCTCCCCGGCCGCCCGCGAAGTAGGTCTGAATCCTCGCTGCCGTCGCCGGATTCACCACCGCAGTGAGAGCGTCCGCCGTCGCCGACTTCACCCCGCGCACGCTGCCGAAGTGCTGCAGGAGCCGCTGCCGCGTCCGAGGCCCCACCCCCGGTATCTCCAGCAACTCACTCTCCCGATCCCGCATCTCCCGCCGCTTTCGGTGATACGTGACGGCAAACCGGTGGCTCTCATCGCGAATCTTTTGAACCAGATGCAGCACCGGCGACCGCCGGTCCAGAACCACCGGATCGGCCTCCTGCCCGTGCACATAGATCACCTCCTCGCGCTTGGCGATCGACGCCAGCGGCTGCAGGGTCGCTCCAATCTCCTCGAGCGCCGCATACGCCGCATGCAGCTGCCCCAGCCCACCATCGATCAGGATCAACGACGGAAACGCCCTCTCCTCCTCCATCAAACGCTTGTACCGCCGATGGATGATCTCGCGCATGCTGGCAAAGTCATCCACCCCCGTCACCGTCTTCACCTGAAACTTCCGGTACTCCCCCTTCTTCATGGCGCCGTCCTCCCACACCACCATCGAGGCCACCGTCTCCGCCCCCTGGATATGCGAGATGTCGAAGCACTCGATCCGGCGTGGCGGTTCCGGAAGCGTCAGAGCCTCCTGCAGCGCCTCCTGGATCGCCTTCATCCCAGGCTGCAGCACACGGAAGCGTTGGTCATAGGACTGCTTGGCATTCTGGCAGACCAGATCCACCAGCGAACGCTTCTCCCCCCGCTGCGGCGCCAGGATCTCCACCCGCCGCCCCGTCCGCTCCGAAAGCACCTCCGCCAGCACCGCCCGGTCGGGGAAATCGACCGGTACCAGCACCGACCGTGGCACATAGCTCTGGTCGAGGTACAGCTGCTTCAGGAGCGCCGAGAAGAACACCGCGGGACTCCACGCGCCGCCCAGCTCGGTCGCCGACCCATGCTGCACCGGTGCACCCTCCTCCGCGCACGCCTGCTCGGCCACCTCCGGAGCGGGGACCGCCGGGTCCGGCTCCAGAGGTCCGAGCGCCTCGGGGTCATCGCAATCCGTCACGGTCTTGTCCAGGTCTCGACCGGCGCTACCCCCCGCCCCCCCCTCGTTCAACGAATCCTGCAGAAACTCGGGCAGATCTTCCCAGAAAAAATCGCGCCGATCGACGATCTTGCCGCCACGCATATGGAATAGATTCACGGCCAGCATCTCGTTCTCGTAGTGGAACCCGAAGACGTCCGCATCTTCGTTGTCCGTCGTCGCGATCCTCTGTTTGTCCTGCATCTGGTGTACCGTCACGATCTGATCGCGTAGCCGTGCGGCCATCTCGAACTGCATGTTCTCCGCCGCCGTCTCCATTCTTCCCGTCAGCGACTGCTCGAGCTCGTTCGGTTTGCCGTCCAGAAAGAGCTGCACATCGCGGATGGTCTCCCGGTAGCTCTCAAGCGTGGTCAGCCCCTCGACACACGGCCCCAGACATCGCTTGATGTAGAACTGCAAGCACGCGCGCGGATGATAACGCGCAAGATCGACCTTGCAGCTCGGGATCAGGAAGCTTCGGTGAATCAGGTCCACCAGGCGGTGAGCGAGGTTGCCCGGGAAGTACGGCCCGAAATATTGCCCACCATCCTTGCGCAGCTTGCGCGTCACGAAGACTTTAGGGTACCGGTCCCCCATCGTCAGCTTGATATAGGGGTACGTCTTGTCGTCCCGCAGAAGGATGTTGAAACGTGGCTTCTTCTGCTTGATCAGGTTGTTTTCGAGCGCCAGCGCCTCATGCTCGTTATCCACCGTGATGTATTCCACGTCAACTGCCTCACGCATCAGCGATCCGGTCTTCTGGTTCATCTGCGACGCTTCGAGAAAGTAGGACCGTACCCGCGACCGGAGGTTTTTCGCCTTGCCGACGTAGATCACCTCTCCATCGGCGTTCTTGTACAGGTAGCAGCCCGGTTTGTTGGGGATGGTTCGAATTTTGCCAAGGAGGTCCATAGGAGGCGCTAGGAGGCGCTGTTCTCATTTTATTTGCTTTTACTTCTCCCTGTTTCTCGTGGAAATTTGACAATGCAGCGCGCACAAAAGTTCGTGCAACCCATTGCGCATCAATGCCAAACGCTTTCAACTAGCATAGAATGATTCACTTAGCGGTGAATCAGATTTGGCACGTGAATTGCATACACGTAAGCTGGGACATGGACCAGTTGCCTTGAAACGCCTGCAACGCGGATCACCTTGAAGCGCAGTCCAGGAAGCGCAATGAAGCGCAGTCCAGTAAGCGCAATGAAGCGCAGTCCAGTAAGCGCAGTCCAGAAATTTGCAATGCAGTATCCGATGAGGAGAAGTTATTCAGATGAAGTCATCCCTGATGTCAGGCCGTACCTTTGTTCAGAGCCCAGTCGCTCCCGTGTTCGCGACCGCTCTTGTCTTGTTATCCGCCGCCGGCTGCTCTTCGAAGAACTACGTTCGCTCCCAAACCGCGCCGATCATCCAGCAGACCAACGATCTCGACACGAAGACGGCCGCGGACCATCGCACCATTGTCGACACCGATGAGCGCGCGCAACGTGGGATCAACGGCGCCCTAGATGCCGCCAACACGGCCGATCAACACGCCGGTGCTGCAGGGCAGTCCGCGGATGCTGCAAATCATTCCGCACAGGACGCCTACAACCGTGTGGATACGCTCGCGGGTGTCGTCGCAAACCTCGATAACTACAAGCCGCTCGCGGACGTGAACGTGACCTTTGCCTTCGATAAATCGGTTCTCACCGCAGAGGATAAACGGCAGCTGGACCAATTCGCCGCACAGCTGACCAGCGCTCGCGGCTACATCCTCCAGCTGACCGGCGGAACGGATTCGATCGGCGACGCACAGTACAACTACCAGCTCAGTCAGCGACGCGCAGATGCCGTCGCCAACTATCTTCAGACCAAATACAATATCCCGCCGCACAAGTTCTATCTCGTCGGCATCGGCAAGGATCAGCAGGTCGCCACCGACAAGACGGCCGCCGGGCGCGCGCGGAATCGACGCGTCGAGATCAAGCTCCTCAGCAACATGGGACCTGCCAGCCCAGCTCCCGCATCTTCGCCCAGCGGTGAGTAAACAGCGGCATTCGCAGAGGCGCCCTCTCCTGGGGCGCTTCTTTCTTGTGCCCTAAAGCAAATTACCTGTCGGTGCATAGGGAGCCACAGGGATCGACGCCGTTTTCTCCGGAGGAAAACGGCTCTGCACGAACATTCCCGCTCCATAGCAACAGGTAATTTGCTTTAGGGAAGGTCTGATTTAAGCCTTTGTTTTTGCGTCTGGCTGCCTGAGGGTTCT
>CAXSGC010000078.1:0-5025 GCA_964236945.1 uncultured Acidobacteriaceae bacterium | reverse complement strand
GGGGGGGGGGGGGGGCGGGGGAGGGCAGGGAAGGTAGGGGGGGGAGGGGAAGGGAGGGAAGGCAGAGTGAGGCAGGGAAGGCAGGGAAGGCAGGGAAGGCAGGGAAGGCAGGGAAGGCGGGGAAGGCAGGGAAGGCAGGGAAGGCAGAGACAGAGGAGGCGTCGCTATACTTGAGGGTGGCGCGCGGGCGGTCGGTTGCGGGCTAACTTTTTATGTCTCTTGTGTGGCTCAGAGTCGCTGTGTTGCTTTATGCCGTGGCTGCGCTCTTGGTGCTGCCGGCGGCTCTTTATGAGCGTCCGCGATGGCGTGGGCCGGCGATCTTCGCGGCCTCCGTGGGTGTTTTGTTTCACTTTGTCTCGCTGGCGGAGACGCTGAGCCTGGTGTATCGGACCGTTTCGGGCGTGTTTCTTCCGGCGCGTCATGAGACGCAGTCGATGTTGGCGATGTTGCTGGCGGCGGCGTTTCTGGCGATTTATCGGGTGTACCGAACGTTGGCTCCGGGGGTGTTTTTGCTCCCGATCGCGGTTTTGTTGATGCTGGAGCCGGCGTTTCGGCCGGGGACGGAGACGGTGCCGATGGCGAACTCCGGATGGATTTTGTTGCATATTGTTTTGTTGCTGGCGGCGTATGCGGCCTTGCTGGTTTCGCTTTTGACGTCGGTGCTGTATCTGATTCAGGAGCGGCGGTTGAAGGCGAAGCTGCCGGCGGTGCGGGGTTTGCCGCCGTTGGACACGACGGAGCAGATTGCGCTGAAGGCTTTGCTGTTGGGATTGCCGTGCATGACGGCGGGGCTTTTGATTGGGTCGGCTTTGGCTGAGTTGACGGTGGGGCCGAGGTTTTTTCTCGACCCGAAGGTGCTCCTCTCGTTTCTGATGTGGGTGGCGTATATAGGGATGATTTCGATTCGCCGGCACAGCGGTCTGCGGGGGCGGAGGGCGATTTATTTGTCGGGATTTGTATTTTTAGTGGTGCTTGGGGTGTGGTCGGCGAATCAGCTTTCTGTGGTTCACAGGTTTACGGCTCCATGAATGGTTCGGGAATGGGTTCGGGAATGGTTTCGGCGGAACGGGGAGAAGCTTGAGCGGTTTGGTGGGAAAGAGCGCTGCCGGGTTGCGGGAGTCTGGGTTGCGGGGGTGTGGGCGGCCGGCGTTGGTGCTGCTGGGTGTGAATCATACGACGGCGCCGATCGAGATCCGGGAGCGTCTGGCGATTGGGCGGGGGCGTTTGGCGGAGGCGACGGAGACCTTGGCGCAGCAGCCGGGGGTGCGGGAGGCGCTGATTCTTTCGACGTGCAACCGGGTGGAGATGTTGCTGACGCATGACTCTGGTGTGGGGGTGGGGTCTGGCGATGTGCGGAGTGTCCCGGCTTCGTCGCCCGATCTGCTGCGGTTTCTCGACGAGTATTTCAGTGTTTCGGCGGCGACGATTGGGCCGCATCTATATGAGTTTCGCGAGCGGGAGGCGGTGCGGCATTTGTTTCGGGTGGCGTCGTCGCTCGATTCGCTGGTGGTGGGCGAGGCGCAGATTCTGGGGCAGGTGAAGGATTCGTACACGGTGGCGAGGGAGGTTGGGGCGGTTCGGGCGACCTTGGATCCGTTGTTGCAGAGGGCGTTTC
This sequence comes from uncultured Acidobacteriaceae bacterium, assembly GCA_964236945.1. GTDB lineage: Bacteria > Acidobacteriota > Terriglobia > Terriglobales > Acidobacteriaceae > Edaphobacter. Next base: position 3,410 of record CAXSGC010000078.1, on the reverse strand, counting down.
TGGTGGCGAAGCGGGTGCGGACGGAGACGCGGATCGGGAGTTCGTCGGTGTCGATTGCGTCGGTGGCGGTGGATCTGGCGCGGAAGATCTTCGGGTCGTTGCAGGGCAAGCAGGTGTTGATTGTGGGGGCGGGCAAGATGGCGGAGCTGGCGGCGCGGCATTTGCTGGAGCATGGGGCGGGGTCGTTGTTGATTGCGAATCGGACGGAGGCGCGGGCGCGGACGGTGGCGGACCGGTTGGCGGCGCAGTTTACGCGCAATCCGATTGCGACGACGATACTTCCGAGGGGGCAGATGCAGGAGCATGCGCACCGGGCGGACATTGTGATTACGTCGACGGGGGCGGGGGCGGTGGGGGACCCGAAGATTTTTACGGCGGCGCAGGGGCGGACGCTGCTCGATCGGCGGCGGAATCGGCCGATGTTTTTTATCGACATTGCGGTGCCGCGGGACATCGATCCGGCGATGAACGATGTGGATGGATGTTTTGTGTACGACATCGACGATTTGCAGCAGGTGGCGGCGGGCAATCTGGCGAGCCGGTCGAGGGAGGCGGCGGCGGCGGAGACGATCGTGCAGGCGGAGGTGGAGCGGTACGAGTCGCGGATCAAGGCGTTGGACGCGGTTCCGGCGATGCGGGCGATGCAGGAGGGGGCGGAGGAGCTGCGGCAGGCGGAGTTGCGGCGGACGTCGGCGCGTCTGGCGGGGGAGCCGTTGACGGCGGGGCAGGCGGCGGCGGTGGAGGCGTTGACGCGGTCGCTGACGACGAAGCTGTTGCAGGCGCCGATCTCGGCGTTGCGGGGGGCGGCGGAGCGTGGGGATGGGGCGGCTTTGGCGGAGTTGGAGGCGGGACTGGGTTTGGGGAAGCGGCCGGGGGATTGAGCGGGGGTTGACGGGGGGGGGGGGGGGGGCTTACTGTGTGTGCGGATGGGGTCTGATTAAAGAGTAGGTACGGAGCCTGTCCTGAACGAGGTGGCTGCTGTGGTTGGGATTCAGGGCGTCGCGTCCTCACCGAATGTCTTCTATACCCTTAAGGAGCTTGTATGAAGACCGTTTTGCATTCAGCTAAATCAATCGTGTACGGCGCGGCGTGCGTCGGTCTGCTGCTTCCTACCCAAACTGCACATGCGGGGATAGGTTCCGTACTTACCTTCTCGATCGATGGGCAGTCCGCTACAAATGGGATTCAGGGAGATCAAACCGGGAATCCCGTGCAATTGGGCGTTATGCAGACCGGCTATGTCACTGTGCAGGGGGTGACCGGCAATCAAGGGACCACTTACATTACGTGTTACGACAGTAAACAAGGACAGATCTTCTCTTATTCTACGCAGGTGAGTACACAGGTGGCCGTGCAGTGGACGCCTACTGGGACCATTGGTCTCACTCACTCGCTGTACTGCTCGGCGAATTACACGGGATACTACGCCAATGGGACCGTGTCGACCGCTAACATCAACATTCAAGTGAACTAGGAAGATGCATCTCTGGCGCGTCTCCATATTCACTGCCAGTGGGTGTGGAGACGAGACCGGAGAGGTGCTCCAAGGTGGAACATAGGAGTTCCTTTTGCGGCTAGCTGGATTCCTGCAAGCTGTCTTCGTGCTATGGACTGCCGCGACACCTTTGCGGGCGCAGCAGACGATTCATGTACCGGCGGACCGGCCTACGATCCAAGCTGGTATTGACGCTGCGCAAAATGGTGACACGGTTCTGGTGTCGCCTGGGATTTATAGAGAAAACATCAATTTTAAGGGCAAGGGTATTACGGTTACGAGCGGGGCGACGAGTTCCGCTGGAGCAGCAGGGACAGTTATCGAGGGGCCATCGCCTGAGGCGACTGTGACGATCTATGTTGCCAAATACATAGAAGATTCGTCGACCACCGCGCTTAACGGCTTCACTGTTACACATCGACCGAATATTCAAACGACAGATGCATTGACCGGCAACGGCATTGCGACCTCCTTTAACACAGCGCTTACGATCACCAACAATCGCATTCTTGAAAACCCAGGTTGCGGTTTGATCTCCCAAAATGATGCGTCCGTGCTCTTTCAAGGCAATACGGTCACGAGTTCCTCCGTGGGCTCGTGCGGGCAGGCCCCCTACTACATTTTCCAAGTCGCGGGACCGGTTGCGATCGAGAGCGGTCCCACTCGAGTCCTAGACAACCGCATTGTGAACAACCATTCGGCCAACACTTCCCCGGGTATCTCGATTCTAGCCTCGGTTTATGTCTTGCTGCAAAACAATGTTGTTGCAGGAAATACCGGACTGGGCAGCCCCGTCAATATCACCGGGGTTATCGATGTCAATTTGATTCAGAACCTGATTTACGGGAATAGCAGTTCCCTGCCGGATCAGTCTGCGGTAAGTATCACCTCGGATTTTGTGCCGTCGGTGGTGATGACGAACAACACGATCGTTTCGAATTTGAACTCGGCGAGCGCGTTGTTTCTTTCGTCGGATATTACATCGCAGACGATCTCGAACAATATTTTTGTGGGCCAGAGTGCCGGATCGGGCAAGGGGCTTAGGCCTGGGCAGGCGGTGACGTGTTACTACATCGACCAGACCTACAGCAAGCCGCAGAACATTCCGCCGCCGGGGGCGATTTTCAGTCATAACGATGTGTTTCAGGGGTCGACGGCGCAGAAGTATCAGTGTGGGCAGCCGGGCAATACGGTGGGCAATCTTTCGGTCGACCCGGAGTTTGTGAATCTTGCCGGGGGCGACCTGCATACGGAGCGGACGTCTCCGGTGGTGGCGGTGGGGGATGTGAATGCGCCGCAGATTCCGGCGCTGGATCTGGACGGTTTGCCGCGGACCGGCAACGGGACGGGCGGTGGAGGGATGGACCGCACGATCGACATGGGGGTGTATGAAATGCAGCCGCTCGCGGCGATTGCGGGCGGGGATACGGCGATGTCGCTGACGGGGGCGCCGAATCCGGGGACGCTGGGGCAGACGGTGACGTTTACGGCGGCGGTGCGTGGGGTGGAGAGCACGGGGGCGCCGGCGGGGGCGGTTCGCTTCAAGGATGGCGGTGTTGTGCTGACGTCGGTGGCTTTGGACGGGAGCGGGACGGCGGTGTTCCGGACGTCGGGGCTGGGGGTGGGGACGCACACGATTTCGGCGATCTATAACGGATCGGCGGTGCGGAACGGGTCGAGTGCGACGGTGGTGGAGGTGATTGTGGCGCCGGTGGCGAGCTTTACGCTGGCGCTGATGCCGGCGAGTGTCTCCGTGCGTGCGGGCGACGGTGCGACGGTGGCGGTGAGCGTGGGGAGCGTGGGTGGGTTTGCGGGGCCGCTGCGGCTGAGTTACGGCGGGCTTCCGCGGTATGCGACGGCGGCGTTCAGTGTGGGGACGGTGACGCTGACGCCGGGGGGCAGGGGGACGTCGAAT
>CAXSGC010000077.1:0-5111 GCA_964236945.1 uncultured Acidobacteriaceae bacterium | reverse complement strand
ATGATCGCAAACATGTTCAAACAATTCGCATGAACTTCATAACAGCCTCTAGAGCAACGTAGCAGTTGGTGCGTAGGGCTTTGTGTCATTCCCGCAAGGAATCTGTGGTTGTTCTTGCTCGTGTCCGTTCTCTACACCATCTGCGAATACCATCTAAAAAGTCAGATAACTCACCTTCACCTTCTTGTCCCCCGCCTTCGCAAAGTGCACCAGCGCCATGTCCCCGTGCGCATCTTTCACCTTTCCCTCACCAAAGACCCTGTGCCGGACCACATCGCCCTTCGTTAACGCAGCCGCCTCTTCGTTCCGCGGCAGGGTCTCCGGCGCCGTCGTCACAATAGTCCCGTGCATCGTCTCGACCCGCGTCACCCCGGCGCCATCATGCGGCTCATCCGCCCGATGCACCTCCGCAGATGCGGCAAGCGCAATCCCGTGATCCCGCGCCTGCCCATCCAGGTCCGTCTGAACCCGCGCCGCATGCCCGGCATTCACATCCTCAACCGCGGACCGCTCGCAGTTGTCGCACCGTCCGCAACGCTCGCCCACATCCTCCCCAAAGTACTGCCGGATCACCTGCACGCGGCACTCCATCGTCTCCGCATAGTGCATCATGTCCGCGAGGCGATCCTTGTCGTGCTTGGCGCGATCCGTATAGACCCGGAGTAACTCATCAAGCGTCTCGTCCGTCGGCGCTTTCGCCCGCTCAATCACATACCCACGATTGCCCCGGCGAATCAAACCTGCCCCTCGTAGCAGATTGAGAATCACCTGCGTCTTCCTCTGTCCAACGCCGGCCTTCTTCGCGATCAGATCTGCCGTGACAACCAGGCTCTCTCCCGTAGCCCCCCTCCTCTGAGACCCGTCCCGCTCGACCAGCCTGCCTCCTGCGCCCGCTCTCATCTCCGTCGAAGCCTCACCGGCAGATACTCCGTTGGCCGGAACAGCCTCAATCATCGCCATCTCGGCATCCGTCGGCGCCAACACCTGCCCGTCCATCGCCAGCCAGACAGCCTGCATCTCCGCCACCTTCGGATACCGTCCACCCAGAAAGAAGCTCTGGATCCGCCGATCCTCCAGCCGATAGAGCAGCACCGCCCGGCTCGGCAACCCGTCCCTCCCCGCGCGCCCAGCCTCCTGGTAGTACGTCTCCAGCGAATCCGGAAATTCGAAGTGGTACACAAACCGGATATCGGGCTTGTCGATCCCCAATCCAAACGCCTTCGTCGCGATCATTACCTTGTGGTCGCCCCGCATAAACGCCTTTTGCACCTCCTCCCGCTCCCTCGTCTTCATCGCACCGTGGTAATGCCCCGCCGAGACACCATGCTCCTTCAACCAGTCATACAGTTCATTGGCCGACCGCACACTCGCCGTGTAGATAATCCCGGTCCCGTCCTCCTTTTCGAGCATCGACGTCACCCGGTCCAGCTTTGCCTCCGTATTCACCGTCGGTTGGACACTGAAATACAAATTCTCCCGTTCGGTCCCCGCGTTCACCACCTTGGCGTCCGGCGCGCCCAGGCTTTCGAGGATCTCCTTGACGACCTCGTCCGTCGCCGTCGCCGTCAACGCCAGCACCGGCGGCATCCCAAGCCTCTTCCGTGCATACCCGATGCCGATGTACGCCGGCCGAAAGTCATGGCCCCACTGCGAGATGCAGTGCGCCTCGTCTACCACCAGCAACGCAATCCCTCCCGCCTCCTTCAACTCCCGGAGAAATTCCTCCTTCTCCAAACGCTCTGGCGTCACGTAAATCAGCTGCGCAATCCCTCGTTCAATCTCCTCTTCCGCCTTGTTCGCCTCCCGTTTCGTCTGGGTCGAGTCCATCTTCTCAACCGCAATCTCAGCCTCAGCCGCACGCTCCTGCTGATCCTGCATCAACGCAATCAAAGGGCTGACCACCACCACCGGCCGCGGCAAAAACAAAGCCGGCAGTTGATACGTCAGGCTCTTCCCGGCGCCCGTCGGCATCAGCCCAAGGACACTCCGTCCAGCAAACACCTCCGCCAAGACGTCCTTCTGCCCGGACCGAAACCGCTTGATGCCGAACCTCTCCTGAGCCTCGCGCAGGATCTCTCCCCACGCGATCAAAGGCTCACTCGCGCGCCCAGTCTGTCCCTTCTTCGTGACCCGCTTGCCCAGCGGTGCTGTCGTCTCTGAGCGCTTTACGCCCGCTTCCTTTTCTTCACTCCTCGTTCCCTCCCGGATCGTCTCTGCAACACTCCGAACCCGTGCCATCGTCTGTTCTCCTTATCGGCACTTCCGCCGAAAAACTTTAGAAGATCGTCAAAGAAAATGTCGCCCTACCCAAACCTGCCGCCACGGGCGCCGAAGCTGCAATGGCCTTCTCGTGGCTTGGATGATCTCGCCCGGGATCGGTCTGGGGCTGCGCACGAGGATCACTGCAGAACTTGTCCTCCGTTTCCAACTTCATAAACAATTCTGCCGGCGAGAGCCAGTACGATCCGGAAAGCGCAAAGCCGCCTTCTGCCCAGGACCCCAGGCTGTTGTACCAGGCTCACTCCCCCCGGCAGCGGGTCCTCTGTTCGTCCAATCCCACTTTGCCGCATCCTATTTCTCGGACGGTCCGCACGAAAGAAATAAGGAGTTATCCATGGCACAGCGACTGGATGGCAAAGTGGCCCTTATTACAGGAACAGGTGGCGGTCAGGTGCGAGCGGCAGCAGCACTTCTCTTCGCGCGAGATGGTGCCCAGGCATTGGCGCAAACTCCATCGCCCCAGGTCCGATTCTCACACCGTCCAGTGAAGTTCCACTTCGCGCCGATCCAAGCTTCCGGGCCACCTTTGAAGGCTGGCCCCTGCTCGATCGCGTCGGAACACCGGAGGACGTGGCGTACGGCGCGCTCTTTCTCGCTTCGGACGAGGCAAGTTGGATCACCGGCATCTGTCTGTCCATCGACGGCGGATGGACAGCCAAAGGTGGCTTCACTCCAAAGTCGGCGGATCTGCAGGCCCAGATCCCCAGCCTCGTCAAGAGTACCTAAAGCCCCGGCTCCGATCTGCCGACGAAACAGAGCGCAAACTCGGTCCTCTCCGTTTTTCAACAAGCACATCTAGACAAATGCTTCCGCTCCGCACCAGCCGGGAATCGGCTCTAAATCTTGATCAGCACAAGACCCGACTCAGAGTCCAGTCCCTTGCTCAAATGCGCGGGCGATTCCACAAGGAAGACTTCACATGTCGGTCGCACAACCGCACTCACGAGGTGCCCTCCCGCAGTCGTTCCGTCAGAGCGCCCCACCACCATATGCGCATGCACGATGGGCGCGCCGTCTTTTTGCGCTACATCGCCGATCAACGAGAGCAGTTCCACCTGCTCCTTCAGTTCAACCGACGTCTGATACTTCTTTGTTTCTGGGTTGTACCAGCCCAACTTCACCGACGCCAACGCTCCGATCGCCTTAAAACTCGCATCCGCAAGGTTCTGCTCTTTTGCAAAATCGGTCAGACCTTGGTTCACCTCGTCCCCCGTATCGAAGATCACGGCAAACGTTCTGGGTTGGGCCTCCACCTGTTTCCACTTCATAAAGCAACCTCCCGTTCTCCGACATACGCTCCAATCGCCTTTTAGATACAAGCGCCTCAACAATAGGTTCTAAGTATGAAAGAACGTCCGAAATTCGTAACGGATTGATGGATTTGTGGCGCCACGTTTTCGAGGTGTCCTTATACATGGTCAAGGCTGGGCCGAGATCAAGGACCGCAAACAAAAAAAATAAATTTCTGGCTGACGGCCTCTGAAGGTGGAGAGGGTAGTTCCGGCAGATCGGAACATGGCCCTGGTTCAGGACGCGCACGCGGCGGATTCTGTTCCAGGTTGAGAGATGTGGCAGGCGGCGAAGTGATCTGTGCCGAAGCTGAGCTGCGCTCGACCAAAGTGGCTAACGCGGCACTCAAACCCGCAAACGAAAGAATTCCATCGATTCATCAAAACTCCCACTCTGACGAAACCTGATCCTAGGAGCCTTCCCGGAAAAAGGGACCCGCCGCGCTTGAGCGTATGTCTAACAAACTTACGCACTCTTTTCATGCGCGTACCATACGACTAGAAAAAGATATGTCAACTCGGCGGGTTCCCCGATCACCCGCATTCAAACCGCGCTTGCCCCGTGAGTTGTCGAGCTGCCGTCAAAGATCGGGGACGCTCACTTGGAGCAAGTTCGTACTTTGTTGAACCGGATATCTCAGCAAATGAATCGCCTAAAGCTGTTCTCCTGCAGGTGTATACCGAAACGCAAGGTTCCATGGCCGTTTTGCCGATGGAGCTGACAGAAGCGCAGTACGAGCGCATCAAGAGTTCGTTGCCTATACAGCTGGGCAACGCGAGTCTGAGCAACTTACAGGTACTGAATGCGGTGCTTTACGTGGCCGAACAAGGCTGCAAGTGGCGTGGTCTGCCGAAGCGTTTTGGCCGCCGACACACGGTCTATATGCGGATGAGCCGTTGGTCGAAGACCGGCGTTCTGGACCGTCTTCGAGAAGCTGCAGGTGGAGCAGATCGTCCGCATCAAGTTGGAAGTGGTATTGCTGGACTCAACCTTGATCAAGGTGCATCCATACGGAACCGGTGCTCTTAAAAGGACCACAGTCCATCGGCAAGAGCCATGGCGGATGGAACACCAAGATTCATATGGTTGCCGCGGATGCTCGAACGGCAATGGCGTTCGCTTTGTCGCCGGGAAACGCGCACGATGCGCCCGAAGGCCGTGAGTTGCTGTGGCAGCTTCCAAACGCAGGAAGGCCTGCCGATGCTAATGGATCGAGCCTATGAAGGCGATGAGACGCGCCATCTGGTGCTCGATCTGGGCATGGTTCCAGTGGTTCCACCCAAATCCAACCGCGTCGAACCCTGGGCCTACGACCGTGCCCTCTACAAGAAACGCAACGAGATCGAACGCCTGTTCCGAAGACTCAAGGGCTTCCGCAGAATCTTCTCCCGCTTCGAAAAGCTTGACGTACTCTTCCTCGGCTTCCTCAACTTCGCCCTCATCGTCGAAGCCCATTAGATAGAGTGAACATAGGCGGGACTAAACACCTAGATGTGGTGTATTAGCAGGTTATTGACATCGAGTCCGGATCGGGTAATGGG
>CAXSGC010000076.1:0-5200 GCA_964236945.1 uncultured Acidobacteriaceae bacterium | reverse complement strand
CCCGGAAGACGGTCTCCATCACTTCGGCGTAGCCTGCCACCTCCTCTTCGTCGCGACTGGCGAACGACCCAATTTCGAGGTTGGACAATAGGCGCTCGACTTCTCGATCCGACAGCTTGCTGCCTTCAATCCGAGTGGAGGAGCCGATGCTCTCGATGGTGGCCACGTGACGGAGAGCGCGGAGCCGCTCTGGGGCAAGCGTGCCCAAAGCTCTCCAGGCCCCCTTGAACTCGTCGATTCCCGCAATGAGGTTGAGGACCTCGGGCGTGATCTGGAGTGTGTCGAGTGAGAACATACACCATATCTACACCCATAAACACCCAAAAACCAGGCGTAAGTAACAGTTCGTCCGTTGCCGAGTTGTGCCCGGAAAGCCATGGCTGCAACGTGGAGGGCTGCTGATTCGTAAACATCAGAAGCCCAGAACTCAATGCGAATGTACGACTATTCCAAGCGCTCCATGGTCACAGGAATCCTGTCGGCCTGTTGCATCTCATGCGGAAAGCGCTGGTGTGGACGAAGCTCGTTCAGAATGCTCCCGGCTCTTCTCCGCGCACTGCACTTGGCCTTGGCCGCACACTCATGGCAATCTGCAGGTGAGAACCGTAATATGCGACAAGCTCACATCGGGCCACCCACGCTGATGCAGTTGAGAATGCGGGAACGTCTCTGGCACCAGGCCGGCAAGCGATGCCACTGGTGCGCCCGTGAGACGCTTTTCTGCCTTGAGCCGGTCTTCAACCAGGCAACCGTCGATCACATCATTCCGCGTTGCCGTGGCGGCTCGTCCAAGGCAGAAAACTGTGTCAGTTCCTGCTTCACCTGCAATGCCAAACGCAATCGTGAGGACCAGACAAAGGCGGACCATCCAGGCAACAAACCTTCTGAAAAGCAAAGGCTGCGCCGAGCTCGCGACGAAGCCGTACTCCACTTGAAGAGACAGATCGAGATCAACGGGGAGCTATCCAGCAAACTGGCCGAGTACCAGACGATGAGTTTCTGGGCATTTCTGAGGCTGAGATTTGTCAACAGAGCTGACACGACGCAAGTCGAACAAAAGAATCAAGTCTCGGTAGCTGCGATCTCGTCCACAAAACTCAGCTACCGCCTGCTGTAGGCAAACGGCTGTCTGCGAGGCCGTTCAGGGCTCCTCTTCAGCTTCAACGCTCCAGAAAGCCCGTAGAGCGCTCGCGTATAAGGCCGGCAGGCCAAACACGTTCTCGTCGCGTCCGGCGCTCCTGGACGGCACTCTGCTCGATTGCGACGGTTGTCTGAAGTAGCTGTCGTCCACAAAGACTGCCGGGCCGCTCGCCCGGCTGGACTGCCTTCGGCTTGTCCGAAGCTGTCCACGAGCGCAGCGGAGCGCTCTGCCTCCGTCCTGCACGGCTGTGTGACCTGCCCTGACACTCCCGGACGGAGGATTCTTGACGCCGCCCGGCCTGACGCACATTCCCCTTTCCCAGGCAGTTCGTATTCAAGCCGTTGACCCGGAATGTTCGCTCGTCTCCTCAGCATGATGTTTCAGCACATCTTGGTACTCCCGGAGTCGCCCTTCCAGCTCAGATCGCTTCTTCTCAGGCAAGCCTGGTTCGGACAGCAAGCCCCGTAGTTGTTCCGCCTGACGAACGAAGTAGGCTCTCATCTCCTCCCGATCCTTTTGTTGCTGTTCGGCTTTCCGCTTCGCCGCCTCAGCTTCAGCGGCAATCATGCGCCGATAGCTCACGATGCCCTGCCCCTCGAAGACGGGTGGAACGGTGGACAGCAGGAAGCCGATCAGGTTGCGAACGTCCCTCCGCGATCTCGCGGCGAAGGCTTTCTCCTGGACAATCCCGACGATCTCAGAGGTGGTGGCACTCGGGCAGGCTGACCGGCATTGGGCGATCAGGCGATTGGCAGCTCCGGCATCTGCGACACCGGCCTGCTCTGCTAACGCCTGAACAATTAAATCGACCTCCGTCGTCGTCGACGGTACTTCTTCCTCAAGTATTCCTAAAGAACTTCCTAACACTGTGGTCTTAGCGACCACAGTCACTGGGGTCTTATCGACCATAGTCCCTGGGGTCTTATCGACCACTGTGGTCGAATTATTACCAGGTAATTCAGCCACTGTGGTCGGATTAGTTCCCAGTGATTCATCCACTGTGGTCGAATTGCCCTCCGGCGTTCTGGGGCTCTCTTGGCTCATCAGAGGCGAGCCATCCTTCTGGACAAATCGCCTGCTTCTGTTCCGCGAAACCCATTCCAATCCTGCTGCTTTGCGTCGGGCCAGAATGCTTACGTACGAGTGAATGCGATAGGTGCGCCCGGTACGTGTGGCGATGTCCTCTGCGCTGACCACTTCCAAGGCGAACTTCTCGATCAACCCGGTGGTGTTTCGCTTGCAGCTCTTGTCCGACATTCCACAGAGCCGCTTCATTGTTCTCCAGCCTGCAGTGATGACCCGGGTGTCCGACGTCTCCGGCTTTGCGCGAGCCCATAGCACCTGGTAAAGCGCGGTTTCGCCGAGCGAGTGTCCATCCTGGGCCAAGTAGCACGGCCGGGGATGTGGCCTATGGTCCGGCGTAACAGGCAATCCGACCACAGTGGTCTTATCGACCACTGTGGTCGGATTGCTCAGTTCGTCTCTCGTTGGGGTATCGCCTTTTCGGATGCTTACGATCTCAGCGGCCGACTTCAAAAAGGAAAGAGCCCCGTGCGTATTCGGGGCTCTCTCCAGCTCCTCCCAGTCGAAGATCTTTCTTACACGTTCACGCGGTTTTAGCATGGATGGAAATCGCCTCCGGCCTGTTAAATCTGGCCATCAAGTCGTCTGTGAGCTGCTCATAATCTTCAAGGGCCTTCGATCTTGGGTCGAAGTCCGCGAGGAACTGCCTATCGGCCGCCGCCTTGACGACTGACTGGTCGGTGCGGATCGGGCCGTAGACGGGCACATCCCGCCGTTCTGCGATCGACGACAACGTGTCCAACACCATCTCCGTTACCGCGAGTCTGCGATTCAGTTTGACCGGCAGCATTCCGAGTGCGCGGATGTTCAGGCCACGTTCAAGCATCCGATTCAGCGTTTCGCAGACATGAATCGTGGAGGTTGCGCCCTGCACGCTCAGGATGTCCATGTCGACCGGTACAAGCACGTTCTGCGTGTAGACCATGGCGCAGGTCTGGAAGAGGCTGATGGAGGGCGCAACATCAATCAGCACCGCATCGTAGTTGCGCTCATACTCCGAAAGCACGTGTTGGAAGAGGAATTCGCTCCCCGGCAGGCCCATCGTCTTCGTCTCGGCGTCTGTGGTGAAGCGATTGCCGCAGATGATGTCCAGGCCCGGCCGTGCTGTCACAATGCATTCTCGAAAGGCGAGCTTCTCGATCAGAAGATCATTCAGGAAAGCCGGCGGATCCAAGCCGAGGATCACTGCGAGCGAGCCTTGCGGGTCCGCATCGATGACCAGGACACGCTTGCCGCGATCTGCGAAGCAGCGAGCCAACGTGGCTGTGGTAGTTGACTTGGCCGAGCCGCCACGCTGGTTTGCGACCACGATGCGGATCACGCAACACGCTCGCGCTTGCGAGACGCCTTCACCTGCTCTTCGATCCACGCCTCGATTTCAGCTTCAAGCCACCCAACGGTGTTTGGGCCAAGGTTGAGCGATGCAGGGAAGGTGCCTATCGAAACCCTCGCATAAATCGTGCTGCGCGAGAGTCCGGTCTTTGCTTTTACAGCCGGAAGCCGGAGAATCTTGTTGGACATATATGAACCCCTCAGGACCGCTGGTTCAACAATGACCTAAGCGCGGCCTCACAAGAAGCAATTGAACTGGCACGGGCATCAATTGACTTTTCTCTCTCATGACCGCTTCTCGGCCTCGTTCACCCACTTCCGAATCGTGTTTGGTGAGATCTTTTGGCCGAGCTCCTCGGCTTGCTGCTGAATGCTCTTGACTCGGCCTTTCTTCTCTACAAGCTTCAGGAGACTATTTACGAAAACGAACAGGGTGTCCTGCTCTTTCGTCTGCAGGTGCTCAGAAGCCGGGGCATTCGGGAAGCAGTTTAGTCGGTGCTTGAGGTCCGTAATGACCTCGCCGGAGTGCTGTAGAGCGTCATACAGATAGTCTGCGTACGCATCACTAAGGTCGACACGCTGGTCCCTTGACTCCCTTTCGTGCATGCCTGAACGCTCTCGTCCTCTCTTGATGTACTGCTCAATTGACTGGCCAAGATTGAATTCCTGCTGTTCATATGCTTCGAAAGCAGGACCCAACGTTAAGGCGCGGCTGTCCTCATACCCGCTATTTCTGAGCCAATCGACTAGGTCTTCATAAAAAATGTGAGAGGAGGAGTGATCTGACTGATCGCCCAACTCGACGAACTGCTGATAGGAGTTCGGCGGGCTTACAGTAGATAGCCGGCCCTTCTCGATTGCCCGCACAAGGTGCTCTCGGACCTTCGGGATAAGCTCTTCCTGGACCTTGGCAAGTTCTCCTGCATACCCCGGGATGTCCGCGATAAGGTCGTCAAAGGGGGGTCGGTTGCGTGCTTGCATGTCTCTCACAATGAGTGCGGTTGCGCTGGCCACGCTGAGACACAAAATTCCAAAGTCTGGAAGAGGTGGGTAGGTGTTAGGGAGCCGGCGGTGAGCATACTTGTTTGAAGCGGGGCTTTCGTCATCGTTTTGACGGGCATTGTAGCCATCCCAGTCATCGGCGAACAACCCGTCCAGCTGTAGGGTTTCCTCGTTCATGTCTGACTCCTTAGGTGTGAAGCAATCCACTCAGGCCGGAAACGAAATCCGCCCAGCTTTGCAGCATGTTCTTCCTTTGCTCTGCATACTCCGCCCGGTTGTAGACGCCCCGTATGCCACCAATGCTGTGATTGAGGGCCTTTTCTACGACGTCTGATGGGAATCCCTGTTCGTGGAGAAGCGTCGATCCAGTCCGACGCAAGTCGTGGATCGTAAACGGCGCGATCGGGAAGCTGACGCCTTCAAGCGCTTTGTTGAGGGCGTTCGACGCAAATGGTTTGGTCTCACTACCTCGACCGTGGAGAACGAGTTCGGAATCACCAGCCAGGTTCTTGAGTTCTTCGAACATCGCGAGAACCTGGCGGGAGAGGTACACGGTGTGTGACTTGCCCGTCTTGGAATTGCTTTCGGGAATCAGCCACTCGCACGACTCGAAGCTGACATGCTCCCACCTGGCATGGAGCA
>CAXSGC010000075.1:0-5268 GCA_964236945.1 uncultured Acidobacteriaceae bacterium | reverse complement strand
TACCCGATCCGGACTCGATGTCAATAACCTGCTAATACACCACATCTAAAGCCGCCAAGGCACGACTTCCCGTCAACAAGCTCCGATCCAACCCTACTGCGCCAGCGTCAGCCGCACGCTCTCCCCCCGCACCACCCGATGCCCCGCCATCGGCGACTGCCCCGCCACCACACCCCCACCCTCCACAGCCTCCGCAACCGCGCCTCCCCCCGTCGCACCCCCACCTTCAGCTCCAGCCGGCTCGGCCGCCGCCACATACGCCCGCAGCCCCGCCGCTCCCGCCCGAGCCGTCGCCGTCCCCACCGCCATCCCCGTCAGCTGCGGCATCACAAACGCCTCCGCCCCAACCCGATCCGCCGGCTGGCTCAACAAAAGACTCACCCGTGGCCGATCGATCCCCGCCGCATTCGGCGGTGGCGTCTGCGCCAGAATCACCCCAGCCTCGCCCGGCGCCGGAATCCCCGCCACCACCCCCAGCTCCAGCGACGACCGCCGCAGCGCCAAGGACGCCGGCCGCTCCGTCTGCCCCGTCAGGTCCGGAATCTCCACCTGCTGCGACCCCAGACTCTCCGTAATCCGGATCGACCAAGCCCTCCGCACCGTCGCCCCCGCAGCCGGAAACTGGCTCAGGATGTGCCCTGAAGGCGTGTCGGTCGAATAAAACTTGTTCTCGAGATGCAGGCTCAAGCCCAGATCGCCCGCCTTCTCGCTCGCCTCCTGCAGCGTCAACCCCGCCAGGTTCGGCACCTCCACCTCGCGCCCATGGATCGCCAGCCGCATCGCCAAAAACGCCGACAGCAACGCCACCGCCACCATCAGCATCCCGCCCAGAAGTACATTGAAAAACCGCTTCATACCGCCCAGAATACAATCCCCTCCCCCCGAATACACCGATCATCCCCCAACCGTCTAAACTAAATCGGAAGCCCAAGCCCAAGCCCAAGCCCAAGCCCGAAGCCCAAGCCCGAAGCCCAGCCCCAAGGCCCCAGAGATCCCAGCATGACCGAATTCACCATCCGCCTCGCCGACGAACGCGGCCGCGTCCAGGAACAGACCCACGCCGCCTCCACCGCCGAGGAGCTCCGCGCCCGCTTCTCTCACGCCGGCTTCTACGTCTACTCCGTCAAACCCCGCGGCGGCGTGCTCGGCGGAACTGGCAAAAAAAAGGTCAAACTCGAAACCTTTCTCATCTTCAACCAGCAATTCCTCACCCTCATCCGCGCCGGCCTCCCCATCCTCGGCTCGCTCGAACTCCTCGCCCGCCGGCAAAAGATCGCCGGCTTCCGCGCCCAGCTCGAAAACGTCGCCGAACGCGTCAAAACCGGCGAATCCATCTCCTCCGCCTTCGAGGCACAGGGCGGCTTCCCCGTCGTCTACACCACCACGCTGCTCGCCGGCGAGCGCTCCGGAAACCTCGAAGAGGTCCTCCAGCGCTTCCTCGACTTCCAGCGCGTCTCCCTCACCTTCCGCAAAAAACTCCAGGCCTCCCTCATCTACCCCGCCCTCCTGATCGTCATGGTCATCGCCCTCTTCATCTTCCTCATCACCTTTGTCGTCCCCCGCTTCGCCCAGCTCTACGAGCAACTCGGCACCCACCTCCCCGCCCTAACCACATTTCTCCTCGACCTCGGACAGTACGCCCAGCACTACGGCATCTACGCCGCCATCGTCCTCGGCGCCGCCGGCTTCCTCCTCTTCCGCTGGACCAAAACCGACGCCGGCGCCTCCGCCGTCGATCGCATCCGCATCGGCCTCCCCGTCTTCGGCAACGTCTGGCTCAAATACCAGGTCGGCCTCTTCTCCCGCACCCTCTCCACCCTCCTCACCGGCGGCCTTCCCCTCGTCCCCTCCCTCGAAACCGCCGCCCGCTCCATCGCCTCCCGCCAGATCAGCACCGCCGTCTTCCGCTCCGTCGAAACCGTCCGCGAAGGCAAAGGCCTCTCCGCCAGCCTCCAAAGCACCAAAGTCTTTCCCGAACTCGCCATCGAAATGATAGAAGTCGGCGAATCCACCGGAGCCCTCCCCCAAATGCTCAACTCCGTCGCCGAGTTCTTCGAAGAAGACGTCCAAACCAACCTCACCGCCGCCATGAGCCTCATCGAACCCGCCATCCTCATCGTCATGGGCATCGTCGTCGTCACCATCCTCATCGCCCTCTACCTCCCCATCTTCTCCCTCTCCGCCGGAGGCGGCCCTCAGTAGCATCCCTCGGTGTTACGCTCTCGCTGTGGCGTTCGTCTGGAACAAGGACAAAGCGGCTTCCAACCTGAAGAAGCACGGCATCTCCTTCGAGTACGCCACGCGCGTCTTCCTATCTCCAGTGCAAATCGAATGGGTAGACCGCGGAGAAGACTACGGCGAAGATCGGTGGAACGTGGTCGGGCTCATTGATACACTCGAGTTGCTCGTGACGTACACGGTTCGAGGAGAAGACATACGAATCATCGCGGCGCGGAGGGCGACCAAGCATGAACGAGAAGAATTCTGGAGAGGTTAGATACAAGTTGGACGCCGACAATCTGCCGACCATGTCAGACCGACAGATCTCAGCCCTCCGCTCCATCAGCGACGAAGACATAGACCTCAGCGACGCGCCGCCACTCACGGACCAGCCAACCCGGCGTGTCGTCGGCCCGCGGTTTGGGATTCCTGAAGCCTCCTTCCGCATCGAAGCCGACATCCTCCAGTTCTTCCGCGAAACCGGCGACGCCTCCCCAAACCGCATCAACGCCGCGCTTCGGGAATACGTCGCAGCCCATCGAAAATCCGCCTGATCCCGTACATCTGTCCACGCACCTCGATGACCACGATACAATGACCACATCTCGAGGTGCGCCCATGAAGACCATCGCCGCCGCAAAGTTCAAAGCCACCTGCCTCGCCCTCATGGACGAAGTCCAATCCAAACGTGAACCCGTCCTCGTCACCAAAAACGGCAAACCCGTCGCCAAGCTCGTCCCCGTACCAACCGACGATCCAGACCCAATCTTCGGCTTCTACCGTGGCAAAGGTCTAATCATCGTAGGCGACATCATCTCGCCATCCACGCCCTTCGAGGACTACGAGTGCGACTAGGTTGATTCTGCTCGACACACATATCGTGGCTTGGCTCGCACTCGAACCGGACCAACTCTCCAAACGAGCCCGCGAACGCATTGCCGCGGAGCGCCTAACCTCCGGCGGCCTCGCAATCTCTGACGTAACCCTCTGGGAATTGGCTTCCATGTCGCGCAAGAGTCACGCTCTGAAGGGACATTCGGTCGTAGGTTTGCTCTCTGAAGTCGAGAGAACCTTCACGATCCTTCCCGTAACGGCCTCTATCGCAAAACGTGCAATCGATTTCTCAGAACGCTACCCGCGTGACCCCATGGACCGCATCATCGGCGCCACCGCCCTCAACCATCGACTCGATCTGCTGACCCGCGATGTCCAGATCACCGCCTCGGGCGAAGTCCCCTGCCTCTGGTAATCCCTCGCCCCCACCTCGCGCACCTGCCCCTCCAGGCCATTGACACACCACCCCAGGTAACCGAACCTCAACATCGGAGTCTCACTCACACATGGCAACCCCCGTAGCAACCCCCATCCCCATCAACGACATGGGCCTCGACGAAACCGAACGCACACGCGCCCTCGCCCGCCGCTACCACGCCGAGTTCGTCGACCTCAAAAACTTCAAAATCCAGCACGACCTCTTCAAGTCCGTCCCCGTCGACATGATGTTCCGCTACAACTTCGTCCCGCTCGAGCAGAACGAAGGCCGCCTCGCCATCGCCGTCGCCGACCCCTCCAAACTCATGGTCCTCGACGAAATCTCCGGCCTCCTCGGAACCCGCCTCGTCACCCGCGTTGCCACCCTCTCGCAGATCACCGACCTCCTCAAAAAAACCGAACAATCTCAGCGCGTCCTCGACGAAGCGTCGGAAGGTCTCGCCTTCGACGTCCTCTCCGCCGACGACTCCACCGACGAAAACATCTCCATCGAACGCCTCACCGGCGAAGACGACATCTCGCCCATCATCCGCCTCGTCGACACCACCATCTTCACCGCCCTCGAACGCCGCGCCTCCGACATCCACCTCGAAACCTTCGACGACTCGCTCCTCGTCAAATACCGCATCGACGGCGTCCTCCAGCAGGCCATGGCCCCCATCGCCCGCGAGCACCACCAGACCATCCTCTCCCGCATCAAGGTCATGTCCGAGCTCGACATCGCCGAACGCCGCGTCCCCCAGGATGGCCGCTTCCGCGTCCGCTACAAAGGCCGTCTCATCGACTTCCGCGTCTCCATCATGCCCACCGTCCATGGCGAAAACGCCGTCCTCCGCGTCCTCGACAAAGAATCGATGTCCGAGAAGTTCACCAAACTCTCCCTCGACGTCGTAGGCTTCGCCGCTGAAGACCTCCGCCGCTTCCGCCGCTACATCAAAGAACCCTACGGCATGGTGCTCGTCACCGGTCCCACCGGCTCCGGCAAAACCACCACCCTCTACGCCGCCCTCAACGAAATCAAGTCCGAAGAAGACAAGATCATCACCATCGAAGACCCCGTCGAGTACCAGATCCGCGGCATCACCCAGATCCCCGTCAACGAGAAAAAAGGCCTCACCTTCGCCCGCGGCCTCCGCTCCATCCTCCGCCACGACCCCGACAAAATCCTCGTCGGCGAAATCCGCGACGCCGAAACCGCCCAGATCGCCATCAACTCCGCCCTCACCGGACACCTCGTCTTCACCACCGTCCACGCCAACAACGTCGTCGACGTCCTCGGACGATTCCTCAACATGGGCGTCGAACCCTACAACTTCGTCTCCGCCCTCAACTGCATCCTCGCCCAGCGCCTCGTCCGCCAGGTCTGCGACTTCTGCGCCGGCCCCGTCCGCTACACCGACGCCCAGCTCGTCGAAAACGGCCTCGATCCCAGCGACTGGCAAGGCTTCTCCTTCCGCGAAGGCGCCGGCTGCATCGAGTGCGGCGGCACCGGCTTCCGCGGCCGCTCCGCCATCCACGAACTCCTAGAACTCGACGATGAAATCCGCGAAATGCTCCTCGGCAAAAAACCCGGCTCCGAAATCCGCAAAAAAGCCAAGGAAAAAGGCATGGCCTTCCTCCGCGACTCCGCCATCGAACGCGTCCGGGACGGCATCACCACCCTCAAGGAAATCAACAAGGTAACCTTCATCGAAGCCGGCCGCTAGCCGCTGGTTTCCGGCGGCTAGCTGTGAGGTTGCTTCAGGTTATTGTCTTATGAAGGAGACTCTGTGATGC
>CAXSGC010000074.1:0-5560 GCA_964236945.1 uncultured Acidobacteriaceae bacterium | reverse complement strand
CGCCATCATCATGGTCGTCGACGGCCGCACCGAACTCGCCTCCCCCGACCTCGAACTCGCCCGCCTCCTCCTCCGCGGCGGCAAACCCTGCTTCCTCGCCGTCAACAAAATGGATACCGAACACATGCTCGCGGGCGCGGAAAACTTCCGACAACTCGGCTTCCGCAACGTCGTCCCCATCTCCGCCGAACACGGCTCCGGCATCGGCGATCTCCTCGACGAAGTCTTCGCCATCCTCCCCGCCGCCCCCGAGGTCGAGCCCGAAGCCATGCTCACCCTCGCCGACGAGATCGAAGAAGACATCGACGGTCCCATCGAAGCGCCCGTCCCCGACGCCAACTCACAACTGGCCCCTGACACCTCACATCCGTTCCAAAATCCCTCTTCCCAAATAACCTCCGGATCTCACGCTCCAGATAGCCCAGCAACAGACCCGGGTGCCCCAGCCACAGACCCGGACGCCCCCCAACCCCGCAAGCTCCGCACCCACGGCGAATTCCAGCAGACCGAAACCAAAATCGCCATCATCGGCCGCCCCAACGTCGGCAAATCCACCCTCCTCAACGCGCTCACCGGAACCGGCCGCGCCATCGTCTCGCCCATCGCCGGCACCACGCGCGATGCCGTCGACGAGGTCGTCGAACGCAACGGCCACAGCTTCCGCTTCGTCGACACCGCCGGCATCCGGCGCAAGGGCAAAACCAAGCTGATGGCTGAAAAACTCTCCGTCATCATGGCCCGCAAACACCTCGAAGCCGCCGACGTCTCTCTGCTCGTCATCGACAGCACCGAGGGCGTCGCCGCGCTCGACGCCAACATCGGAGGATACGCCCACGAGTCCGGCCGGTCCGTCATCATCGTCGTCAACAAGTGGGACCTGCTCACCACACCCGACCGGACCCCCGGCGCCGATCCCAACACCCGAGCCTTCGACGGCAAGCCCCTCGCCGACAAAAAGGTCTTCGAAGAGCAGGTCCGCCACGCCCTGAAATATCTGGACTATGCACCACTCCTCTTCATCTCGGCCGAGCACGGCGTCAACATCACAGAAGTCTTCAAAAAAGTCGAACTCGTCGCCCGCGAACGCCGCAAACGCGTCTCCACCGGCCAGATGAACCGCTTCCTCGAACGCGTCGACTTCCAAAAGGCCTCGGTCCCCATGTCCAAACGCGTCCGCATCTACTACATGACGCAGGCCGCCGTCGCCCCACCCACCTTCGTCCTCTTCACCGACAAGGACGTCAAACTCCACTTCTCCTTCGAGCGCTTCCTCTCCAACCAGATCCGCGAAGCCTTCGGCTTCATCGGCTCCCCCATCTGGTTCAAAGTTCGAGCCCGCAAAAAGAAGTAAGCCCAACCCTCAAACGCTACTCGCAACCGGAAACAGCGAGCTCCCAAGCCACCCCTCCCACGCCGCCAGCGCCCGATCGCACACCATCCGGTGCCGCTCCTTCTTGTCCCGAACCCTCCGCCGCACCTCCTCCTCCAGCGGCGGCAAGAGGTCAAACGTAATATTCGCCGGCTGAAACCGCTTCGGCTCCGCATGGGTGATGTAGTGCGTCAACGACCCGTTCGCCGACGCCCGCGGAGCCGGCTCCGGCACCCCGCCCCGCGCCAGCTCCGCCGCATACCGCCCCGCCAGCATCCCACTCGCGATCGACTCCGTATACCCCTCCACCCCCGCGATCTGCCCACACACCAGCACCCCCGGATGCGCCCGCAGCTGCAACGTCTCCGTCAACAGCGACGGCGCATGAATATACGTATTCCGGTGAATCTGCCCATACCGCAGAAACGTCGCCCGCTCCAGGCCGGGAATCATCCGCAACACCCGCGCCTGTTCGCCGAACTTCAAATGATTCTGAAATCCCACCAGGTTGTACGAGTCCGCCCGCAGGTTCTCCTGCCGGAGCTGCACCACCGCGTACGGCCACCGGCCCGTCTTCGGATCGGTCAGCCCCGCCGGCTTCATCGGCCCAAACCGCAGCGTATCCCGACCCCTCCGCGCCGTCTCCTCGATCGGCAGACATCCCTCGAAATACTGCAGCTTCTCCGGCGCCGCGACCGGAGCCGGAGCCACAGCCACCCCGCCTCCAGCCCCGCCCCCAACCTCCCCAGCCAGATGCTCGGGCCGGCCATCCGCCGGTATCTGCTCCCAACTCTTCTGCTCGATCTTCTCCGCCCCGGTCAAAGCATCGAGAAACCGCGCATACTCCACCTTCGTAAACGGGCAGTTGATGTAGTCCGCCGTCCCCTTGTCCCAGCGCGCCGCCATGTACACCCGGCTCATATCGATCGTCGACGCATCCACGATCGGCGAAATCGAGTCGTAAAACGCCATGTGATCGGTCCCCGTCAGCCGCTGCAACTCCCTCGCCAGCGCCGGCGACGTCAGCGGCCCGCTCGCCAGCACCGTGATCGTGTCCGCGCTATCCTCCTCGATCCGACGCACCTCCTCCCGCACCACACGGATCCGCCCCTCCGCCTCAATCCGCTCCCGCACCCGCCGCGAAAACTCCACCCGATCCACCGCCAACGCATGCCCCGCCGGAACCGCCGTCCGATCCGCCTCCTCCAGCAGGCAACACCCCGCCCGCCGCATCTCCTGCTTCAACAGCCACGGCGCCGAGTTCTCCGACTCCGACTTCAACGAGTTCGAACACACCAGCTCCGCAAACTCCGACGTCTGGTGAGCCTCCGTCGAGCGCCCCGGACGCATCTCCCACAGCTCCACCGCGCATCCCAGCCGAGCCGCCTGCAAAGCCGCCTCCGGCCCCGCCAGACCGCCGCCAATCACCTTGATCTTTTTCATGCTGTCTTACAGAATAGAGCCCCCGGCGCCCAGAATAGAGCCCCAGGCGCCAGATCGAGCCACAAGCTCCTAGCTCCACACCCAAAGCAAGCGCCCCGGATCCCATTACCTCGCCTTTAGCTAGAAGCTAGAAGCTAGCCCCACCCCGACCTACTCGCACCGCGCCGACAACGCGCACAACGCCTTGCCCGTCATCCGCATAATCCGCCAATCCGAGCTGATCTGCCCCCCCAGAGCGTGGTAAAACTCGATCGCCGTCTGGTTCCAATCCAGCACATTCCACTCCATCCGCGGACACCCCTCCACCACAGCCACCGCCGCCACCTTCGTCAGCAACGCCCGACCAATCCCCTTGCCGCGAAACGCCGGCTCCACAAACAGGTCTTCCAGATGAATTCCGTGGTGCCCCTGCCACGTCGAGTAGTTGTAAAAATACAGCGCAAATCCAGCCGCCTTGCCCTCCCACTCGGCCAGAAACACATGAAATCGCGGCACCGGCCCAAACCCGTCGCGATACAGATCGGTCGCCGTCGCCAGCACAGCATCCGGCTCCCGCTCATAGATCGCCAGCTGACGGATAAACTCGAGAATCGTCGGCACATCCTTCGCCACGGCCAGCCGGATCTGAAGCGGTGCGTTCAGCATACAAGCAACAGTCTAGCCGACAGACGCCCTCCTCCCGCGGCTCCGAGCAAATCCCTATCTCGGCGGCGGCACCGTGTCGGGAGCATCCGCCTTGGTCGTCGACCTCTGCACCACCGTCTTCACCGGCTTCGGCTGCGCCGCCAGCCACTTGTCAAACGGGATCGAGAACGCAAACAGCTCGCTCTTTCCGTCCATCGTCTTGATCATCTTGAGATAGAGCTCGGCATGTCGCAGCGCCGGATCGTCCAGCTCCCGCACATCGTAAAACAGGTACCCCGCGAGCGTGCTATGCGCATTCACCACCGTCCCCGGAAACCCGAAGTCCGTGTCGTCCTCCGTAATCTTCTTATCCACGGGAGCATGATGGATCGTGATCGGCGTCAACGGAATCTTCGTCCCCAGCGTCGACCGCGTCGTAAACAACCGCCGGTTCAGATCCTCCGGCGTCGCCGCCGGCAAAACATCGCGGTTCTCCGAAATAAACTGGATCCGCACATCGTCCAGCGACAACGCCCGATCCCCGTCGTTGGTCACCACCACCCGCACCGGCACAAACCCGTGCTGCACATACGGCAGCCGGAAAAAATCGCACATCTTCGGGTCCAGACACGGGTCCGCCGCAACGGTCACATGCTCGTTCGGATGCGTGTCGGACGCCGGATACTCCCCCGCCGCCTTGGCCGGCGGAGCCGCCTTCCTCCCCGCAGCCCAACTGTTCCGCGGCGCAAGCAGGCACACCGCCGCCACCACCGCACACAGAAGCAACCCAGCACCCGAACTCCGACAAAAAGTCATCACAAGGAGAAGACGCACAGCAACGGCAGAAGAGAGTCGCCCCACCCACTCGCCCCATTTGATTATCATCGCCCTGACAGCCGGAAAAAGATCTAATCCTTTAGGGGCTGTTGAAATACTCCGTTCCGCTCAGTTGAAATACTCCGTTTCGCGTAGTTGAAACACTCCGTTTCGCTTAAGGGCACGGCTTCAGCCGTGCCGTAAACGCTCCGACTGCCCCGCGGCTTTAGCCGCTGAGGTACGCCTTCCGCTCTTGTTTTTCAAACAAGCACTGCCCCGGAGATCGACCGCTGAACCCCTCACCCACCCGCACCGCCCGCGCCCTCATGGGCCTCTACAGCGCCGCCCTCACCGGCGTCCTCGTCCTCGGCGCCCCCTTCTGGGCCTGGCGGATGCTCCGGAGCCGACGTCACCGCGCCGGCCTCCCAGACCGCCTCGGCAAAATCCCCCGCAACCTCCGCGCAGCCACCGCCGGCCGCCGCGTCCTCTGGCTCCACGCCGTCAGCGTCGGCGAAGTCCTCGCCTCCATCCCCCTCGTCCACGCGCTCGAAGCCGCCCTCCCCGGCGCCGTCGTCGCCGTCTCCACCACCACCTCCACCGGCCAGGCGATGGCCCGCCAACGCCTCCCCCAATCGCCCGTCTTCTACTTCCCCCTCGACCTCCGCACCCCGGTCCGCCGCTACCTCCGCGCTCTCCAGCCCGAGCTCCTCATCCTCGTCGAGTCCGAGCTCTGGCCCCGCCTCCTCGTCGAGTCGAACCGCGCCGGGATCCCCATCGCCGTCGTCAACGCCCGCATCTCCGACCGCTCGCTCCCCCGCTACCTCCGCCTCCGCCGCCTCTGGCAACCGCTCCTCCGGCACGTCAGCGTCTTCCTCGCCCAAAGCCCCGAAAACGCCGCCCGCCTCCTTCAGATCGGAGCCCCACCGGACCGCGTCCAAACCTCCGGCAACCTCAAATACGACCTCCCGCCCAGCAAGGCCACCTCAGCCACAAACTCGGGCCCCCCATCCTCTCCGGCAGCCTCACCGCCGGAAAGGGTCGGTCCCTCCACCTCATCCCCAACCCCCGGCCCCAATATCCCCGCCCCAACCCCCCCCGGGGAAGAACAGATCCTCCTCCGCCTCTGGCCCCGCCTCACCGCCCAGATCCCCGCTCCCCTCCTCCTCATCCTCGCCCCCCGCCACCCCGACCGCTTCGAACACGTCGCCCGCCTCATCCCCCCCGCCCACCTCCGCCGCGCCTCCCAACTCAACACCGCCCCGCTCCCCCCCCGCCCCATCCTCCTCCTCGCCACCCTCGGCGACCTCC
>CAXSGC010000073.1:0-5912 GCA_964236945.1 uncultured Acidobacteriaceae bacterium | reverse complement strand
AAAGAGCCAGACCGATTCACGCTCAACCCTCTCCACCACACGCTGGGACTAAACAGTGTACAGAAACGAAAGGTTCCATGGCAGTTTCCTCAATAAAAATGGCACTCCCATACTGTATCCGGCTCACAGGAACAGGAGATCCGCCCTAAGCTGCAGGCACCTCCCGGGGCTCCGTCGGCAGCCGATCATGCGTCGGCGACGCCGACCGTGCTACCCGATCCTTCATCCGCAAAAACGGGCTCTCGAAGTACCGGTAGCTCAGCCAAGCGAGAGCCCAACAAGCAACAAACCATCCAGTCACTACCAGGACACTGGACCGTCGCGGATGATGGACGTCGAGCAACGACATCAAAAATGCATATGGCAAAAGGTGAAGCAGGTAAAAGCCATAGCTGATGCGCCCTAACTCCTGCAACGGCCGGAAGCTGCACGCCCGTGCCACCCACGATCTCTCCGGCAAACACGCCAGCAACAGAGCCACACCCAGAAGAGGCGCCAATGTAAGCGCTACCGTGCTCGACCACGGCGATCCAAGATCCCTCGTCGACGCGCTCTGCCAACCTCGCGTCTGCACAAGGTAGAACACGTAGCCCAAAAATCCCCCGACCGAGACCACAGCAGACACTGCCAGCATCGGCCGGTATCGGAGCCGGCTCGGCCCTGTCCCTCGCAGCCAAAGCGCCAGAAACGCCCCCATAAACAGCCCATCCATGCGCACATACGTCTGGTGATAGCTGAACTCGCTGAATGCCACCGCATGCGGAGCGAAGCAATGGATCAGGATCCGCCCAACGAGGGACATGGCTGCCAACAAAACACATAGGCCCATCAACCGCCGGCGATCCCGCGTGAAGTACACCACGAACGGCCATACAAGATAAAATTGCTCCTCCACGCAAAGCGACCAGAACTGATTGATCTCGACCGGGATCACACGGTCACTGCCCTGAAGGTACAACGCACGAAGCGAAAATAGATCGCCGTGAAGCACCTGCTGAAATGTCTTCAGATTCCCCGCATACAGCAGCCAAAGCCACCACCTCGGCGGCAAAGCCAGCAGCTGAAGGCTCGCGAGAAACAGCGCGGCCGTCCAGAAGCCGTAGTACAGAGGAAAAATGCGCAGGGCGCGCTTGGCATAAAACGAAGCGAAGTACCGCCGCTCCCGAACCGTGTCGAAGAGCCCTCCCGTAATCAAAAATCCGGACAGGACAAAAAACAGGTCAACCCCGATCCAGCCATCCTGCAGCCATTCAAAGCCAGGCACCGCAAACCCATAATGATCCAGGTACACCAGCAAGATCGCGATGCCGCGCATCCCGTTCAGGGCCGGATAAAACGGCCGCAACAGGGTCGGCCGCAACAAGGTCCGGGCTGAGGGGGAAGCAGCAGCAACACTCATGCGAAGCGCAATCTCCCCCAGAAAGGACGTACCGCAAACGAAACAAGACACTCCAAGCGTCCCCCCGCCTGACCCCACACGGATCATCTCCCAACAGAGTGCCCGCTCTAGCTAAAAATCTCCTTCACCTTGTCGAGCAGACCGCGCGAGTGCGGCTTGTTCTCCACCGTCATCGTCTCTCCCAACTTGCGTACCAGGTCCTTCTGCTCCCGAGTCAGCTTGCTCGGCGTCGCCACCCGGATCTCCACCACCAGATCTCCCTTGCCGCGCTGGTTCAGGTGCGGCACGCCTTTGCCTCGGAGCGTAAACGCCTTCCCGCTCTGCGTCCCTTCCGGCACCTTGATCGACTCCACACCCTCCAGTGTGTGAATCTCGAGCTCCGTCCCCAGCGCCGCCTGCGGAAAGCTGATCGGCATCACGCAGTGAAGATCGTCGCCGTCGCGCTCAAAAAACTCGTGCGCCTTCACCTGCAGGACGACATACAAATCCCCCGCCGGCCCGCCAAATGGTCCCGCTTCGCCCTCCCCCGAGTACCGGATGCGCGTGTCCTGCTCCACACCCGCCGGCACCTTCACCACCAACGTGTGCTCCGCCGCCACCCGCGTCTCGCCATGGCATACATTGCACGGATCGACGATCAGCGTCCCTGTCCCTCCGCACACCGAACACGTGCGAGCCACGGAAAAGAATCCCTGCTGAAACCTCTGCTGACCCCGTCCGCCGCACTGCGTGCACGTCACCGGCGACTTCCCCTTGGCCGCGCCGGTCCCCTTGCACTCCGCACACGTCTCCATGCGACGGTACGCGATCTCGCGCTCCTTGCCGAACACCGCCTCCTCAAACTCCAGCGACAGCCCAATCTGCATGTCGCGCCCACGCTGCACGCGCGACGACTTCCGTCCGCCACCCTGCTGGCCCATGTTGAACATCTCGCCAAACAGGTCGCCAAAGATGTCGCCCAGATCCTGCGCACTCCCGCCCGCAAAAGGACTCCCGCCCCCAGCCCCGCCAAACGCCGCATGACCATACCGGTCATATGCCGCCCGCTTCTCCGTGTCGCTCAGCACGCCATACGCCTCGCTGCACGCCTTGAACTTCTCCTCCGCCTCCGGATTGTTCGGGTTGCGATCCGGGTGGAACTGCATCGCCAACTTGCGATACGCCGTCTTGATCTCAACATCGCTCGCATCCCGCGAAACGCTGAGCAGTTCGTAGAAATCAACCTTGGTCACGTTTGCTGTCGCACTCATCTCTTAAGTCTCTCTATCGGCACTTCCAGCCAAAACTTTAGCTCCGACTTCAACAATCTGGTACTTCCGTGCAGATTGCCGGCCCGCTAACATCCAAAAATCTGAATTTCTCGCTGGCCAGGCCACAGCCGGCATCGTAGCTAAGCATCCACCTGCGCGGGGTTCGCAGCAATCCGCACCAGCGCCGGGCGCAGGAGCTTGTCGCGCAGCCGGTACCCCCGGCGAACCTCCTCCATCACCTGGTGATCCGGAAACTCCTTCGTTTCGATGCTCCCCAGCGCCTCGTGGACTCGCGGGTCAAACTCAGTCCCCACCGTCTCGACCGCCTGCACCTGCAATCCGCGCAAAGCATCCTCCATCTGCTTCAAGATCAACTCCACCCCCGATCGCAGCTGCTCAGCCGTTCCCTCCGACCGCAGGGCCAGCTGAAAGTTATCCATCACGCCCAGAAACGGCTCGACAGCGTCCGAAATCGCATCCGCCCGTGTCGTCAGACGCTCCTTCGCCTCCCGCTTGCGCGCATTGTCAAACTCCGCCTGCAGCCGCGCCAGACGGTCCCGATACCCGTCCCGCTCCGCCCGCGCCGCTTCCAACTCTGCCGCCGCTCCGCCGATCTCCGCACCGGCCTCCGCCGCCGCCCCACTCACAATCTCCGGCTCCACCAGATCCTCCAAACCTTCGCCCTGCGCCATCGTCCCTTCCTCCGTTGTCTCCTCGGTGTTAACCTCGTCCGTCGTCGCCGCTTGCGCGCTTGCTCTATTGTTGCCCATTCGCGCCCATCGCGCGACCCTGTCCCACTGCGTCTCCATTCGGTCTCCCACACTCGATCTCGCCATCTCGCATCTCCCCCGCGAGATGCACGCCCTACTCCGTCGGATACAGCATCCGGTCAAACGCCTGCGAGATGTAGCTGACCGCATTCATCGTTCGCCCGTAGTCCATCCGATGCGTCCCAATCACGCCCACCGTTCCGCGCGCCTCCCCCGCCACCCGCGCCGGCGCCGCAATCAAAACCAGCCCCGCCATCTCCGGCGCCTGGTCCTCGAGATCAAACACCACCCGAACACTGTCCTGTCGCGCATCGATATACGCATTCAAGAGCTCCACAACGCGCTGCTTGGTCTCGAGCGCCACCAGCAACTCGCGCAAACGATCCCGATCCTCCGACCCACGAACCCCCGACAACAGATTCGCCACGCCCTCCACATACACCGAGGGCGCCGGCGCCAGACCCTCCGGCACCGCCCCAGCCCACAGCTGCTCCACCGCATTCAACATGCTCTGATACTCGCTCTTCTCCCGCTCCACCCGCCGCGCAATCTCCTCTCGCACCAGTTCCACATCCCAACCGCGAAAGTTCTCGTTCAAGAACGTCCCGGCGCGCTCCAACTCGCGACCGGTCAACTCCGCGTCGTCTCGACCGTCCAGCGCCAAAACACGATCCCGCACCAGACCGCTCCGCGTCACCACCACCGCCAAGACACGCCTGGGCGCCAGCCGCGAAAAGTGCACATGCTCCAGAACATCGCCCTCCGTCACCGACGCAATCGCCACCCCTACGCCGCTCGAAAGCGTCGCCAACACATGGCTCGTCCGCTCCAGCAAAGCTCGCGTCCCCACCATCCCCACCAGACTCGAATCGATCGCCCGCCGGTTCTCCGCCGGCAGCCGACCAGCCGAAACCTTCACACCCCCGCTCAGCTCCTCCACATACATCCGAAACGCCCGCGCCGTCGGAACCCGGCCCGCCGACGTGTGCGGCTGCTCCAGCAATCCCTCCTCCGCCAGCGCCGCCATCTCATTGCGCACCGTCGCCGCACTCATCCCGCCAACCTCGCCCCCCAGCCGCGCAATCGTCCCCGAGCCCACCGGCTCGCCATTCTGAACATAGCTCTCGATAATGGCGGTCAGAATCGCTCTCTGCCGTGCCGTCACCCGCTCCGCACCCGCCATCGCAAGACCTCCCAGCCGCGGATCCCCCGAAGAATCGGAGCACCCACCACTCAAGTCTACCGAAGCTGTCAAATCACGACCCAAGACGCCGGGTGCCCCATCCTCTTCATCAGCCGTATTGACGGAAAGGGTGGGTCCCAGCCCAAGCTCAAGCCGGGTGCCCCATCCTCTCCGTCAGTCCTATCGACGGAAAGGGTGGGTTCCAGCCCAAAGTCAAGCCGGGTGCCCCATCCTCTCCGTTAGCCCTATCGACGGAAAGGGTGGGTTCCAGCCCAAAGTCAAGCCGGGTGCCCCATCCTCTCCGTCGGCCCTATCGACGGAAACGATGGGTCCCACAGTCGACGGCGGAACCGTCCACCCAAGAGACCGATCTACTTATGCCACATCGCGCAGGTCAAAATGAAAACCAGCCCATACAGAATCAACAACAGCTGCCACCACCGATCCAGCCACGACTCCTTCACCTCACTCGATCCATCCGACTCACTCATCGCAAACCCTCCGTCTCGCCAACACATTCATCCTAAAACACATCCACCCACACCCACTCGCCGCGATGCGCTTTGTCACTCAACCATGGCGTTCGGAGCCCAACGCTCGACCCTCCACAACCGGGAGGCCACTTCAGAAGACGTAGGTGACTCTTTGTAGCTCTGATCATCGGTTGACACGCGCGCACACCCAACAATCACGAAAGAAAGGTCGCAAAAACAGGGTTATATACTTTTTTTACATCAGTTGTGACCACAATTGTCCTCTAGATGTCAGCAAAGGTTATGAGCTCAGAAGGTAGTCACAAACAGCCATTTGTCACCGCTATGATAAAGCCAACGAAGCCCCATCGCCATCCAGATCCGGACCTGCCCGGCCATGGCACAGGACATTCTCATGCGCGTAGGGAGAGAGCATGGACGAAGATCCGATCAAGCTGTTCGCCACCCTAGCCGAGCGCATCCCTCAGGCTACCGACCGAGACCTTGCTTATAAGACAACAGAGAAGCTGATCGAGCAGATCCCTGTCGTCGGGACCATCATTACGTACGTTGCGTCGCAGTTCCTCGGGCCGTCCTTGGCGAAGCGCCAGGCCGAGTGGTGGAAAGAGATGGCGGATGCCTTTGACGCCGAGAAACGGAAGAACAAAGCCTTTCGTGTTGAGCATGCCTTTGAAAGCGAGGCATTCATTACGGCTGTCATCCGAGCATCGCGCATCGCTGTCAGCACTCACCAACACGAAAAGCGCATTTTGCTTCGAAACGCGCTAGTGTGCTGTCCCGCAAGTATCTTGCAATAAGAGTTGCGCTGTCGGTAGG
>CAXSGC010000072.1:0-6541 GCA_964236945.1 uncultured Acidobacteriaceae bacterium | reverse complement strand
CAACGTCAAAGTCTCTCGGGTAAAGATTCCGAAAATCAGCTCGGGCTGATCTAGAAAAGTTCGGCATGCAGCCCGGATCATGCGAACAGAAGAGACGCCGGGGGACTGTTCGGGAAGTGCTGATAAGGTCTCGGTGCATTGCTGACGGATCGCTAAAACGGACCGTTCCACTTCGCCGGCGACCTCCAGGTGCTGGGGCCTGTAGAGCACTCGACGGTCTTCAAGGAAGGTAAGGAACGTGCGGATCGTCTTTCGTTCATCTTCAGCCGGGGTCCATGGCAACCCAAAGCCTGGAACGGAGAAGCCCGTGATGCGACGGGCCAGTTCTGCAACCTTGATCTTCATGCTGGGCGTCTTCACTCAACCTTCTTACCCCGCATGATAAAGGACATTATCATGGGTATATAAGTGTTAGAGAGTACGGGCTAGCTAGACCATCGCCAACTTTGCGATAGCGATGCTTTTTAGCTGTAGCACGTATGACATGATTCCAAGGAATCCGAAGTCGTAGCAGCCATCGGGCCAGATGTAAAGCTCTTCATCGTCGCGAAAGCGCGTTAACGACAGCTCGCGTATTACTTTATGGCGGATTGAAACGCTTCCTCGGATCAGATCTAACCGTTTGACCAGCTCACCACGCTGTAGCCGCACAATAAGACTCTTATCGACCACAGCCAACCCACTCGCGTCATCGATCAGTTTTACCAATCCTGCGACGGCCACGAACTCTCGCTGCTTCTCTTTTTCTCGAGGTTCTTTGGCTTTGTCGTCGTTACCCCCCCTCTTCCACTCTTCGGCAATGGCCCAGGTCATCAAGGCGCCGCAACCCATTTCCCAACGATTTTCCTTGAAAGCGATTTCCACGACCTTGCGACTGTGTTCCAACGCAGGATTCATCGTGAACGCTGGATCGGCTGCCGCCATGAAGTCCCATACTTCGGCCCTTGGCCCATTACCGTTACGATTGACCCGGCCACTAATTTGAATCAGACTTGAAACCGAACTCCTCTCTCGAAGAGCAATATCAAACGACACATCCACGCCTGCCTCAATACAGCTTGTTGCGACGAGAACCCAACCGGCTGGCGGAGTAAATTCGGGTGTAAGCAGCCTACGCACCCTGGCTATCACCTCGTCACGATCAATCGGGGTGAGCGCGGTTGAAAGATGCAAAACCTGCACGCCACGGTCCTTCAATCTCTGCGCTAGCGCCGCTGCAGACTGCAAGGTATTCATTACGACCAAGCGATTACCGCAAAGACCTTTGATCCAGGCATACAGGGAATCGAGACTCTGGCTTTCCTGCCTGGTCCGTACCTGAACACGCTCTTTCTCACCCTTTGCCCCCAAAGCCTCGATCTGTTCAGGCAGCATCGAAGGAACTGTTATATCTACTTTCCCAGCGAACAGCCTCGTGTTTTTCCAAAGCTTCGGCAAAGAGCCTGAGCCAAGGACAAAGCGGCAACGCCACTTGCTGCCAAGCATCTCAAGTTGATCCCACATCAACGGCCACAGATGAAGCGGCATGGCTGCGTGTGCCTCGTCGATGAACACAGCAGAACCTGGCAGGGCATGCAGTTTGCGCAGACGCGGGGTGGCACAAGCAGCTAATGTTTCAAAAAACTGAACGGCGGTCGTCACGATGATGGGACTTCGCCAGAGTGTCGTCAGGCCACGCGCTTCGGGCGTTCGGAACTCCGTGGCGTGATGGTGGGCAGCCACAACCTGCTCAGGATCTTCTCTAGGCAGAACAAGACATTTGCGGTAGACATCCACCGATTGATTGATGATGTTGGTAAACGGAAGCACGACGAAGATGCGGCGCAGATCATTGGCGATCGCTGCCCGGAGCAGATAGGCCATGACGGCTGTCGTTTTGCCGCTCCCGACTGGTGCGTCGCAGGCATAAATTGCTTTGCTGGTAGCGCACGAGCTGCAAGCTTCATACACGGCCCGGCGCAGGGGGTCTCGCTTGCTTTCTTTCGACCTTCCGTCTTGATCTCGACCGAGCCCGGAGATGTACTGATCCAGGCTTTGCAGCCGCTCCGCCCAACGTGGTTCTGGAGGCGTGGAGGTATTCTCCTCGCCATAGTTGCGTGCGGTATCCCCATGGTCTGCGTCCACCAGAGCACTCAGAAGAAGTCGCATCTGAAAGGGTGTGACATGCGACTCTCCAAGCTTCTTCTGATCCATGGAACGCTGATCCGTACCAGGAAAAGACGAGGCATTTCTTGCCAGCAGGGTCGGGAGCAAGGCTTGCGTTTGCGATAGAAGTCCCTCCTCATCCCGCATAAAGGGACTACAGGTATTTCCCTGCTGTGCTCTTTCTGCTAACGCTAACTCCGCACTGTAGTCAGTTAGGCCCTGGTGATGACTATGGATCAGCCATGCCGCCGCTCTTTGGCCTTGCTCCAGGCAGTGGAGCGCACCCGCGCTTTCGTGGGGGTAGCTCAGAGGAGTTCGCTCCTGTCCTTGCAGAATCCCCTGATTCCCCTCCTCAAGTTTGCCTAGATCATGGAACGTCGAGGACCAGCTTCCGCCCTGCTGCAGCATCGCGGCCGTGTGAGGTTCCGTCGCAAAGAGGGCAGCTTCCTGGAGATTTGCGGCTGTCATCCGCTCCACCTCCGACACATGCGCACAGTATGGCTGAGCAGCGATTCCCTTCGCCTTGCGTGCACTGTGCGCCAACCATCCGGGTTCCTGCTGCATCCTTGTCACCTCACCAGATCCACTACGCTCTTCAATCTGTATCTCAGATCTTCTGGAAGCTCAGGCGGCACATGGTACTCATCCCAGGCAACACTTGGCGCATTGAGTTTGCTGAGGTCCTTGCGCTTCGGCGTGAGCGCATCCAGCAGCAGGAAGTCCGGACAGGAACCCAGCGCCGACGTGTGTTCCATATGCCATGCATGGCGGAGAATGACGAGCGGCCGAGCGGCCGACGCAGTCTGGGTGTAAGCGTGAGGAATCAACTTCTTCATCAGTTCAATATCGATGTCGGTGCAGCCGGATTTGTTCGCCACAGCCGCATTCACAAAGTAAGGCATCGTGTACACGGCATGTTGGACGACGCGATAGGCAAGCGGCGCCAGACCTCGGTCTTTGTCCTTCTCGACGCCGGCCTTGTTAGTGTTCGTCTGCCGTTCAATGCGAACCGGCGAGATGGAAACCCCCATGCCGAACTGGGCTACGCCGGTGCGGATAAAACTGAGGTCTTTGCCCTTTTCCTGCCGCTCCTGCAGGAAGGTGGCACCGAAGAGGCGGGCATCCCAGAAATGCGCCTTGATGCCGTCAGGACCCATCTTTTCGATGCCATCGCGGTCCCGTCCACGGCTCTCCAGGATCCTGTAATAGTCCGCATCGAGCGCGAGGTCGGCGGCAAAGGTCTCCCATGCCGGCCCGGTCTTGTCTTCCACTAGATCACGCAGCTTCCGCTTGAAAGAAACAGGGGAGATCATTCCGCGTTCGTCCGGGCGCTGACGCGGATCGTTGTCCTGATCCGGGTTGCCGTTCGGGTTGGAGTTGATGATTTCCATCACGATGAGTCCTGTTGCCCGGTTCATGCCTGCTCCTTTTCATGGTTGACTTCGTCGACTGAAAGTGTCTGAACGGGCTTGTCCGCAGATGCTTCGGCCTTGTGCGCTACTGCCAGATAGCCCAGAAGCAGCTCCGCCTTGCCGATATCCTGACAGCCCTCCTCGAAGCCATCTTCCTTCAAGGCCAGCGAAATCTCCCCCAGCCGGCGCTCCAGCCAACGAGCGATGCCGGCGTTGCTGGAAATCCGCTCATTTTGCTTGCCATACGCAGCCTGTTTTGCATATGCGAGATACACCGGCATGCGTTGCGCAAGTACGTCCATCGCCCTGCGGGGGCTTTGCATCGCCATGCTGATGTGCGCATTGCCAAGCAGCTGCGGCGGAACCTCGCCATTGCGAGCACCTTCGCAGTAAAAGAGATGGAGCCGATCGGCAAACTGCAGGAACTGACCCAGTTGATAATCGCGTTCTTTCATATAAGCCTCCTTATTCCGTCCAAGCACCTGCAGCAGAATGCCCAGGGTGGCCACCACGATCAGGACATCTTTCCGTGCCCCGTCTTCCAGACTGGCCCCGGTGTAGGTGTAGACCGCATCGCGCTTCTCATCTCGCTTCGGTACCCCGGCGGCGATCAGCAGAGTTACTTTCAATGGAAGATAGCGCTCCAGCAGCCAGCCAGCCTCGCGGCGCGGGTCGGTGTCGAGCAGGAGTGCATAGATTCTGCCCAGGCTCACCCCACTGACCGGCTGGCTTCGCGCTCCGCTACGGATCCACTGCTGCTTGAAGCTGCTCACGACTGCTGCCGGAGAAGGGGTATGACGCCGTGTAGTGAGTGGTTTCTTACCCTTTCCCTGTAGCAGTCGCGTATCGATCTCCGGGGTATTGGCCGAACCATCCAGCCAACGCTCCTTTGCGGCAATGATGCGCTCGGTGCTGTAGCGCGCGTCGAAGAGCACCTGCTTGCGTCCTTTATCAATCGTGCTCAAGACAAAAAGCCTGAGATGGTCGTCGTGAGTCCCCTTCGCCTGCCTGTGAAGATTCAGCGCTTCGATCAGCTTTGTCGTTCGCGCTGCAAAGGGGGCCATCGCGTCTACCTGTGGACCACCGTCTTCCACTACCGGCCACTCCTCTTCCGCGAAGCCGACTACAGGCATGACCGGCAGATCCGCCTCTGGACTCTGTTCAAGGAAGGCGATCAGAAGATCGGGGTTTTCGCTCATGCCGTTTGGAACCGGACCCCAAGTCTTGCCTTTTCGGTCCACATGAGTCATGTGCAGCAATGCATCGTTGATCGCCTGAACCGTCTGACGCGTAACTGGAAAGATATCGGTTGCACTGCGGCCATAACGCGTCTGGCAGGGAACGTCCGCATTCATGGACAGCAGATAGGTGCCACCCAGTACAGGAAGGTTCGGGTTTGGCATCTTGTCTCCAATCGTTTGATGGGTCGCTCCCGTCAGGGCGCACTCGATGGTTCGCCCATCCATTTCACTCTGGGGAGAGAGCATGGCGTGGCTCCAGGCCGCGGCCACCGCCGGATCGGCGACGCAATACTCAAAACTCGAAAGGTCGTGAAGTTCAAGAAAAAGAAGGCACTGCCAGGGCTCGCGGCTTCCATTCCTGGAAGCCTTGCCAAAAAGCACGTTGAGGACGAGGTCGGCTGATAGACCTCCTCGCATAGCCTCCTGTAGTAGCACCGTCCCGAGCTGCCGCAGGAAATCCTCTGGCGTTCCCTGCCGAACGCCCAGCAGCGAGAGAAGTTCACGGGTCGAATCGAGCTTGGGTTCATCTTTCGCCGGAGCCAAGGCTGGAACAATCTCTCGACAAGGAAAGTCAGATAAAAGTCTCTGCAAACGATCAAAGTCTTTTTTTCTGTAGGCCAGCGGCGCATGAGCTAGCTTGTCTGCAAGCTGCCTAAGGTGAGCCTGGCCTAGATCTTCGCCTGCGATCGATTTAAAGAGAGGTGAGTTCAAATTGAAGGCTGGAAAGGATTTCTGATTGTCAGGTTGGATATTGCGCAGCACAGCCGCTCGGTCGCGGGACATCAAGGATACCGCCACGGGATCCCCTGCCTGGCCCAGTTCCACGAGCAACGTCTTGTACTTTGCGAGAGGTTTGATCGATGGATGCCAGGCTTCGGTCTGAACACCGTTCGCGGCTAGGCTCTGGCGCAACTCCTGCAGCTCATTCAGCATAGGTGAGCACTCCTTTCTGAATGCACACATTCTGCCGAAAGCGTGGCGCATACTGACCGCCGTTTTGGCGGCTGAAGACGCTGTGGAGCATGCTTGGAAGCGTCAAATTGATCGAGGTGCAAACCTGAGTCTGGTCGCGCACCGGTCCCAGATAGCTGGGGGTCATCTCCGACCAGCCTAGGCAGGGCGTCCGATACAGCTTGCCCTGCTTCAATCGTCGATTGAAAACATCCTGCAAGGCATGGAGATGATTTGCCGCACCTGGAGCCCGTCCGCTCTCTCGCACAATGCCATGTATCTTGTAGCAGACGTCCACCAGGATGGTCGCATAGAGCTGATACCCGACACCCATCTTCGCTGAGTTTCGAAGAGGTCCGCCGTAATTAGTCACATAGCGCATCGTCTGAATGGGCGTACAGACTTCAACCCGTTCCGGCTGCAAATAGGCCGTCTTCCAATGAGCAACACAATTCAGAATCCCCTGAACCGCAGAATAGGTAGGGGCCGGATAGCTTACAAACGACGCGCCAGAGTCCGGCCGAACCCAAAGAGCGCTCGGTCCTGCAATTTCTATTGCGACATAGTAGGGACGCATAGAGTAATTCCTCGATGCGTCCCTTTATACATCAAGTTCATGCTTGCGCAAGCATATACCAATTCACGCTCCCGTGGGGGAGTGACAAAGCAGCATCGTACGATCCCACTTTCACCTTCATCATGCTCCTTACAGGATGGAGTGCATCGTTGCACTTCTTGAATTAGAGCGTGTTAACACTCGCGGAGCGCCTCGACGATGAGAGCGAGGCACAA
>CAXSGC010000071.1:0-7236 GCA_964236945.1 uncultured Acidobacteriaceae bacterium | reverse complement strand
TTCACGCTCAACCCTCTCCACCACACGCTGGGACTAAACACCTAGCAGGAGCAAATTACCTGTTGCTATGGAGCCGGAATACCTGTGCAGAGCCGTTTTCCTTAGGAGAGAACAGCGTTGGGACCCTGTGGCTCCCTATACACCAACAGGTAATTTGCTCTAGCGTCTTGGTTCCCCGAGGCCTTGTGCGCCGAGTTAGGCGTGCGGCGAGGGAGGCGAGGGGCTGGTGAGGGCGTTTAGGGAGGCGATCTCGAGGCCGTAGAGAAGCAGGCCGGCGCGGCGTGGGGTGATCTGGTTAGCGGCGATGCGGCGGAGGATTTCGGCAAGGGCGAGCTGGAGGCCGGCGGGATCGTTGCCGGCGGGCAGAGGGAGGTCGAAGGCGGCTTCCCGGCGGCGGAGGCGTGAGTGCGGGGCGGGCTTGCGGGTGGGGTGGTGGTAGAAGCAGAACTCCTCGTGGCGGAGGGCGGGCGAGCCGCAGGTCTGGCCGCTGGCGTGGAGGTGATGGCACTGGAAGCGTTTAGGTTGGGTGTTGGGCGTGAGTTCGGAGATGGTTTCGGACATGGTGTGTATGGGGCCCCTCCCCCCTGGCGTTTTGCGGCAAAGTCTTCGAAAGACTTGGGTTAGATTTGGATCGCTATTGGATTGCGGGTGTATCTGATACGGCGATCCAGGTTAAACGGCGAGAGCCCGGCTTTGGGCCGGGCTCTTTTGTATCTATTTCTATTGTAGGGATTGTGGAGGGTAGTTGCGCCAAAGGGGAAGGCCGTGGTGAAACTTCAGCGATCGATGGTGTGGCTAACGGGGTGTTCTGAGCAGCCGAGGATCAAAGGGCGCGGGGATGGTTTCGGTAATCGTGATGCGTGCTGCGTCCGGATGTCTGGGGTTGTGGAGATAGTTGAAGGTGTGGGGGAGGATAGCCGAGGGAACCCGAGCGAGAGCGGAACGCTGGGCCGCGAGCCATGCGTCGCCGATGTGTCGGGTGAGGGCGAGGTTGGTCTTCCATGTTTCGCCAGCCGGGACGCTGAGGATGAGTGCACGGAGTCGGCTTCCAACTGCGATGCGAAGGAGTGTGTAGGAGGGCGGGACTTGGGATTCGGTGAGGTCGAGGTGGCCGAGAATTTCGAGCAGGGCGCCGGCGGGAGACGCAGCTAGGTAAACGATGGGAGAGCCGGCGGTGTGCCAGCGGGCGGAGTAGCGGCGGCCACCTTCTCCATCCAGAGTGCGGTGATTGCTGATGCGCCAGAGGTCCACCTACGTCACCAGAGCTGCATCAGGCGAACATGCCCTCGTCGATCTGGCCGAGCATTTCCTCGACCATGCGACCGCCGATCTCGGTGCGGAGCATGCTGAGAGGGGTGCGGTCGTCGAAGCGCTTTTTGGGTTGGGTGAGCCAGCTGCGGGCTCGTTCGGTGTCGCCGAAGACGATGACGGCCTGATCGAAGATGCGGGCTAGGCGGGCGAGTCTGTCGGACTCGTCGGGGGAGAGCGCGGAGTGCTGCGCGCGGCGGTGCTTGAGGGTGCGGGCGGGGATGACGACGTCGTAGATATCGCGGAGGGCGAGGCCGGAGGTTTCGAGGAAGGCGGACATGCTGGCGAGGGGGAGGCCGGACTCGACGCGGGCGAGGCTGAGTTGGAGCTTGGTGGAGAGATGCGGGATCGAGGTTTGTGCGGCGACCGGCATGTGGACAGTATGCCATGGGTGGAGTGGCAGAGTGGCTTGGGTTATCGCTGCCCGGGAGACTGTGGCGCTTCGGACCCCACCCTTTCGCGATGAGGCTGCGAGAGGATGGGGCACCCGGCGGCTCGGGACTCACCCACAGATTGCGGTGAGACTGCCATGAATGGGGCAGCCGGCTGTTCGGGTTCACCCACTCATGCGGTGAGACTGCCATGAATGGGGCACCCGGCTGTAGTATTTTCGCTTTATTTTCGCTATTGTTGTGGTAGGAGACTAAACCCTATTGTTGTAGTAGGAGACTAAATCGATGTCATTGGACAAGCCCGCACTTATAAGTATCTCGGTAAAGAGTATCCAGCAGCAGCCTTACATTTCTCCGCATGGTGGACTCGTCAAGAGTGCTGTCCTAGAGGGCGTTTCGCAGACTCCTGAAGTCTCATTCGAAATGACGACGGCGCCGCTCGCGCCTGAGCAACTTCATCGCCTCGAATTATTACAACAGCATGGATTTACAGTCGTCGAAGTGCCGCAGGATTGGAAGTGGTGCAATAACGGCTCAGGCGGGTGGCAAGCGGTGGTCATCAAGGCGGCGATGGAGCGCGTAGCAAAGCGATATGGTCACCGCAGAGAGGTGGAGAGGGCTGATACTTACGACAGTAAATTCGCAGAGCAGGTTCTAGAGGAGATAAACAAACGCTTCCCTCGCGCAGTTCAAGCGGAACAGTTGAAGCACTCCTTCGAAGTTGAGCCAAGCGACTCGGATTTACTAATGGCTCTAGCAGGGTTGCAGCGCGAAGGCTTCATTGAAAGTAAGACACTGTTCTCAAGCACAACGGCACAAGGGAGCCTCGCAATGGCCAGCATCGAGCTTTCCGCAGCAGGCCGGAAGCACCTCTCTGGTGCTCATGGCCAATCTCCGACATCTACTATCATTCAAGGTGATCAGTTCAACAACTACGGACAGGCCGGGGCGATTGGGCATCATTCCTACGGGATATTGAATTACGAAAGCGACTGGGCAACTCTGAAGAATCAGATTGATCTGTCGACCATTGCGAACGAGTTACGAAGCACGATCGAGCAATTTCAAAAAACAGCTTCATCAAGTGAGGACTATCAACGTCTCCACATTTTGGTGCAGGCCAAAGAGCAGGCGGAAAGTAACAATGGTGGGAAGGTGCTAGAACTGCTTTCAAAAACCGGGCAAAACGCTCTTCCGATCTTTGCCAAATTTGGTGCCGAAGGGATCGTCCGGTTGATCGAACACTATTCGAAGCTGGTTCTGTAGCGGCTCATAGTCATTCGGCAAGGCGTTGGCCTGCAGTCTGGGGTAGGGCTTTGAACTTCATTCTCTGGGGCGTTGTGGAGATGAGGTTTAGCCGATGGCGGCGGTGACGACGGCTTGGGCTTCGGTTTGGATTTGTTGGAGGTGGTCGGGGCCTTGGAAGGATTCGGCGTAGATTTTGTAGACGTCTTCGGTGCCGGAGGGGCGGGCGGCGAACCAGCCTTCGGCGGTGGTGACTTTGAGGCCGCCGATGGGGGCGTGGTTTCCGGGGGCTTCGGTGAGGATGGCGGTGATGGGGTTGCCGGCGAGGGTTTTGGCGTGGACGTCGGTGGGGGAGAGTTTGGCTAGTTTGGCTTTCTGTTCCTTGGTGGCGGGGGCGTCGATGCGGGCGTAGGTGGGGTTGCCGTATTTGGCGGTGAGGTCCTGGTAGAGCTGGCCGGGGTCGCGGCCGAGGCAGGCGGTCATTTCGGCGGCGAGGAGGCCGGGGATGAGGCCGTCCTTGTCGGTGGTCCAGACCTGGCCGTCGCGGCGGAGGAAGGTGGCGCCGGCGGACTCTTCTCCGACGAAGCCGAGGGTGCCGTCGATGAGGCCGGGGACGAACCATTTGAAGCCGACGGGGACTTCGAGGAGGGGTCGTCCGAGGCCGCCGGCGACGCGGTCGATGATGGAGGAGGAGACGAGGGTTTTGCCGATGCCGACGTATTGGGACCATTGGGGGCGGTGGGTGAAGAGGTACTGGATGGCGACGGCGAGGTAGTGGTTGGGGTTGAGGAGGCCGGCGGTGGGGGTGACGATGCCGTGGCGGTCGTGGTCGGTGTCGGCGGCGAAGCAGACGTTGTATTTATCTTTGTCGCGGATGACGGAGGCCATGGCGGAGGGGGAGGAGCAGTCCATGCGGATGCGGCCGTCCCAGTCGCAGGTCATGAAGCGGAAGGTGGGATCGACGTCCCGGTTGCGGATTTCGAGCGGGAGGTTGTACTTTGCGGCGATGCGGGGCCAGAAGAAGACGCCCGCGCCGCCGAGGGGGTCGACGGCGAGCCGGAGGGTGGTGTCGGCGAGCGGTGCGAAGTCGATGACATGGCCGAGGTCGTCGACGTAGGCGGTGATGTAGTCGTGGCGGTGGGTGGTGGGGCTGTTGAGGGCGCGGGTGTAGGGGATGCGTTTGATGGAGGAGGCGGCGCCGGAGCGGAGGTCGGCGAGGAGGTCGTTGGCGCGGGTTTCGATCCACTTGGTGGCGGAGGTGTCGGCGGGGCCGCCGTTGGGGGGGTTGTATTTGAAGCCGCCGTCTTCGGGGGGGTTATGGGAGGGTGTGATGACGATGCCGTCGGCCTGCGGCTTGCCTGGGTGGGCTGCGTTGTAGGTGAGGATGGCGTGCGAGAGGACGGGGGTGGGGGTGTAGGCGAGGTGTTCGTCGAGGAAGACGTCGATGTTGTTGCCGGCGAGGACTTCGAGGGCGGTGGCGAAGGCGGGTTCGGAGAGGGCGTGGGTGTCCTGGGCGAGGAAGAGGGGGCCGGTGGTGCCCTCGTTGTGGCGGAATTCGACGATGGCCTGGGTGATGGCGGCGATGTGGTCTTCGTTGAAGGAGGCGGTGAAGGCGGAGCCGCGGTGACCGGAGGTGCCGAAGGAGACGCGCTGGGCGGGGATGGCGGGATCGGGATGGAGGCTGTAGAAGGCGGTGATGAGGCGAGGGATGTTGACGAGGGTGTCGGGTTGGGGAAGCTGGCCGGGCTGGTTGGGGAGGGGCGGGTGGGGGGGCGTGGCCATGGGGCTCCGTGTGTCTGAAATGGGCTGTGGGGGGTGCGCGGATCATTCTATGGGATGCGGTGGTGGGCGACAAAGGCGGGGTGGGCGGGGTGTGGGGGCGATGTCGGCAGTTTC
Organism: uncultured Acidobacteriaceae bacterium; assembly: GCA_964236945.1. Classification (GTDB taxonomy): domain Bacteria; phylum Acidobacteriota; class Terriglobia; order Terriglobales; family Acidobacteriaceae; genus Edaphobacter. The sequence continues at coordinate 2,395 of CAXSGC010000071.1, read as the reverse complement.
GGGATTCCGGACATAGCTCGTCCGGGGGAGGGAGCGGGACCGGTTGTGGGAGTGAGTTGGGGGGTGGATCCGGGTTAAGGTAGCCAGTGGAAGGTCCTGTCTGGATGTTTCTCAGGAGAACGGAAGGAAGGCGAGGTGTGTATGCCCGAGGGGTGGGCTTGTCTGCCCCCACGCGACGCTAAGAGAGATCTGGCCACAGACGATGGCGCCTGCACGGAGGTCGGCTCGCGCGTATGCGAAGGGAGCGGGCGTGCCGGGCTGCGGATGGTCCTGTGCGTGACGAAAAGCTGGTTGCTGGATGCTGCAAAGGCCTGGTTGCTGGATGTGAGAAGAGCGCTCGGTGCTGGAAGAGCGTGCTTGCCGGCTGCTGAGGTGGTTCTTGCGCTTCTGCTTCTGTTGCTGCTTTTGCCGGGGTGCGTCTGGGCGGCTCAGGCGACGCTGGTGGCGGACGCGCATGTGAACAGCGCACGGCCGACGGCGAACAGCGGGGCGATCGCGAACCTGTATGTTGGCGGCGGGTACACCTCGCTTTTGCAGTTCGATCTGAGCCTGCTTCCATCCGGAACGACGAGCACGCAGGTGTCTCGCGCGGTTTTGCGGATGTACTGCAATCGCGTGGACACGGCCGGTCTGGTAAGCGTTTCGGCGGTGACTGGAGCGTGGGGCGAGTACAGCGTAACTTCGAGCACGCTGCCGGCGATGTCGCGGGCGGCGCAGGTGGTGTCTGTGACGCAGCCTGGGGCGTATGTGATTGTGGACGTGACGGCTCTGGTGCAGGGCTGGATTGCCGCGCCGGCGACCAATAATGGGCTGGCTCTGACGGCGGGAAGCGCGGGTGTGCAGTTTGACAGCAAGGAGAACGACCTGACGGGTCATGCGGCGGAGCTCGACATCTCGCTGGCCTCCGGGAGTGGAGCCGGGGTTGTCGGAGTTGTTGGACCGGCGGGGGCTGCAGGACCGGCGGGGCCTGCAGGGCCGAAGGGCGACAAGGGCGATCCGGGGGCGGGCGTGGCCGGGTCGATGGGTCCGATTGGCCCGATAGGTCCGATGGGGCCGCAGGGACCTGCCGGAGGTCTGACGTACGGTGGCGCGTACAGCGGTTTGGTGACCTACACGACGGGGCAGGTGGTGTCGTGGATGGGGTCGAGCTATGTTTCCTTGAGCCCGGGGAACTCAGGGAATGCGCCCGATCTGAATCCGGCGTCGTGGGGGTTGCTGGCGGCGGGTGGAAGCGGCGGGACGGGTCTGGGTGGGACGGCGCTCGCGTACCAGGGAACGTACAACGCGGCGAAGATCTACGGTGTGAATGACATTGTGGTCCTGAACGGATCGAGCTATCTTTCGCTGGCGGCCGGCAATCGGGGGAATTCTCCGCTGTTGAACCCGATGGCGTGGGGTCTGCTGGCATCGGTGGGAGCGAGTCTGGTGGGACCGGCGGGTCCAGCGGGAGCGACGGGCGCCAATGGACCGCCGGGGGCATCGGGCCCGACCGGACCGCAAGGGTTGCCGGGGCTGGGGTTCACGGGGGTGTATCAAGCGACGACGAACTATGGCCTGAGCGACGTGGTGAACTGGCAGGGGTCGGCGTACATCTCGCGGGTGGCAGCGAATCATGGGAACACGCCGGATGCGAGCCCGTCGCAGTGGGGTCTGCTGGCCCGGGCGAGCGTGGGGCCGCAGGGTCCGGCCGGGGCGACGGGGCCGGCGGGATTGGCGGGTCCGCCTGGGCCGATGGGATCGGTGGGGCCCGCGGGGGCGGACGGCGCTCCGGGGGCGCGTGGGGCGCAGGGGTTGGCGGGTCTGACGTACCAGGGCAACTACGCGGCTGTGACGAACTACAACCTTGGGGATGTGGTGCTTTGGCAGGGGTCGACGTATACGTCGATGGTGGGGTCGAACCACGGCAATGTGCCGGACGGGAGCCCGAGCTATTGGGGCTTGCTGTCTTCGCGGGGGCCGACGGGGGCGATGGGTGCGACGGGAGCGACAGGGGCGGCGGGACCGCCGGGGGCTCCGGGATCGGTGGGGGCGCCAGGGGATCGTGGGCCGCAGGGGGACCAGGGCATTGCCGGGCAGGCGGGGGCGCAGGGGCTATCGGGTCAAGCTGGGGCGCCGGGGCTATCGGGGCCAGCGGGGCCGCAAGGGCCGGCGGGACCTGTGGGCGTGACGTTCCGGGGAGCTTACTCGGCGACGACCAACTACGCGTTGGCGGACGGGGTGACGTATGGGGGGGCGAGTTATTTTTCGTTGGCGGCGGGCAATCTTGGGAGCACGCCGGATGTGAGTCCGGGGCGGTGGGCGGTATTGGCCGCGGCGGGAGCGAATGGGGCTGCCGGGGCGACGGGACCGGCGGGGGCGGCCGGGGCTGCCGGTCCAGCGGGGCCGCAGGGAGCGG
>CAXSGC010000070.1:0-7952 GCA_964236945.1 uncultured Acidobacteriaceae bacterium | reverse complement strand
CGTGACCGAAGATCAGCGGTTTCTTGATCAGCACAGATTCGTGGCCGATATCGGGCGAGGTGCAGCCTGTAATGAGCGCGACACACGGGATTGCGAGTACGGCCAGAAGCCGGGGTGTTTTCATTTTCATTCCTTGCATGGGCTGGATAAGTTGTGGTGCAGTTCATCTGTGGCCGGGGCGCTTTCGGCGAACGAAGCGGCCGCGATGCCGGCTTCCAGCTCCACAATCCGCGCATCCTTCCGGACGTTGTCGGCCAGTGCGTCGGCTAGCGCTTGCATGAGCTCGATGACATCTTCAGCCGCAATGAGCGGCTGGCCGATCCGGCCTTTGGAATCCACGAGCACCTGGTACCGGCCAAGGAGTCCGATGTCGTCGAGATACCTGAGACTTTCGCTCCTCCTGCATTTCTTTGGATTTAAATACTTGACTCCCTTTCACGCAATCGTCTCCCATCGCAACTTTGTTTGGGTGGGATGCATGTCAACACGGGGTCGCACAGTTCGTGACCATGTTCCACCGCCTGCTTTTCCCAAGCATTTCCATCCCGCCGCAACAAGACTTATCCCGCTCTCAGATGGCAATGTGTACGTAATGAGACTGCGATAGCCGAGTCCAAATGCAACCCTTCTACATGCGCCATAAAGCATTGAATTAGCGTTCTTTGTGCCGTCTGTACAGGTTCTGTTGACTTCAAGAGTCCAGCCATCATCAACCATCCGAGCCACGGGCCTTCCGACGATTGCAACTCCCACGATGACTCCGCCTTGCGCGACGGCTACGCAAAACTTTGATCCTAGTACTGCCTTATGGTGACGATGATGCATGCGAACAAATGCGTTCGCTTCTTCGAGACTAACTGGGATGACGACTAAGTTCTTCATTTGAAGTGAAAGGGAGTCAAGTATGTAAATCCCATTTCTTTCCCCCTGTGCTGTAAACGATGAAGCGAGAGGCCCATGATGGGCCTCAGCGCTCTTTGTTCTTCGAGCCGAAGTAGAAGCCGATCGCGGTCCCGACCAACCCGACAACGGCTGGAAGGAGCTTATCCAGCAGTATCAGGATCTTGCCGAAGTCGCCATGGGTGCAGTACGCAGCGTAGCCTGCCAGTCCGAGGATAAAGGCAACCAGTGCAAGCGCAAGGATGGCCCGCACGACATCGCGGCGCGGTTCGGGATCGTACTGAGTGGTGACGTAGTGCGAGGACTGGGTCGCTCGTGGGTGAGTGTGAGGGGCAGACATAGGAACCTTTCACGGGAAGGGGACAAGGAAAAAGGCTCCCGCTTGGGAGCCTTTTGTGGGCAGGATGGAACGGGTTATCGCGTGATCTGCAAGGAGTAGCGAGCGCCGTTCCGTTGGTACGCGTAAGCTTTGGGTTCCGGGTCGGCAGGGTCCGCGTCGAGCACAAAGCCAAGCAGCGCCGCGGCTACCTCTACAGTCTTGTCGAGGGTCCAGCCGTGTTGAGATGCGAGAGCTTCGAGCGGTTGCAGCGAGTCGTTGGTTAGAGTGGATGGGGCGGCGTCAAGAGTAGCGGTGGCTGTCATGGCGAGAGACCTCCGGGGGCCGTTGTGCCTGGAACGGCGGCAGCCAGGAGAACGAACCTCGTGGCGGCCGCATGTTGTGGTTAAGCGAAGTCTGCGAGCAGGAGAGAAAAGTGCTCCGGCCCGCCGGCTGAGATAGCACGTAGCAATGCCTGCTGTTCCGCCCGCGAAACCCAGCTTTGGAGATCGCGGCCGCTCCATGCCCTTCCCTCTGTCATCAGGGCCAGGGTTTCCGTACCGGGCTCGAGCAGAAAGCCGAGTTTCTTCTTGGCCAGAAGAACGCTCAGCAATCGCTGCCTTGCGTGCGTGTCCGGAAGCGGAATTGCAATGGTCTGTTGGAAGCGCGACAGCACCGCGGAGTCGATCTGTTCGGGGAGGTTGGTGGCCCCGAGCAGAAAGACCTGGCTGTCGTGTGCGGTGATGCCGTTCAGTTCCTGCAGCAGCTGGCCCACGATCTCCTCGGTTAAGGGATCGTGGGAGGCACCGCGTCTGGGCGCGATGATGTCGAGCTCGTCCAGGAACAGGATTACGGGTGCTTTCGTGCGGGCCCGCTCGAACAGTTGTTTGACCCGATTGCCGCTCTGCCCGAGAAAGCCGGCCTTGACGTCTGCCGTGGTGGCAGCAAGGAAGCCAAGGCCACTCTCGTTGGCGAGGGTGCGGGCGATCTGCGTCTTGCCGGTGCCGGCAGGACCGGTCAACAGCATGCTTTTGGGTACGTCGATGCCCTGGGACTGCCAGGCTTCAGCGTTGCGCAGGAGAGCGCAGGTGAGCTTCAGCCGTTCCATCACAGGAGCACCGACGATAAGCGTGTCCCACGTAGCCGATGCATCGACCCGTGTGTTGGCCGTCCTGCGATTGGACTGAACGGCGTCGTGGAAGTGCCTGGGCTGGGGTGCTCCAGGGTACGCGAGAGTGCGGATGGTGCTTGCGAGGGTACGGAGATCCCGTCCACTCATACCCTGCGTCAGTGCGGCCATGTCCCCCGGCACAACCGCTCCCGGATACACCTCTTCCATCTCGTGCTTGAGGATCTGGAGCCGCTGATCGGGCCCGGGAAGGGCGATCTCCATCTCCCACCCGAAGCGGGAGATGATGGCGTCGTCGAGCATATCCCGGCGGTTGGTCGCCCCGATGACCCAGATAAGGTCGCCTTTGCGTACCCCGTCCCATTCCGCAAGGAAAGCCTGGACGATGTCGTGAGAGAAGGAGTCGGTCTCCGCCGCACCGCGCCGGCCGAAGACGCCCTCGCACTCATCGACGAAGAGGATCGTCGGCTGGTTGGCCCGCGCCCGGTTCCATATCTCCCGCACCTTCTGTCCGCTGGCCCCGATCTGCGCCTGCTTCAGGTCGGCCAGGGATAGTTGTTCGAAGTGAGAACCCTGGGCGAAATTTACTTCTTTGGGGACGGAAAGACTTCGTGCAATGAGAGTTTTGCCTGTGCCCGGTGGCCCTACCAGGAGCAGGCCTTTCGGTGCCGCCTTGTCCCTTTCTTCGAACAACTGGGCACGGCGGGAAAGGTCCTGCAGGTTGCTTTCCGGTAAAGCGATGCGGCTCCAGGTCTTGATCTTGTATTCGAGCATTGGAACCAGCATCCGCCATATTGTGGTGTCGATGTCTGCCGTCCTGTAGGCCAGAAAGCCAGCAAATGCTGCCTGAGCCTGTGCGATCGCCTGGCTCAGAGCGGGGGATGAGAGGCCCTCCTGAAAAGACTCGGAAAGTACAGTGTCCGTGCTCCATACCTTCTGGTACTGGTCCGTGTACTGGAAGCTCCCGCTCTGCTGGTGGAAATGACCAGGCGAGATGAGGCACCAGGGAGAGATATCGGCCCACGAAAGAATGACTAGGGGTTTGCCGACCCCGTAGAGGCTATTGTCAGCGGCATAGCCGGGCAGGCTGCGCGATACGACGACTGGCCCCTCACTGCCAAGCTGGATGCTTTCCCCGGATAGAGTTCTGCCGGGCTTCGGTTGTGTAGTGGACGGAAAGAAGACCTCGACCTTGAGTTTCGCCAGGAAGTCCCGGACGGTGGCGCTCGCCATCCTGGTGCTGAAGATGATGTTCCAGTGCTTGTTCAGCCGGGTCACTGCGGTTCCCAGGCACCTGCTCCTGAGCGCCTTCATCATGGCGAGACAGGGAGCGCTTGCGATGTAAGCGTCCCACTCGCGACGTCCGGGATGGGCGTCCGAAATGCGCCGCTTTTCGATTAGGGTAGCCCGCGCGTGTTCGATTCTGAGCTGCCACATCTCTATGGTGGTGGGGGATGCAGGCTTGGCGAGTGTTGCCGCTGCCGGGCTGACAAGAGTGGCCACGTTGACCTCGGAAGGTTCGCCGGATTCTATTGTGGTTCCGGCAGTCTGACTGATGACTTCATCGTATAGCAGTTCGGCAGGCATGGTGACCCCTCCTTTCCGAGGGTGTGCGTTTAAGTAAGGTGAGCTAATAGGTCCGGCGGTTCAGCCGTTGAGCTCGAAGCCGGGGACCGGAGCGGTGGCCACATGGCTGTGTTTGCAGCCGACGCAGCACACGGCGCCTGTAAGAGTGCGGATGCCGTGCTCGAGAGGGGGAGGGATGGTCCGCATGTCTCCGGAGGCCGTATAGAAGGCAGGAGATAGTTGGCCGCGGAGCTCGGCATGATCGGCCTTCCATAACTCCATCGACAGGGTGCCCTGCTTGCCACGAAACAGCATCGTGGAACCGATCCGGGGCCGGCTGCTCCCGGGTAAGGTGACCAGGTGATGCGCTGTGACGGCCAGCTCATACGTGCGGCCGACCCGAAGCATATCCATGCGGATCAACTCCGGGGCGAGCACGACGGCGTGCCGGCCGTTGACGCCAAGCGAGTCGATGGGCTGAAGCCACGGAAGGGCGGAGCCTTCCTGGCTGAAATAGGCGACATAGCGGCCCATGTCCGCGACCGCTCCGCCCGACTCCGTGCCTCGGAGAATGTAGCGGCTGGCGTGTCGCTGGTACTCAAGGGTAAACGCGGTTTCGCAGTAGATTCCGCGCTTCTTGAGTGCATTCATTGTTGCCTCCGGCAGGGCCAGGCCGTGACGCGCGAACAACTCGCTGTCACGCACCGCTTTCGGTAGCGGCTGATCTTGGACGATGGAAGCAGCAGTGGACATGGGTACCTCCCGCAATGGGTTCTGGGTTTGTATGGGTGAAGGTTTAGGCGAAGGTGCGGCGTGGCAGGGGCTGACCGAGCGCCAGGCGAATGTCTTCCTTGGTGCAGCCGGCCCAGCACTTGTAAAACCGGGGGTCCGCGATCTGGATCGAAAGGTTGTCTTTCGAGCTGTCACGGCTGGCTTGAGAACAGGATGGACACTGAGCCCAGTAGTTGCGCCCGCTTCTCCTGGTCCGGTGAATGTGGTCGAGGATGCGGAACTCGGGGCGAGCGCCGGGAGTGTTCGGAGGCCGGTAAGCCGGAACGATCGCGGGCGACGGCGGTTGATAGGTCTCGGGCAGACTCATGCCGTCGACCAGGGTTTTAAGGTGATCCTCCCTGAGCTTCGGCAGCTTCATCAGGTAGCGCATCTGGTCTTCGGGGTTCGAGTTGGCTCCCGTAAACCAGTAGCGACGGCGGATGCGGCGATGCACTCCGAGCGGAGCCCTGAGCGCATTGCCGAAGTGGGAGGCGGACACCGTGTCCTGGAGTGGGAACACCTCCAGTCCCTGCTTGATGCCGCCGCCCTTGATCGCGATCCCCAGCCTCAGCGCGAGATTGTAGATGTAGATCCGCAGCTCGGAAGCGAGCAAAGGGGTCTCGGCGAACACCCATAGGTGGGCACCGCGCCGAGAATACTCGAGTGCCGGATAGATCCCGTCCTGCGACAGCTCGTATCGCAGGCACAGGATGTCCTTGATCGAGCCATCGTAATCGCCATCGACCGCGACCCACTTCGAGCGCTGAGTTTCAGGATCAACAGCGTAAAGGTTGATGGTGTTGTCGCCGTTGATGTGTTTGCGGATCGTCGCATTGTCGAGCTGCCGTCGACTGCCCTTGATCCGTTCACCGGTCGAAGGGTCTGTCGTGTACTCCTGCGCCATGTACCAGCCGACCTTGCCGTTCATCATCAGATGGTCGGCCTGCAGGCTGTACTCCCTTCTGTTTACAAAAAGGTGGATGTAGTCATCCGCCAACTCGGGGCGGACGTTGAAGCGCGCATACGGGGGAGCCAGCAGGGCTGGATCGAGAGGACACATAGGACCCTCCTTTCTCGGATGGTGCGGTTATAACCCTGGTCTGAAACTCGGTCAAATCGGCTGGAGGTGCGCGTAACGAAGAAGCGCGCACCTCTACGGAAAGCGATTAGGCGAGGCCGGCCCGGGAGAAAGCCTTCTGCATGGCGTCACCGCGGAACTGACTTGGGAGCGGGGACTTGAGGTTGTAGGGGAAGCCGGGACGCGGGTTGCGGAGACCGGGGTATACGGCTTCTTCGGCAAGGCGGGTGCGGCTGGACAGGGAGCGGATGCGCGAAGCGGAAAGGCTCATGATGATTCTCCTCGGGAGTGGATCTCGGCTGGACAGCGCGTGCCGGCATGGGCACAGACAAAACCGGATGAGCGGAGATCACACCCGGTCGGGGTGGGGGCGGATGGAGCGGTGGGTCGAAGCACGGGGCAGAGACGAAGGTGAAGATCAGGAGCAATAGGGGAGAAGAGGGCGGACGGAAAGCGAGGGACCGGACGATCAGGGACGCGGGGCGGGCACGAACACAATGTGCGAGTAGGAAAGATTCGGGATCCGGGGAGGCAGAATCTTGTTCTCGTTGTAGAAGGAGTGGCCGGAGTGGGGGATATTGCGGTTGATGTGGCGGATGCGCGAGGCGGACATCTTCATGGGAAACTCCTTCAAGTCAGGTTGTGCTGCAGAAACACAAAGGGCCACCCTTTTACGGGTGGCCCATGGACGATGAAGCGAAGGCGGCTAGGCGGCTACCTGCTGCCCATAACTGCACAAGGTCATCAGCATGGCAAGATCGCCTTCTAAATGCAGTTCGGGCATGGTTGCGTCCGAATCCTTCTCGGGAAGAAGCGCCTGCTCTTCCTCGGAAATGAAGTTCAGCAAGAGTCCGGGCTGCTCCATGTAGGCGGACAGCCGGTACTCCTTATAGGCGGCCTCGAAGGAATCGACCGTGAACGAATCATCCATTGCCTCGAAGCTCAGCCGAAACCAGAAATCCCGCTGACGGTCATATATATAGATAGAGCCCGATGCCGGATCATAGGGAGCCATCACCAGCACCAGGGTTCCCTTCCGTGAATCGATCCACCGATGAGCATAGCCTTCGGAAATGGCCAGGAATGAGGAGACGACGTCCGCCCTCGATCGGTGCGAGGGCAGGTCGGAACGGAAAAGCGGTGAGACGGTCATGGTGCCGAGACTACGTTGCATGGGGAACTCTCCTTCTTGCGGGGTAGGGTTGTGGTGAGTGGGGATGGATCTCCGTGGTTCAGTGCGAACCATCGGAGCTGCGTCTTAGGAAGGGCACGTCTCATCAAACGAGCGTGTCTCCAAAAGGAACCGGCGTACGACATCGTTGTTCCCGATATCGTTGTTCTCGAGACTCGCCCGGCGTAGAACGAGCGGCCAAGTGAGGTCAGGGTAAGTTACAAGGTGAACCCAAGAGTCCGGTCCGGAGGAATGGGGCATGCCAGAATCGTAATCGGTTCGAGTGGCAACCAACAACTTTCTTACAGCCGGTGCCGGGTCCATGATCACCAGTACGGTCCCAAGTCACGTGATCTGCTGGGCAGCCCGTCGCCGCAATCCTCACAGGTGAGCATCTCTCAACGATCCTCTGCCTTCGATGTCGCCTGGTCCATGATCCCCAGCAACTCGGATAGATCGGGAAGCCGTTCCAGCATCTGGCGCTCCCAGCTCTGGGGTTGTGCCGGCCGGATCATTCCGGCGGCGATGGCGTGAGCACGGGGTACATTCCTGGTTGAAAAGATGCTCCCGTCGAAGCGCACAAACAAAACTGCTGTTCTCATAGATAACGCCTCAACCCGGTTACAGGACCGTGGACGGATTCCAGCTCAGAAAAGCGGACATGGGTCAGAGCTTAGGCAGTGCGTCTGAAGTCCGAGCTTAATAAGGGCGGAGAACGAGAGACATCCCGGCTCTGCGCGTCTCCTCCCGTAAGCGCCTTAAGGCGTCTTTTCCATGGAGAGACCGCTCAACCATCGCCGGCGTCGGATCCGCCCTCCCTAGGACAAATGGACAAATGATCTCGGGCACCCTCATGCGGAACGAGTTCTGGCCTCCGTCCCAGGCTATCGTTGTCATCTGTCCGACAACCTGTAAAAACCGGCAAACAGGCAGTCCAGTTCGTCAGTATACGGAACCCACCCATAGCTGAACTCCGTAAACTCGTGAAACCCGACAGCCGGCGTTCCCGGCTTGCTGATGG
>CAXSGC010000069.1:0-8182 GCA_964236945.1 uncultured Acidobacteriaceae bacterium | reverse complement strand
CCCGATATCGGCCACGAATCTGTGCTGATCAAGAAACCGCTGATCTTCGGTCACGGCGGTGTGGCCGGCGAGGCCGTGAAACCGGGCCTCACCTTTATCTCGCCCACGACCCAGGCGATCGATGTCAATATGCAGCCCCAGCAAGGTGAACTCAAGGCGACCGACTTCATGTCGTCCGATGGGGTTCCCCTTGATTTCGACGCGATCGTTCGCCTGCAGGTGACCGACAGCGTCCGGCTCATCCGGGATTTCGGCTCCACCTGGTACCAGACGGACGTGGAACGCGAGTTCTCAAACCTGGTACGCCAGCAGGTGCGGCAACACGGCATGAACGAGACCGCTATTTCCAGCACGGCCATCGAAGCGATCGATCAAAACGTTCTCGATGGCTTGCGACAATACCTTGCGAGGATTCATATGCCCGTGACCGTGCTTAATGTCACGGTCGGCAAAGCAAGCCCTCCCGATTCAGTCAAGAGCCAGAGAATCGAAACCGCCAGCCAGCAACAGAGGAGTATCACCGAAGTGCAGATCAAGCTGGCCGAGGATGCGCGCAAGGCAGCGGAAGAAAGCAGGGCTCAGGCCGACAACGCCTACCGCAACGCGCTGGGCCTGTCGCCCGAGCAGTTCATTCAACTCCAAAGGATCAACATGGAAAAGGAAGTTTGTCTCAGAAACCACTGCAGCTTCATCTCCGGGGGCGGTACGCCGATCGTGGACGGTCGGTAGGACCTCACCCCCCCCACCCACGCTTCATAGTGCAGTGACAATGGAGTGAAAACCCGGGCAAGGACTGAAACAAAGCAGCGCGATTCCGGGAATTGAGTGCAGCGTGACAACGGTTCTCGTCCTCCATCTGCTTCAGCCGCTGCGCCTCGTTCACGTCCATGCCGCCGTACTTCTGCTTCCACTGATAAAACGTCGCCGCGCTGATCCCGTGCTCACGACATACATCCGCAGTCTTCACCCCGGCCTTATGCTGCTTCAACATCCCGATGATCTGCTCTTCACTGAATCGACTCTTCTTCAATCCGCTCCCTCGTTCAATCTACGAAAGAACTCCAGATCCAATTGGTTCAGTTTTCGGGGAGCAGGTCACCTTTGCGGTTTTGGATTGTGTTCTTTTCCAGCATGAGAGGAGTTAACTGACAGTTCATTCGTTTTAACGATGCTGTGATGGCGACGCACTACTCTCTTCGCAGTCCTGAGAAAGCGCCACGTGCACGGCTGATTTCGGAGATCCGCGGGAGCGGGTAATCTCGCCTCCTCACCAAAAACCAACTCCAGAGGCTCGTGAATGTTCCGACGCAATTTCCTGCAGAATGCCTTCGCCCTTGCGATAGCGTCCGGCGATCGACACTCTCCCATCCCGTCCGCACTCAAGCAGCAGCAGCAGGGTCTTCCAATCCCGAAGACAGATCCTGCGCGTGACTTCGACTTCATCTTCTTCACCGACACTCACCTTCAACCTGAGTTGGGGGCAGCAGCAGGATGTGCGAAGTGCTTCCAAGCGATCAATGAGGCTAAACCAGACTTCTGCATCGCCGGTGGCGACCAGGTATTTGATGTCTGCGAGCAAGACCTCTCGCGTGCGCGCTTTCTCTTCAAGCTGTACCGCCAGACCGAGGCAGAGCTCGCATGTCCCGTCCACCACACCATCGGCAATCACGATGTGATCGGAATCAACCAGAAGAGCCCGATCGAGCCCGGTGATCCGCAGTACGGCAAGCAGCTCTACCAAGACAACTTCGGCAAGCTTTACTACTCCTTCAACTACAAGGGCTGGCACTTCGTCGTGCTCGACTCCATCGGAATCGAATACTACAAAATCTTCAGCTCCCACTTTGACGGGGAGCAACTCCGCTGGCTCGAGAACGATCTCGCCTCAGTCGGTCCAGACACGCCCGTCGTCGTTGTCACCCACGTTCCCATCGCCTCCGTGCTTGGCTCGCTCTCCTCCGAGGGTGGACGCGGGCCGGTGGTCGCCAACGCCTCTGCCGTGCACTCCCTCCTCGCCCGCCACACTGTGAAACTTGTGCTGCAGGGCCATCTTCACGTATGGGAGAGATCCCAGTACGGCGGCACTGAATTCGTCATCGGCGGCGCTGTATCCGGCCTGTGGTGGAAGGGCCGCATGGAGGATGGCAGCGCGGAGGGTTACACCCTGTGCCAGGTCCGCGGCGAACAGGTCTTCACCTCGTATGTGACCTATCCCTGGGTCGCCGCCCAGCACCTCACCTAGCTTCTTGCCGCAGACACCGTCGCTACGCGTCATGCCGCTGCTCTACCTGACGTATCACCCGTCCGCTCTAAGCAACCCAGGAAGGCCACCCATGCATTGCTCTGCCCCTAACCGCCAGACCCGCCCAGCGTCGCATCTTCGACGAACCATCCTGCTTTGCCTGGCGCTTGTGTCGAGCATGTCCACCCTTGCTGCCTTTGCGCAGACCACCAGCAGCATCACCGGCACAGTCACAGACATCTCGGGAGCCATCGTGCCGGCCGCTCATATTGTCGCTGAGAACATCGCCACCCATGTGATCTCGCACACCACCACCAACGACGCAGGCTCCTACGTCCTCGCCGACACTCTGCCCGGCCTGTACCGCATCACCGTCGAGATGCCAGGATTTCAGAAGCGCATCATAACGGACGTCCACGTGGACGTCAGCCAGAGCACCCGTGAAGACGCGCAACTCGTAGCAGGCTCAACCTCCGAAAGCGTGGAAGTACTCTCCCCGGCCATCAGTCTCGAGACCACCCAGCCTCAGCTCAGTACGGTGATCGAAAACAAGATCACCGAAGAGATACCCGTTCTCATAGGCGGGGGTCCCGGCAACCAGGGACCACGCGACCGCCAGATTGACGACTACCTCTTCCTCGCTCCAGGCGTGACCGGCGGCGAATGGAGCCATCGCATCAACGGCGGAACCGACTACCAAAACACAGTCATGTTCAACGGAGTCGTTGCCGTTCAGGCGGAGACGCAGGGCTATCAATCCAACTTAAACCCGCCCTTCGAGATGGTCAACGAAGTTCGTGTGATTACCTCCAGTTTCAGCGCGCAGTATGGTCTCGGTCAGGGCGTCGCTTCCTATCAGTTCACCTCCGGAACCGACGCTCTGCATGGTGACGCCTTTGAGGTCCTTCGCAACACCATGTTCAACGCAGCCGGCGCCAACCCGGGCTTCAAGGCGGATGGGTCCAAACTGGCCGTGCCCGCAATCCACGAGCACAACTTCGGCTTTTCTCTCGGCGGCCCCGTCATCCTGCCGGCGCTGTACGACGGCAGGCACAAGACCTTCTTCCATGTCAGCTCCGACTGGTTCCGCCTTAATCAGCGAGACACCGGCACCATGACCGTCCCCAGCGTTGCGGAGGTAAACGGAGACTTCAGCGCGCTTCTCGCCCAGCCCAAGCCGCAGACCATCTTCGTTCCGCAGGGGTTCGTCGCGCCCGGCGGCTGCTCTGCCCCCGCGCCCGGATCGCCCTGGGGCGGCAATATTATCCCGCGCGCGTGCTTCAGCAAGACATCCGCCAGCCTCCTTTCCCTGGTCCCCGCGCCCAGCCTGCCTGGCCTCTCCAACAATGTCAGCTCCTCCATCGGATCGCTCCCAACCCGCCAGACCAACTGGGGCTTCTCCATCGATCACGACCTCACGCAGACGCAGAAGATCCATGCCAGCTTCTGGCGTGACAAGTACAACTATGTCTTCTGCTGCAGCAACAATGCTCACTTCGGCAACGCGCTCGGCGGCTCCACAAACGAGCCACGGCTCGGCACCGGCCTCTTCGTCACCTACTCCAGTCTGATCCGGTCGAATCTCGTCATGACCGCCGGCTTTGGTAGCCTGGGTGAGATCAACGACGGCTTCAACGCGCACACGGGCGTCAGTCTCGGATCCGTGCAGGGCGGATCCGTTCTGCCGACCATCTCCTTCAACCAGAACGGCCTGCCGAACGCACCCACCACATGGGGTAACAGCACCGCGGGCAGCACCGTTGCCATCAACCGCAAGCTCGGTCTCAGCTTTGATAACAACTGGCTCTGGTCTGCCGGGCGGCACACCCTCAATATCGGTTGGGAACTCCGGCGAGCCGCACATGACGACAACGAGTGCCCAACCTGCGGCGGAGCCTTCAGCTTTAGCAACCGCACCACCGCGGATCCATCCAACATCGCGAATACCGGCAACGCCTTCGCCAGCTTCCTCCTCGGCGACTCTGACTCCGCATATCGCCGGCTCACACAGGAAAACAAACTCCGCAACTTCTACGTCGGCTCCTACATCCAGGACGACTTCAAACTCAACCCGCGCCTGACTCTCAACGCTGGCCTGCGCTGGGACATCATGGTTCCCTTCACGGAGCTCAAGAACAACGTGGTCTACTTCGACCCCAAGGTGGCCAACGCTGCGGCTACCACGCCCGGCGGAACACCGCTGCTCGGCGCCGCCAATCAGCTCGGTATCGCCGGGTATGATCGCGCCGATATCTCTTTCAAACACGTCGATCCACGCGTCGGCATGACCTACAGCCTCAATCACAAGACGGTCCTCTCCGCGGGCTTCTCGATTAACCATCTCAATGGCGGTCCGTATGACTTCGGCAATAACAAGCTCAGTCTTCAGTACGGCACCCTGCTGGCCGGCATCGTTAACGTCAACTCAAATGGGTCCAACATCCCCGGCAACGGCCAATGGGACTCCCATCCGCTTCCGCTCCCCGGCAACACTCCGTTCAGCGACGCCGGCTTCAACGGCCAGGGTGTGCTGCACTCCTTCTCCCGCAATCCCGGCTCCTACCCCTACGGCGAATATTGGAACGTAGGCATTCAGCGTGAGCTTCCGTACAACATGCTCGTCTCTGCCGCCTATGTCGGCAATCGGGGCGTTCATCTGCCCTCTATCGTCAACCCGATCAACCAGACCGATCCCAAGTACCTCGCGCAGTTCTGCGCCAGCGGCAAGGTTGACGATCCCAACTGCGCCATGTCCCCCGATTCGCCCAACTACGCCTGGACCAGCCCCGTGGCGCAGGCCGACCTGGCCGCAGCCGGCCTTTCGCGATGCCCCTCGAACACGCCCAGCGCCGGCTACTACGCGCCCTATTGCAACTTTATGCAGGACTACGGAGCCAACCGTGGCCTGCCACAGGCACTGCTCCCGTACCCGCAATACAACCCCACTGAGTCCTGCGGCGGCATCTGCAATCCCTTCGATCTCAACGGAGCTGCCTTCTACAACGGTCTACAGGCTCAACTGCTCAAGCGCTATGCCGCCGGTCTCTCCATCCTCGCAAACTACACCCTTGCCCGAAGCCTTTCCAACACCGATAGCGGTTTTGCCTATCAAAACTATGGCTCGCTGAACAAGTTCAACCAAAAAGCGGAGTGGACGGTCTCGTCGGCCGATCAGACCCACACCGCCAATCTTGCGCTGGTCTATGAACTGCCCTTCGGTCCGGGCAAGCGTCTGCTTTCGCAAGGCGGCAACCTGGGCAAGAACGCCTGGGGCGGCTGGCAGTTGAGCGGTGCCTTTCAGTATGCAAGCGGAAATCCGCTCACGGTCTTCACCAACAGTACCGACCCGCTGCTTAATGGCTTCAACCGCGCCAACTTCGACTCCAGCGTCCCGCTCCATGTGAACTACAAAAACTACTACAAAGGCCTTCCGGTCTTCACCACTTCGGCCTTCTCCGACCCCGGCTTTGCTCCCGGCAACTCTCCTCGCAACCTGACCCAGCTACGCGGCCCTTTCGGCTCCAACGAGAACCTCGCCCTGGCCAAGCGCTTCTTCGCAGGCGAGCGTCTGAACATGGAGCTGCGCATGGAGTTTTTCAACGTCCTCAACCGCGTCCAGGTCTGCACGCCGGACACCACCGTCTCGGACGGCGCCCAAAACTTCGGCCTCGTTCAGCCCGACGGCAAAGGCGGGAGCAGTCCTTGTCAGAACAACGCTCCACGGCAGGGGCAAGCCTACTTCAAGATCTCTTTCTAAACACGGTCGGCCAATGTTTCACTCCAGCGTTGGTTCCTTTAACTCTGAGCTTCAACAAACTCCGAAGATCCCTCGCCTTGTATCGTCATCTCGTTCTCGCTTCACTTGCCATCGGTTCCTCCTGTGCCTTCGTGCAAGCCAATGCCGTGGATGCGGCTGTCAATGGCTACGTGACTGATTCCTCGAAGAGTGCGATTCCTGGCGCACATGTTTCTCTGACGAACGTAGGAACGGGCATTTCGCGAGAGGCAGTGGCAGACGACAAGGGGTACTACCGCTTTCCGCTGGTACCGGTGGGCACCTACAGACTGTTGACGACGGCGACCGGATTTGAGCAGACAACGCAAGCGGGGATCGTGCTCAGCGTAGGGCAGGAGGCTCGGATTGATGCGGCGCTACCGGTAGGGAGCACGAATGAGACTGTCGAGGTGCAGGCGAACGCGTCGCTGATGGACAGCGGTACATCGACGGTGGGCGCGGTGTTTGCCGCTCTCGATCTCCTGGAACTCGGAGAGCAGGAAGCGCCGCGGGTAAAGCTGGCGACAGCGGCGCGCTGAGCCTCGAGTCCAAGGCCGCTCTTGCCCTGGCGGTCGGTCGAAACCCGGTAGTAGGCGATGAATTTGGGCTGGACGGAACTCATCTGGAGCGATTGTACTTTGTTGTAACGGTCGTTCAGAGAGTACGCAATGAAGAGACTCCTTCAGATTCTTTAGGGAAGGTTAGATAAGGGATCGAATCTGCCCAGTGCGGCGCAGCGGATGCTTATGCAAATAAGCTCAAACATTTTTCTTGACGCGCTTCAAGGAAAGGTTCAGTATCGTCTCGTTCCTAGCGTGAAGCTAAGGTCGGGGCGATCGCAAAACACAGGTGCGATAGCTACAGTCTTCCTGACACGCCTTTCCGCAATGGCTCTGGAGACTCCATGCACGCTTGCATCTCGCTATTTCGACATTCCATTCGTGTAGTTAGCCGTATGTGGCCGTTGGTTCTCCTTGCCGTTCTGTCGATTGCTGGAAGTGCACTGGCCCAGGCTCCCCTTACACCTTTCCAGCAGCAATCCGTTCTGGCCTTCAATCCGGGTGCCAAACCTTTAAAGACCCTGATGCTGAGCGGCTCGGCTACGTGGATCGCAGGCTCCTTGAAAGAGTCGGGCGATGTGCTGCTGAAGGTCTCGACCGATGGCTCGACGGAAGAACAATGGACTCTGCCCACCACATCCCATTCCTACACGGAATCATCCTGGGCGGCGGGCCGAAGCTGTACACATATCGACAAGGCAGGCAAACAACGGATTGTAGCGGACCCGAGCTGCTTTCGCAGGGTGCCTTGGTTTGCTCCTTGGTTGGGTTTTACACTGCTGCCGAGCGCGGTCGTGCTCGCGAAAGATGGAACCCAATCCACTGACCGGGCTGATGGGAATGTCAGGTTCACTTACCTAACCAACCTGACACCGCCACCCGCGTTGGGAGGAGTGACGCCAATGACTGTAAACCTTATGCAACAAGGAACAACGGTCTCCGTGCTCTACGACCATACGACAGCCCTCCCTGTATCGCTTGAATACGACTACATGGTAAACAGCGATAGCGCGTATGTGATCAAGAACCGCATTGTATTCAGCGACTACCACGCAGACGCTGGATTTGTTCTCCCTCACCGCATCCAGCGTTACGTCCAGCGTACTTTACAGGCCGACATCACTATCAACAGCGTCACTGCCGAGTAAAACCGAGGCAATTCATGAAAAAGTATTTGCTGGCAGCTCTCGCTACGCTGACAACGTGTGTTTCTATGCTCGCGCAAGCGCCCGGAACTGGCGCTTACCCGTTCGCGAGCTTCGACAATCGCGGTTTCGATCAGATCAATCTTGGCAACAATAACGTTAGATTTAACATTCCGCTTGTTAATCGAGCTGGACGCGGTCTTGGGTTTAGCTATGCGATTCAATATGAGGGGCTAATCTGGAATCCTGTCAGCAATGGAACGACTAAAGCGTGGACGCCGGCACCTAGCTGGGGGTTCACGGGCCAATTGAACGGGTCCGCATTCACTGGATATTTGACAAATTCGGAAAGTGGAAAGTCGTGCCCTGGGCCCACTTATACAATAATAACGCTTTACGGCTATAATTATCATGATCCTTTTGGGGCCGTTCATCCGTTCGACTATACTGGAACTAGCGC
>CAXSGC010000068.1:0-8250 GCA_964236945.1 uncultured Acidobacteriaceae bacterium | reverse complement strand
ACAGAGTCTCCTTCATAAGACAATAACCTGAAGCAACCTCACAGCTAAAGCCGCATTGCGTGGATTGCACTTACGGCACGGCTGAAGCCGTGCCCTTAACAAAGCGGAATTTGATCAGAGGTCCCTAAAGCTGAAGGGCAAAACAAAGCGTTTTACGGCACGGCTGAAGCCGTGCCCTTGAGCGGAACGGCAGAGCTACGCGACAAACTGCTCCAAATTCAGGTGGGCTCGAGGTTATGTGCGTTCGAGGAATTACGTACGTTCGAGGACGGTGGCGTAGAAGCCGTCTGTCGGGTGGATGCCGGGGAGGGTGCGGAGGGCCTCGTTGCGGATGAGGGTGTTGAGGTCGAGATCTGGGTTCAGGATTCCTCGGGTGCGGAGATCTTCGAGGAAGGGGAGGATGGGGATGGGGCGGATGCCGGGGATGGAGCCGATGACTTGTTCGCACTCTTCGGGTTCGAGGGAGCAGGTGGAGTAGACGAGGCGGCCGCCGGGGGCGAGGTGGAGGAGGGCGGAGGCGAGGATTTCGCGCTGGCGGGCGGCCTGGCGGGGGAGGTCTTCGGGATGGAGGCGGAGGCGGATCTCGGGGTTGCGGCTGAGGGTTCCGGTGCCGGTGCAAGGGACGTCGGCGAGGATGAGGTCGAAGGGAGGCTCGGTGTTGGGGAGGTCGGCGGCGCCGATGGCGAGGGTGCGGACGGGGAGAAGGGCTTGCTGGAGGCGGGTTTGGGTGCCGGCGAGGCGGCGTGGGCTCTTGTCGGTGGCGAGGAGGTCGGCGGTGGGGAGGCGGCGGGCGAGGACGAGGGTTTTGCCGCCTGGGGCGGCGCAGCAGTCCCAGGCGCGTGGGGCGCGGTTGGGGGTAGGGGGGAGGGCGGCGGCGGCGAGTTCGGCGACGAGGCGGGAACCGTCGTCCATGAGGGGCATGGATGTTCGGTGTGGGTTCTCGGGTTGGGCGAGATCGGCGTCGGCGGGGTCGAACGGGGCTGACGAGTCTGAGGGGGCGAATGCGTCTGAGGAGGCTGCGGGTTCTGGGCTGGCGGAGGTTTGTGGGGTTAGGGGTGGGTTGTCGGATTCGGCGGTGAAGAAGTTACCTTGGGTAGGTTCGTGTTGGTCGGCGGCGCAGATGCTGAGGGCGGCGGAGCGGCCGTAGGTTTTGACCCAGCGATCTACGATCCAGAGGGGGTGGGCGAGGCGCTGGGCGAAGGCGGCGGTGGACTCGTAGAGGGGCGGGGATGGGGGTTTGGAGCGGGCGGCTGAGAGCTTGCGGAGGATGGCGTTGACCATCCTTCCGGCGTGCTCCTGGTTGGCGGCGCGGCAGATTTCGACGCTTTCGCTGAGGGCTGCGTGGGGTGGGATGCGGCTGAGGTGGAGGAGCTGGAAGAGGCCGAGGCGGAGGGCGACGCTGACGACTTCGGGCAGTTTCTGGTCGGGGCGGGCGAGGTGCGGGCGGATCTGGGCGTCGAGGGCGATCTGCCAGCGGAGGACGCCCATGACGAGGGTTGTGGTGAGGTGCCGGTCGGCGGGGCTGAGGGTTTGGAGGGGGCGGGCGTGTAGGAGATCGTCGCTGTGGGCGCGGCCAGCGCCGATCTCGAGGAGGATTTGGACGGCGGCGCGGCGGGCGGGGGAGATTTTGCCGGGGTTGGCGGGGGCGGGGGTTGGAGTTTTGGGAGTGCGGGGATTTGTTGGCGGCATTGGCGGAAAAGCGTACCTCAGCGGCTAAAGCCGCCTATTTGTAATGAGCTAGCTATGGCACGGCTGAAGCCGTGCCCTTAAGCAAAACGGAGTATTTCAGCAAGTTCCGAAGCCGTGCCTTTGACAGAACGTAATTAACAAGTTCCGAAGCCGTTCTTTAACAGAACGTAATTTTAAGACTGACGGCAGGATCAAGCGATGCCTTAATGAGAGGTGACTTAAGCAGACCTTTGTTAGGCGGCGGGGTGGGGGTCATGGGAGTTATGGGCCGAGGGGTTCTCCGGATTTGGGCTGGTGGCCGTGGACGAATTGGGCGGCGGTGATGCGGCGTTTGCCTTCGATCTGGAGGTCGCGGATTTCGAGGAGGGTGTTGTCCCCGGCGGTGCTGAAGAGGCGGTCCTCGTGGACGAGGAGGGTGCCGGGGGTGGAGGTGGCGGGGGGGTGGGGGAGGTCTGGCTCCCTAAGGTCTGGCTCCCTAACATTTGGGAGGCTGAGGTCGTGGAGGAGGAGTTTTTTGCCGCGCCAGGCGGTGTGGGCTCCGGGCCAGGGGTAGAAGGCGCGCCAGCGGTTGTGGATTTCGCGGGCGGAGCGGGACCAGAGGATGCGGCCGTCTTCGCGGGTGAGGATGGGGGCGAGGGTGGCGAGGCTGTGGTCTTGCGGGATAGGGGTGAGGGTGCCGTCGGCGAGGCCGTTGAGGGTTTGGAGCATGAGGGGGGCGCCGAGCTGGGCGAGGATGTCGAGCACGTCGACGGCCATCTGATCTTCGGCGATGGGGACGGAGGTGGCGAGGAGCAGGTCGCCGGTGTCGAGGCCGGGGTCGAGGCGCATGGTGGTGAGGCCGGTGACGGTTTCGCCTTGGGCGACGGCCCACTGGACGGGGGCGGCGCCGCGGTATTTGGGGAGGAGCGAGCCGTGGAGGTTGATGTTGCCGAGGCGGGGGAGGCTGAGCATCCAGTCGGGGATGATGCGGCCGTAGGCGACGACGACGATGGCGTCGGGTTGGATGTGTTCGAGTTGGGAGTGGAGGTCGGGGTTGTTTTTAATGCGTTCGGGCTGGAGGACGGGGAGGTTGTGCTCGAGGGCGAGGCGCTTGACGGGGGGGATCTGGAGGTCGAGGCCGCGGCCGGCGGCGCGGTCGGGCTGGGAGAGGACGAGCGGGACCTCGTGGCCGGCGGCGAGGATGGCCTGGAGGGTGGGGACGGCGAAGGCGGGGGTTCCGCAGAAGACTAGTTTCACGGGTGGGCTCGATGAGGGGTTGGGCGGTTGTTTCTGTTCAGTTAACAGTTAATAGTGGTCAGCTTTTTGGGTTGGTGAGGGTTGGGGCGGTGGGGTTAGGGCGGTTGTTTCTGTTCAGTTAACAGTTAACAGTGGTCAGTTTTTGGGTCGTCAGGCTCGGGTTGGTGGGGTTCGGCGGGTTTACCACTCTCCGTTTTTCTGGAGTTTGCGAATGCGGCGGAGGACGAGGTCGCGTTTGAGGCGGCTGAGGCGGTCGATAAAGAGGACTCCGTCGAGGTGGTCGATCTCGTGCTGGAGGGCGCGGGCGAGGAGCTCTTCGCCTTCGACCTCGAACCATTCGCCGGAGACGTTTTGGGCGCGGACTTTGACGCGGGCGGCTCGCTGGACTTTTTCGCGGATGTCCGGGAGGGAGAGGCAGCCTTCTTCCTCGACCTGTTTGCCTTCGCGGGAGACGATTTCGGGGTTGATGAGGGCGAGTTTTTCGGCGGGGGTTTTTTTGAAGCTGACGTCGATGACGGTGATGCGTTGGGAGATGCTGATCTGCGGGGCGGCGAGGCCGATGCCTTGTGCGGCGTACATGGACTCGAACATTTCGTCGACGAGGATTTTGAGATCGGGGCCGAAGTTGCGGACGGGTTCACCGGGGCGGGCGAGAACGGGGTCGGGGTATTTGACGACCTCGTGAATTTTATTTGGGCGCTTTTTGGGCACGCTCTTCTGCTCTCCTGATGGTGCTAGTAGGTCTTGATCTGATCGGCGTAGCCCTGGAAGTTTCGGTGGAGCTCGTGGAGGGAGTCGCCGCCGAATTTTTCGAGGACAAGTCGGCCGACGGTGAGGGCGACCATGGCTTCGGCGGCGACTCCGGCGGCGGGGACGACGCAGACGTCGGAGCGCTCGTAGGCGGCTTTGACGGGCTCGCGGGTGTTGAGGTCGACGCTCCCGAGGGGTCGGCGGAGGGTGGAGATGGGTTTGAGGTAGCCGCGGACGATGAGGTCTTCGCCGTTGGAGATGCCGCCCTCGATGCCTCCGGCGTTGTTTTGGTCGCGGGTGAAGCGGGTGTGGCGGGGGGTGGCTGGAGTGCCGGTGTTGGGATCGGTTTCCGGGCTGTAGGCGATCGCGTCATGGACGGTGGAGCCGAGGGAGGCGGCGGAGGTGACGCCGCGACCGAGTTCGACGGCTTTGACGGCCTGGAGGCTCATGACGGCCTGGGCGAGGAGGCCGTCGAGGCGTTCGTCCCAGTTGACGTGGGTTCCGATGCCAGGGGGTAGGTTGTGGACGACGACCTCGAAGACGCCGCCGACGGTGTCTCCGGTGCGGAGGGCGGTATCGACTTCGGACTTCATGCGGGCTTCGCTGCCGGGGTCGACGCAGCTGAGGAGGACGGGCGTTTTCTGGGCCAGGGCGGCGATTTCGGGCCAGAGGGCGGGTCGGTCGAGCTCGGCCTCCCCGACGCGGACGACGTGGCTGGCGACTTCGACGCCGAGTTGGCGGAGGAGCATTTTGGCGAGGGCACCGCAGGCGACGCGGGCGGCGCTTTCGCGGGCGGAGGCGCGTTCGAGGATGTAGCGGGCGTCGGGGAAGTTGTATTTGAGGGCGCCGGCGAGGTCGGCGTGACCGGGGCGGGGACTGGAGACAGATTTGTGTTTCGCGGGGTCGCCGGCGCCGACGGGGAGGATGTCTTCCCAGTTCTTCCAGTCGCGGTTGGCGAGGATCATGCTGACGGGGGAGCCGATGGTTTTGCCGTGGCGGACGCCGGAGAGGATGTGGGCGGTGTCCTGCTCGATGCGCATGCGGCCGCCGCGGCCGTAGCCCTGCTGGCGGCGCCAGAGTTCGTGGTCGAGGAAGGTTTGATCGACGGGGATGCCGGCGGGAAGACCGCTGACGAGGGCGACCAGACTTTCGCCGTGGCTTTCGCCGGCGGTGGAGAATCGGAGCATTGTCCCTCTTTTGGGCTCTGGGGGTTCCGGAGCGTCTGCGGCGGCGGGACGGATCGCCTGCTCCTGTCTCCGTGGCCGCAAAGGAGATTGTAACAACCGGGGCATTGGTGGCGACCGGTGGGCTGCCGGCCGCGATGAGCTAAGGGCGGGGCTCTTGTAGCTCAGCGGCTAAAGCCGTATTGCATCTGTTGCACTTACGGCACGGCTGAAGCCGTGCCCTTAAGCAAAGCGGGGTACTTCAAATCGGTTCCCGCAGGGGTTTTAGGCGGGGGTGGGGGGAGCGGAGTCGAAGGGATCGGGCGAAGTTTGGGAGGGTGCAGGCGTGGCGGGCTGGGGGGTTGGGGCGGTGGGGGTGCCCCCGGAGCGGAGGTACTCCTGGGAGTTCAGGAGGGAGCGTTCCATGCCTCGGACCCAGTCGGTGACTTCGTCGGGGGAGCGTCCGTTGGCGGTGGCGGCGGCGAACTCGTTGCGGACGGCCTGCATTTTGGCTTCGAGGTCGTCGAGGGCGTGGAGGAGGATGGCTTCGGGGGTCATGGGGAGTTTGGGGCTGCCGAACTCGTATCGCCCGTGGTGGCTGAGGATCATGTGTTCGACGAGGTTGCGGAGGCGCTCGGGGAAGGGGCTGAGGTCGCGGATTTTCTCGGCGAGCATGCGCTGGGCGATGGAGATGTGGCCGATGACCTGGCCTTCGAGGGTGTAGTTGAAGGCGGACTTCCAGGTGAGTTCGCGGACCTTGCCGATGTCGTGGAGGATGGCGCCGGTGACGAGGAGGTCGGGGTCGACCTCGTGGTAGAAGGGAGCGGTGGCGAGGCAGACGCGGACGAGGGTGAGGACGTGTTCGAGGAGGCCGCCGAGCCAGGCGTGGTGGAGGCGCTTGGCGGCGGGGGCGGAGCGATAGGCGGGGCCGATTTCGGGGTCGTCGAGGAAGCTGAGGACGAGTCGGCGGAGGTCGGGGTTGGTGAACCGGGCGACGGAGGCGCGGAGTTCGGACCACATTTCGTCGACGTTGAAGCGGGTGGCGGGCATGTAGTCGGCGGGGTCGACTTCGGTGAGGGCGGCGTGGCGGAGCTTCTGGAGGGTGATCTGGAATTTGCCCTGGTATTTGGAGATCTGGCCCTGGGCCTTGACGTAGCAGCCCTCGCTGCAGGTGGAGACGGAGTCGGCGAACTCTTCCCACATGCGGGCTTCCATGGTTCCGGTTTTGTCGGCGAGGACGAGGGCGAGGTACTGTCCAGCGGCGCCTTTGCGATCGCGGACCTGGACGGAGGAGAGGCAGAAGAAGGAGGTGACGACGGCGTTTTCGAACTGAACGGCGTCTGCGATGAAGAATTCCTTCATGTCTCCTCTTAAAGGTTGGCTGCGGAAGGTTGAGGGCGAGGGCCAGCGCGGGCTCTAGATAGAGGGTGGGGCGGAGGTGCCGTTGGGTGTTGTGGATGGATTGCCGGTGGGAGGGAGGGGCTGACCACCCGGCGGTGCTCCTGGGGCGGGGGCGGTGACGGGAGGGAGGGTGGTGCGGTCCGGATTGGAGGCGGGGGAGGGGGTAGAGGGGGTGGTTCCGGCGGGGCTGGCGCCGAGGGTTGGGTTGACGGTGGGGGAGATGACGGGGGTTTCGGCGGGCGTCTCTTTTTTATCCTGCAGGCGTTCTTTGGGGGCGCCCTTGGCGCGATGTTTTTTGGGGTGCTTGGTGGTGTCTCCGTTGAGGCCGAGGGGCGCGGACTGGGTTTGCAGGGAGGCTTTTTCGGTGGAGGAGGGGCCGGTGGGCGTGGCGGCGATCTTTTCGGTGACTTTTGCCTGCTTTTTCTGGATCTTTTCGGCCTTGATGGTCGGTGCACGCGCGCTGAAGCGGGTTTTGCCGGTGACGGGGGCCTTGGGGCCGAGGGGGTCGGGGTCGGAGGTGGCGGAGATCTGGGTGGTGGTGGCGGTGGGGGCGAAGGCGCTGCCGGGGGCGGTGGATGTGTCGGGGAGAGGGTCCAGAGAAGCCGATTGGGCGGCGGGCAGAGCGGCGGCGGATCCGCGGTCGGCGCCTACGGTTTCGTCGGCGGATCCGGAGGGGAGGGAGTTTCGCGGGGCCTGGCCGTAGCGGATCTTTTCGCGCTTGATTTTGCGGGGTTTCTCGTTTCTGGCGACGAGGCGGGACTTGCCGGGAGTGGGTGTGGCGTCCGCGACGGCTGAGGTGGAGGTGGCGGGGTCTGTGGCTGCTGTGGACGGGGCCGGTGTGGTTTGGGCGGGAGTCTGGATGGACGGGGACTGGGACGGGGGCTGGGAGTCGGCGGTGGCGGGCGGGGTGGATGGGGCGGGCTGGCCTGTCGACTGGCCGGGGGTGTGGGGGGCGGGGTTCACGGTGGAGAAGCGGGTGCCGCGGTCGAAGCGCGCCTTCTGCTGTGCCGGCTTCTTTTTGGGTTCGGGGGGAGCGTAGGCGGTGAAGACGGGTTTGGTTTGCTTTGCGCTGGCGCCGGTGTCGAGGAACCCGGGCTTGATGTCGATGTAGGCCTCTTCGCGGAGTCTGGTGAGGTAGGCGCGGAGGGCGGGCTGGAGCTGCTGGAGGTACATGGCCTCCTGGACCTGAGGCTCGATTTCCTTGAGCGGACGGACGCCGGGCTGCTGGTGGGCGGTGACCTTGAGGATGACGAAGCCCTGGCGGGTGCGGATGGGGGCGGTGGATTCGCCGGGTTGGAGAGGAAAGGTCTGGTCTTCGAGGACTTTTGCGAGGGCTCCGCGCTTGAAGAGGCCGAGGTCGCCGCCCCCCGCGGCGGTGGGGCCGCCGGAGTATTGTTTGGCGAGGGCGTCGAAGGCGGTTCCGGACTTCACTTTTGCGGCGACTTCGTCGGCTTTTTTCTGGGCCTGTGCGATGACGGCGTCGGAGGCGTCGGCGGGGGTGGGGATGAGGATTTCGCTGAGGCGGACCTGTTCGGGTTGTTCGAAGTCGGATTTGTGGGCGTCGTAGAAGGCTTGTTCCTGGGCCTGGTTCATCTGGAGGCGACGGCCGACTTCGTCGCGGACGACCTCCTGGGTGAGGATCTGGTTGCGGATCTGGGCTTTGAAGTCTTCGAAGCTGACGCCTTGCTGTCGGGCGGCTTTTTCGAGGGCCTCGAGATCGGGGAGGTTGTTTTGTTTGCGGATCTCGTCGAGGCGGCGGATGACTTCGGCGTCGGCGTTGAGGCCGAGCTCTTTTCCGCGACTGATGAGGAGCTGCTGGTCGACCATGTCGCGGAGGAGATCTTTTTCGCGCTGTTCGCGTTCCGCGGGAGGGACGTTTTGCTGCTGGAGCTCGGCTTGAAGCTGCTGTTGGGCACGCTCGAGGTCGCTGCGGTTGATGATCTGGTCGTTGACGCGGGCGATGACGTCTTCGACGACGACGCCGTTGGCGGTGATGGGGGTGGGGGTGGGG
>CAXSGC010000067.1:0-9022 GCA_964236945.1 uncultured Acidobacteriaceae bacterium | reverse complement strand
CCAAGCGCTGGATGTGTCTGTGGCCGACATGTTCAGCTTCCACGAGATCATCTAGTCGGTTCGTAGAACACCACCTCGCTATCGATCACGTTCAGCCATGATATGATCTATAGTGGAGCTTTGTATCCATCATGATGTGGAACTGGCAGCAACCTGATTGGCCGCACTTCACCTGGAATCGCGAGGCTTTGGCGCGTTATGAAGACGAGTTCCTGCTTGCAGGCGGCGTTCTCCTCGGCATGGCCAAGCACCTGAAAGAGGGTGACTGGAACGAAGTCCAGGTCGAGTCGATGAGTGAAGAGGCTGTTACTACCTCCGAAATCGAAGGCGAGATGCTGAACAGATCCAGCGTTCAGTCCTCTATCCAGCGACAACTCGGCTTGACTGCGGACGCCCAGAACATCGCTCCAAGGGAACAAGGGATTTCTGAGTTGATGGTGAGGCTGTACAGCACTATCAATGAGCCGCTTACGACAGACGTGCTCTTTGCATGGCATCGCATGGTGATGGCCGGCAGACCTGACGTGCGGACGGCAGGCGGCTTTCGGACGAGCCAGGAACCGATGCAGGTTGTCTCAGGAGCCTTGTATGCACCCAAGGTTCACTTCGAGGCACCCTCTTCAACAGCGGTCAGCAGCGAGATGAACCGCTTTCTTGCCTGGTTTCATCAGACGAGACCGGAGGGCTTGGAGCCACTCCCGCCTCTTACCCGTGCCGGTATCGCCCACCTGTACTTCGAGTCCATTCATCCCTTTGAGGATGGCAATGGAAGAATCGGGCGAGCGCTCTCTGAAAAGGCTCTGGTGCAGGGATTGGGTAGACCGACCTTCATCGGCTTGGCACAAGGCATACACGCCCGCCATCGGAGCTACTATGAGGCTCTGGAAACGGCCAACAAGCGAAACGAAGTGTCCGACTGGCTGGTCTGGTTCGCGGAGGTTGCCTTGGCCGCTCAACAGGGCACTACAGCCACAGTTGAATTCCTGATTCACAAGACCAAGTTCTTGGACCGTCTACGAGGCAAGCTCAGCGACCGCCAGCTCAAGGCGCTCTTGCGAATGCTAAAAGAGGGGCGGAAGGGCTTTGCCGGTGGAATGAGTGCGGGCAAGTACGGCATCATCACGGGTGCTTCCTCAGCAACCGCAACCAGGGATCTCAGGGAGTTGGTAGAACGGGACGCTCTCACAAGCACAGGAGAACGGAAGCATACCCGCTACTCTCTCAAGCTCTGAACCCTGGCTCGGGCCTGAGTTCACGAGACCAACCTCCAGAGCTTTGGAACTGCTAGCGAGATGAAGCAGCGTATCTATGCACCAGTTTTTGCGGCATAGCGATACACCGTCTGACGACTGATACCCAGCTCATCGGCAAGCGCAGTCTTTGATTCGCCGGTCGCGACGCGACGCCGTAGCTCCTTGGCCTGCGAGGGGGTAAGCGAATGCTTTCGACCGACGTACGCGCCCTCTCGCAGCTTTGCAAGGGCAATGCCTTCCCGCTGGCGCTCACGAATCAGATCGCGCTCGAACTGTGCGAACGCTCCCATGACGCTCAGGAGCAGGTGCGACATCGGAGAATCTTCTCCGGTGAAGGTCAGGTTCTCCTTCTCGAAGCGCACGTGGACGCCGCGTTCTGTAAATCCAAGAACGACCTTCCGAAGATCGTCCAGGTTGCGGGCCAGCCGATCCATCGAGTGGCAGACCACCGTGTCACCGTCGCGAACATAGCCAACAAGTTGCTCCAACTCCGGACGATGGAGGTCCTTGCCGGAAGCTTTGTCTACGAAACGTTTGTCGAGAGCAACACCCTCAAGTTGACGCAGTTCCTTTTGATCGAGCGAGCTGACGCGCAGGTAGCCGACGAGCTGACCAACCCGGCGCTTTCCGTTCGTCACTTTAGCCTCTATGACTCTGGCCATCTCGTGTCACACTAGCAGAATGACAATCCTTGTGGGACACGATTCTGTAACAGAACCTCTGTTCCGCACGGGTATACCCAAAAGGGCAGTTCCATTAGAAACGCGTGACTTCGTGGACTATATCCAGGAGACATCGTCGGCAAGGCCTTCCGCTTGCTCAAGTACCAAATCGATGGCTGCCTTTTGAAGGTCGGGTGGGTAGCCATATCTTGCAAGAAGCTTCCTCACCTCCAGGCGCATTTTCGCTCGTACCGATTCCTTCCGAGTCCAATCGATCGTCTGGGAGCGACGAATCTGTAACACGAGTTGCTGTGCCAGTACCCTCAAATCCTCTACGCGCATGAGATCTCGGGCGGACCCATTCTCAGCGAGTGCGGTATAGAAGGCCATCTCTTCAGGGTTCAAACCGAGCTCAGCCCCGCGCTTCCCGGAGCTCTCAATCTCCTGCGCCAAGGCTATAAGTTCATCAAGGATCTGCAAGCTGTCGACCGCGCGATTGTGATAGCGGCGCATTGCTTCATCGAGTCGTTCCGTGAGTAGGCGCGCTTCAACAATGTTCGTACGCTCACGCCCAGAGATTGCGTCCGCGAGAAGTCTTCGTAGGGCTTCGATGGCGAGATTACGCTCAGGAACCGCCCGTACACCGGCCAGGAACTCTTCTGACAGAACAGACACATTTGGCGTCTCTAGTCCGGCCGCTGCAAACACGTCGAGAATGCCGTCCGAAACGACAGCGCGCGAAAGAAGTTGCTTGACGCGCTGCTCGGCATTCCAGCTGCCACCTCCATTAAGCGGCCGTGCACGTTCGATTAAGTTGGCACGGATAGTCACAAGGAGCGCCACCAGATCACGAGCGGTCGCCGCTTCCGAAGTGCCCGCTGCCAACGCGAAGGCCGTTTCGACCCTGGCGACCGTCTCGATGAACGTTGCTCTTTGCTGAGTTGCAAGGATGTGCTCGATGCACGCCTTCAAGAGTGTCAGTCTCTGTGACTGTCCGGCATCCTGGAAGTCGCGCCAAGATGCCGGTTCGAGCAGGGACTGAGCCTCTT
Source organism: uncultured Acidobacteriaceae bacterium (assembly GCA_964236945.1). Lineage (GTDB taxonomy): Bacteria > Acidobacteriota > Terriglobia > Terriglobales > Acidobacteriaceae > Edaphobacter. The sequence continues at coordinate 6,058 of CAXSGC010000067.1, read as the reverse complement.
CGAGGTTTCGCGTTAGCTCACGGACAGCAGCTTCTACGTCGTAAGTGGCTGCCCCGTGTTCGCCGGCATACTGAGCCAACGCAGCCCGCAATTCAGACCCAATCCCTTGATAATCAACAATGAGGCCGCCTGGTTTGTCACCAAAGACTCGGTTTACCCTGGCGATTGCTTGCATCAGCCCATGCCCCTGCATCGGCTTATCGATGTATAGGGTGTGCAAGGAAGGAACGTCGAAGCCGGTGAGCCACATGTCCACAACAATTGCAATATCAAATGTGGAGTCTGCGCGCTTGAACCGTTTCGCGAACGCTTCGAGTTGAACGCTGGTCCGGCGATGCGCTTGGAAGGCAGCGGGATCTTCGGCAGAGGCGGTCATGATCACCTTTAGCCGACCGTCTTGATCGTTTGTGGGATCGGCACCGGCCCATGCGGGCCTTTCTGCTACCAGCGCATCGTAGAGTGCTACAGCGATCCAGCGCTTCGCAGTCACGATCATGACCTTGCCGCCACCCATCCCTTCCATACGGCGGTCGATGTGTTGAACCAGATCGGCGGCGACCGCTGCGATGCGTTCGGGAGCACCGATGACACCGTCGAGCCGCGCCAGCTTCGCCTTTTCCGCTTCTACCGCTGCACCGTCTCCGCTGCCTAACTGCTCGCCTAGCTCGTCCAACTCTTCGCGTTCGGCGTCGGTCAGGTCATAGTGCAAGCGGGCAAGACGAGCCCCGTAATGGATCGGAACGGTAGCCCCATCCGCAACCGACTGCCGCATGTCGTATCGATCTACATCATCGCCGAAGACCACGCGCGTATCACGGTCCTGAGCAGTGACCGGCGTTCCCGTGAAGCCAACAAACGTTGCGTTCGGCAAAGCCTGCCGCACATACGCGGCAAATCCAAGACTCTGGCGAACCCCGGTTGGTCTCACGACCAGCTTAGTTTTGAAGCCGTACTGAGTGCGATGCGCCTCGTCTGCCAGCACGATGACGTTCGAGCGCTCTGTCAGGAGCGGATGAGAACCATCGTCGCCGCGAAACTTCTGTATCGTCGAGAGCACTACGCCGCCGGAAGTCGTCGTGAGCAAGCGACGCAGGTCCGCTGCATCCACTGCCCGAACAGGCGTGGCCAGCAGAACTGAGACGTGTGCCGCGAAGGTAGCAAAGAGCTGCTCTTCCAGATCGAGCCGGTCTACCAGGATCAGGATCGTGGGGTTGGTTAGCCTCGAATCGCGCTGCAAGGCACGCACAAGCAGAAGCATCGTCAGCGACTTGCCCGACCCCTGTGTGTGCCAGACGACACCGCCCCGATGGTCGCCCCCTGCAGTGGCAGCGATGGCTACGCTCTCACGCGCGGCACTTACGGCACGAGCTTGATGGTACGCGGCGATCTTCTTCGAGACCACGCGCCCTTCGTCTGTTTCGAAAGCGATTAAGCCGAGCACATGATCAGTGAAGCGCCTCGGCAGGCAGAGGGTACGGAGCACCGCTTCCAGTTCACTCGCCCCGCCAGCTACCTCGCCCGGCTCAGGTCGCCACGGAGCGAAGCGGTCGAGCCCCTGTGTGAGCGTACCAACTCTGGCTGTGAGACCGTCCGAGATGATCTGCACTTCGTTCAGCCGCAGCAGCTCAGGCGCAATCGCTTCATAATTGCGAAGCTGCGTATATGCCCGAAGCAGTGGGTCAGGATTGAGCGGGCTCTTCAACTCAATCAGGCCGAGCGGCAAGCCGTTCACGAAGAGAACGATGTCGGCACGAACGCCTTCGTGCTCGCCTTTGACCGCAAATTGATTCGCAGCGAGGTAGTGATTGAGTTTCAGGTCGTCATCAGCGACAAGACGGAGAGGTAGAGTGCGGATCAGCCCAGCGTCATCACGAAAGGACACCGGAATGCCTGCCACCAGCAGCTTGTGGAAGGCCCGGTTGTTCTCGATCAGGTCCGCGCTTACGCTTGCCCGCACTCCGGCCAGCGCAGCTTCGATCATCTTTTTGTCGGCTGTGGGATTTAGGCGACCTAAAGCGGCTTCGACTTCTCTCTCCAAGAGCGCATCGCGCCAATCTCTCCGGACCTCAATCGCACCGCCGGGCGACAGTTCAGAGCCGCGCACCACGCGCCAGCCCGCAAGGTCCAGCCAGGCGAGCGCCGCGAGTTCCACTGCCTCTTCGTCCAGGCGAACTCGTTCGCGATGATTGGCCGTCTCGCTCATTCCTCCGGCTCCCATCCGGCCAGCGCGCTCTCATACTGCTGTCGATCCAACGTATACAGGATCTGGCTGGGCTGGAAGACGCCTTCCAGGATCGAAACAGAACCGTGGCTTTCGTCGATCCAGTCGTTGAAGGCTGCTGCGTCCTCGAAAGCTGTCTCTTGCTCCTCGCCCCTTTCGGAGGTCTGCTCCTCGCTCGCAGCTTCAATGACAAAGGCGACCAGCGTGTCACAAAATCCACCCAGCATCGCAGCGTGGCGACGCTCCAGCGTAGGCCAATCGAGGTGGGCACCGTGTCGCAGCCCTTCAATATTGCTCAGTTTCGAGATGGCGCTCATTGTGCCGTTTAGTCCGCCGAAGAGCTGCCTCAGCCCCGCTTTGATATCGTCAGCGTGCGGATGACCGCTCAACCGCAATTCCAATGCGCTAAAGATCGTGCTCATTTGCTTGGGAAAATCCTGCCCAGACACAGTCGGGAGATCCATCTCGGCACAGAGCGTACGCGCTACAGACTCCAGGAGAGTGCGCGCTTCATTGACGCACTGATCTGGACGCACCTCGATGTTGGTTTCGATCGCCAGCACATGACGGTCGAGTCGTTCACGCCAGTCCGGGCGCCGATCCATCACCGCCCGCAGCTGCTGCAACTCGTAGGGCACTCTATGCGCTCTCCGCAGCGTCGCGAATGCGGAGTTCGCCCGAGATTAGTTTCGGCAAGAGCGCGTCGCGGAGGCTAGCGAGAGTTCGACTCTCCCTGGCAAGTGATTTCAGGCGTTCGAACATTGGTTCGATCACGTCCCCGATCCGCTTCAGCAGTTCTTCTGGCGGGAAAGCAAGGATTGCTTCATCAAGGTGATGACGTTGAATGTGACCCATCGTGACTGCCTTGGCTGCAGCGATCCGTTGGAACTCGGGCATGAAGTGATCCACCGAGAAGTAGCAGAGCCATGCCGGTGCAGAAGTTGGAATTACCTTGAACAGGTGCTGATTGAGGGCACCGCGTCCGTCGGACCAAAGGCAGTGCATAAGCGAGCCGGACCATGAAAAGAGGTGATCCCCGTCCTCTACTATGTAGTCCGACGAAGGCAGAGCAGAGGTGGCTCGAGCCGAAGTTGTCTTCAGGCCGGATCGCATCTCTGCGATCTTGATCACGGGAAGGCTTGGAACGTCGTCTGTTGCCGGGAAGCGCTGAAGCGCGAGACCATTGAGGAAGTTAGCCGTTTTCGACAACGGTGTGGTTGTCCAACCCTCTGGTAGACCATCATCCATCAGACGCTTCGGGAACAGAGCCGCGAAGTCGGGAGGAAGGCCGGTGCCCTCACCGGCGGCGGCGCGGCGGACAGGTTCGAAGTCGACGAACCAGCTCTGAAACAGCGCCCGTGCTATCGCCTCCAGAGTGCGCGCCATGCGCCGGTTCAACACCATCTTGTCATCAAGCGAGGAGAGAAGCTCCGAAATCTTCGCTTGTTCTTCACGAGGAGGCACGGGCAACAAGAACGCTGGGATGTTTTTGCACTTTAGACTGTCGAAGACCGCGCCGTGATTGAGGTATTTACCAACTTGAACCCACCAGTCGGGACCTTGCGTCATCCAGCGTAGATACTGAGGAACAACTTTGGCGTTCTTGGATCGGAGTAAAACAAGATTCTGTCCGAGAGCGAACTGCATACGTTCGCGGACGACAGCCGTGTCTCCAGGGTTACAGCGCCGAGAAAGAATTACGTCGTGAACTTCAGGCCGAGTCTTACGTGTCCAGTGGTCAAAATCGCCTCGCGATATACGTCGAGCGTCTTCAAGATAGATTTCTCTGTCTTGCATTTGAGGTATCGTCACATAAGGAAAGCCATCACTCACAAACGTTGGTGTCTCGTGATCGCAGTCCAGCAAGACAATTCCAGCTTCCTCCAATGTCAGCCTAGGCCAATCAGACATGAGTGACCTGCTTCAGTTTCTCGCGGATGTGCTCGTCTAGCCCAGATCCCTTTTCCATCTGCTCGGCAAGTTCTCCCATCAGCCGCTCCATTCGCATTTCGAACGGCTCGTCATCTTTGATCGCCGTTGTTGCGCCCACATACCGACCCGGTGTCAGCACAAAATCCTGAGCAGCTACCTCCGTCAAGCTCGCCGCTCGCGCGAACCCGGGCACGTCGGCATAGTGGCCGCCCTGCTCGCGCCAGGCGTGATAGGCGTCCGCCACACGCGCAACGTCGGCGTCATCCAGCACCTTGAGCGTGCGGGTCTCCATACGGCCAAGACCGCGCGCATCGATGAACAACACCTGCCCCCGCCGGTCTCGAAGCTTCTTGTCTTTGAGCAGGCCATTTGACTTGTCGCGAGCGACAAACCAAAGGCAGACCGGAATCTGTGTCGTAGCGAATAGCTGGCCGGGAAGCGCGACGATGCAGTCGATCTGGTCCTCTTCGATCAGCTTCCGCCTAATCTCGCCCTCCCCGGACTGCTGACTGGAAAGACTGCCGTTTGCCAGCACGAAGCCCGCGATGCCATAGGGCGCCAGATGATAGTGAAAGTGCTGCACCCAGGCGAAGTTGGCGTTACCGGCAGGTGGCACCCCGAAACGCCAGCGCGCGTCTCCGCGCAGCCGTTCGCCACCCCAGTCGCTCATGTTGAAAGGCGGGTTCGCCAGAATGAAGTCGGCCTTAACCGAGCCATGCAGGTCGTTATGGAAGCTGTCAGCCCACTTGTTCCCGAGATCCGCCGAGATGCCGCGCACGGCCAGGTTCATGCGCGCGAGTCGCCATGTAGTCGGGTTCGATTCTTGCCCGTAGATCGAGATGTCGTCCGGGATACCACCATGCGCCGCGAGGAACTTTTCCGACTGCACGAACATGCCGCCGCTCCCACAGCACGGATCGAGGACGCGGCCATGGAAGGGCTGAATCATATCCACCAGGAGACGCACGACGGAGCCGGCCGTGTAGAACTGGCCCCCACGCTTGCCCTCAGCCATCGCAAACTGCCCAAGGAAGTACTCGTACACGCGTCCAAGCATGTCTTGCTGGTCATCAGTTACGAGCGCGAGATTGGAAAAGAGCGTGATGATCTCGCCCAGCTTCATCTGGTCTAGCTCGGGCCGGGCATAGTTGCGGGTAAGGACTCCTCTGAGCTTTGGATTGTCCTTCTCGATCAGATCGAAAGCTTTGTCGATCAAGACGCCGATGGGTGGCTGCACCTGGGTGGCGTGCGCCTTTAGAAACTCCCAGCGTGCTTCCTCTGGGACGTAGTACACGTGGTGACCCGTGAACTGGTCCCGATCCTCCAGGGCGTTGACAATGTAGGCGTCGCGTGTGGTGTCGGGGTAGTCCCGCGACTCTTCAACCGCCTCGCGCTGCACTTCGGCCTGCCGAGCCGCGAACCGGTCCGATACGTACTTGAGGAAGATCAAACCTAGGGCGACATGCTTGTACTCAGCCGCATCCATGTTGCCGCGGAGCTTGTCGGCAGCAGCCCAAAGCGTCGCTTCCAAAGTGATCTGAGTTGCACGCGCTACAGAGCGGGTACCGGGTTGACGCGCCACAGTGTCTCTCCTTCGACCAGGCTTCACCTGGCAGGGCAAAACCGAAGGCGATCCTTTTGTGATTAGTTTATCAAAGTAGGCCTTTAGGACGGGGACCACGTGATGTCACTTGGGCTCTCCAACAACTCGCCTCTCCCTATGCTGCGCCGTCCTGCATCGGAGCAGACGTTGACCACAGCTTTGTCCACAAAGCGTTGCTTTGTGGCTGAAACGCTTGTTTATACCATCCTTCTTGAGTTCTCCACCTTCTGCATCGGCAAATAAAGCTCGGCTACTTCGCCGCACCTGGCCCGGCGGCACCAAAGGCCACGTAGTTGCGCCCG
>CAXSGC010000066.1:7922-9147 GCA_964236945.1 uncultured Acidobacteriaceae bacterium | reverse complement strand
GACTGCACCCTTTGCGGCCCACGGGCGGAGTTGGCGGGGCCTCACCCTTTCCGGCGATGAAGCTGCCGGAGAGGATGGGGCACCCGGCGGGTCAGGCTTCGGTTCCAGAGGAGAGTTTCGTGGTGGTTCGGACCTCACGCTTTGCACCCCACCAGCGGGGGGATTGAGAACGGGTAAAGTTTCAGCGGTTCAGCGGTAGGTTCAGCGGTATAGGACGGGCTTTCAGCCCTTGTTTTTTGAGATGCCAGGTACCTAGGGCTTCGCCCTAGGCTGGTATGGGACGGGCCGTTGGCCCTGGAGGCGGGGACTGCACCCTTTGCGGCCCACGGGCGGAGTTGGCGGGGCCTCACCCTTTCCGGCGATGAAGCTGCCGGAGAGGATGGGGCACCCGGCGGGTCAGGCTTCGGTCAGGGCTTGGGTCAGGGCTCGGGGTCGGGGGATTGTTCGGTGGGTTTGTCGACTTGGGATTGGTAGATTTCTTCGACTCGTCCGACGGTGTCGATTTCGGTCACGGGTTTGTCGTCGCGGAGGCGGAGGATGCGGGGGAAGCGGAGGGCGAAGCCGCTTTGGTGGCGGTCGGAGCGCATGATGTTGTTGAAGGCGACTTCGAGGACGACCTGGGGCTCGACGGTGCGGAAGTGGCCGAAGTCTTCGAGGGTGTGGGCTCGGAGCCAATCGGTGAGATGGGCGATTTCGAGGTCGGTGACGCCCGAGTAGGCTTTGCCGACGTTTTGGAGGTCGCCGCTGGGGCCGCGGACGGCGAAGGTGTAGTCGCTGAGGAATTGGGACTTGCGGCCGGAGCCGAATTCGGCGCCGGTGATGACGACGTCGAGGGTGGCGAGTTCGCGTTTGAGTTTGACCCAGAGGAGGCCGCGGCGGCCGGGGAGGTAGAGGGAGTTGGCGGCTTTGAGCATGACTCCTTCGTGGGCGCGGGGGCGGGCGCGGGTGTAGGCGAGGTCGATCTCGGGGGCGGTTTGGACGAGGCGGGCGGGGGAGAGGAGGAGGCGGGGGAGGGGGTGGTCTGGGGATGGTGTGGGGGGTTGATCGGAGGCGGTTTGGGGGGCGGTTTCGGGTGTATCGAAGATGTTGGTCTGGGTGGATGTTTTCGGGGGTTTGGGGGCGTGGAGGGGGGAGACGGTGACGTCGGCGAGCTGGACGGCGATGGTTTCGAGGCGGGCGCGGCGGGTGCGGCGGGGCTGGTCGAGGGTGAGGCCGGCGTCGGCGT
>CAXSGC010000066.1:0-7912 GCA_964236945.1 uncultured Acidobacteriaceae bacterium | reverse complement strand
GGGCTGGTTGTGGGGTGGGTGGGGGGGGGGGGTGGGGGGTGGGGGGGGGGGTGGGGGTGGGGGTTGGGGTCTGGGTTTGGGTCTGGGTCTGGGTTTGGGTCGGGGGATTGTTCGCCGGTTTCGGAGGGGGGATCGGGGGAGTGGTTGAAGTCCCAGCCGAGGATTTCGCCGTCGAGGATGATGGGTCCAACGGAGGTTTGGGCGACGGGGCGGAAGGCTTCGGCGAGTTCGGGGAAGCTCGCGGTGACGTCTTCGCGGTTGCGGGAGTAGATGCTGACGCGGTCGGGTTGGGTGGGGTCTCCGCAGTGAAGCTGGGCGCGCATGCCGTCGTATTTGTCTTCGAGGAAGGCCTGGACGGTGGGGTTGGCGGGCGGGGCTGGAGAGTTCAGGGCTTCTGGGGCTTCTGGGGTTTCGGGGGTTTTGGGGGGTCTTGGGGTTCCGGGGGGGGGGGGGTGGGGGTTTTCGTTTGGGGGGGGGGGGGGGGGGGTGTCGGTGGGGTTGGTGTCGGGGAAGGCTTCGGGGTCGTCGGGGTTGGGGGCTGGATCGGTGTGGGACAGGTTGGCGGCGGCTTTTTTGGAGGGCTTGCGGGGCTTTGCGGGTTTTGGGGGTTTTTCGGGTTTGGCGGTGAAGCGAGTGACGGCTTCTTCGGGGGTTTCAACGGGGCTGGCGAGCATGAAGCCGAGGGGGTGGAAGAGGCGCATGCGGGCGTCGGCGAGGGTTCCGGTGAAGGCGCGGCGGACGGCCCCGGCGAGGTCGGCTTCGAGCATGACGGCGTGGCGGACGGCGCCGACTTCGACGGTGTGGGCGGGGTTGTGGGCGGTGGCGGCCTCGGCGATGGCTTCTTCGATGAGGCTTTGTTTGACGCCGATGCGCATGTCGCCGAGCATGAGTTTGAGGAGGTATTTGGCTTCGACGGCGGTGGACTGGCGGAGGAGGTCTTCGACGAGGCCGGCACGGATGGCGGTGGTTCGGGCGACGGCGATGGCGTCGAAGGCGGCGCTGACTTGGGCGAGGGTGAGGGTGGGTTGGGTGGGTGCGGGGCCGGCGGGCGGGAGGAGGAGGTCGAAGGCGGCGGCGCCGAGGTCGCCGTGGCGGCGGTAGGCGGCGGTGAGCTGGGCGTCGGAGGCTCGGCTGACGGAGCGGAGGGCTTTGGTGAGGAGGGCTCCGCCGGCGTTGAGTTTGCGGGGGTCGGCTTCGGCGAAGGGCTCGCCGGCGAGGAAGAGGGCGAAGAGGCCGGCGTCGTCGAACGGTTGAGGGGAGGTGTGGGACTCGGAGGCGAGGCGGGTGAGGGTTTGGGTGATGGAGGCGCGTTTTTTGAGGCGGCTGCCTTCTTGGGCGAGCTGGTCTGCGAGGCTGGCGACTTCGATGTAGCGGGCCATGGTTTCGGGTGTCCTCTGAAGAAGGGAATCTATTTTGTTCAGCCTGGGGTGGGGCTATGTATACTCTGGCATCAAGTTCGAAATCTACTACGAGGTCTGCCCATGTGGTTGTATCGGGTCATTTCGTCTTTAGCCCTGGTCCTCCTCTATTTAGGGGAATGCCGTGCGCAAGGTTTCAAGAACCCAGGACCTCCGGATGTCGTCAGCGACCAGGAACAATACGTCTCTTACTGGACAACGGAGGCCAACTGGCACAGCGAACTGCAGCTACGCAACAATTCGCCCTCGGTCGATCTAATCGTAACGCCCAGTCTTCGGTCCGCAGATGGGACCGAGACAAAGCTTGCAGCCGTTACGTTGGCAGCACGACATCCAGTACATCTGGAAAAATAGTACATACAAACGGTAGGAACGGCTGTTACCTAATACCCGCAAGTCCAAGCGGACCGACGACAGTCACACCTACTTTCCAGATTGCTTACAGTTCCTACATACCTGTGGATCACCTCGCAACCCCCGACGGGTGTACTTACAATGGGAACCCGACCAGCTACATTTATTTGGGAGATGCCAACCGTAGTAGCGCACGAACAGCACAAGGTATCCTAATGACGCCTACCCTCAGTATCGCGAGCGCTTACTATGGCAGTTGCGGTCAAACACGGCAGTATGCGTATGGCTCGCCTGTAAATGGATCAACCATCTCCTCGGTTGATGAAGATAATATAAGCGGCGACTGTTTTCATTGGAACGGAGCGGCAACGGCTTCATCATCGGGCTGGAGCCACTCCGAGACATATACCACTAGCCAAGGTCAAGAACTATTGATTGGCTCCTCCGGAAACCCGCTTGAGTCCTCTGCGGGACCCATTACTTGGAATATGCGGGTCGTAGCAGATACTACTAACCCGTCCAGTCCTACTGCGTTAGTCAATTACAATCACACCTGCTATCCATCTCACCAGGTACTTGTTAACGGTGTACAGATATATGGGTACACTCCCCCTTCGAATAGCTTCGCCTACATTGCGACTTGCCTAGGAGGAATATCTAAAGTCACCGGTCAGACCGGCGCAGTCTCCATACCGTCACATTAGAGGTGGGTGATCCATGTCGCGATCCGTAGTGCTCTTCTTTCTTATCATTCTCGCAGCTTGCAGTAAAGCGCAATCAGCGATGACCCTTCGAGGTCTGCTAGAGCAGACTCTTTCGGCATCGGGCACACAGAAGACCCTCTCGGCAGAAGCTATCGCGCAAGTACTGGATACGGTTCCCGGCCTCCCCACATCTTCCCTCCAAGACGCGGTGCCCTTGTTAGGGGAAGCTTTGCGCCGCCAGGATTCAGACACTCGCCGCATAGCGATAATCACGATATATTGCATCGATCAGAGACCCGACAGTGCCCTTATCAATGCTCCACTGGTTGCTCCACTTATCGCTTTGTTGGACGATCCTGATCCAGAATTAGTCGCGCTTGCTGTACGGTCTGTAGCCGTGATGAAGCCGCAGCCGCCGTTAACTATAGTCACTCCGTTAGTGGACTACCTAAACCGCACGAGACCTGTAAATCGTGCAAGCGCGGCGATAGCATACGCGCTGGTGCGTGTCGCTCCACAGCAAGAGAGTGTTGCGGCAGCTATCCAAAGTTGTCTAACAGCAGCCGGGACAGTAGCGGAGACTCGTGTTGCTATCATCAATTCGTTGATTTCCACGCAGATCAGCTCTGTCGGACTAATCAACCAACTAATGGTAGAAGTGGATGCGTTACAGGACGAAAGTGTGAGGATTGCTGCCATCAATGCACTTTCTCATACAGGCGATCTAGCATGGGGGGTGTCCCACGACAGAATCGCTCGGATAGCCAAAGACGACAAGGAAGATGCAAGTGTCCGAAATGCTGCAATGGATGTGTTGCGAAGTAAATAGAATGCGGGCATCGGCTTGTGAAATGTTGATGGACATCAATGCTGAGTTGCCTGATGTACAACTTGGACAGGATAAGGGTTGGCAGGGTTTCCTGAGTAAGTTCTGCGCGCGCCCTTGACGGCGGCTGTACCATATAAAGAAGCGATATGTGGCGGATGCTTGCGAAGCTGGTGAATTTTCCCGTTGTGACTGGGCTGGTGGTTGCCGGCCGTCATGATTTTGCTTAGCTGCGCCTTTCCTGTTTCTTCTCTTGTTTCTCTTCTTCCTTCTTCTTCTTCTTCTTTGAGAAACCCCCCTTTTTGATTTTGATTCCTGCCTCTTGCGGCGGCAGGTGGAGGCTCTGACGATGTTGGAACGGCTGGATCAATTGGAAGCTCGGTATGAGGATCTGGGGCGGCAGATGTCGGATCCGACGCTGGTGCAGGACCAGAAGAAGTTTCAGCAGGTGGCGAAGCAGCATCGCGATCTCGAGCCGGTGGTGGAGAAGTTCCGGCAGATGCGGTCGGCGGAGACGGGAATGGCGGATGCGCGCGGGATGCTGGCCGATCCGGAGACGGCGGCGGATGCGGATCTGCGGCAGATGGCGGAGGAGGAGTTGAGCACGCTCGAGGCGCGGAGGTCGGCGCTCGAGGAGGAGATCAAGGTGTTGTTGCTGCCGAAGGATCCGAACGATGAGAAGAATATCGTGATCGAGCTGCGGGCGGGGACGGGTGGGGACGAGGCGGCGTTGTTTGTGGCGGAGATGTTTCGGATGTATCTGCGGTTTGCGGAGCAGCATCGGTGGAAGGTGGAGATCCTGTCGCAGACGGAGACCGGGATCGGGCACGGGTTGAAGGATGTGACGGCGATCGTCGAGGGGAACAAGGTGTACTCGCAGATGAAGTTCGAGTCGGGGGTGCATCGGGTGCAGAGGGTTCCGGCGACGGAGACGCAGGGGCGGGTGCACACGTCGGCGATTACGGTGGCGGTGTTGCCGGAGGCGGAGGAGGTGGATGTGAAGATCGAGGCGAAGGATCTGCGGATCGACACGTTCTGCTCGTCGGGGCCGGGGGGGCAGTCGGTGAATACGACGTATTCGGCGATCCGGATTACGCACTTGCCGACGCAGACGGTGGTGAGTTGCCAGGACGAGAAGTCGCAGATCAAGAATCGCGAAAAGGCGATGCGGGTGTTGCGAGCGCGGCTTTATGAGGTGGAGGCGGAGCGAATTCACCAGTTGCAGGCGAAGGATCGGAAGCAGCAGGTGGGGACGGGGGATCGGTCGGAGAAGATCCGGACGTACAACTTTCCGCAGAATCGGATGACGGATCACCGGATTGGGCTGACGAATCATCAGCTGGCGATGGTGATGGAGGGGCAGCTGCAGCCGACGATCGACGCGCTGATTGCGCACGATGTGGCGGAGAAGATGAAGGCGGAGGTGGCGGCGGCTTGAGGTCTGGGCGGTGGTGTTTGGGTTTGGGTTTGGGCGCTGTGTTGGGTTTGGGGCGGGCGGGTGCGGTTTGGGCGCAGTCTGGGGCTGGGTCTGGTTTTGGGGCTGGATCTGGGCCTGGGTCGGGGTCTGGGTTTGGGTCTCAGTCGGGGTCGGAGCTTTTGGGGCAGGTTCGGTCGAAGGTGGCGACGTATATGGCGACGTTGCCGGACCTGTTTTGCGATGAGCGTTTTACGTCGAAGCGGTTCAGCGACGGGCATCAGGCGGACTCGCATACGACGGTTTCGACGTTTCGGGTGCTGCATGGGGCGGGTGGGCGGCAGGCGGGAAAGTCGCTTGAAAGCCGGGTGGTGCGCGAGGTGGACGGGGCGGCGGCGCACGGGGATCGGATCAAGGGGGCGTACACGCTGATGGGTGGGTTCGATGCGGCGCTGTTGGTGCTGACGGGGGATCCGGAGCGGTGCTTTGCGTTTCGCGAGATGGTTTCGGGCGCGGCTTCGGATGGGTCGGAGGTGCGGGTTGGGTTTGCGGGGAGGGCGCCGCTGCCGGCGGGGTGCCCGGCGGCGGATGTGGGGCGGACGGGCGAGATTCTGATCGATGCTGGGACGAAAGAGGTGCTGCAGATCCGGCAGACGTTGCCGCATCCGCCGGGGGGTGGCGAGATGTGGGGGCCGCTGGTGTGGACGGTGACGTTTCGGCCGGTGAGGCTGGGGGAGCGGACGTTTTATGCGCCGGCGAGCGTTCGGAGCGAGCTGTTTCGCAAGGGGAGCTCGGAGTATTTGCAGTCGGTTGCGGAGTACAGCAACTATCACCGGGTGGAGGTTTCTTCGCGGATTGTTCCGGGAGAGAGCGTGCCCGGGGCGAAGGAGCATCCTTAGGGCTTGTTGAAAGACAAGTGCGGAAGGCGTACCTCAGCGGCTAAAGCCGCAGGGCGGACAAAGGGCTTACGGCACGGCTGAAGCCGTGCCCTTAAGCGAGACGGGAGTTAGGGCGGTTCGATTCGGGGTATACCTGCAGGAGAATGTTCTAGCGCCAGCTTTGCTCGCTCGCCATGGACCTTGTGCCTGCGGGTGAAGCGACATGCGAGGCGAAGTGCTCACCGATGATCTCAAAGCGGATCGTGCAGGAACAGAAATCGCATTCGACTTCATTGATTCCGGTCAGGGCATCCAAGACCGGGAAGGCGCGTAGACACTCCGAGCACGTGACGGCGATCGTGCCTCTATCGTTTTTGACCCAGATGGCGGCTTTGGTGGGCTTTCCGGTTCTGGGACGTGTCGGGAGTTCGCATAGCAGCTCGGCGATCTTCTGAAACACCTCCTCGGTGTCGAACTTCTCTTTGGGAAAGAAGGCATCGGCGAGCACGCTTTCGGGTACCGTGAGACCGGAGAACTCGCCGGAGATGACGATGACGGGAATGACGGGGAAGCGGCGGCGTACGACGGAGAGGAACTCGAAACCGTTCATGTTCGGCATGCGGAGATCGGAGATGATGATGTCGGGTAAGGATCTCTTGAGAGCAGCCAAGCCCTGGAAGCCATCTTCCGCACAGAGGACCTCATACCCTTTCGACTGGAGGAGAGCTTGGCCAACCTGGCAGACGATAGGCTCATCGTCGACAAGAAGGATGCGATACGGGAACGAGTTGGTCGGCAAGAGACCTCCTGGTTTGGTGCCTGGTCCGGGTGTTTCTGCACTGTGGTCTTGGGCACTCTCCGTTCGAGCAAGCCGGAGCCGAGGATGAGGAGAGAGCACGTACCGGGATCTCCGGAGCAGCTCTAAGGATTCTCTGAATTAGGGGCTTCCTCCCTGCCAAGCGTACCTCAGCGGCTAAAGCCGCCTTCTAATGTGAGGCACTTACGGCACGGCTGAAGCCGTGCCCTTAACAGAGCGTGGCTTAATCAGAGGTTCCCAAGGAGCTTGTTGAGAAACAATACTGCAAGGAAGCCGTACCTCAGCGGCTAAAGCCGCACTGCAAACAAGGTTTACGGCACGGCTGAAGCGTTGCCCTTAAGCGAGACGGACTATTTCAACAAGTTCCCAGAGCTTAGTATAGAGGTCCGCGATGCCGTTCCGAAAGCACCGATTTGCCCGAAGCCCCACGCTGCCACCTGGCGGACTATGAACCGCCGAGAGGCTGTTCGGGCGGCGGCGGGCAGGCTCAGAGGGATCGACCACCTCGGGTCGTCGGCGGAGCGGGATGCGGAGCTGCTGTTGCTGTGGTCTGCCGGGATTTCGCGTGCGGGGTTGTATGGGGATCCGGAGCGGATGCTGCGGCCGGAGGAGGAGGCGCGGTTTGCGGGGGCGATTGGGCGTCGGTTGCGGATGGAGCCGGTGCAGTACATCACGGGGGTGCAGGAGTTTTTTGGGCTGGAGTTTCAGGTGTCGCCGGCGGTGTTGATTCCGAGGCCGGAGACGGAGGGTTTGGTGGAGGCGGCGCTTGCGCGGTTGCCGGCGGATCGGGCGGTGCGTGTGGCGGATGTGGGGACGGGGTCGGGGGCGATCGCGGTGGCGCTGGCGAGCCGGTTGCCGCGGGCGGAGGTGGTGGCGATCGATGTTTCGGAGGTGGCGCTGGAGGTGGCGCGGGGGAATGCGCGACGGCATGGGGTAGAGGGCCGGGTGGAGTTTGTCCGGTCGGATCTGTTTGGGGGGATGGGGGTGGGGGCGAGGGAGTTTGATGCGATTCTGTCGAATCCGCCGTATGTCGCGGAGGGGGATCGTGCGGGGATGCATCCGGAGGTGCGGGAGTGGGAGCCGGCGGGGGCTTTGTTTGCGGGGGTGGAGGGGATGGAGGTGTACGGGCGGCTGGTTCCGGAGGCGGGGCGGTGGATGGCGCCGGGCGGGATGCTGGGGATGGAGATTGGGTTTGGGCAGAGGGAGCGTGTGGCGGGGTTGCTCGGGGGGTGGGATGGGGTGGAGTTTTTGCCGGATTTACGGGGGATTGCTCGGGTGGTGGTGGCGAGGAGGCGGTAGAAGGGGCGGGGTTGTGGGTGTTCGGTTTTGGAGCTTTAGGAACGACTGCGGGTTGCTTCGCTTCGGTCGAGCGGGCGGGGTTTGGGGAAGAGCGGTTCGCGCGTTTCCTCGCGAATACCCCACCCTTCACGACGGTGAGGCTGTCGCGGAGGATGGGGCACCCGGTTTTGGGATCTAGGAACGACTGCGGGTCGCTTCGCTT
>CAXSGC010000065.1:0-9250 GCA_964236945.1 uncultured Acidobacteriaceae bacterium | reverse complement strand
GATCGTTAGCCACAACCGCTAGACCAACCTCACTCTCATTAGGAAGGTTTTGTTTCTGTTGTTGCTTCTGCCGGGTTTGGGGCGCAGCTCCAAGAAATGGGCCGTTAGGCCCTCAGTTCGCGTCCGAAGGACGTGTTCCATTTGTTTTCCACGGATTCACCGTTTTCGGCCAACCTACATCTTGCTATCCCTCTTGTTCTTCTTGTACTTCTTGACTTCCTTATATGCAGAGCCAAATTGCCCCCGGAAGTCCCCTAAACTGCCCCCGGAAGTCCCCTTTCTCGCCCCCGGAAGTCCCCTTTACTGCCCCCGGAAGTCCCCTTTGGAAGAGAGTTATTCGAGGAGATCTGTGGATTGCTGCAGTGCCCAGTGTGGACCTCCCATGCCCCCGGAAGTCCCCTCCCCTCAAATGGGCTAGGTCATTTATTGACAATAAGATACCCGGTTACCCGCCCCCGGAAGTCCCCTACAGCCTTCGGGTGTTTGTCGCTTCCACCAGTAAATACCGGCCTGCTCTCGGCTTCCCCACCGATAACCCCGTGGACAGGGCCTCGGCATTGACCTCGGGCCAGAGAGTGCGCAGACAAGCAATGGCCTCTACAAACCTTTCCCGGATGCGCCGTTCCTTCTTGTCGTCCTGCCAAACCTGCTGCCGCAGGTACTCCCATTTGATAAGGCTAGTGCTCTCGGCCGCGTAGCAACGCCAGTACAGAAAGACCACCAGGTCCTGCAGCTGCGATTGCTTTCGGGTGGCTCGAATGATCTCAGCCGGAACGGGCACATGATGCGCGAGCAAGTCTTTGAAGAACTTGTCGTCGATCTCGACCCCGTAGACAATTTTGTCAGTCAGAGGGAGCATCGCAGAGCCATTTGTCTCTGTCCTTATGTCGATGCTCGTGGGCAGGTGATACTCGCCGATGATTGGCATCACTCGCCCGCTGTAGCTGTCCGCTGTCTTACGTTCGACACCGATAGTGAGGCCTGCTATTCGTCTGAAGCGTTCACGAAGATCCCGCCGATTCTTTCCCCCGGTCGCCAGGTTCATCGTGTTTAGAAACTCTGTCGCCGTCTCCCAGCTCACAAAACGGGAGCCTGTTTTGACTGCCCTATCCATAAGGAAATGTAAAAGGGTCCGATCGCTTCCATACGGCATTGCCGCTTCAAGGGCCGTGCTAAACGTGACCGCTACCGTACTGCCGTCACCCAGCCGTGCCCTACGCGTAAAGTGCCGCTCCGTGGTCGGCTGATAAGGAAGCCCGCAAAGAATCAGAGCCTGGGAGACCTGGAAAATCTCCTCAGAAAGCACGCCTTCATCGCGTTTCTCACGGATGCCAGCGAATCGGGCCGCGCGGCGACTCACGGCAAGATGCTTCTCTGCCGCGTGGTCACGCTTGGAAATCGAGTTTGGTCCGGTCGGTGCTGCCATGTACTGCCACCCCTTAACTAATGCAGGCGTTACGCTTTAGGGCCTTCCGCTGGCCAACGCTCCTCGATCATCTGGCGGAGGACAGAAGCCATCCTGACCCCCTTCATCGTGCAATCAACCATGACGCGACGATGGAGTGACTTAGGTAGATCGAAAGTGATCCGGGAGGTAGGTTCGGCGCTTCCCTTCTCTACTGCTAGTTCTGTCGGCGCAGCTGTTCCATTCACCCATTCGTCTGCCGCTACGCTGGATGGCTGAGGCTTCGCCGGTATCAATCCTGATTTAGCCATTGGTGATCATCTCCCTGATTTCTGCTGCCAGCTTCTGGATCTCCCGCGCTGCCTGCCCCTTCGGCTCCGTCTCAACGACGGTCAAACCACGCGCTGAACTTTCGACAAACGCCACCCGCTGCCCGACTTCAGTAAGAAATATGGGGCTTTCAGGAAAAGCCGCCGAGAGCGACTGGCGGAAATTGCGACTTATCGCCGTACCTGCGCTTTTACGATTCACCGCAAAAGCGTATTTGAGGCACGGTTTGTACATTTGAGCTTCGACAATGAGATCGGTAATCTTTTTCGCACTCCAGATATCAAAGGCCGACGGCTGAACAGGGATTACGACTAGATCGCTTGCCATGATCGCGGACTTGGCAACGTCGAACACAAGCGGCGGTCCGTCAATGAATGTCCACTCATAGGGGGCTGCCAGTGTGGGCATGTCACGGTGAAGGGTGTTCTTGGGAATACCTACTACCGGGAATAAAGGTTCGCCTGTCCTGGTTGCGCTCCAGTCGAGAGCCGTAGCTTGAGGATCGGCGTCGATGTACTGAACTCGCTCTCCTGCGCTGGCGAACACAGCGGCCAAGTTGGTCGCCAGTGTGGTCTTTCCAACTCCACCTTTTTGGTTAAGAACTGCGACTACGGGCATAGTGCCGCCTTTACGGTGATGCGGTATTGCGATAAAGCGATGTTACGCTTTTACGGCGTTACGGTCAATATCTACGGTAATACAGTGCCGCAAAGACGCCCGGACCGTGGAACCGTACCACTCATCCCCGCGCGGGGTTTTCAGCCCCAACGCGTTCATCTCGCTGGCGATCCGTCTCAGCGTCCATCCCTCGGCGCGGCGGTTTTGCATGATGGTCAGCAGGGCAGGGGAGAGCGGTACGGGATTCCGAGCGCGTCTGGCTTTCCCTATGGAGTTCTGCCAACTCGGATTCCCGAGCTGCGTCCCCCGCTGTTTAGCGGCTCCTAGGGCGGCTTTGGTGCGCTGCGAAATGGACTCGCGCTCATGCTCGGCAACGGCGGCGAGGATGTGTATGGTCAGCCGGTTCGCCTGGGGCATATCGACGGCAACGAAATCAACCCCACTCTCCATGAGGCCGGAGATGAAATGGACGTTGCGGGCCAGTCGATCAAGCCTGGCGATGACGAGCGTCGCTTTGTGGCGGCGGCACTGGTCGAGCGCGGCTGCAAGCTGCGGACGGTTGGTGTGCCTCTTGCCGCTCTCGATCTCCTGGAACTCGGAGAGCAGGGAAGCGCCGTGCGTGAACCGGGCAACTGCGGCGCGCTGGGCTTCCAGACCAAGGCCGCTCTCACCCTGGCGGTCAGTCGAGACGCGGTAGTAAGCGACGAAGGAACTCTCATTTGCGCTTGCCATCAAAGAATCGCCGATCCCCAAGGCTGAAACTTAGCCGATTCCGCGAACGGGTGTACCGGAAGGGAAGTAGGAGCCAGAGGGCAATCAAGCCAAGCGCCCACAGGGGATGCCATCCGATAAAGAGCGAAAGCGCGGACCAAAATAGCTTCTTCACGCAATGGTTTTGAGGCCATTCGTGATTTTCTGTCAAATTGGCTGCTAGTCTGGACGCTCATCTGGGCTGATTGTACTTTGTTGAAACGGACGTTTCAGAGAATACAAGACCTTCAAGGAAGTCAGCCGATTTCTTCTTCTACCAATTTGACGAGCTGCAAACATAGTTCCTGCAGCTCGGATGCATTCATTTCGAAACAGACGTAAGGCGCTTTGGCCTTCATCTTCCAATCTTCAAACATGATCCTGACTTGTTGCACGTCTCTACTCTCCGAGGAGAAGCGAATTCTTCCGTGTGCAACGGCATTTCGCAGATGGGAAACGAAATCCTTTAGGGTCGAGCATTCCTCTGCACCCATGGTTATCGTCACATGAGGCCAGCCTTTTTTTTCAAGGTTTGCCAGTGGCATCGATGCAGCGAACTCTAGCAGATGGCGCTCGCGAAAAAAGACCACTAGCCCGAGAAGCGAATTCACCAACTGCGTTACGACGTGAACGTCTTCACCGTCATCGCACGCAAGTTTTATGTAAGCGAGGTTTTTGCGTGTTCGCTGTGCGAACCCCAGCGCGTCATTTCTAGAGACAAACAATTAGCTCACCTGGTTCGCTCGAGATTTGCATTCCGTTATCGACGAGATTTGTGCAGCGGGACCAGGGTTTGTTTCTGTAGAACGCCCCCTGTTATGTCATTGAAAATCCACACCTGAACCGATTGAACATTCAATAGGTCAACATTCGCAGCTCGCTCCGACGAATCTCGATGTTGAGCCGATCCAGGACGAATCCATGGTTCAGCAAGTTTGCATACGAAAAGGAGTTTTAGCGAATACTCTAGGTCTTTTGCCTGATCCGGCTCCATTGGAAGAGTGCTGCTTTTCGGGTCTGAAAAGTGATCTTTCAAATCAAGTCCCGTCCCGCTTTTATCGACTATGGGACCACCATCAAATGCCATTCCAAGGTCAGGATGCAGCTTTAGGATATGTTTGTCGGCATCGTACTCAGATCTCACGTCTGCGCCCTGCCAAGACGCAAGATTGCCGTCGTACATATCCTGTTGCACAAAAGCGAAGTAATCATTTGGGGTTGTAGCGCCGGAAATCGGCTTTGCTCGAAATGCAGCTAGCCGTGCTTGATACTGTGCGGTCGATTCAAACTCGTCCTTGTTCTCCATGGCCTTTAATTGAGTTGCGATCGCGGCTATATCGTCCCCTTGAAAGTTCGTACCGACATTCTGGGTCGTGATGTCGAACGTTTTCAGGAGCGAGGAACCTTCTGCTCGGTTCGCCATGATCTTTGAGACTGTGTAAGGAGCATCATTCGATTGCCGCTTCAACTCTACGGAGATCTGCTGAGGACCCACAACATAGTGATGAACAACGATTTGGCTAGACGGAAGAGAGGGATCGGATCTGTTCTCGACCGGGCTTGTTTCATCGTCTTTTTGAAGGATGGCAAAAACGTCATCGCTGGCCATGCCAAGCTGAATTTCATGACCGCGAACGATGACAGACTTAACTTCTTGAACGGGCTGTGACTGTCCAGGAAGCTTTTCTGTCAATCCAGCACTTTCCGGCTTGCCTGCGTTCTTGTTGAACGCTCCCCCCAGAGACGTAAGGCTTCCCAGGACGAAGAGAACCACCGTTCCCCATACGATGGGGACATCGAGCACCCTGAAGGTTCGTTCTAGCTTGCGCAGCCTCGCTACAGTGAATCCTGCGCATATCAGACAGGACAGGCTCATCAGAGTTGGGCCAGTCCAGTGAGGTGCATGCGTGATGACCACAACACTAACCGACACTACCGCAAGAGCGCCTAGAAGCAAGAGAGCGTAAAAGGAGATTGCGACCCCATGTCTTTTGCCACGATCACTCGCGGGCGGCGGCAGCATAGCGGGCATTACTACAGACATTGGGGGAGGCGGGGTGCGAACAGGCGTACCACATGAAGGGCAAAAGCTTGAACTCTGATCGACCGGTTTGCCACAGTTCAAGCACGGAGTCATTTCTTCCCTTTGTTTAGCTTAGTTATGTATCCAGATTTTTCTGGACAAGGTGCATTTGAGCAATGGCCCTGATGTCGCATGGGACTTTTCTCGCTTCCCGTATCATATATATTCCCGTCGTCGAGGCTGTGGGTTTGTGGGACGAGCGTGTCTTTTGCTCGTTCCAAGCGCTTGCGCGTCAAATCCATAGCCTGCCTTTAGTGCTGCCCATGCTTCTTCCCCGCCTGGGGCGTCGGGGTGTGGATGTCCACTGCGGGCGGTAGAGGCGTAACCAGCAGCTGCTCCAGATGGTCGAACCGGCTGTTCAACGCCGACACCTGCCGGGTAAAGAAGAAGTACGTCCCGAAGGCTCCCAGAGCAAAACCCAGAGCCAGGATGAGGGCGAACACGGTCCAGGTCTGGAAGCGGGCCTCCTCCTTGAGGGCCCGACCGCCTCCCGCGCATGATAAGCCGCTACCTCAATCGACCGGATCGGCCCCTCAACGGCCTTCTCGATAGGCTGGCGAAAGTCCTCCTGCACTACCTCCCGGATGCCGGCGGCGATGTACTTGCTGGTCTGCTGCCCCAGCATGGCCGGCAACTGCCGCACCTGAGCGATAGTGGCCTCAAGCGCCGCCGTGCTCTGCTTCAGCTCCGCGTCCCGCGCCGTCATGCCCTCGGCCAGCTGGCGGGTGGCTCCGTAGATCGCTAACAGCTCATCGTCCCTCATGTGCCTTACCTTCCTATGCCAAACCCACGAGAGTGCTCGCGCTCGATCTCCGGCTCTTTGGTCTTGGTCTGTTCCTGCTGCTGCTTCAATGCCTGCTCCTGCTGCTGACGGGCAAGCGCCTGCGCCTGTTCCTGCTGCAGCCTGGTCTCCATGCGGTTGCCGAAGTCGGCCAGCTTCGCCTCGACGGACTGCTGCGCCTCCATCCTGCGATGGAACCCGCCCAACAGTTCATCCAGCCTTGCCTGCATCTCCGGGGTAGGCGGTCGTGCCTGCTCCTGCGCCTGGTCTTTCTCTGGGGCGGCCTTGGCCTGCTCTTCCTGGGGCGCATTGCCGAACAGGGAACCGGCCCGCTCCTTGATGTCTTTCGCAAAGGCGACGGTACGGTCTTTGACCTCGTGGGCGAACTCCCTGGCGGCGGCGATGAGCTTGTCCAGACGGCTCAACTCTCGGGCCTCACGCTCTTGCACCTGAGCAATCTGTTGCTCTGCTCCCCGTTCCCAAAGCTCGATCACCTTGTCCGCGCTCAGGTGCGGCGCAGGCAGCTCAGCCCGCTGCTCCCGCAGACCATCGATCTCCCGGTGCCGCTCCATCGCTTCGAGGCCATCGCCACGAAGCGTTTTCTCCTCGCGCAGCTCGGCGAGATCGGGGCGTCCCTGATCGGCCCAGGAACGCGCATCCAGGCGCTGCGCTGGATCCTGAATATGGCCGTGTCGCTCCATGGCCGCGTTCATCATCTCCACCCACTTCTCGCGTACTTCCATGGGCTTATCCCGCGAGTTCCACTCCGGGTCCTTCTTCGCTCCATTGCGCTTGAAGAACTGCTCTTCAGAAAGGGATTGAGTGTTCGAGTCAACCACCCGTTCCGAGAACATCAGGTGCAGGTGCGGCTGCTCGATGTTGTCCTTCGCCAAAGGCGTATGCACCGCCAGCGTGTAGGCGAAACGCTCGCCCATCAGATCGCGGGTTGTCTCACGCGCCAGCTCATGACGCTGCTCGGGCGCAAGCTCGCGGGGAAGAGCGATCTGCAGCTCCGTATAGGCACGGCCATTCTTCCGCTCGAAGGCGTCCGCTGCCTCCCAGAAGCTATGCGGATTCTCACGCGCGAACTCGGGCATGTTGCCCGACTCGACCAGATCTAGGCCGCCGCGCTGCTGATACTGGCCGTCGCGGGCGATGTACTGCGCGTGCGCCGCTGCGGGCGGTGCCGTGCTGGACGACTTCATCACTACATGAACGATGGCCAAGCGAACGAGTCTTTGCGGTTGCGGTTGTTCTTGCTGTTGCGGTTGCTTTTGCCTCTGCCCACCGCAGGTGCGCGTAGTTTGTGAAACAAACTAGGTATCGCGCATTAGCTGCTAACAGACGTTTACGCTACCACGGTCTTGATTGTATGCTAGAACGCATGGCCCGGTCGAACCCAAAGAGCATCCAGGAACTCGAAGCACAGAAAAAAGCGATCAAAGAAGCAGCTGCGGCTGAGGTCGCAACCATCCGCAAAGCTACAGCGGAGAAGGTCGCGGCACTCAAGAGCAGCGAACGACGACTGAGAGCCTTAGATATCCGAGAACAGAAAAGGCGCGAGAACCACGCCAAGATCCTCGTCGGCGTGGCGATGATCCATCAGTGTCAAATTTCAGAACCGTCGGCTGGTAAATTCAAGGCACTGCTCGAAGAGTTCTATTCCGACTCTCCGGAACGATTGAAGGCTTCCTTATTTGGTTTGTCTCTCGTCGTCAAGAAACCCAGCAGTGACCAGGAACAGGACTAAAAGTGGAGTGACATTGATCAATCTCTCAGGCGACATTTGGCAACGGTGGGAGTTAAGGCGGCAAGAACTTGCAGCCAAAGGTACATGGAAACTCGCAGGCCTTTTCCGTGGCCATGAGGGTTCGCGATTTCGTAGTGCTACTAAACGAGTTCTCTATACAGGTAAAGCTACTGCCGGACCTTATGAGCCGAATCCTGAAGATAACAACTTCTTTGGTTGCAATACAGGTGCGTTTTGGTCGTTTGCCCGGAGATTGAACAGGCTCACTAGAGGAGATCCGGATGAGCTCGCAAACATAGCGTGGAGCAATCTCTGCAAGATCGGCACGCGGTATGGCAATCCAGACGATGTTCTCGTTAAAGCTCAAGCAGATCTTGCAGTTGAGACATTACGGCAGGAATGGATAGAGTTGAAGCCTACGCTTGTCATTTGCGTTGCAGAAAACTATCAGGAACATTTGATCTACGCCGCATTCGGAGTCACGCAGAATCACAATGATGGATTTAAGGAAATCAATGTTCCTGGGGGAAAGTTTTGGAGGCGTCCTGCCCTCGACGGCATGCCAGCATTCTTATGGATGAAACACCCTCAAGGGAAACTTTTGGAATACCTAGAGGCTGCTGAGGCACTCGCAAAGGAAGTAATCTCTGCATAGCTTGGGCTGCGTTGCCTCAGCTTCAAACTGTTTCTGGCGTCGGATGAACGGGCTGGGCCACGAGCCTCACCCCAAGGGCGGCGCACACCCGGCTTACGGTATCAAATCGGGGAGCGCTGTCTGGACGCAGAGCTTTGTACAAGGCTTCCCGCGTGATCCCGGCTATTTTGGCGATCTCGGTCATGCCACGAGCGCGAGCAATGTCCCCTAGCGCCGATGCCAGCAAGGATGCATCATTCGCCTCCAGAATATCGGTCAGGTAGGCGGCTATGGAGGTTTCACTGTCGAGATAATGGGCTGCGTCGAACTCGGGTAGATCGGCCACCTTGTTGCGTTTACTCATGATCGTTTCCTCCGTTCAATCGAGCAAAGCGGCCAGAGCTTTGGCGCGCTTGATGTCTTTCTTCTGGGTACGTTTCGAGCCACCGACCAGCAGCACGATGATCTGCGTACCGCGCTGGGTGAAATACAACCGCCATCCCGTGCCCAGGTGAATACGCAACTCGGAGACGCCATCGCCCACCGGCTGAACATCTCCCATCAAACCGAGTTCAAGGCGTTTGATCCTGGCGGCGAGGACACCGCGTACCGTCTGATCCTTCAGCTCGTCGATCCAGGCGGTAAATTCGGGCAGTGGCCGGATCGAGAACATACATCGAATGTAATCGAACGATTACATAAGTTCAAGGGTTCTGAAGACGACGTTGCCGCGTTCGTCACAGGAGCCTTGTACGGGGTTCTTGGCCTTCCGAACAGCCACAGCCTTCACCTCAGCCTCATTGGCGTGCTGTGGGTGCCTTTCTGTTTGTTGGGCAACAAGTTAGATCGTTAGCCACAACCGCTAGACCAACCTCACTCTCATTAGGAAGGTTTTGTTT
>CAXSGC010000064.1:0-9287 GCA_964236945.1 uncultured Acidobacteriaceae bacterium | reverse complement strand
ACCCCCGCCGGCCCCCTCATTGATTCCGTCCGTTTCGCCAACACCGACGACCTCAACCTCTACCTGTCGCCCGACCCCGCGCAAACTCTGCTCCCACAACTCTCCCCCAACCGCACCACCGATCACATCGACCGCATCGCCGCCTTCGAAGAGACCCTCTTCCTCGGCCTCCGCCTCAACAGCGGCATCGACCTCCAAACCGTCCGCCAAACCTTCGGTCCCAATCTCCTCCAGGCCGCCGAAACCTCCATCTCCGACCTCACCGAGGCCGGCCTCCTCACCCGCACCCAAACCCGCACCCCGACCCACACCACCGACCGACTCCAACTCACCCCCCGCGGCCGCCTCCTCTCCAACGAAGTCTTCAGCCGCCTCCTCCTCCCCACCGCCGCCTAAGGAACCTCTGAATAAGCCCGCTCTGTTCTCTGAATAAACCCCGCTCGGATCTCTGAATAAACCCCGCTCCGATCTCTGAATAAGCCCCGCTCCTGAATAATCCCCGCCCCGTTCTCTGAATAAGCCCCGCCCCGTTCTCTGAATAAGCCCCGCTTCTGAATAAACCCCGCCCTGTTAAGGGCACGGCTTCAGCCGTGCCGTAAGCGCCTCAAATTGAGGTAATTACATACTTGACGCACAATCAGTTCTCCTCTACTATTTAGCAATGGACGCGCCTCACACGCTCCAGCAAGCAATCATCTACTTCTCGGATGCCGACCGTGCTTTCCAGTATGCGCTCAACTTGCGCTTCCCGAATGGGGTAGTTAGCTGCCCACGTTGCGGGTCTGAAAAGCATTCGTTCACCAAAACCCGTCGCGTTTGGTTTTGCTCGCGTTGCAAGAAACAATTCAGCCTCAAGGTTGGAACCATCTTTGAGGACAGCCCACTTGGACTCGATAAGTGGATGTGCGCTTACTGGATTCTCTGCAATAGCAAGAACGGCGTTAGTTCCTGCGAAATGGCCCGCACCCTTGGCATCACTCAGAAATCGGCTTGGTTCATGCTTCACCGCATCCGTATGACCATGCACGACGATTCCACCGTCATGCTCTCTGGCGAAGTTGAGGCCGATGAAACCTTCATCGGTGGCAAAGGCCCGCAACATGCACTTGAGCGTCAAAGCCCGCCGCATCACTGGTACGGGAACCAAGGATAGGACCGCTGTTATGGGCATCCTTGAGCGCGTCGGTAAGGTAAAGACGGTTGTTGTTGCAGACCGCAAGAAAGCTGCTCTCCAGTCGGAAGTAAAGAAGCATGTTGAGGCGGGGGCGACTCTCTACACTGACGCCTTGCTCTCGTATGAGGGTTTGGCTGGGCAGTATGCCACGCGTTTGTCGATCATGCTGTCGAGTATGTCAACGGTCGTATTCATACCAATGGCCTCGAAAACTTCTGGAGCTTGTAAACGCGGGATCAATGGGACGTATGTGAGCATCGAAACCTTCCATCTCTTCCGCTACCTCGACGAGCAGTCTTTTCGCTACAACGAGAACCTTGACGATCAAGGCCGTTTCGAAGCCGCTATGGGCAACGTGTTTGGCCATCGTCTCACCTATTCCGCGCTTACGGGAGCCGCGACCTCACACTAAGCCACGGCAAGGACGGGGCAAGCGCAAACGCTAGTCCTTGCCGGGTTCATCTTTCGGTTTGGCCGGGGGCGGCTTGAATGGGCTTTCGAGCTTTGGGGCCTGAAACAGCTTCTTCATGCCGTCCTCAAACTTCTTCAACGCTTCTGGACCTTCCTGGTATTCTGTTTTCATTTTGCCTCTCTTCCACCTCTTTTCGCTTTCTGAATCCGTGAGCATTCTTTACAGCCTGAAAGAAAATGCAGTTGAGGGCCGCCTCTACTTCCCAAACCGCACCGATCACAACATCTTCATTAAGGCTAGCGGTTATCGGAATCTTTTTTGAAGGTTATAACCTTCCGTTAGACTACCTAGCCCCGAGTACCCCATCCGCAGCCTATTCAGCTCAAGCTTGGTGTCGATTATGGCTAAATTGATCTCCTCGTCGGTGAATGACGAAATGGCCTTCTTCTCCTCTTCGTTGGGTCCGATAAACGCGGTAAATTGTAGGTAATTAGTCCAGTCCTCCCGCGCCCGCGCTATAAAAACTGTCTTTCCACCATCCGTGGTGACAACGAAGTTGAAGTGCGCGGCTGGTATTGGCGAGTTCTTCACTCCTAAATGAAAGTTGTGCAACCAATCTCTGACTCTACCCTCGACATTTTCCAATGTTGTCGGCTCGGAAGCCTTTGGCATTAGCGTCATAGCCCGAATAGCAAGTAATATCAGCAGGGTTATGAGGCCCAGACTCCCGCCGACCAACAGAGGTTTCGCCCATATTGAACCAAGATAGGTCATGATCGCCCCCCCGATGGCAACTGCGAGGGCGATCAGCATTGTGGCGACGATGTTGACGCTAAGGTCGGCTGCGATTCTAGAGACAGACTTTCTTGGCATACGACATCATCCTCATCTTTTGGGATGTGTGTCAAGTATGTAATTACCTAAATTGAACGCGGCTTTAGCCGCTGAGGTACGCTTGGGTCAGTGAGGGAGCCACCTGTTCAGACAACCCTCACACCCGGAGCCCGCACATGCCACACCTCATCGACCTCCGCAGCGACACCGTCACCAAACCTACCCGCGCCATGCGCCAGGCCATGGCCTCAGCCGAAGTCGGCGACGACGTCTACGGCGAAGACCCCACCGTCAACCGCCTCGAAGCCCGCGCCGCCGAGATCTTCAACCGCGAGGCCGCCATCTTCGTCCCCACCGGCACCATGGGCAACCAGATCGCCATCCGCCTCCACACCCAGCACGGCCAGGAAATCATCTGCGAGTCCCGCTCGCACATCCTCGACTGGGAGATGAGCATGGTCGCCGCCTTCTCCGGCTGCCAGCCCCGCACCGTCACCGCGCCGCGCGGCATCCTCACGTGGGAGCTCATCCAGCCCGCCATCGCGCCCAAAGTCTACTACCACGCCCAGACCGGCCTCATCTGCCTCGAAAACACCCACAACATGGCCGGCGGCACCGTCACCCCGCTCGCGGACCTCGAGACCGTCTGGACCGGCGCCCGCGCCTCCAACCTCCCCGTCCACCTCGACGGTGCCCGCGTCTTCAACGCCGCCGCCGCCCTCCGCCTCCCCGTCGCCGAAATCTGCCGGGGCTTCGATACCGTCAACTTCTGCCTCTCCAAAGGCCTCGGCGCCCCCGTGGGCTCCGTCCTGGTCGGCTCCCGCGATCACATCGCGGAGGCCCGCATCTTCCGCAAAGCCCTCGGCGGCGGCATGCGCCAGGCCGGCATCCTCGCCGCCGCCGGACTCATCGCCCTCGAACACGGCCCCGCCCGCCTCCACGAAGACCACACGAACGCCCGCCTCCTCGCCCAAGCCATCTCCGAAGACCCCGCCGTCGACCTCGACCTCGACGCCGTCCAAACCAACATCGTCATCTTCCATCTGCGCGACCGCGCCGATGCCGCCGGCTTCTGCACCGCACTCAAGCAAACCGGCGTCCTAGCGAGCGCCATCGGCCCCCACACCGTCCGCCTCGTCACCCACGCCGACGTCTCCCGCGAAGACTGCCGGCAAGCCGCCGATCTCACCCTCCAGCAACTCGCCGCCCTGACACCCGTCCCCGCCTGACCCCGAAACAAGCTCCCTACATCGCCACCGCCCGCGGCGCCAACATCCCCCGCAGCTTCTCGAGCATGCTCGGCGCCCCTTCGCCCTTGGTCATCTTCGAATTCACCAAGGCATGAAGATCCGCCGGAAATTCGATATACGCCGACAGGAGCAGGATCGGAACCTCAGGCTTCTCCGCTCGCATCCGCGCAGCCACCTCGGCCCCATTCATCTCCGGCATGGCATAGTCCAGAATCACCGCCTCCACCTGTTCCTCCCGGTGCAGTGTCAGACCTTCCAGACCCGTATCGGCCGTCAAAACGCGGTACCCCGCATGCTCCAGCACCATGCGCCGCACCTCCAGACCGAGAACCTCGTCATCCACGCACAACACCAGACTTCCTTGATCCTTTTTCACGCTCAGCACATCCGCTCCACGTCCCTTACCCTACCCGCCGCAAACGGCCGACCGCCATACCACTTCGGCAACGACCGTACAACCTCCGGGGCACCGCCACTCCCACCAAACGGATTCATCGTCTATTCGCAGACCCGACCGGACCCCTGCGATACCCTGTCTGCGCACCCTGCCGCACCGCAATCCAAAAAGAGGTCCACGTTTTGAGCCAGACCATTTTCCTGCTGGAAGATGACGTAGATATCGCCCGCCTGGTGCAATTCCACCTCGAAGGCGCCGGCTTCAACCTCCGCCATTACGTCTCGCAAACACGCATCCTCCCCGACGCCGAACTCCATCCGCCCGCCCTCTTTCTCCTCGACATCATGGTCCCCGGCGGAGACGGCCTCGACCTCTGCCGACGCCTCCGCCTCAACCCCAACCTCTCCGTCGTCCCCATCATCTTCCTCACCGCCCGCGCCGCCGAAAACGACCGCGTCCACGGCCTCGAACTCGGCGCCGACGACTACATCACCAAACCCTTCGCCACCCGCGAACTCGTCGCCCGCGTCAAAGCCGTCCTCCGCCGCTTCGAACGCCCCAGCGTCCCCTCCATCCTCAAATTCGAAACCATCGAGATCGACGCCGGCGCCATGCAACTCCGCGTCTCCGGCGATCTCGTCACCACCACCGCCACCGAGTTTCGCCTGCTCGACTACCTCGCCCGCCACCCCGGCCGCGTCTTCTCCCGCGACCACCTCCTCGATGCCGTCTGGGGAGACGCCCGCTTCGTCACCCCCCGCTCCGTCGACGTCTACGTCCGCCGCATCCGCGAAAAAATCGAGGCCGACCCCGAAGTCCCCCGCTACCTCAAAACCATGCGCGGCGCCGGCTACCGCTTCGAAATCCCAAAAACTCCCGCACCCGGCGCACAGAAGCTCCCTCCACCTCCGCTCGAGCTGTAGCTCCCACCACCCCTTCCCCAGATGTGCGACGATCTAGACATCGCCGCGGAAGAGGGGTCCGCTCTTCCCCAATCCTCCGCTCGGATGGCCCATGCACAAAGTCAATCTCGCAAACGCATTCGCCACCTTTACCGACCATTGGAGCCCCAAAATCGCGGGCGAAATCAACGACTGCGCCGTCAAACTCGTAAAGATCTCCGGCACGTTTGACTGGCATCACCACCAGCACGAAGATGAACTCTTTCTGGTCGTAGCCGGCCGACTTCGCATGGGTCTCCGCGACGGCGACATCGACCTCGACCCCGGCGAGTACCTCATCGTTCCGCGCGGGATCGAACATCGCCCCCAAGCCCTCACCGAAGTCTGCCAGATGCTCCTGCTTGAGCCAAAGTCGACGCTAAACACAGGAAATCTCCAAAACGACCGCACCAGACGAGAGCTCGATCTCCTCCCACCCCCAACCTCAGCCTGAACCGCAACCTCTGCCCACCGCGGCTGCCACCCGAGCAGAACACCGCCCAGACGGACCCCCCTTCTCCCCGGCAAAACCCCATGACCCGAACCCTCTTCTTCGCCTTCTTCCTCCGTCTCTCGGTCGCGATGGCGCTCATCCTCCTCCTCCGCACCTGGCTCGTCCCCCACGGATGGGTCCTGAGCACTCTGCTCGTGTTCGCCTGGGCGTCCCTCAACGCCTACCTCTTGTCCCGTTCCGTTCGCGACAATGTGCGTCCCCTGCTCACCTCCGCCTCCACCCTCGGCGGTCCTCCCGCGTCCACCGAAGCAACCGAACGCCTCCACCTGGCCGATCAGCTCCGCAGAAACACCGAACCCGGACGATACTCGGACTTCGACGCCCTCGCTCGCACCCTCCACCATTCCGCCCGCGAGATCGATCGCGCCCTCGCCGCCGCCGCCAGCGCCAGCCAGGAGCTCGAAGCCATGATCGACAGCATCCAGGACGCCGTCGTCGCCGTCGATCCCGCCGGTCGCATCCAGTGGACCAACCGCCGCCTCCAGCAGCTGCTTCCAGCGCGCGGATCCGCTCCCTCCCCCGGCCAGCCCACCTCCAACCCGGTTCGCATCGGACACGCTCTCGTCCAAACCATTCGCGACCCGGATGTCCTCGAATGCATCCGCTCCGCCCTCAGCGACCGCACCTCCGTCGATCGTCGCTCCACCTCCCTCGTTCCCGGCCGAATCTTCGAAATCACCGCCTCCCCCGTCCCCAACGGCGGCGCCGTCGCCGTGCTCCACGACATCACCCGCATCGAACACGTCGAACGCACCCAGCGCGACTTCGTCGCCAACGTCTCCCACGAGCTCCGCACCCCCCTCACCTCCATCACCGGCTACGTCGAAACCCTCCTCGACCACGAACGCGGCCTCTCCCCCAACGCCCGCGAGTTCCTGTCGACGATCCTCAAAAACGCCACCCGCATGAACCGCCTCACCGAAGATCTCCTCCTCATGACCCGGGCTGACTCCGCCGAGGCAAAGCTCCATCCCTCCCCCGTCTCCGCCGACACCCTGGTCCGGGATGCCGTCCAGGCCATGACCGGTCTGGTTCAGGACGCGCAGGCAACCCTCGAAGTCGGAGAAACCACCTCCCTGAAGGTGCTCGCCGACACCGATGCCGCCGTCCAGATCCTCTCCAACCTCATCGAAAACGGCGTCAAGTACGGCCGCAACCGAGCCGGGGAGAGCGCTCGCGTCATCGTGAGCGCTCAACCCTCCGCGGACGGCCCAAACGCCGTTCAATTCAGCGTCCGCGACTTCGGCCCCGGCATCCCCTCCGAACATCTCGAACGCATCTTCGAACGCTTCTACCGCGTCGACAAAGCACGCTCCCGCGACTCCGGCGGAACCGGCCTCGGCCTCTCCATCGCCAGGCACATGGTCACCGCCCAGGGAGGATCCATCCGCGCCGAAAGCGAGCTCAACCACGGCAGCAACTTCCTCTTCACCCTTCCCGCAGCCGACTAGTCCCTCGCAGTTGGGTGCCCCATCCTCCGCGACAGCTTCATCGTCGTGCAGGGTGGGGTATTCGCGCGAAAGACGCGCGAACCGCCTTTCCTCTCAAACCACCCCCACCCTGTCATCTTCACCCGTGCCGAGAGACCCGCAGTTGGGTGCCCCATCCTCCGCGACAGTTTCATCGTCGTGCAGGGTGGGGTATTCGCGCGAAAGACGCGCGAACCGCCTTTCGCTCAGCACCCGTCGAAATCCAGGAGCTGTCAAAATACCCCGTCTTGCTTAAGGGCACGGCTTCAGCCGTGCCGTAAGTGCAATCGAAGCAGCGCGGCTTCAGCCGCTGAGGTACGCCTTCCGCTTCTGTTCTTCAACAAACTCCTGGATCGGAGCCCCCCCACCGAAGAAATCGATGCGAGCCTTGGCGTACTATCCCTCGCCACCCGCTAGAATAGAGATAAGAGTTAAAAACAAGCCTGAGAGACCGATCCAGCTCACAAGAACCGGAAATCTGCTCTAACTTGTTGATTCTGGCTATTTTGGACGTAAAGGTATTTATTTTCAATAGCTTACAGACACCGACGACCTGTAAGCCATAGACAACAAAGGGGTTATCCCAAGGCAACCCCCCCTGGGTGGGGGGGGGAGGGGTACCCCCGTTCCGGCCCGGATACCGCAGTGTAACACCGGCGGTTTACCCTCGACATTACCATCTGGTCGCAAATCTTTCTGCCCGACCGCCCGTGTAACCTGCCCTTAACGCTCCGAGGGCAAACTACATGGGATAGCAGACGACCCCAGACGTTCTGCACACACCAGGAGATACCAAGTGAGACTCTCAGTCATAGCGGTGGGCCTCTTCGCACTCTCGCCCCTCGCCGCCCTCGCCCAGAACATCAACGGCGCCGGAGCTACCTTTCCCTACCCCATCTACTCCCGCTGGTTCTCCGAGTACTCCAAGGCCGATCCCAACGTCCACATCAACTACCAGTCCATCGGCTCCGGCGGAGGCATCCGCCAGGTCTCCGAAGGCACCGTCGACTTCGGCGCCACCGACGGTCCCATGTCCGATGAGCAGATCCAAGCCGCCAAGGTCAAGACCGTCCACATCCCAACCGTCCTTGGCGCCGTCGTCCCCGTCTACAACATCCCAGGCCTCAACCGCGACCTCAACTTCTCCCCCGACGTCATCGCCGACATCTACCTCGGCAAGATCACCAAGTGGAACGACGGTCGCCTCGCCCATGACAACCCCGGAGTCAACCTCCCCGATAAAGCCATCCTTCCCGTCTACCGCTCCGACGGCTCGGGAACCACCTACATCTTCACCGACTTCCTCTCCAAGGTCAGCCCCGACTGGAGCTCGCACGTCGGCCGCAACACCTCCGTCAAGTGGCCCACCGGCATCGGCCAGAAGGGCAATGAAGGCGTCGCCGGCATGGTCCGCCAGTCGCCCTTCTCCTTCGGCTACGTCGAACTCATCTACGCCGCCTCCAACAACATGTCCTTTGGCGCCGTCCGCAACAGCTCCGGCAAGTTCCTGAAAGCCTCCACCGGCGGCGTCACCGCCGCAGCCGCCAACGTCGCCAAAACCATGCCCGCCGACTTCCGCGTCTCCATCACCAACGCCCCCGGAGCCGACTCCTACCCCATCTCCTCCTTTACCTGGCTCCTGATCCCCACTCACGCCACTGACCAGGCCAAAACCAAAGCTCTCGTCGGATTTCTCAACTGGATGCTCGACCACGGCGAAGCCGAGGCCGCAAGTATGACCTACGCCCCGCTTCCCAAACCCATCCAGGACTCGGTCCGCCGCGCCATCGGCCAGATCCACTAACCAGATCCACTAAGCTCGTCCAATCCAACTCGCAGCTCCTGAGGTTCCCGAATCCTCACCTCAGGAGCGCGACTCCAAAACCACTGTACCTCTGCTCCACAGTTCTCCCAGCCGGACTTCTACGGCGCCCCACTCCAAGAAGGAAACAAGCTGTGCCCAGCCGTATGACCCTCAATCCCGCCCCCAGGTCTCTCCTCCAGCCTCTGCCCGTTCCCGTCCCCGAAGCCCCCGTGAGCGGCCCCCCTCTCCCGCCCTCCGAAAAACTCCCCTCCGCCGTCCGCACCTTTCTCGCGTCCCGCGGCTCCGGCCGCCTCGCCGATCAGACCTTCAGCACCCTCATGCTCCTCTGCGCGTCGAGCATCTTCGCCATCGTCCTCTTTATCGTCATCATCCTCGTCCTCCGCTCCAGACTCTCGATCGCCGCTTTTGGCTTCAAGTTCTTCACCCACACCGGATGGGACCCCGTCTCCGGCGACTTCGGCGCCTTCCCCT
>CAXSGC010000063.1:0-9725 GCA_964236945.1 uncultured Acidobacteriaceae bacterium | reverse complement strand
TTGTGCCTCGCTCTCATCGTCGAGGCGCTCCGCGAGTGTTAACACGCTCTAATTCCCAGGGATTGTGAGACCACTCGATCGTTTCGAATAGATTTGCGATGGAAGATCGCCAGTTGCCACGGCCGAGAGCGGAGAAAACGCTGTTTTCAACAACTGACGACTTCGGATGGAAGTTGGCGTTACTTAAACTCGGAGCGACACAATCCTGTTGGATATCCCAAAAGCACATCGTGTTTTGATGTTGAAGATAACGGTGGAAAGCTCCAAGGACGTATTCCCGCGCTTGCTGCGTATGATTTTCACCACCGGAGGTCATGATTGCCTTCAGCAGCTGAGACAAAATGAGCAGCTGTCGAGGGTTGAACATAGTCCACCAGTGTGTGTAACCATGGTTTGGAATACCCCCGTTGTTCATATGCGTCATGAAGCCGAAAGAAAGCGCACTTTCAGGGAAGTATTTAGCGAGGTCCGTAGTCTTTCTGTCCTCCCACTCAGCCACTGCTGCATCGTACTGACGAGCAAACTGCAGATCGAACGGAGCAAAGAAGCGACCGTTGTATGCTGAGCCGATGCTGTCTCGCTCTAGTGAATACGCCTGCACCGCATATCCGGCCATGGGACCTGTCTTGGACGTCGCGCGAATACTTGCTAGAACATCCTGCCCAGCCCCACATGCGCCGCATGTAAAGTTTGATCGCTTCGGAACAGTCGCTGATGTGGTTTTGAAGGTGATTTCGGTTGCGGGGCATGTGACTTCATCCGGTAGCAAGCCACGTACCTCAAGCAACCTAATCTTCGACGCACGTTCTTGATCCCATCGGGATGTTGAAACCGAGTCGTCTTGTGCTGATCCCCCGAATAAGTTCCCTTCGGCATCGTCCTTCGAACTGCCCGTGAGCCATTGTGGATGGACGAGAAGGGTTAGTTCCACCTTCTTATTTTTACCTTTACCTAAGCTCACAATTTCGGCGTGGCCGCAGAACGGGCAAACGACACCTCTTTCACGGTCAATCACAGAGAACGGGTCTTCAGATGGAGCGACATACATTGGCACGTCTGGTGCCATGCGCGCATCGTGTTCTTCAACGTGGAACTCGCGGGTACATTCGCTACAAATACGTTGCCAATGTTTCACACTTAAAGTTTTCACAGCCACTACAGGGCTGCTCATGATCGGGGTCCGATGACCGCAACCAGTAACCTGGCATGGGCCGTGCTTTGACCAGAAGGTGTAAATAATCTCGGGGCCTTCGTATCGATACTCTCTTCGCTGTTCAACAGTCAGAGAAAGCGGTTCGAAATGTGTGTCCTCGATGCGCCCGGTCGGCTTGTGTATCCACTGGCCCAGCTCTCCGAACGGTCCTGGGCAAGCAATATATGGAGCGATCTGCGGCTTTACTTCTGCTTCGACATCGTCGAGAAGCGACTGAACCTCTTCGCTTGTCACAGAAGCGATCTCGTTCTTCACGACGAACCATGCCACAGGGTTTAGGTCGTTTCCGACCATATCGAATCCAAGGCGAGCACCTTCGATAAGGGTCGTGCCACCACCCATGAATATATCCGCGACCTTTATGCCTGAAAAGTTCTTCTTTTGCTGGTGATTGTTATAATAAACGTCTCACACAGATCGAGCGGAAAGGGCGCGATCTTCCGGAGCCTTGGTGGCCGCAGCAATAAGAAGCAAGCGGAATACGCTCGATGGACGGCGAGCCCACCACTTACTCATGGTGTAAATGGGTTTTCGCCCTGCACCCGATGAGCTTTCCACTTTCGCGATTTCGTTGACTGGAAGGAGTGGAAAATCAACTTCGAGGCATGTCAGTGGGCGATTGGGATCGTCAAAATCAACTGTATCAAGCGAGACGGGCCGACCAGCACCAACTGCCCGGGCGATATCTCGTGTTAGTAGTTCTTTAGTGCTTGCCATTCGGTAAATCCTCTATTTCGTGAGCTCGACAAAGGGAGACATAACTTCAAGCAGCGACAAGCCACCATGCGTCATCGTTGGGTATCCACCTTGGCTCCGCCATTTCCAGCGACCAATCGCGAGTACGTGCGCACCATGTGGGCTGTTGATTTGCATCGCGACCGGGGGGACGAAGGGGCCAGTGTCCCCAGTCCCAACGTTGCCCCGTCCACTCGAAAAAGTCTTTTTAAGAAACACGCCAACGTCGCCGTCGGCATCTGGGAAATAGCCAGTAGCAGCATAGCCGTGGTCAGAAGTGATAACTAGTCGTCGCCCTGTCGCCAGGCGTTCAACTAAAGCCCAGAAGTCATCGCTGCCGAGTTGCTCGGCGGCATCCCGGATCAGAACGTCCAGACCTTGTCCTGCCCCTGCGCCTTCGTGGACTTTGCGATCCGGCCACTGGTGCCATAAAACCCAGTTTGGCGTTCCGTTCACCAAGGCCGCACAATCCTTCCACGGCAGGTCAACGCACTCGGTGTAGGCCGGCTGTAGTTTGTGTGCAGATCCTCCGCCATTGTTTTGTAGCTGGCTCCGACTACCAAAGCCCAACGCATGAGCGAATTCGTTGGTTTCTCCGGGAAGTTCGGAGGCGTTGGCAGTCACTTCGTGCAGCGTGAAACCACGTTCTTTCGCGCCTTGCAGGAGCCATGGAAGCTCACGCAGTGATAGTCCGTCCAGGATCAGGACCGCTTTCGCGGTATAGGGCTCCGACCACCATCGAACGAGATGATCGGAAGAGCGCTCGACCGTCTCTCCAAAGGCTTGCCAGAGGTCCCAACCGCTCGAGGATAGAAAGTGGTCGAGCTCACCAACCGCGCGGTCGCGCTTGATGACCTCGCTGGGTGCGTTGGCAACTGTCAGTGGTTTAGAAGTGATCTCAAGCAATTTCTTGACGATTGCATTCCAAGCCTCGGCTGCGGGGCTCTTCGTCAGCAATTCCAAAGTGGTCAAATCCAGAGCCATCAACGATCCTCCCGTTCAAGGCTCAGCTCGAACGTCATTCCGTCCGGTAGCTTCTTGAGCAATTCCTTGAGTTGGGCACCGGTAGCGGACGAGGTCTTGATAGACACCTCGCTAACCTGTGTGGCGGGCCCAATGCCCCAGCCCTCCAGTTTCCCGATCAGGTTCAACGGGGAAGTGGGTGGATTTGTGAACGGAATGCGCAATTGTTCTCGCGTCGTTGTGAGACTTCCTCCGAAGATCTCAGCGGGTGTCGGTGTAGCGCCGCCCACCGGAACCCCATCTGAAGGGGAAGGCACTTGGACCGGCTCGCTCTCTCCGAACAAGCCGGGAGCCTCTCCGCGAACGGGAGGAGCTACCGGCCGGGGAGCGCCGCCGGTTGTCGGCACCGCAGAAGGGACCATAAGTGCGACTTCGTCGAGTTGCCGCCCAGTGTAGGAGAGCTTTGGACGTAAGCGTTTCCAGGCTATCTCCTCGTCTTCTCCGGGCAGTGACTGCAGGTACTCAAGGCCACGAAGATTGATCGCGATCTTGCCCTTGGCAACAAGGCGCAAGATACGCTCTTTCATCGCGGTTTCGCCGAGCCAAGGGATGCAGTCCATCCCCGCAGGGCGAGGTTCCCGCAACTCTCGCAACAACTTACCCACCGATGCGTTTTCTGAAGCCGCTTCCAAGACCAGTTCCTCAAAGTCCTCCGGTACAAAGAGATCATTGATTAGCGCTTGTTGAATGGCTTCGGGAACCTGTGCTCCTTGCTGCTGAAGGCTTTCGACGCTGAACAGACATTGGTTCGGGTCTGCAAAATTCCAACGATGGAGTATTGCGAAGCGGTCAAAACGCCTCTTCAAGTTTTCGCGGAGCGTACCTTCGAATTCCTTGTGGAGCTTCTTGTACTCGGGGTTTTGCCCGCTCCACTCCTGCGCCTTCATTTCAGCTCTCGCCAGGATCAACAAATCGCGATCATGGAAAGCGTTGGTCGAACCGGATCGAGGAAGCAAGAACCGCACTGCGTTGCGGTTTTTCTGCAAGTGTTCCTTCAGCCAACGACCAAGACGTTGATCTAGCTTTTCGGGATCCTCTGGCAACACCAGAATCGGCAGTCGATCATCCCAGTGATCTGGTTGCTCGGCTTCATCTAGGGCGCTCCAAGGGTCATTTTGCCAAGACTTAGGCAAGGCTATAACGCGAAAGGCTTTAGCCACCTCTTCGCTACCGCCGATAACGTATCGCACCTGCTTAGCAAGTTGCGCTTGATCTGAGCCGTCGGTGAATAGCTTGTCATTGCGGGCGCAGGCCATCAGCTTCGCCCGCGGATTTTCTTCCTCACGAAAGACGAGTCGCGCACCGTCCTGATGAATGTTGAAGCTATTCTCGACGATAGTTGCGAGTTCCACTTGAAACGCATTGTCGTCAACTGGATTGTCGCGGGTGATATCGACTTGCAGAACGGCAGGCTCGGCACCGGCCAGATTTCCAACCGCGATTGAGCGCAGCCAAAGAGCCCCTATGATCTCTTGCAAATGAGGGGCGAGAGTGGAGTGATCGTAAGCGGCTTCCATCACAGAGATGATGTTCTGCTGCGCTTTTTCGCGTAACGTGCGGTGATGCTCGTTCGATACGGAATCGAGAAGGGCGCCGATTCCGGAGGTGTCGTCATCAAGTCGGAAATCGCCGGCTGTGAGAATCGGCGACATCTCTCCCCGGCTCTTGTACAGATTCGCCAGAATGCGAATCATGTCCCGCGTTTCTTGTGCATCGGTTGCAATCAGCACCTGCTCTTCGAGGAGACGCAGCAAGTGCGGTGCATACGGCCATAATTCATTGAACTCGTGTCGCTTTCGATCCTGTTCTGCGGGGGGAACACTTAGTAGGCGGAAGTATTCTGAAACATGCTGCGACACCAATGCGCCGATCGTGCCGTTTGCGATTTGAAGGCGGTTGTCAAACAGGCGATGTAGCAGCATTCGCCGACGATCTTGCTGAATACGTTCAGCGTTTCCACCCGCCTTGAAATCAATCGCAACTGGGTTCACGCGATGAATTTGCTGATAGGCGTCGCTGTCACCATTCCGAACTGAGACAACCAACACTAGTAAATCTGGACGTTCCTTGGCAATCTCAGAAAGTATTTGAATGAAGTTGAACGCCCAGGACTTCCAAGGGTATTGCTTAGTATTGGTGAGGCCATCGAACCACGTCTGAAACTCGTCGAGGAGAAGCATGGCCGGACTGTGCTCCAACATCTCGATGATTAATTTGTCAGAGGGGATGTCAGTTTTCGATATTCCCATGCCCTCCCATTTGCCCTTGATGTAGGTGCCGTGGGGATGACGTTCGAAAAGCAAGTCCCACAGAAACTTATACCGCTGACGGTGAAGACTTTCGCCGATGACGAGCATCCCGTCGCGCAGCGTAAGTTTTGCGATCTTGGGATCGCCAAGGATTGAAGCCCACGAATCGAGCCAAATGCCAGTCGATTTTGGATCACTTACCGCGTGGAAGAGAGCGGCCATCAAATGCGATTTGCCGAGTCCGCGCTCGCCGATCACAACGACGGGACGCCCCTGATCCGGACCAACTGCTTCGATACCCTTCAGAAGATCGTGCGTCGGGTATGTGATGTCCAGAAATTCTTTCGCCGCAATCTGAGTCGCACCGGTATTGGAATCATTCGACAGTTCAATGGCAGTTCCCTTGAGACGTTTGCCCCTAAACTCTTCTCGTAATGTCAGACCAAGCATTATTTCCGCTCCCCGGCTTTCGATTGGCTCTTACTCTCAGCAGGTCCTTCGCCAAGCAATTCCGATTCATCCAGCGACTGTTGTTTGATCCAGTCACTGATGTCTGAACGAGAGAATCTCCATGCGCCGCCGACCTTGAAGGCAGGAATCTTCTTGATCGCCGCGAGCCTGTAAATCGTTCGTTCGGTGACTTTTAGATAGTCGGCGACCTGTTTGATCGTAAGGATCTCGCTTTGGCTAGCTTTCGAGGACATGGTTATGCTTTATAGGGTAAATCACGACAAGACAGTACAAAATTTTCAACCCCAGGAGGGCAGCAGTTCGCAAGCCAATAGTCAAAAGGCTTGTTTTGAGTGTCCGGCGCGTCATACGGGTCGAACGTCGGATCGCTACTGTTCATGGAAGTGGGAGACCCCGCTAAATCCGGGAATCTAGCCCCACAACGGCTCCAGTGGACCGCAGCTTCGTCTCGACGAAGGCACCAGACGGGGAGAATACGATTGCAGTCAGTTTGCTTGTTTATGCATTATAGGGGTGTCTGGCGTTTCTTCGTTGCAAAATCTGGCATCGATCGTCTGCCGGGTGCCGACTGCAATCGACAGTTGCGTTCCGTCTGAAAACCTCAACAGGATCTCTTTTCCAAACTCAGCGTCATCCAAGACGGAGACCTCGGCAACCGACTTGCCGACAACTTCCGGGAATTCAAGCTTCGACTCTGACATCCTCTCGCCTCGCTTCGATCGATCCATGATGTCCCTTATTAGGGGATCGGGTCAACCGTTCACCACACTTCAGATGTGGCAGGAAAAGCGAAACCGGAGGCTCGGAAATCTCGGAAGGGGCGCAGTCCCGCGATGAGAGATTACTACGCCGGAGTCTTGTCTAAACTAATTTCTGCGTGGCAGGAAGCCGGCCTAACGCAGCGGGAGGTTTCGCTCAAGTTGGGTATGGCACATTCCTACCTGAACAAGTGCGAATCCGGGGAACGAGCGATTGACGTGGCCGAACTCTGGGCCATCTGCAAGATCTATAAGAAGCCAATGAGCTTCTTCGCACCCGACGAGATTTCAACACGCTACGACGATGAGCACGTTGCGGACGGCGAGCCGTTCTTCTCGATCGGCAGGATCATTTGCGATGGTTGCAGAACGATTGTCGAACGGGTCACGAATGCGCGAACAAACTCACTGACAAGCCGTGAATTATCGTCCCCGCGCGCAGCGATCCACTCGTCCAGGCACAGCGCCTCCTCCTCCAGAGGTTTGGCGACAAGCCGCTTTCCATCGAGTTTTAGGGCACTCGCCTTGGTTAGTAGCGCAACTCCACGGCTAGCCATCAGCAAGTGCTCCGCCTCGTCCGCGTAAAGTATCCGGTCAATATGCTTCGGATGGATATGCTCATCCCGCATCAGCTTCATAATCCTCTCGTAAAGCAACGGATGTGTCCGCTGCTGGTAGATGATCCAGCGCTCATCACGAAGGTCTGCCAGCCTGATTGCGCTCTTCGATGCGAGGCTGTGTTCGCGTGGCAGGAGGATGTGAAGCGGCGTCTCCGCCAGCTTGGTCATCGTCAGTTTTGCGTTTCGCTCAGGCTGCGTGATGAGCGCTACATCAAGATCAGCACTCATCAGCCCGTGTGCTAGATCGGACGAAGGCTCACTGTGAATGCTGATTTCCAGGTCAGAGTACAGGGGCAATCGGATGGAGTAGAGAACCTCTACAAGGACGGGGTCCACATCCGGTGACTTTCCGATCTCCAGAAAATGCCCGGCCCTGTCCTTCGTCTCTCTAGCCGACCGAATTGCCCTTTCCCCATGCGCGAGAGAGATACGTGCGTGTTCCACGTAGGATCGGCCAGCGTCTGTGATTTGGATTGAACGTCGATCACGCGCGAATAGCTTGGCGTTCGCCTCGCGTTCTGCGCTCTGAATGCACCGGGAGAGGCCCGATTGAGATAAGCCGACTCGCTCCGCCGCGCGGCCGAAGTGCATCTCCTCGGCCAAAGTGATAACCGCTTCCAAATGCCTTGTTTTGAACCTTTGCTGCATGGCCCGTCCCCAATCTCTTTGAAATAGGGATCAACAATCCAGCAGCAGTAATGGCGACGTTCTCCACCGCCGGAATACCATTTTCCACAGGCGGCGAGCCTGTTGTCAACTTTGATTCCCCCGCGCCATTGACATTGCGGACGCCCTCCGACTTTAACTTTCTGCCTGTCAAAGGCTGCTCTTATGTGTCCACTGCATAAGCAAAGGCTTGAAACTCATTGGACTTCGATCTCGGAAACCTTCACCTTCAATTCACGTACTTGGAGGTCTGGATGTTCGACGAGAAAAAACCACCCACATCTGAGCGCCTGCTGCCCATTCTCGGTCGAGCAGGTGTCGAACCTTTACTAGACAGTCATGCCGCTGCCGCCGTGCTTGGAGTCCACCCGCGCACACTTCAGCGCATGGTTCTTCGTGGGCAAATTGCGGGCGTTCAGGTAGGAAAGCTCTGGCGTTTCCGGGCGTCCGCCATCGACCAGTGGATCGACCGCAAACAAGCTGGCTAACCGCCAAAAAGCTTTGTTTTCCGCAGATAAAGCGGCCCGCTCTCGGCTACCCTTAGATCAGCCATTCGTGCCGTGAGTCGAGGAGGAATCTTGATATCACGAGCGCGTTACCAGTTCGGAAGTCTTACTCGCAAAAAGCGGGCGAAGGGTTCAGACGCCTGGGAGTTTCGGTACTACGAATCGACCGAGAACGGCACACGGCAGCGGAGAACTGCTACCGTGGGCTCGGTCGAGAAGTACGTTACCAAGGCTCTCGCACAAAGGGCGGTTGAAGCTCTTCTCCTAAAACTCAACTCTGAAACTCCACAGCAGTCCATGGCCGTGGTGACGTTCGGCGCGATATGCGACCGCTACCTTGAGGAAGAACTGCCAGAACGGTATTCGACGGCGAAGTCCTACCGCTCGAATATCAAGAACTATCTCAGGCCTAGATGGGGCGACTATCTGCTCGAAAAGATCCGGCCAATGGCGGTCGAGGATTGGTTGAAGAACCTCTCTATGGCTCCGAAGTCGAAGGCCCACATCCGTAGCGTGATGCACTTGATGTTCGAGTGCGCCACGCGGTGGGAACTCTTCAATGAGCGCCGCAACCCGATTGCGTTGGTTCGCGTGAGAGGCGGCAGCAAGCGCCGGCAACGCCCGACCTCGCTCACTGTGGAGGAGTTCGAACTCATCGTTGCGACACTGCAAGAGCCGTGGCGCACGATGGTGCAGATCGCCCAATGCCTCGGTCTTCGCGTGAGCGAGATCGCGGCGCTTCAGTGGGACGATTTCGATTTCGATAAAAACCAGCTTCTCGTTCAGCGCAGCTTCGTGAACGGCAGGGTGGATGACGTCAAGACCGAATACTCCCAGGACTACGTTCCTTTGCATCCGTCCTTGACTGAGATCGTTCTGAAGTGGAGCACGCACGCTGTGGCCACGGAAGAAGGCTGGGTCTTTGCCAACCCGAGAACGAATCGGCCCTACTATCCCACCGAGATCCAGAAGCGGCATCTTCGCCCCTCGGGTTGCTGTGTGGTGGAATGTCCGACGTGCGGGGCAGCACCTGGTGTCTGGTGTAACCAGGATCAGAAAACCGGTAACGGCGTTCGAATGCTTTTGCACGAGACGCGCGTGAAGAACTCCGGCAAGTACGGGACCATCGGCTGGCACACGTTCCGCCATACGTATCGTTCGTGGCTGGACGAGACCGGAGCTCCGATGAAAGTGCAGCAGGAACTGATGAGACACGCTTCTATCCAGACGACGATGAACGTCTATGGACAGGCAATGTCGTCATCGAAGCGGGAAGCGAATGGGAAGGTGGTCGAGATGGTGCTCAAGCCGTTGAAAGCGAGTGCCTAAACTCCACTTTTTGCTATTGGGAGTTTATGGGAGTCTGTCAGCATTCCAGACTTTCGTAACGTATTGATTTGGTTGGTTGCGGGGGTAGGATTTGAACCTACGACCTTTGGGTTATGAGCCCAACGAGCTACCGGACTGCTCCACCCCGCTCTTTG
>CAXSGC010000062.1:0-9900 GCA_964236945.1 uncultured Acidobacteriaceae bacterium | reverse complement strand
GTGCCCCATCCTCCGCGACAGCCTCACCG
Organism: uncultured Acidobacteriaceae bacterium; assembly: GCA_964236945.1. Lineage (GTDB taxonomy): Bacteria > Acidobacteriota > Terriglobia > Terriglobales > Acidobacteriaceae > Edaphobacter. The sequence continues at coordinate 9,871 of CAXSGC010000062.1, read as the reverse complement.
TCGTGAAGGGTGGGGTATTCGCGCGAAACCGCGCGAACCGCTCTTCGCGCTAACCACAAGCCGCCCCCCCCCACAAACCCCGCCCCGTTAAGGGCACGGCTTCAGCCGTGCCGCCAAGCCCCCACCCAAAATGCGACTTCAGCCGCTGAGGTCACCCCGTCACGCCACCCCAAATGCTATACTTCACTTCGGATTGCCCGCCCCCAAAACAGGCGACTCAGACCACCCAGAGCGGAGGTGGCGAAATTGGCAGACGCACTAGCTTGAGGTGCTAGCGCCGCAAGGCATAGGGGTTCAAGTCCCCTCCTCCGCACCAATCCAGAAAACGCACCCAGAAAACCATCTCGACGCACCCCAGAGGCACAAGACCCAACCCATGATCTACCTGCTCGTCTTCGTCCATATCGTCGTCTGCCTCTTCCTCATCGGCGTCGTCCTCCTCCAGCAGGGCAAATCCGCAGACCTCGCCGGAGCCTTCGGCGGACAAGGCTCCCAGACCGCCTTCGGCCCCCGCGGCGCCGCCAACCTCCTCACCAAACTCACCACCTGGTCCGCCGTCATCTTCATGGTCCTCTCCATCGCCCTCACGGTCATGCTGTCGCGCCACAACATCGCTGACCACTCCGTCCTGTCCAACACCAAATCCACCCAGACCACCCCGAAAAAATAGCTATCATCCTGAGCGGAGCCTAAAGGGCGCCAGTCGAAGGACCTGCGGTTGCATTGCCGACCATAATCCCATGATCCACGAAGTCCTCGCCGTCGGCCCGCTCCAGTGCAACTGCTCCATCCTCGGCGACGAAACCTCCCAGGAGGCCATCGTCGTCGACCCCGGCGCGGACCTCAGCCGCATCCTCGCCGTGCTCGCCCAGCACACCCTCACCGTCAAACAGATCGTCATCACCCACGCCCACATCGATCACATCGCCGGCGCCAAACATCTCCAAACCCTCACCGGCGCGCCCATCCTCTACAACCAGCTCGACCTCCCGCTCGTCCGCATGATGGACCTCCAGGCCGGCTGGCTCGGCGTTCCCACCCCCGACGTCCCCCCGCCCGACCTCAGCCCCGCCGACGGGAGCCGCATCATCATCGGCGCCGCCCCGGAGCTCAGCCGCCCCGGCCTCTCCGGAACCATCCTCCTCACCCCCGGACACACGCCCGGCTCCCTCTGCCTCCACCTTCCCGAGCACCAGCTCCTCCTCGCCGGAGACACCCTCTTCGCCAACTCGGTCGGCCGCACCGACCTCCCCGGCGGCAACATCCGCACCCTCCTCCATTCCATCCACACCCGCCTCCTCACCCTCCCCGACGAAACCCGCGTCCTCCCCGGCCACGGCCCCCAAACGACCATCGCCCAAGAACGCGAGCACAACCCCTTCCTCCAACCCCGCTAAGCTCCGCACTGCAAGGTTAGCCCGAACTTCCGAGAAGCCGACTTGTGAGGACGAATCCGTGTCACGCGGGTGCGACTGTACGCAAACTCCGGCGACGCGGAAAACTCCGATTGACTCCTGCCCTCACTTTCCCTAGGCTGAAAACTATGGAAGTTCAGCTCACCCCAGACGTTGAAGCGAAGCTCGACCAGCTCTCCGGCGAAACAGGGCGGAGGCGGGAGGAGTTTGTCTGCGACGCGCTCGCAGGCTACTTCGATGAACTTGCCCAAGTTCGAGGCCTGCTGGATAGCCGGTACGACGACCTGAAGAGCGGTCGTGTGGCCCTCCTTTCCGGAGAACAGGTCGAGGCGCACTTCAGCAAGAAGAGTGCCGCCCGCGGTTGATGACCGATTATGCCTTTCATCCTGAGGCGCTTAGCGATCTCGATGAGATTTGGGAGTTCATCGCCAAGGACAATGTCGATGCAGCGAATCGGATCGTTGCTCAGGTGCTCGCAACTTGCGAGAACCTGAGTCGCTTTCCACACCAGGGCCACTATCGCCCTGAACTAAGCTCACGGCCATTGCGGTTCGCCGTTGTACGTGATTACCTGCTCGCTTACGCACCCGATGAGCGTCCTTTATGGGTCGTGGCGGTTTCGCATGGCAAACGCAATCCGCGCATTTTGGCGGCAATTCTGCGCGGTAGAGGGTAGTTCCCGGAAGAGGTGACGCCGTGAATGGCCAAGCGGCGGGCACTTCCGATAGGCCGACTTCGCGGGAGTAGTGAGGTGAAGTTCAGTTCGGCAGCAGTGCGCGGTCAGGTGGTACCCACGTCACCCGTGCACCATCGGCGCCGCCCCGGAACTCAGCCGACCCGGCCTCACCGGCACCATCCTCCTCACCCCCGGACACACCCCCGGCTCCCTCTGCCTCCACCTTCCCGAGCACCAGCTCCTCCTCGCCGGCGACACCCTCTTCGCCAACTCGGTCGGCCGCACCGACCTCCCCGGCGGCAACACCCGCACCCTCCTCCACTCCATCCACACCCGCCTCCTCACCCTCCCCGACGAAACCCGCGTCCTCCCCGGCCACGGCCCCCAAACGACCATCGCCCAAGAACGCGAACACAACCCCTTCCTCCAACCCCGCTAACCTCCGACTCCACACGCGCCCCCGGTCGACGATCCAGGCACCTCGCTTCCAATATCGAACATGGGGGAAGCACCACTGTGAGCAGACGAAAAGGACCCTCACTTCCGAAAAGAAAATATAGCAGGACCTATGGCGCTCCTAGTCGAGGCCGTTTACCACTCGAGAGCGGCTGGATTCCGTTCCAAGCCAATTCATGGAACAGGTCGTTAGCCTCTTCTGGTGAAATCCTTTCCGGTTCGTACATCCACCAGTTGAGCAATGCGAAAAGTGCTCCAGCAAGTGCATGGGAGGTGGCCCGAAGCTGCGGACGAGAGCGATTACATGGCGTCATCAACAGTCGCCGCTCGATAGACTTCGCAAAGCAACCTATTCCAAGTTCACGAACTTCGGCCAACTTGCCGGAAGCGTTGAGGACTTTGTAGAACTCGGTCATATCTAGCAGATGAGCGAAAAGCTCACGCACAGGAGCAAGCCGCGAAACAGGCGCTTGGCAACGGTCTAGATAGCCCGCCATGCCCTCCAGAAACTCTTCCACGTCGCTCAGGAAAAGATCATCTTTGTCAGAATAGTGGTTATAAAACGTCGTTCGTCCCACTCCGGCGCGCGTCAGGATGTCCTGGACTGTGATTTGTTCGAACGAGCGCTCCTGCATCAACGCCACCAAGGCATCTCCTAGGACTTCGCGGGTAAAGCGGACCCGTGCATCCATTCTTTTGTGGGGGTCCAAGAGCTCCGAAGGCTCTGGTATCGGCTCTGCTTCAGAGTTCCCGGACAAACTAGCCTCCTTTGTTCCGAAAGAGCGGCGCGCCCTAGGCCCTGAGTGCATTTGAATCTACAGTACCCCGTATGACAGACAATCGGAAGGCAGGTTTAGCGCTCATCTGTGGCTCCCTTGGGGGAATCGCCACCATGGCCATTCATCCAACGGCCGCAACTCCTCACCTCGGCGTCGTCTCCGGCGTCGCTCATGGCTTGGCTCTGCTCAGTGTTTTGCTGCTTTGGCTCGGCACCTTCGGATTAACCATGTCGTTGAACGCTCCAGACCGGCTTGCGGTGGCAGCTCTTGCGGTGTATGGCTTCGCGAGCGTGGCAGTCATGATCGCCGGTACCGTAAGCGGTTTCATCATGCCAAATCTGCTGAACATGATGGCACGTGACATTCCATCCGCCGCGCCACTATGGCGGATCGTCACCGCATCGATCTTCCAGATCAATCAGGCGTTCTCGAAGCTATATTCCGTCGCTGGAGCCCTAGCAATTTGCCTGTGGTCCATCTCCTGCCTGCGCCAAGGCCGCTCGCGAGCCCTCGCTATCTACGGAGTCATATCAGCTCCTCTCATTGCGCTGCTCATCCTCATAGGGCACCTCCGGCTCAATATCCACGGCATGGCAGTCGTTATGCTAACCCAGGTTATCTGGTTCGTAGGCGTAGGCATCTGGCTAAGAGCGGATTCGACGCTGCAGCGCTCCAGCATGACTGAAGCATAAGTCCTCGGAAGTGCGCTTTTCGCCCTCTGAGCCGGACAGTAAAGTCAGATGTAGGCAGAACGCTAGCACAACAACGCAAGTCACCCAAAGACAGCACCGCCCTCACCCAAACATCCCCCGCATCACCCGCACCCCCGCCCGAAACTCCTCCTCCCGCCCCAGTAAGCTCACCACCACCCGCCCCCGCTCCGCAATCCCATAAAACTCCCCCGGATGCACCACGACCCCCGCATCCAACAGCTCTCTCGCAGCCCCCCGATCCCCGAACACCTGCGGCAGCCGAACAATCGCACTCCACCCCGCCTCCACCTCCAGCACCTCCAACCCACTCTCACGCAGCACCCCGAGATTCCCCCGCACCCGCTCCAAGATCTGCCCCCGTACCTCCCCCGCCCCTGCCAACCAACTCGGCAAAGCCATCTGCACCGGCGCGTTGCACGACAGAAACGTATCCGCAATCACCTCCATCCGCCCCATCGCCTCCACCCGCTCCGCCTCCGGCCCAAACACCGCCATCCAAGCCGCCTTCATCTGCGGCAAACCCGCAATCTTGCTCATCCCGCTCAAGACAAACGTCAGGACCGGATGCGGCCCCAGGGCAAAGCTCTCCACCAGCCCACCCTCCCGCATCGGATAGTCCAGAAACACCTCATCCACCACCAGCGCCAGCCCGTGCCGCGCGCAGATCTCCTCCATCCGCGCCCGCTCCCCCCCGCCCGTCGCATGCCCCGTCGGATTGTTCGGACTCACCACCACCACCGCCCGCGTCCTCGGCCCGATCGCCCGCTCCATCTCCGCAAAATCCACCCACCACCCAAAGTCGTAAAACAGCGGATACTCCCTGAGCCGCACATCGTCCAGGTCCGCCAAAAACCCAAACAGCGGATAGCTCGGCCGCGCAATCAACACCTCATCCCCCGCATCGCACAACAACCGAAAGACAAAGGAATACGCCTCACTCGTACTCGTCGTCAGCACCACCCCATCCGGATCGACAACCGCCCCATGCCCCGCGTAGTACCCGGCCACCGCCTCTCGCGCCGGCCGCATCCCGCAGGCCTGCGCCCCATACACCATCGCCCGCGCATCCCCCAACGGCCCGAGCACGGCCCCCACGTCATACTCGAACCCACACACCGTCGGATTCGAAACCGTCAGATCCCACAATCTCCGCCCAGACTCAAGCCCCGCCGCCCGAGCCTCCCGCACCTCACGCGCCCACGCACTCTCCCCAACATCCCACGACGTCCGCTCTGAGAACCGGCCCCGCACCCCAACCATCCTATCCGCCCAGGCCCCCGCCACCGACAGCCGACAGCCGAACAGAAAAACTTGCCGACATCCCAACCCCAAACCGGGAACGCAACCGTACAATCGAATCCGACCATGAACAGCATCGCAAACCCCACGCCGCACAGCTCCACCGCCAGAGCAGAAAACATCGGCAGCGACACGCCCGCCGAGATCACCGCCGTCCTCTTCGACTACGGCCTCGTCCTCTCCGGCCCCCCCAACCCCGCCGCCTGGCAGCGCATGCGCCACATCACCGCGATCGACGAAGCCCCCTTCTACCGCGAATACTGGGCCCACCGCCACCCCTACGACCGCGGCGACATCACCGCCCGCGAGTACTTCCAGCGACTCGCCGTCGGCGCCGGCCGCTCCCCCCTCACCGACACCGAAATCCTCGACCTCCTCGACGCCGACACCGACCTCTGGACCGACCTCAACCTCCCCATGGTCGAATGGGCCCAGGCCCTCCAGAAGGCCGGCATCCGCACCGGCATCCTCTCCAACCTCGGCGACAGCATGAACGTCGGCGTCCTCCGAAAATTCCCCTGGATCTCAAGCTTCCATCACTGCACCTGGTCCCACACCCTCAAAATCGCCAAACCAGAACCGGAAATCTACGCCCACGCCGCCCATGGCCTCAACACCCCACCCCAAAACATCCTCTTCGTCGACGACCGCCTCGACAACATCGAAGCCGCCCACGCCGCCGGCATGCAAGCCATCCAGTACCTCAGCCATCCCACCTTCCTCGAAGAAATGCGCGCCCGCGGCCTGGCCCACCTCCTCGACCTAACCCCCCTCCCCACCATCCTCCGCTAAGTCTTCTCGCACTTGGGCTAGCCACTCTAACCCCGTCCTCTCGACCAAACCGGAGATACCCGCCGCTTCGCCTCACCAGAGCGCCACAAACCCGGGTGCCCCATCCTCCACGACAGATTCACCGTCGTGAAGGGTGGGGTATTCGCGCAGCAGCGCGAACCGCTCTTCCCCCCAACCCTCGTCCTCTCGACCAGCCCGGACAAACCCGCCGCTTCGCCTCACCAGAGCGCCACAAACCCGGGTGCCCCATCCTCCACGACAGATTCACCGTCGTGAAGGGTGGGGTATTCGCGCAGCAGCGCGAACCGCTCTTCCCCCCAACCCTCGTCCTCTCGACCAGCCCGGACAAACCCGCCGCTTCGCCTCACCAGAGCGCCACAAACCCGGGTGCCCCATCCTCCACGACAGATTCACCGTCGTGAAGGGTGGGGTATTCGCGCAGCAGCGCGAACCGCTCTTCCCCCCAACCCTCGTCCTCTCGACCAGCCCGGACAAACCCGCCGCTTACCTGGCCTTTAGCCCGCCCACGACCGTCACCCCCGAACCCGACCCAACTCCACCGCCATCTGCTCCACAATCTCAATCCCAAACCCCTGCAACGCCGGAACATGCGTCGGCGTATTCGTCAGCAAACGGATCTTGTGGATCCCCAGGTCCGACAGGATCTGCCCCCCCAACCCCACCTGCCGCAACGTCCGTTGACTCCGGTCCTCCCCCCGCTCCCGCCCCCGCGACTCCCGGTGAAACACCACCCTGTGCGGCATCACCGTCCGATCCATCCCAAACCCCTTCGAACCGTTGTGCAGGTACACCAGAGCGCCCCGCCCCGCCTCCGCAATCATCCGCAGCGACCCCGCCATCACCGCCCGGCAATCGCACGTCGTCGCCCCAAACACATCCCCCGCCAGGCAATGCGTATGCACCCGCACCGGCACCACCTCCGCCCCCGTCACATCCCCCATCACCAGCGCCACATGCGACTCCGTCTCGTCCGTCTCCGAGCCATACGCGATCGCCCGAAACTCCCCCGCCTCCGTCCGCATCACCGACTCGCCCACCCGATGGATATACCGCTCATGCTGCAGCCGATACCGGATCAGGTCCGCCACCGTCAGCATCTTCAACCCGTGCGTCGCGCAAAACCCGACCAGATCCGGCACCCGCGCCATCGTCCCGTCGTCGTTCATAATCTCGCAGATCACACCCGCGCTCTGGAGCCCCGCCATCCGCGCCAGATCGACCGAAGCCTCCGTCTGCCCCGCCCTTACCAGAACCCCACCCTTCCTCGCCCGCAGGGGAAACACATGCCCCGGCCGGGCTAAGTCGTACGCCGTCGACCCCGGATCGATCGCCACCCGGATCGTCTGCGCCCGGTCCGCCGCCGAAATCCCCGTCGTCACCCCCTCGCGCGCCTCCACCGACTCCGTAAACGCCGTCCCAAACCGCGACGTATTCTCCTGCACCATCGGCATCAGCCGCAAGTAATCCGCCCTCTCCTCCGTCAAAGTCAGGCAGATCAACCCCCTCCCGAACCGCGCCATAAAGTTCACCGCGTCCGCCGTCACATGCTCGGCCGCCAGCGTCAGATCGCCCTCATTCTCGCGATCCTCATCATCCACCACCACCACCATCCGCCCCGCCCCGATCTCCTCAACCGCCTCCTCCACCGTCGCAAACATCCGCTCTCGCCTCCCTCAAATCCTGTGTCTTCACCTACACCAGACTCGCACCCACCCCCTCCCGCCGCAAAATAAAGCGCTACAAAGAAGACGCCTCGTACGTTTAGGCCGGCCATTATCTTTAGGCCGGCCATTATCTTCAGTTCTGTTAGCTGTGGTACTGTCGTGTGCATGAAAACACAGCCGTCCTCCCCCCCTGAATCGTAGAACCTTTCTCTCAGCAGGCACCACCGGCGCCGTAGCCGCGACAGTAGGCCTCGGTACGACCCGGCAGTCATATGCACAGCAGCCCGGCCCAAACCCCAATGTCTACGCTGCATCGAGCGCGGCGCATAGCATCGCGTCGGGTGCGGCGTTCTACGCTTCCCCAACAGCCCATCAATGGAACACGATCGGCAACACGATGCAGAACGTGCTGAATGACTGGCAGCTCAACCAGCTCGATGCGCAGGTACGCCCAGCAGCCTACAGAGCGTCGCCTTCGATGGTAAAGAGCTCAAACATCAATCAGCAAGCAATCCTTCAGCAGATTCAACTATTTGAGCCCGCGTTCCAGCTCAGCGACGTCACGCAGTCGATCAGTTATATCGATAGCATGCCTCAGGCGCAAATCCAAAGCGTGTTAACAGTTATGCAGCAGCAGGGCCTCGCCCCATATCTGCAAAGCTGCATCTCACAATCGCGCTTGATCGCCGCTCAACTACCCGCGACTGCATCGAATGCCCAGAGGACAATACCCACAACCCAATGGAGGCCAGTTGCGGAACCACCAGCACCAACCGAAGGTGGTGGTGGCTACAACTGTCAGACGGATGGCGCTCTGCTTTTGTTTGCTGGCTTGGCTTTCACTACGCTCGCCGTTATGAGTGCGGGAACGGCACCCCTTCTGTATATGGGTTTCTGGGGTGGTTTCGCCCTCTGGGGAGGGACTGCCACCGGAGCCTGGAGCGCTGGACATGCTATCGCAGGATGTCGGTAAAGAGGAAAAATGACCTGGCTCTACCACAACATAAACCACTTCACCGCTCCCCTTGGGTTCCTGCTAGGCCTGTTCGCTGCCGTTGTCGGGTACCAGAGTGTGCAGAGGCAAAAAGCAGGACTTCCCCCAAACCACTTGAGTCGAAGAACCACGATCGCGATGGTCTGCGTCATTCTGGTGTGCTGCTTCCTGCTTGGCGTCGCTTTTGTCCGTGTTTTTGTACGGATTTAGTCTCAACCAGGCAAACTAGCGGGGAGGTGGAACACCTTGCAATATGCGCCACTCAATTCGGGTGGCGCTTTCTCTTCCAATCGCACTTCAGCGACGACTAAGACGGAAATATGACCTGGCTCTACCGAAATATGAATCACTTCCCCATTCCACTGGGGATCCTACTAAGCCTGTTCACTGTCAGTGTCGCGTATCGCAATAGGCAAAGGCAAAAAGCAGGACTCCCCCACCCCTCCAGTAGCAGAACCAGGATCGGGCTGATTTGCCTGATGGTTGTGTACTGCTTGTCCGTGATTTTCGCGAGATCTTAGCTCCGGGCACTCACTGATAAACAGCCGCCTTGCCAAAGCGCCACCCTATTCGGGTGGCGCTTTCTTTCCAACATCTCACCTCACCTACAAAGTCGACTCGATCTCAAATCCCCAGGCCTCCAGCAAAGCCTCCGGAATATACTTCGAATTCTTGTTCCGCCGCGCCCACTCCCTGAGCCGCGTCGACCGGATATACTGATCCGGCGTCAGCTTGAACTCCTTCACCACCAGCTCAAATGAAGTCACAGTCGGCACCACCGGCCCAATCGGCTCCGGCTTACCCCAATTCGGATTCCCACGACGCTTTGCCATCGCTCTCAGCACCTCACATCCCAAAGATTCAGCGGCACACAAACCAGGCCGCGCCCAGCCCACTTACTTCCAACTTCCAGTCCTATTTGTTCCAGCTTCCAGTATAGGTCGGCAACCTCGCGAACGCAACCAGCCGCCCGCCAAGGAGAACGGCGACTCGATCCGCCTCTAGGTGTTTAGTCCCAGCGTGTGGTGGAGAGGGTTGAGCGTGAATCGGTCTGGCTCTTTT
>CAXSGC010000061.1:0-11196 GCA_964236945.1 uncultured Acidobacteriaceae bacterium | reverse complement strand
GCGAATACCCCACCCTTCACGACGATGAGGCCGTCGCGGAGGATGGGGCACCCGGTTCGGTGGGGAGGGAAGGTGACGAGGCGGGTGAGAACGACGGTTCGCGCTTTTCTGCGCGAATACCCCACCCTTCACGACGATGAGGCCGTCGCGGAGGATGGGGCACCCGGGGTTCGGTGGGGAGGGAAGATTTAGGTGGTCGGGATGACAGGCCTGAGGATTGCAGCTTGTCTACCAGGAGTTGGCAGCTTGGCTACCAGGAGTTGTAGGAGGTGCCGTCGGCGGCGGTGATCTGGGCGCCGGAGTGGACGTCGCAGATGCCGGCTTCGGTCTGGTCGACGGTGGAGAGGGTGTCGCAGGTGACTGGCTGCCAGGAGTCGGTGCGATGGGTGAAGGGATCGACGGGCATGGTTTTGAGGTAGCCGTTCTGGACGATGTCGTCGAGCTGCTGGGGGGCTTTTTGTTTGTCGATGGTGTAGGAGTCGATGGCGGAGCGGAGGCCGTGGAGGTCTTCGCGGAGGACGGCTTCGCGGGCGTTGCGGACGTTCTTGGTGTAGGAGGGGATGGCGAAGGCGGCGAGGATGCCGATGATGACCATGACGATCATGAGTTCGAGGAGGGTGAAGCCGGAGGCCGGGGTGGCTGGCGAGAGAAGACGGTTCGCGCTGTTCCGCGCGAATACCCCACCCTTTCGCTTAAGGCCGCGAGAGGATGGGGCACCCGGATTTGTGGCGCGACCTGATCCTGGGGCACCCGGATTTGTGGTGGGCTCTACCATGTGTTGTATTTGGTGCCGTCTAGGCCGGTTCCGGGGCTTTTGGTGTGGATGTCGAAGACGTTTTGGCCGCCGAAGGAGTCGGAGTCGGGGTCGTCCTGGTTGGAGCGGAGGCCCCAGTCGGTGGAGTTGGTCATGGGGTCGGTGGGGATTTTGCGGAGGAAGCGGACCTTTTTGCCCTGGATTTCGACGCCGTCGACGAGGGTCTGGAGGTCGGGCGGGTAGTTCATGCTGTCGGCTTTGGTCTGGATGCCTCCGCGGATGGCGGCGTCGTAGTACCTGTCGATGGCGTCGCGTATCTCCCACAGGTCGCGGCGGAGGATACGTTCTTTTTCGCGTTTGACCTGGAAGCGGGCGACGGGGACGACGGCGACGGCGAGGATGGAGAGGATGGCCACGGTGATGATGAGTTCGACGAGGGTGAGGCCGGATTGGGGGTTGGGTGCGGTGGTGGGCCGGTTTGAAGCTTGAGGGAGGCTGGGCGCGCGATGGACGGGATGCACGAGAGCGTACCTCAGCGGCTAAAGCCGCTCCGAGTGGATCGCGGTGGATGGCACGGCTGAAGCCATGCCCTTAAGCAAGACGGAGGGCGATGCGATTTGTACGGCTGAAGCTGTGCCCTTAAGGGCTGCGGGCGATGGGCAGGGCAGATGCTGTGAACCAAAGCAAGACGCCGATGGGGCGCGGGTTGGGCGACGTGAGTGAGGGGCGGTCATTTTACGTGGACGACGCCGCCGGAGCCGATGGCGGGGAGGTTGGCCTGGGTGCTGTTGCGGGCGGCTACCCGGGGAAGGAGGAGGTTGGAGTCGCCGGGGGCGATGGCTTTGAAGGTGAGGATGGCAATCGTTCCCTGGCCTTCGACGCCGGCGGTGTTGGGTGGGCGGGAGGTGGAGATGGTGACGGAGCCGTTGCCCTCGTCGCGGTGGACGATGGCGACGGGCTGGCGGTCGCGGCCGAGGAGGTCGCCGGCGTCGACGTTGACGAGCGAGAGGACGGCGGGGTTGAAGCCGAGCTGGATGGGGACGGAGTAGAGGTCGTGGGCGCCCGTGAGCATGACGGCGACCTGGAAGGTGCTGCCGACGGCTTGGGTGGAGGCGGGCGGGAGGATGGAGAGGCTGATGGGTTGGGGAGCTCCGCCGGTGGCGGCGTTGGGCTGGGCGGGGGTGGAGGTTGAGGGTGTGGTCTGGGTCCCGGTCTGGGCGGGGGTGGTTTGCGGCTGTGCGCCGGCGGTGGCCGGCCCGGTGGGGGGCTGGGTCGGTAGTTGTGCCTGTTGGCTGAGCTGTCCGACCATGGCGGAGGCGGCGTTGGCGGCGGTGACGCCGGAGGTGGGACGTGGGCGCACGGGGGCGACGGGGACGTTGAGATCGGCGTTGGGGTCGCGGCGGAGCTCGATCGAGGATCCGGTGCCGGTGTCGATGGCGCGGGTGTTGAGGCGGGTGAGGACGGACTCGCGGACGATGTGCGGGATGAGGAGGAAGATGATCTCGTCCTGGGCGGTCTCTTTGGATTGCGAGGAGAAGAAGTATTTGAAGAAGGGGATCTCGCCGAGGCCAGGGGTGCCGTTGACGTTTCTGCTGTCGGTCCGGGTGAGGAGGCCGGCGAGGACGGAGGGTTCGCCGTCTTTGAGGCGGATGGTTTGCTCGGCGGAGCGCTGACCGATGACGGGCTCGTCGACGCCGGAGATGGTGACGGTGGTGGTTTGAGAGAGGACCTCGACCTTGAGCTTGAGGGTGACGTCGCGGTCGAAGTGGATGGTCGGGGTCATATCGATGTTGACGCCGATATCGAGATATTGGAACTGGGTCTGGACGCCGATGGAGGCGATGCCGGTGGAGACTCCGGCGTTGTAGGAGCCGGTGGCGACGGGGATTCTGGAGCCGATTTTGAGGGTGGCTCGCTGGCCGTCGGTGGCGCGGATGTTGGGGTTCTGGAGGACGCGTGTGTCGGCGTCGGTGAGGAGCGCGTTGAGCTGTCCGCCGCCGACGGTGACGGCGAAGTTGGCGGCGTTGAGGGAGCCGAGCTGGTTGAGGGTGAGATTGGTGCTGGTGGTGGTGGTTCCGGTGGTACCTGTACCGGTGCCGGTGCCGGTCGAAGTTCCGGTGCTGGTGCCGTTGGTGTTGGTGCTGGTGGCGGTAGGCGTGAGGCCGAAGGAGGTGGGGAGGGTGATGCCGAGCTTGCGGACCTTATCCTTGTTGACTTCGAGGACGGCGACGTCGACGACGACTTCGGCGCGGGCGCGGTCGAGGTCGTTGAGGAGTTTTTGCGCGAGCAGGAGCTGGTCGGGGGTGGCGCGCATGACGATCGCGTTCTGGGAGGGGACGAGGTAGACCTTGACGGAGGGGTCGAGGAGGTTGCGGAGGGCGGTGGTGACCTCGTTGGCGTCGTTTTGCTGTGAGGCGTTGGTGAGGTAGAAGGTCTGGACGGCGAGTTCGTCGAGGTCGGTGTGTTTGGTGCGGGTGTTCTGGGCGACGAAGATGGTGTTGGGGGTGACGGGTTTGTAGAAGGTTCCGGCGATGGTGCCGACGATGCGGAGGGCGTCGGCGAGGGAGACCTGGGTGAGGTCGACGGGGATGCGTTTGGAGACGTAGTCGGGGTCGAAGAGGACGTTGAGGCCGGCGGCTTTGCCGATGGCCTGGTAGATGAATTTGACGTCTTCGACGGCGTGGAGGGTGATGGTGTCGTTGGAGGCGGGATGGAGGAGGACGGGGGCGGTGACGGAGCCGATTTCGATCTGGGTGTCGGTTTGGGGCGGAGGTGGGGGGAGTTCGGCTTGGGGGCCGGCAGGTGCGGGAGCGGCGGGTTGGTTGGAGGCGGGAGGCTGGCCGGGGGCGGGGATGCCGAGGATCTGGATCTCCTGGACGGCGGCCTGATTGGAGGGATCGATGGCGTGGGCGCGGTTGAACTCGGCGAGGGCGCCTGTGAGATCGCCGTTTTGTTTGAGGATGCGGCCGCGTTCGAGGTGGGCGACGCCGGCCTGGAAGCGGAGGCGCTCGAAGCGTTCGGTGTAGCGGAGGTCTTTGGGTTTTTTGAGGTGGGCCTGGCGGTAGGCCTCGTAGGCGGCGTCGAAGTTGTCGCGGACCTCGGCGTTTTCGCCGCGTTTATTCCAGGCGGCGGCGGATTGCGCCGTGGCTGCGGCTGGGATGAGAGGGAGAGCGAAGGCGAAGGCGAGGTGGAGGAGCCGGGGGCGGAGGTGCTCTAGGAGAGGTGCGCGGCCGGGAGGGTCTGGGTGTAGGTCTGGATGTAGGTTTGGGTTGCGGTTGGAACGTACAGTTTTCCCACGAGCCATGCTCTTTCCGTTTGTTTCCTTTCCCTGAGAGTTGATTGGGGATTGCTCGGTGTGAGCTTTGGTGTGAGTGTGCGTCGCGGGCTCTGGAAGGGCGGTCCTTGGGAGGCTGGATCGCTCGCGTGAGTATAGCATTCAGCCTCTTGCAGGGGGGTGTGGGTTGGGGCGCGGTCGAGCGGTTCTGGGTTGCGGGTTGGGCATGGAGATCTGAGAGATTTTAGGGCTGCTTTGGCCGGTTGACGTGGGTTAGACGCGCGGTTTGCCGGCGGGTGAGGTGGAGGTGTCCCCCAAAGGTTGTAGGCGGGAGGCCTCATGTTAAACTCAAAGATTCCGATAAGGTCTATGTCACGTTCTTTATCCAATCCGACAGTTGCCGCGCAGCCGAAGGCCGCGGTGAAGGAGAAGGATCGCGACCCGGTAGCGGCCGGGATGCGGGACGCGGCGTTCAATCGATCGGCGAGTTTCAACTACTTTCTTTCGGACCGGTTTGAGGCCGGGGTTGCGCTCCGAGGGACGGAGGTGAAGTCGATTCGGGAGGGAAAGGCGAATCTCAAGGACGCGTACGGATTATTGAAGGACGGCGAGGCTTTCCTGCTCAACGCCCATATTGGGCCGTTTTCGCATGGCAACGCGATGAATCATGAGTCGCTGCGAACGCGAAAGCTGTTGCTGCATCGGGCGGAGGTACGGAAGCTGGAGGGCTTGACGAAACAGAAGGGATTTACGCTGATTCCGGTTCGGCTTTACTTCCGCAAGGGTCGTGTGAAGTGCGAACTGGCGTTGGCGAAGGGCAAGCAGGACTGGGACAAGCGGGCGACGGAGCGGAGTCGCGAGGCGGATAAAGAGGCAAAGGCGGCGGTGGCGAGGAGTCAGCGGCGGTAGAGCGGAAGGGCGATTTCTGGGTGGGGATGATGGGTATGGAGACGAGACTGGTTGCAACGGAGGCGGCGGGGTTTCAGACGCCAATGCTGGCGATTTTTGCCGTGGACATGGCAACGGGCAAGGACGGGGAGCCGATGGTGGTTCTTTTGACGACGTCGGATGCGGTGACGAATGCAGCGTCGCGATTTCTTGTCGGAGGGGAGTTCAAGGCGACGGTGGGGGAGGTGCTGCTGTTGCATGCTCCGGCGAATGTGAGGGCGGAGCGGCTGCTGGTGGTGGGTCTGGGCAAGGCGAAGCGGCTGAGCGTGCATGAGGTGCGGAAGGGCGCGGGGGTGGCGGTGCGGTCGGCCAAGGCGCGCGGCATTCGGGAGCTGGCGATTCTGTTTCCGGAGGATCGGGCGTTGAGCGATGAACGTCTGGAGAGCCTGCCGTGCGACCGGACGGCGCGCGCCCTGGTGGAGGGGGCGGAGCTGGCGGAGCCGGACTATGACACGTACAAGACGGAGCGGAAGGACACGTCGGTCCGGGTGCTGACGGTGATCGCGAACGAGTCGGAGAAGAGTACGTCGGCGGAGATCCAGGCGGGGTTTGAGGAGGGCCGGATTGTGGCGGAGGCGCAGAACTTTGCGCGGACGATGGTGAATGAGCCGGGAAACGTCCTGACGCCGACGGTGCTGGGGGAGCGGACGAAGCGGATGTGCGAGGAGGCGGGGCTCGGGTGCGAGGTCTACTCGACCGAGAAGATTAAGGAGTTGAAGATGGGCGCGTTGTGGGCGGTGGCGCAGGGGTCAGAGGAACCGCCGGCGCTGATTGTGATGACGTATGAGCCGGAGGGTGGTGTGGTGGCGGCGGGCGCGCCGGTGCTGGGGCTGGTTGGAAAGGGGATTACGTTCGACACGGGCGGGATCTCGATCAAGCCCGCCGACGGAATGGAGAAGATGAAGTACGACATGGCCGGGGCGGCGGCGATGATCGGAGCGATGCGGGCGATTGCGGGGCTGAAGCCCAAGGTGAAGGTGATTGGGGTGGTGTGTTCGGCGGAGAATATGCCGGATGGAAAGGCGTTCAAGCCGGGGGATGTGGTGACGGCGATGAGCGGTCTGACGATCGAGGTGGTGAACACGGACGCGGAGGGGCGGCTGGTGCTGGCCGATGGTTTGCACTATGCGACGACGCTGGGGTGCACGCACCTGATCGACGCTGCGACGTTGACGGGGGCAATCGGGGTGGCGCTGGGAAGGCTGAATGGGGGGATGTTTGCGAACGACGACGCGGCGGCCGGGGTATTTCTGGATGCGATGCGGCGATCGGGCGAGAGCTTCTGGCGGATGCCGTGCGGGGACGAGTATCGGGACCAGATCAAAAGCTCGATTGCGGATATTCAGAATACGGGGATTACGCGGTACGGCGGGGCGATCTCGGGGGCGATGTTTTTGAAGGAGTTTGTGGGCGAGGCGATGTGGGTGCACCTGGATATTGCCGGTGTGGCGTGGCATGACGACGCGAAGCCGTGGCTGGCGAAGGGGCCGACGGGGGCGGCGGTGCGCTCGGTGGTGGAGTGGGTTCGAGGGTATGCGGGGTGATGGTGGCTGATTGCCGTTGGTTGTGGCGGGCCGACGGGTTTGGATTCGGCGGCCTCAGGATAGCGAAGGCGATTGTGAAGAGAGGATTTGTTGCGGTATTTTGCGCCTTGATCTCCATTGCGGCCGCTGCTTCGGGATCCTGCTGTTGGGGCCAGGATCTCTCCGCTTCCGCACGGAGGGCCGACTTCAAGTCGTTTGTGCAGGATTTTAGAGATTCTTACGCGTACCTCGATCGGCCCGAGAGACCGTGGTTGACGTGGAACTCTCGATACGAAGCTGCGATCGAGCAGGCGCAGACGAAAGCAGCATTCGACACTGTTCTTGCTGCGGCCCTGAGTGAGTTGCATGATTTCCATGCTGAGGTCCGGTCCAGCGTTCCGGACCGATGGCTTCCGATTCCGACCTTTACGGATATTTGGGCTGAGTTTGAGGGCTCAGATGCTGTCGTCGTTGCGATTCGCCAGGGGAGCGATGCCGCTCGCGCCGGTGTGGAGGTGGGGATAGGATCAGTGCAGTAGGCTCGGCTCCCTTGGAGCGGGCCATCGCTGACCGACTCACGCCAGCGGTGGATCAAACGGACCCAAGATCTCGGCAATGGGCGCTTTTATCTGTTCTGACGGGACGTTCTGACGAGGCGCGAACTTTCACCATTGTCCCGCCCAATGGAACAGCGCGCACCATTACGCTCCCGGTGGAGCGTCGGTTTGATCGTCCTGCAGGGGCATTGACGTCAACGACCCTCGCCGGAAACATCGGTCTGATCCGGTTCAACAACTCACTTGGAGAACAGCGGACAGTAGCAGCTTTCGATCAGGCCCTCTCTGAACTGCGTGGCACCGGAGGTCTCGTTCTCGACCTCCGGGATGTGCCGAGCGGGGGTGGGAGCTCGATCGCGCTTGGCATTATGGGACGTTTCGCGACGAGACTGCTGCCCTACCAGCGACACAGGATTCCGCATTACCGGCAAGCTGATGTGGAACGGAACTGGATTGAGCTGGTCGCTCCGCGTGGCCCCTTCACGTACACCGCGCCGGTCGTCGTACTCGTAAATCATTGGACTGGCAGCATGGGAGAGGGTATGGCGATGGGGTTCGATGCCATGCAGAGAGCGATCGTGGTCGGAACCCCCATGGCCCACCTTGCCGGAGCGTTTCCGAGAACAAGCTGCCAAGAACCGGGGTCGATGTGGCGTACGCCACCGAGCAGATCTTCCACGTGGATGGAACGCCTCGGCAGGATTGGCTCCCTCCCGTTCTTGTTGCGATACCTGCGGGCATGAGTGAAGGCGACCCTATCCGGAGGAGAGGGCTGGCCGAACTGTCAGCAAGCAGAGGGATGCGGGATGTATCACCGTGGAGTGTTTCGCCTCCGAAAAGGTGACATTTACCATCCGCTCTGCTAGGAGTCCGATATCCTACCCTCCACGGCGGTCGGGCTGTCGCCCGATACCCACCCTTTCGACAAAGTGCGCCGAGAGGATGGGGCACCCGGATTATGAGACGCTCCCTTGACGTTGTGGGAAGGCTGTTTCTGATCAGTTGTCAGTTTTCAGTTGTCAGTTTTCGGTTGTCGGTCTTCGGTTGTCAGTCTTCCGTTGTCGGTCTTCGGTTTAGAACTTACATCACGGCGGGGACTTCGATGCCGAGATAGCTGAGGGCTCGGGTGAGTTCGCGTTTGGCTATGGCGGCGGTGGCTAGAAGGAGGGTGCGGCGGTCGGGGTCGGGTTCGGTGAGGACGTGGTGGCGGTGGTAGAAGTTGTTGAACTGCTGGGCGAGCTGGAAGCTGTAGCGGGCGAGGTGGGCGGGTTCGGCGGTGGTGATGCTTTGGTCGAGGACGGAGGTGAGGCGGGAGGCGAGCAGCCAGGTCTCCCATAGGGTGGTGCTGGTGTCGGGTTCGATGCTGGGCGCGAGGAGCGGGGCCAGGTCGAGGCTGGCGATGGCGGCTAGGGCTTCGGGGCCGGTGGTCGAGGCTTTGCGGAGGATGTTGGCGGCGCGGACGACGGCGTACTGGATGTAGGGGCCGGTCTCGCCTTCAAACGAGAGGGCGTCGCGGAAGTCGAACGCGATGACGGTGTTGCGGGTGAAGCGGAGCATGAAGAAGCGGAGGGCGCCGACGGCGATGGTGGTGGCGGTGGAGATGCGGTGGGGCTCGGGGAGGTCGGGGTGGCGGGCGTCGACCTCGGTCTGGGCGGCGGCGATGAGGCGATCGAGGAGGTCGTCGGCTTTGACGCCGAAGCCTTTGCGTCCGCTGACTTCGAGGTAGGGTTTGAGCTGGTCGGCTTCGGAGACCTGGTAGCCGAGATCGAGGGCGCAGCGGGGGGTGAGGGCGACCATCTCGTAGGAGAAGTGGGTGTAGTGGTCGGCCTGATCGGTGAAGCCCATGCCGCGGAGGGCGTCGACGACGTTGTTTTGGGGATCGTTCTGGCGGGAGTCGATGACGTTGTAGATGGCGTCGGCGTGGCCGAAGGAGGGGTGGGGGGATTCGCCGCGCGGGGTAGAGATCCAGGCGGTGTGGCTGGGGTACTCGTAGAACTTGCGGTAGCCGAAGTCCTTTCCGGGGAGGAGGCCGAACTTCCAGAGGTGGTAGGCGATGTCCTTGCCGACGTAGGTGACGGTGCCGTTGGAGCGGACGATGACTTTGGCGTCTGGATCGGGGGCGGTTCCCTGCCCTGCCGCGGGGTTTTCGGAGGTTTCGGTCGCGGCGCGGCGCATGACGTAGCAGCCGGCGTTTTTGCCCTCTTGTTCGAGGTAAAGGACGCCGCGCTCGATCATGAGGGTGCGGGCGGCGTCCCAGAAGTGGAGGGCGAGGATCTCGCTTTCGCGGGGGAGGAAGCTGTACTCGATGCCCAGGCGGGACATGGTTTCGAGGTGTCGGCGGAGGACGTCGGTTGAGACGATGTCGGCGATGGTGCTGATGTCGTTGGAGCCCTGTTCGAGGGCGTGGAGGGTTTCGCGGCGGAGATGTTTGCGAGCTTCGGTTTGAGTGGGGTCGGCGGTGTACCACGCCGAGACGCGGGCGTAGAGGTCCCAGAAGTAGAAGTCGATGCGGCGGTTGGTTTCGAGGAGCTCGGTCATGAGCTCGCGGGTGGAGTCCAGGGTTTTGCCTTCGAGGTGGAGGAGGCCGACGACGATGTCGGCGACCTGAACGCCGGTGTTGTCGATGTAGTTCTGTACGCCGATCTCCCAACCTGATTTGAAGGGGTCGGGCTGGAGGAGGCGGGCGAAGGTGTCGCCGAGGACCGCGTTGCGGAGGTGGCCGATGTGGGCGGCTTTGTTGGGGTTGATGCTGGTGTGTTCGATGAGGCGGAAGCCGGGGCCGCCGATGTCGGCGTGGCGGTCGGAGGCGAGGTCGTGGATGAGGTGGGGGCGGTGGAAGCGGAGGTTGAGGTATCCGGCGCCGGCGGGTTCGACGCTCGCGAAGCCGGGGAGGTCGCCGCTCTGGATGAGGGCGGTGAGTTCGGCGGCGAGCTCGGCGGCGATGGCTCGGGGGGCTTTGCGGAGGCGTTTTGCGAGATCGAAGGCGACGGGGAGGGCGAGTTCGCCGAGCTGGATGTCGGGGGGTTGTTCGACGGCGATGTGGGGGAGGGTGAGGTTGTAGCGGGTCTGGAGGAGGTCGTGGAGGCGTGTGAGGAGGCGCTGCTGGAGGGTGCGATACATGCTTGTGGGTTCACCGCCGGGGTAGGTGTTGATAGTTTACGGCAGGTGGGCGGGGTGGCGGCGAGGGAACCTCCCCGTCCCCCTTGGATTAGCGTGCAAAGTATTTGAAACGGGCGGCTTAGATCTGGACCCAGGGTGTTTGAGAGGTCTAGGTTAGAGCAGATCTCCTGTTCCTGTGAGCCGGATACAGTATTGGAGTGCCGTTTTCATTGTGGAAAACGGCCATGGACCCTTCCGTTTCGGTGTACACCTGCAGGAGAACTGCCCCCCGTCAGGTGAAAGCGGTTCGCGCGTGTCCGCGCGAATACCCCACCCTTCACGACGATGAAGCTGTCGCGGAGGATGGGGCACCCGGATTCGGTCGAGGTGACAGATATCGGTGGTCGCTGCTTCTTATTCTAGCTATCTGTGAGAGTCAGTGCGCCAGGTTGCTTGAACAATGGGCAGCGGTGCTCCAGGAGCTTGTTGAAGACGGAAATGGAAGGCGAGAGCGGTACCTCTCAGGGGAGGCGGAGGGGGTCGGGGGGGAGGCGGTGGATGTCTTCGAGGAGGGGTTTGTGGGGTTGGGTTTGGAGGCGGTGGAGGAGAAAGAGGAGGCCACCGGCGCCGGTGACGGAGAGGAGAAGCCAGGCGTGGAGGGCAAGGCCGAAGAGGGCGGCGGTGGCTTCGGGGGCTCCGTGGGAGACGAGGGAGGTTTTGGTGGCCCACTCGAAGGTGCCGATGGCTCCGGGCGAGCTGGGGATGAGGTAGGAGAGGTTGGCGACGGAGACGGCCTGCCAGGGGCCGATGCGGTCGACAGCGAGGCCGATCAGGTGAGCGGCGGAGACGAAGATCATGCCTTCGCAGGCCCAGATGACGGCGGTCTGGGCGAGCAGGAGGACGGATCCGACGAGGCCGATCTCGCGGATGCAGCGGAGGGCGAGGAGGAGCCACTGCTCGAGTTTTCTGAGGATAGGTTTGGGCGGGCGCGGATGGGACCTTCCCGTCGTTCTGCACCGAATTTTGTCGGCGTCTGGCGGT
>CAXSGC010000060.1:0-11717 GCA_964236945.1 uncultured Acidobacteriaceae bacterium | reverse complement strand
CCTCCCCAACCTCCAAGCCACCACCCCCAAAAGAGCAGAGAAGCCCTGCCGATCCTCAAAGCCAGTCGCCCCGGAACACGGCAGCAACGAATCACGGGAAACGTGGGCAACGGAGCAACTCGCAAACCGAGCTCCGGACGCTCAGCCCTTACCGAATCTCAATATCCCCCGACCCCGTACTCGCCCGCAGCGTCGGCCCTCCACCATTCACCGGCCCTGTCACATGGTGGCGGCTGATCTCGCCCTGCATCGCGATTGCCTGCGCCGTCCGGATCGTGCCCGATCCCGTGCTCGCGTCCAGGTTGAACCGCGCCAGCGGCCCCAGATTCAGGCGGATCGACCCCGACCCGGTCTCGAGCTTCGAGTCCGCCGTAATCTTCCCCGAGACATCAATGTCGCCCGATCCCGTCCCGGCCCGCAAACCGCCCGCCAAATCTTGCAATCGGATCGACCCCGACCCCGTCTGGACGCGAACATCCCCCGGAGCCGTCTGCACAAACTCTATGTCCCCTGAACCCGAGTCCAGATTCGCCGGCCCCTGCACCCCCCGCGCCCGGATCGACCCAGACCCCGTGCTCGCCTTCAGGTTCGCCCCAACTTCCTGCACCTCAATGTCGCCAGACCCGCTCCCCAGCGTCAGCCGCGTCGCCCGGGGAACCGCAATCTCATAATCGATCGAAATGTTCCGGTAAAGGTCGGAACTGTGCCGCTCCCCCACCGTCACATCGTTGCCGGCCTGCACAATCGGCGGATTGGCAGCAATCTGCTTCACCTTGTCCGCATCCGTTCCGTGACTATTGATCGTCCACCCATTGCGCGAACGAACATGCCCAATCACGTGAATCGACCGGTCGTCCCCCGCATGGATCCGGATCGTCCCCGACCCTGTTTGCGCCGAAAGATTCGCGACCCCATTCACACTCAAGGTCCGCTCAAACGTCTGCTCCGCCGCAAACGCCGCCGAAGTGCTCACCACCAACGCCGCCACCAGAACCAACGAACTCCGATTCATCTTGCTCTCCCCTCAGGTTAGAAATCGCTCATTAGAAACTGAAGACTGGACAGAAAAAGGGGCCAAGTCCCATTCTTCTTACCGGAACGAAGCGGAACTGAAAAAGATCAAAGGCAGGTCTCTCATCGCCCGTTCGACAGGCTCAGGGTTCGGTCGAAATCACAGGCTCGAGCAAATTACCTGTCTGTGTATAAGGAGCCACAGGTCACAACACTGTTTTCTCAAAAAAAGGCTCTGCACGAATACGCCCGCTTCAAAGCAACAGGTACTTTGCTCTAGCAGCAGATGCAGGGCTGCTCTCGCTCTTCTGCTCTGATACCTGCTCTTCTGCTCTCGTCTTTACTGTTGCAAGACAACCGTCGCACCAGGATTCAACCCCGCCAGAATCTCCGTCCGCGTTCCGTTCGACAGACCCACAGTCACCGGGACCTTCTTCCGACCGCTCTTGTCCTTGGCATCCGGAACCTCCACCGACGCCTTCCGGTCCTTGTCGTACATCACAGCCTGCTCAGGAACCGTCAGGACGTTCTTGTGCTCCTCCAGGAGGATCTCGGCGTTCGCCGTCATATTCGCCTTCAACTCGCCACCTGGATTGTCGATCGAGACCCGCACCTCAAACGTCGTTACGTTGTCCTTCTCAACCCCGAGCGGCGCTATCTTGGTCACCTTCCCCAGAAACGTCTTGTCCTTGAACGACTCCACCTTGATCCGCGCCGGCTGCCCCAGATACACCTTGCCAATGTCCGACTCATCCACCTTGCCCTGCACATACACCTGCTCGACATCCCCGATGGTCATTACCAGCGTCGCCGTCGACCCCATCACCAGGATCGACGACACCGCATCCCCCAGTTCCACGCCCCGCGACAGGATCACCCCGTCCATGGGCGACGTGATCGTCGTATACGCCAACTGCTCCTCTAACTGCCGGAGCGAGGCCTGTGCCTGCGCCACCTGCGCCTGCGCCTGACGCAGCTTGGACGTGTCTACCGTGATCTGAGCCACCGCCTTATCCCGCGTGTTGGCCGCCGCCAGGTACCTCTGCTGCGCATCATCGAGCGCCTGCTGGGACACCACACCCGCCGACGACATCTGCTGCGCCCGCTCCAGCGTGTGCTTGTACATCGGCAGGTCCGGCGCTTGCGCGTTCACTCGGTCGTAGTCGATCGCCGCCCCCGCCGCCCGTGCATTCGCCTCCGCCGCGGCCAGCGTCGCCTTCTGGGCCGCCACCTGGTCCAGGATTTCCTGCTGGTCCAGCTGCGCCAGCACCTGCCCCTGTCGGACATGAGCATTGATGTCCACATACAGCTTGGTCACGATCCCCGACGCCTTGGACTTGGCCTCCACCTTGGTGATCGGCTGTACCTTGCCGGTGGCCACCACCGACCGCGCAATGTCCCCCCGCTCCGCCTTCGCCAACTGGGATGCCTCCAGCTTCGCCGAAGTTCCGCGGGCGACCAGGCCAACGCCGAGCACCACCACCACGACCAACCCCACCACCCCACCCCAGAGCCACCAGTTTCGTTTCTTACGCTGTGTTGCCACGGTCATACTCCTCGTAAAGCTCGCAAAGGGATCGTTCTGAGATCTTCTACGCAAGCCGTCAGAGAAGAGTTCCGCACAAACCGCGCCGTGGATCGTCTACGAACCAAAGCCGAGTTCAAGAGTACCGGCGCAATAGGCCGAGTACCTTCCCCTGAATGACCACGCTCGCCGCCGGAGCGTAGATTGGAGCCATCTCTGCATTCGACGGCTGCAGACGAATCATGCTGCCTTCACGGTAGAAACGCTTCAGAGTGGCCTCTGAACTATCCACCAGAGCCACAATGATCTCGCCTTCTCGCGCCGTGCGGGTACGCTCAACCAGGACGTAGTCGCCACTAACAATGTGCTCGTCCCGCATAGAGTCTCCACGGACCTCTAGAGCGAACACCTCGCGGTTGCCGATAACATCTCCCAAGGAGATGCTCTCAGCAGTCTCAACCGCCTCTACCGGCCTTCCCGCAGCGATGCGGCCCATGAGAGGCACCCGGTCCGCCCCCTTCTTCCCAGTACGACTGGGGAGCACATCAATCGAGCGGCTTCGGTTATGTGCACGTTGCAGCAGCCCTTTGCTTTGCAGGTTCGCGACGTGTTTATGGACCGTCGCAAGCGAGTTAAGACCCAAGCCGAGCGCAATCTCCTCGTAAGAAGGCGAATACCCGTTGTTTTGAGTGAAAGAGGAGAGGAAGTCGATCACTTCCTTTTGTCGTCGCGTGATTGCCATGCGACCAGTCTAGCGAATAAAAGGCGAACCGAAAATGACCAAATAGATGCAGACGGACGATCGTTGATCGTCCGCGGCGTAGAGGCCCTACATACCAATATATAGCGGCCGCTGAACAAACCGCGGCAATTTGCCGATAGAGGTATTGCCGGTCGCCTGCGGCTCGTCGGAACGTATGCCGCCGGAACGCTTCTTATAGGACCTTGCACGATGCGTATAGAGATACACGACGAGGATGATGCCGCCGGCCGTTTCTTGCAACGCATATTGCGCTTCGACGGTCATGATGTCACGTTGTTCACGGATCTTCATGCACTAGCCCGTCATCCCGCATATCAGCCTCCAGATTTATTGCTACTTGCCTTGGTTATGTTGCGAAATGATGCTGGCGTCACAACACTTAGGAGAATGCGAGTTCTGTACCCGAACGCAATGATATTAACCCTTATCTCACATGAGGATGGGCAGGAACGCGCACGCTGCCTAGACTTGGGTGCGGACGATTGCATGACGAGACCACTTAGTTGCAAGGAGTTGGTAGCTCGATGCCGAGCTCTTCTTCGACCTAGAATGGGCATGGTAGAAGCAATGCTCAGTTTCGGAGATCTGACGATAGATCGCATTGCGCGACGAGTGACACGGTCTGGTTGCGCGGTAGATTTAACCGTCACTGAATTTGCCCTTTTGGAGTTTCTCGTGCAACGGCCCGGCCAATGTTGCACCCGAGGCCAAATCTTGCAACACGTTTTCCAGGTGGCACCCGAATCCCCCACAAACATCGTAGATGTCTACGTTAGTCAGCTAAGAAAAAAGTTGTCTCCGCATGGCACAGGTCCATACCGCAGCATCGAAACACGGCGTGGGACTGGATACTTAATCTACGATGGGTCCGAAAATAGTAGAATTCCAGTGCAGAACAACTTTAGGTCTGTATTTCCCGATGCGTAAATGTCCATGAACAAAAACCGCGGTCTCGACAGGTTTAAGTACTGGAACGCAGCTTGCTCTTAACAAGAGCGAGGGTTTTTCCGTGACACGGTCTCGTATGAAGACAGTGCGGAACCAAAGATGAGGCTATGTCCTTGCTATGGTCACGGCGTTGCACCGTGGCAATCGAACCATTGTGTAACTTCATAGCATCAAGCATAACGCTTACTTGAGCGGATCCGCTCGTAAGCTACACCTTGCAACTGTGATTATTGGCATGGTTGAAGGGCATTCGCCTCTTTCCGTGTACAAAACGAAGAACATGCAAGCTTCGAAAACCGACACGGCTATGGATACAACGTTAGTTGTCTCTAATCTCCGTCTCAGACATACGTGCGCCGAGTGTCCCACATTCTGTGAAGTTAATAGATCTTGCCATAAACCAGCTCATCAGGCGGAGCTGTTTAGCTAGCCAGTGCTATCAAGCTAACGCGATCTACTGCCAAGGTTAATACGTTCTAACGAAAGAAGCGCTTCGTACATTGTTTGTATTCTTTTCTATAAATCTTCGCTTTTATATACACACGGACCTAGACCCTGCTACTTAGTGTAAGTAATAGATTACGGAGGGGTTATGGAATTGGTTAGGCGAAGCATGGACGAATACTGGTCGAAGATGAGGCGAAAGTGGAACTGTTCTTGCATAACTAAGGGGTGTCTGGGTTGCACGAACGGACCAGCATAAGCGAATCACCTTGGGGGATGTATGAACACTCAAATTAGGAAGCAAGTCGAAATTAGCGGAAACTTCCCGAAGCCGACGCTTTCCACACACGGTTCAAACGGTGATTTTGAACGGATGTCGGACGTAGTGGATCAGCGAAGATCTAGTGAGTTAGCGGGCGCTGGTGAGGCCGCTGTCATTCTTGAGCATATGCCTATGGTCCGGCACATCGCACGACGTATCGCGGAACGTTTACCCAAGTCAGTAGATTTAGAGGACCTGACTTCAGCCGGTGTTCTTGGCTTGATTGATGCATATTCCAAGTTTGAGTCAACGAAGCAGGTGCAATTCCGCAGCTACGCCCACTTTCGGATTCAAGGAGCTATCCTCGACTTTTTACGGCAAAGCGATTGGAGTCCGCGCGACCTTCGAAAGAAGAGCCGCACCATACAAAATGCTGTCCGTGTACTGACACAACAGCTTGCGAGAGCTCCTTCAGAAGACGAGGTGTCGGCGGAGCTGAACTTGCATCTTGACGATTACCAACGTTTATTGGGTGAACTTAGAGGCCTGGACATCGGCAGTCTGCATGCCGAGCGGGGCGAAGATACTGGAGAGGAAGAGATCTCGTATGTAGCAGGCGCTCCGCAAGAAGACCCGCTTTTCTGCTGTCTCAAAGGGGAACTTCGGCAACATCTTGCGGAAGCGATCGAGGAACTTCCAGAGAGGGAACGCCTGATCCTCACACTCTACTACTTCGAAGAACTTACCATGAAGGAGATCGGCCAGACCATCGGCGTTGTAGAGTCCAGAGTTTCTCAGATACACACGTCTGCCGTTCTTCGCCTCCGGTCGGCTTTGGAGACATTTGGTGCAAGAAGCCAACCTGACAGCAAGGAAAAGGCCAAAGCAGGCGCTCGACGGAGAGCCTCATCGCTTTGCTAATCCATTCTGAAAACGTTCAGGGCGTTTGGGGGAATGCCATGAGGCAGTGGGATCACTGGTCACAGCGGATGACTGCACTGCGAGGTAATTGTTCTAGTTCTCAAGAGGGAGCATGGTGTTGCTGCAGATGCTTCCTTATGCCGACGTTCCAGCGACTGCGGACAGAGGAAACTAAAGTAGCGACTGCGGGCGTTCAGGAGCTGGGTAGCGCAAGCTGGGTAGCGCAAGGAGGCATTGCTACGGAGGAGGAATTTAGCAGAGTTTCGAAGACTTGCCCTATCGGGAGTGAAATCCGGCATAAGAGATGTTCCGGAAGCTGCTCCGTTGGAAGGTTTGGGCGATTACTGCTGCGTACAGTGGGCCCCGGTATTACCGTTCCGGTTCAGCACCGTTGGAAGAGAGGCTATTTGGCGGGGTTTCAGAACCTGGCCCGAGGCCGAGTTTGATGATGGCACGGGAGTCGGGAATAAGCTTAGTCTGCCAGCCGTTCGCAGCCTGGTATCTCTGCATAGCAGTTTCGGTACTGCCGTCCCAGTGGCCGGTGGGCTCACCCGAAAGGTAGCCGGCTACGATTAGAGCCGTTTGAATCTGTGTGGCGCGCGTGTCATCGATCGCACGCTGCGGTGCCGGGCGTGGGACTGCTCGGGATGCTTTTCTGCTGAGGAACCGTTGTGAGGTCGGCCCGCGGTGAGCGTGTGTCATAGCGAGACCTGGAAGTGTCAATAAGAGAAGAGCAGAGCCTTCAAGAAGGCGACCGAAAGGCATGGACGAAACACCTCGCAAAGATCCTTGAGTTGTGGTGCTGATACGGAGAGATTGTTCTCTGTCGGGTAGAGTAATGGGTCCGTCCACCCTTTGCAACTACTTGGGGTTGCCTAACCTGTAACACTTAGGTTCAAGAAAGCGGGCGCACGCGGAATGCGTACGCCCTTACGATCGAGAATGGGACGAGGTGCTAGGGGAGGGTTCCGCCGAGATATCTGGAACCCCTGTTCTCGGTGGAATGAACGACGAACACGACGTCCTGACCCGACTTCAGGCTCGAAACGACGCTGCGGAAGCTCGCCTCGTCGGTGACGGGACGCTTGTTGATTTCGGTGATGACCTCTCCCTTGAAGAGACCAATCTCCTCGGCGAACGATCCGGGTGTGACCGATGTGACGACGACGCCGGATTTGCCGCCGAGTTTGGTTGCGAGTTGGGGTGGGATGGCTGAGATGGTGATGCCGAATTTGCTTTGGCCGGCATCGCTCTCCTGTGAAGAGGCGTTATCGTTGTTGCCATCACTATTCAGGTCAGAGTAGGTTTTGGCTCGATCGCCGATCGTTACGCTGGCCGTATTCTCCTTGCCTGCGCGAAGGTAGCCGAGTTTGACGGCAGACCCTACGCGCCGAGACGAAATATCCTGAACCAGGTCATCTCCATCCTTGATGTTGCGGCCGTCGATCGAGTTGATTACGTCGCCCGGCTGAATGCCGGCCTTTGCTGCGCCGCCGCTTGGGGTGACCTGGGAGACGATGACACCGCCGTTAGCGAAACCGTACACCCGGCTTACCGCTGAAGCCTGTGCGCCCTGGAAGCTGATGCCGATGGAGCCACGAACGACTTTGTGTTCGGGGCCGATGAGCATGTTGTAGACGCTGGCGATTGTGTTGGACGGCATGGCGAAGCCTACGCCCTGAGATCCCATGGATTGGGTGTAGATGGCTGTATTCATGCCGATGACCTGGCCGGCCATGTCGACGAGGGGGCCACCGGAGTTGCCCGGGTTGATGGCGGCATCGGTCTGGATGAAGCGCTGGAATTGGTTCTGGGCGACACCGCCTGGGCCCGCGCCCTCATCGATGGAGCGGTTCTTAGCCGAGACGATACCGGCGGAGACGGTCTTGGAGAGGCCGAACGGTTCACCGATGGCGAGCACCCAGTCGCCGACCTGCGCGCTGTCGGAGTTGCCGAGCTTCGCCACAGGCAGCGGTTCGTTGGCATCGATCTTGATTACGGCGATATCGGTGTCCTTATCCGTACCGATGAGCTTTGCGGGACGGCCGCGGTCCTGAGGGTTTTCAGGGTCTGTAGAGAGCTTGACGTAGATCTTGTCGGCCTTATCGACGACGTGATTGTTGGTGATGATGTAACCGCGGGAGTCGACGATGAAGCCCGATCCGAGGGCCCGACGCTCGCCGCCGCCGGGGTTGCCGTCGTCGTCACCACCGGGGCCGCCCTGACCGCCGAAGAAGCGGTTGAAGAAGTCCTGCATGTCGCCCTGGTTGCCCTGGCCACCCTCTTCGCCGCCGTGGGGGTTGGGGCGGCGGTTGTTGGGGCGGCGGTTGGTGGACTGCTTGGGCATGGACTCGACGTTGATGTTGACTACGGCGGGGCCTACCTGTTTGGCGATCTGGGAGAAGCCGTTGGAGAGGTTGACGGGGGCGGGGATGACGAGGGGGCGGGCGCTGGAGGAGTCGGCGCCGCCGGCCTGCTCCTTGCCGCTGACGCCGTGGGTCAGGACGGAGCCGGCGAGGATGCCGACGGAGAGGGTGGAGAGGAGGGCGAAGGTGGTGGTGAGGCGGTGAGTGCGGATCCTGTCGAGGAGACGAGGGGACGTGGGCGATGTTTCCATGGGAAGGTGTGACCTCATTGGGTTCTGTGGCGCGCCGGCAGCCGGGCTGAGGCTGGGTGAGATATTCAGGTATCACTTTGCCTGGTCGGGCAACCCTGGCTCGGTTTTCTTAGCTTCGGGTATTTAGACGCGAAGATCCCTGCAAAAGTATCTGGAAGGCCACTCGGGGTGGCGATGGGATTGCTTGAGGGCGATCCGAGATCCGGGGAAGGTCGGGATCGAGCGTTAAGGGGAGGGTCTTGCAGGCGGTCGAGACAGAAGCGGCTTACCCTCCCACCCCCCCTTATTTTGGCGCAAAGTCTTCGAAGCAGGGGACTTAGATCTGGATCTCTATGCCGTACAAGGTTGGAAAGCCCCATATCTTGTACCAGTGACCGGGGAGCCGAGGACCGGACGTTTGGTCGAGTGGTCCGTCTGCTTTTCTCTTAAGTATAGATGGAGGTGGATGCCGATGCGCCAAGGGTTTCTCAAAAAATAAGGTCGGCTTGGGCCTTGGGCGCGGTGGGCGGAGCTCTGCGGAGAAGATACCGACGAGGATGAGGGCGGCCCCGGTGAGGGTCAGGAGGTGGGTTGAGGAACTGACGGCGCAGAGGTGTGTGAGCAGGTCGCCCTTGCTGACGTTGCCGAGGACGGTGTAGAGGGTGGTTCCGAGGGGTGTTGTCAGGAGAAAGAGACCGGTGAAGGCGAGGATCGCTCCCGCGGCAGAGGGGACGCCCGGGGAAGGGAGCCTGACGGTCGGAGGAAGGGAAGTGCGGTGAAGCAGGGAACGAGGACGACGACGAGGCCGGTGAGGAAGGCGGATTTGGTGGGCGCGGTGAGAGAGGCCGAGGGTTTGGAACTGAGGGCCGACGAGGAAAATGCCCGCGAGGGTTCCGGTGAGCCATGTGGATCGAGGGAGGTTGGAGAGAGCCTGACGGTTGACGACGATGAGCGCGAGGGTGGCGAGGCTCATGCGGAGGAGGTTGAAGAGCAGGGGAGAGCAGTCGGCGAGGGCGTCTTTGACGAAGGTGGCGCCCCAGAGGGCGGCGACGGCGAGGAGGAGGGCGAGGGTTCGTGGTTTCAGGTGTCACTCAACCAAAGGTCAGAGACCGTATGTTAGGAGCTTGTTGAAAAACAAGTGCGGGAAGGCGTACCTCAGCGGCTAAAGCCGGAGGGCAGACAAAGCATTTACGGCACGGCTGAAGCCGTGCCCTTAAGCGAAACGGAGTATTTCAACAGGCTCTGAGGGGTTCGGGGACACGGGGTAGCGCTCTATCCGAACGTCTGAACGTTGGGGAATGGTTCACCGCAAAGCGCGTTTCTGGGGGAACTTGTGCCCGAAATATGCTTTCTGGCTTGCGACGGTCGAGCCTGGGAAGAGAAGATGGGGTCTGCGCCGTTGTGGAGCGCGGATCAGAGACCGTTTCGACTCAGCCTCTGAATTTCTTGATCGCCTCTGGAGTAACCGGGATGAAATAGTTGATCAGGTTGCCATCAGGATCTCGGAAGAGCAAGGAGCGGTTGCCCCACGGCATGGTGGCCGGTTCCTACGAGAACTCACGTTCGAGCGAACCCGCGCCGGCTCGAAGTCGCTTGCCGGCTTGGACGTAAGAGGGGACGAAAACGGCAGATGACCGAAAGTAAGATCAAATCAGCTAAAAAGCTGCTCGCCAAGGGAGCGCCGCCGCGACGTAGCCGGCAATCGCGGTGTCTCCGTGCCGACTCTTCTCCGTTGGATTCCAGTCTCCACGCAGCTTTAGCCTGCCAGTGATCCACTTTTTGTTGTCAAGAACGAGGTGATATGAAGCAATCAACCGAATGGAACTCTGGACTACTCCTGCTCGTCATCACATGCTGTGTTCAGGTGCTTGCTCAAGTCCCAGCCCCAAAGCAAGCAGTCATCGAAGTTCCGTTTGAGTTGATTTAAGGGCACGGCTTCAGCCGTGCCGTAACTTGCTCATGCATACGCGGCTTTAGCCGCTGAGGTACGCTTGTCAGCCCACTGCTAACAGCACCTAGTAAGCAAAATCTGTTATCTCGACATAACTGAGTGGCAAGTCGACGAGGCCTTTCTTGACGAACCGAGCTTAGGTACTTTGCGACTCCTCGTCGCAGTGGCATCGCTGTGTCGCAGGCCATTGCTATCCTATAGGCAAGGAATACTCATGCCGCCCGAAGAGCCGAAGTACGACGTCGCAATATCCTTTCTCGTCCAGGACCTGGCGTTAGCTCAGGCGCTCCACGACAGACTGACAGAAGGGCTGAAGGTCTTCTTTTTCCCGCGCAACCAGGAAGAACTCGCCGGAACAGACGGCCTCGAAACAATGCGAGAGCCGTTCAAGCATCAATCACTTATAAACGTCGTCCTCTACCGGGAACGTTGGGGCAATACGCCTTGGACAGCCGTAGAAGCTGCTGCGGTGAAAGATAGTTGCCTGACAACCGGTTTCAGAAGCCTGTTCTTCTTCGTCGTAGAACCCGCGGACGCCTTACCCATGTGGCTTCCGGATACGCATGTTCGCTTCAACAACGGCGATTTCACGCTTGAGCAAGCCGTGGGCGCTGTTAAATGCAGGGTACAGGAGCGTGGTGGCCATTACTCACCGATGACACCTTTGAAGCGGGCGAAGATTTTGGAGAACGAAAACCTCTACCGTTACGCAATAGCGAGGATGAACTCCGATGAGGACTAGATGCCATCCAGGCGGAAGTCAAGATTCTGTTCTCGGAAGTCGAACGTCAGTGCGCAGAGGTTAGCACCACCGGCCGAACGAACATCCGCTGCGAATGGAAATTTGAACATTCGCACCAGGATCAACTCTGCCCAGTTTCTAACGACCGGCTCGGAATGATTGTTACTTGGCAGCAGCCGTACGTGGGAACGCTCGAAAGCAGCGGATTGTTCATTCGGGAGTACAACGGACGATTGCTGATGCGCAGCGAAATGGCGCATTTTCTGGCGCGCCTAGAACCGAAACAACTTCGTGAAACCAAGTACGAACCGGAACTGTCGCGAGATCGTCAGTACGGGTGGAAAAGAGCAGAAGGGACTTCCGGCTTCATCACTTCGAAAGAGCTTGCTAAAAAGTGTGTTATCGATTTCCTTGATTTAGTGGAACGCAAGGCAAGCGGACAAATCAGAATGCTGAATTAGTAGTGGTCCTAGCACAGCGATTTCTGATAACGCTCTCACCAGGTTGGCGTACTCACTCCCCAAACCCGCTACCATATATATAGAGATAGCAAA
>CAXSGC010000059.1:11832-12079 GCA_964236945.1 uncultured Acidobacteriaceae bacterium | reverse complement strand
GGGGTACCGTCCGTTGCCGGGGGCTTTGGGCGAGTACAACGGGAAGTTTATGTCGTCGCAGGTGGTGTTGCGGGGGGGCTCGTGCGTGACGCCGAGAGAGCATATTCGGGCGACGTACCGAAACTTTTTCGGGCCGGGGACGCGGTGGCAGGTTTCAGGGGTGCGGCTGGCGCGGGATGGGGACGGGCAGTGATGCTGGGTGGGGAGCGGGGCGGCATAGATGAACGCTGGCTGTCATCAACCACGC
>CAXSGC010000059.1:9254-11822 GCA_964236945.1 uncultured Acidobacteriaceae bacterium | reverse complement strand
GGGGTGTCGGAGGCGGTTCGGGAGGCGGTACGGGGCGAGGTGTGGCGGGGGTTGTCGGCGATGCCTCCGGAGCTGGCGCCGTGGCTGTTTTACGACGATCGCGGGTCGGGGCTGTTTGAGGAGATTACGCGGCTGCCGGAGTATTACCTGACGCGGACCGAGCGCGGGATTTTGCTGGAGCATGGGGCGGCGATGGTGGAGGCGGCCGCGGGGGATGGTCGGCTGGCGGTGGTGGAGCTGGGGGCAGGAACGGCGGCGAAGACGGGTCTGCTGTTGCGGGCGTTGGCGGAGCGGCAGGGTCGTGTGTTGTACCAGCCGGTGGATGTTTCGGGGTCGGCGCTCCTTGAGGCGAGGGGTCTGGAGGGGGAGATTGCGGGCCTGGAGGTGCGTCCGCAGGTGGCGGACTATACGCGGGAGCGGCTGGCTTTGGTGCGGGATGGGTGGGGGTCGGGGGGGTCGGGGAAGGAGGCCCGGATCCTGGCGCTGTCGATCGGGTCGAGTATCGGGAACTTCGCTCCGGCGGAGGCGGTGGCTGTGCTCGGTCGTCTGCGCGGGCAGATGCGGGCGGGGGACCGGTTGCTGCTGGGGACCGATCTGGCGCCGGGGCCGGGGAAGCCGGTCGAGCGGCTGGTGCGGGCGTACGATGACGCGGCGGGGGTGACGGCGGAGTTCAATCGCAATGTGTTGGTGCGGTTGAATCGAGAGTTGGGGATGGAGTTCGACCTGGAGGCGTTTCGGCATCGGGTGGTTTGGAACGGGGGGGAGTCGCGGATCGAGATGCATCTCGAGGCGATGTCGGAGCAGGTGGTGCGGGTGCCGGGGAGCCTGGCTGGGGCGGGGTTTGGGGCGGGGTTTGAGTTGCGGTTGCGCGCGGGGGCGACGATTCATACCGAGAACAGTTACAAGTTTACGGAGGGGTCGGTGGGTGCGTTGCTGGAGGGATCCGGGTTTCGGGTGGAGCGCAGATGGACGGATGCGGAGGGTTTGTTTCTCCTGACGCTGGGTGAGGCGGTGTAGGGCCTTTCTCCTATGTTGTAGAGTCCGACCTTTGTGTCGGGCCTTCAGCGCGAAAAGCCAGGAGGTACAGCCATGGGAGAACGGCTTTAGGGAGGATTGGCCCGGGTGCGAAGAAACTTCTTGTCGAGTTAGAGTGGACTAAGTAAACTTAGTTTAGAGGCAGACATGCAGACTGTTAACATCCATCATGCCAAAACGCACCTATCTCACCTGATTGAGATAGCCGCGGCGGGAGATCCTTTTGTGATTGCGAAGGCGGGGAAGCCGATGGTCAAGGTTTCCGCGCTGACGGCGCCCCGGAATGCGAGGAAGAACAGGCTGGGGTTTATGGAGGGGCAGATGGAGATTCCGGAGGACTTCGATCGGATGGGCGAGGTTGAGATCGAAGGTCTGTTCGCCGGAGAGCGTTGAAGTTTCTGCTGGACACGCACCTGCTGTTGTGGGCCGCGGCGGAGCCTCGACGTCTGTCGAAGGTTGCGCGCAAGTTGCTGAGCGACCCGGAGCAGGAGCTCGTGTTCAGCGTGGTGAGTCTGTGGGAGGTGTCGATCAAGCGCGGGCTTGCGCGGACGGACTTTCAGGTGGACCCGCGTGTGTTGCGGCGAGGTCTGCTGGACCACGAGTACGTGGAACTGCCGGTGACGAGTGCGCATGCGGTTGCGGTGGTGGATTTGCCGCCACTGCACCGAGATCCGTTTGACCGGATGCTGGTGGCGCAGGCGATGGTGGAAGGGATTCCGCTGCTAACGACCGATCCTTTGGTTGCGCAGTATCCGGGGCCGGTGCGGAAGGTTTAGAGCAGGATGTGGACCGCTCTAGGAGCTTGTTGAAACAAGATTGGAAGGCGAAAGCCGTACCTCAGCGGCTAAAGCCGCATTGTGTGGATTGCGTTTACGGCACGGCTGAAGCCGTACCCTTAAGCGAGGCGGTTTATTTCAACGAGTTCCTAGAGGCGGCCCCAGCCGCTCTCAAAGAGAGCGCAGGTTAAGGTTCCAATTTCAGTTCCAATTTCCGAAAGGGTTAGTCTAGGCCCGAGTTTGGAGTTGTCTATGAAGACAGATGTCGCGGTAAAATCTGCCTCTCGATCGATCGACGGGAAGATCAAGGAACTTGGGGATTGGCGTGGGAAGACGCTGGCGAAAGTGCGCGAGATCATTCACGAGGCCGACCCTGAGATCGTCGAAGAGCGGAAGTGGGGGGGGGACTCCGGTGTGGTCTCACGATGGCATTGTCTGCACGGGAGAGACGTACAAGAAGGTCGTGAAGCTGACGTTTGCCAAAGGAGCTGCGATCGAGGATTCTTCGGGTTTGTTCAACGCGAGCCTCGACGGCAATGTGAGGCGCGCGATCGACATCCACGAAGGCGAGGAGGTGGATGGGCCGGCGTTGAAGGATCTGATCCGAGCTGCAGTGGCGCTCAATCTGGAGGGCAAGAGCAAGCGGAGGGCCGGGCGAGTAGAGCGATGACCGGTTCGGAGGACAAGTTGGTAGCGTCGGGGGTCTCTCTGCTTCGCGCTCTGGTCGGTTTCGCGAAGCCATGTGGGTTTCTGTTCA
>CAXSGC010000059.1:7192-9154 GCA_964236945.1 uncultured Acidobacteriaceae bacterium | reverse complement strand
GTTTTCAGTGAGCAGTTTTCAGTCGTCAGATCTTTGGAGTGCGGTAGTCGCCGGAGCCATGTGGGTTTCTGTTCAGTTTTCAGTGAGCAGTTTTCAGTCGTCAGATCTTTGGAGTGCGGTAGTCGCCGGATTTGCCGCCGGATTTGTGGAGGAGGTGGACTTCGCGGATCTGGATGCTTTTGTCGAGGGCTTTGGTCATGTCGTAGACGGTGAGGGCGGCGACGGTGGCGGCGACCATGGCTTCCATCTCGACGCCGGTGGGGGCGGTGGTGGCGGCGGTGGCTGTGATTAGGACGCCCCCGGGGGTGACCGTGGCGGTGACGTCGACGAAGCTGAGCGGGAGCGGGTGGCACATGGGGATCAGGTCGGAGGTGCGTTTGGCGGCCTGGATGCCGGCGAAGCGGGCGACTTCGAGTGGGTTGCCTTTGGGGTTCGACGGGAGCGCGGCGAGGACGTTGGGGGAGAGATCGACGAAGGCCTGGGCGGTGGCTTCCCGGCGGGTGGGGGGTTTGGCGCTGACATCGACCATGTGGGCTTCGCCGGCGCTGTTGTAGTGGGAGAGTTTGCCGGCGGGTGCGGCGGGGGATTGTTCAGGCATGGCTTTGAGGTTAGCGCAGGAGGACCGTGATGACGTCGCCGGGGTGGAGGGGACCGTGGTCCGGGGGGAGGACGGCGTAGCAGTTGGCGCGGGCGTTGCCGGCGAGGTCGCCGGAGCCGAGGGAGGGGATGAGGCGGAGCTCGGGGCGGGTGAGGTTTGGGGTGAGGTGGGCGGGGAGAAAGCGGGTGAGGTGGGGGCGGGACCTGACGGATTCGGCGAGGGTGGCCTGGACGAAGTTGGGCGCTGCGATGGTGGCGCCGGCGAGGCGGCTGAGGAGGGGGCGGACGAAGGTGTGGAAGGTGACCTCGGTGGAGACGGGGTTGCCGGGGAGTCCGAAGAAGGGTTGGGCTGGGGTGTTGGGGCCGGGGCTTGGGAGCTGGCCGAAGACGACGGGTTTGCCGGGCTGCATGTGGACGCCGGTGAAGAAGAACTCGGCGCGGAGATCGGCGAGGACCGGTTCGACGAGGTCGTATTTGCCCATGGAGACGCCGCCGGAGAGGAGGAGGAGGTCGGCTGAGCGGGCCTGGGCGATCCGGGCGTGGAGGTCGACGTGGGTGTCGCGGGCGATGGGGAGATGGAGGGGGATGGCTCCGGCGGCGGTGACGAGGGCGGCGAGGGCGTAGGTGTTGGAGTTGCGGATCTGGTGTGGGGCGGGGGTTTGGTCGATTGGGACGAGTTCGTCGCCGGTGGCGAGGATGGCGACGGTGGGGCGGCGGAAGACGTGGAGGGTGGTGGCTCCGCAGGAGGCGGCGAGGGCGATTTCGGCGGGGGTGATGCGGGTTCCGGGGGGGAGGAGGGTCTCGGCGGCGCGGGCTTCGGCGGCGCGGGGGACGATGTTCTGGGCGGGGACGTGGGCGTGGCCGGGTTTCAGGTAGAGGCGGCGGTCGATGGTTAGGACGTGTTCGACCATGACGACGGTGTCGGCGCCGGGGGGGACGGGGGCGCCGGTCATGATTTCGAGGGCGGATTTGGGGGTGAGGGGGAGGCCGGTTGGGGGGTCGCCGGCGCGGATCTGGCCGGTGATTTCGAGGGAGTTTTCGGGGTTTTGGAGGTGAGGGAGGTCGCCGGAGTGGAGGGCGAAGCCGTCGCGGGTGGAGCGGTCGAAGGGGGGCTGGTCGCGGTCGGCGAGCAGCGGTGTGGCGAGGATGCGGTTGAGGGAGCTGAGGAGGGCGACGGGTTCGGCGGGGGGTGTGGGGAGACGGCGAGCGTGGCTCTGGACGGTTTCGAGGGCGGCCGCGAAGGTGAGGGTGGGCATGGTTTGTGGGATGTCGGTTGAGATGGGTTCAGCTGGGGGGAAAGGCGGGTTCCCGGGTGTATTCGCGCGACGATCCCAACCTGAACGATGGTGAGGCTGTTGGGGAGGA
>CAXSGC010000059.1:3303-7092 GCA_964236945.1 uncultured Acidobacteriaceae bacterium | reverse complement strand
TGGGGTTCCCGGTAAGGGGTTCCTTGTGTTTCTGAGCAGTTGTCAGTTGTCGGTTGTCAGTTATTGCTTCCGCGCGAAGAACCCACCCTGAACGACGATGAGGCTGTTGGGGAGGATGGGGTTCCCGGTAAGGGGTTCCTTGTGTTTCTGAGCAGTTGTCAGTTGTCGGTTATCGCTTCCGCGACGATCCCACCCTTCACGACGATGAGGCTGTTGGGGAGGATGGGGTTCCCGGGTTGGTCGAGACGATAGTTGTTATTTTTTGCCGGCGCGGTAGGTGGATTTGACGGGGGCGCCGATGCCGGTGAGGATGGCTCGGACCTCGTCGGCGCGGGCTCCGCTGGGTTGGAGCTCGAGGTATTTCTGGTAGGCCTCGACGCATCCTGGGGGGGCGGTGATTTTCTGGGTTTTGGGGTCGACGGAGGCTTTGGGGATGAGGGCCTGGCCCTTGATGTAGTAGGCGTCGGCGCGGTTGGGATCGGCGGCGATGGCTTTGTCGGCGGCGAGAGCGGCGTCGTCGGTTTTGCCGGCGTTGTAGAGGACGGCGGCCTCGTTGAACATGTACATGCCGGCCTTTGCGGGTTCGGCTTTGGCGGCGCTGTCGTAGGCGTCGGAGGCGGCTTTGACGTCGCCGGACCGAGCGAGGGCTTGGCCCATCTGGTTGTAGGCGGCGCCGGCGGTTTCAGGGTTGGGCTTTTTGCTGGCCGCGTTGAGGTCGACGGCTTTTTTGTAGGATGCGGCGGCGGCGGCGTACTTTTTGGCGGCGTCGGGGTCGTTGGCCTTGCCGGCGGCTTTGGCAGCTTTGGCGGCGGCATCGGCGGAGCCGAGCTGGGCGTCGCCGAGGGTAACCCAGAGGATGGCCTCGTCGGGCTTCTGGGTGGTGGCCTGCTGCATGGCGGTCATGGCGGCGTCGAAGTTGCCGGCCTTGTTGTCGGCGCGGGCCTCGGTGAGCAGGGTGTTGAGGTTGGCGATGGTCTTGTTGCCGGCCATGATTTCAGCGTTTTTCTTTTTGAACTCTTCGAGCTGCTTGCGCTCTTCCGGGCTCATTTTGCTGATGTATTCGGGGCGCGACATGTCGAAGTCTTCGGGCTTGTCCTCGCCGGCTTTGATGTCGACTTTTTCGATGAAGTCGAGGCTTTTGCCATCGGGGGAGAAGACGATCGCGAGGTAGTTTCCGGGGACGATGTTATCGCCGGTGTAGTTGCCGCCGGCGTCGAGGGGGAAGGTGTACTGGTATTTGCGGGTTTTTTCGTCGCCGGCGCGGTCGGTGGTGAGACGGATCTCGCCTTTGCCGACGGGGATGCCGGCGGCGTTGAGGACCTTGCCGTGGATTTTGGCGGTGGGGGCCTGGGACCGGGCCGGGACGGGACTGAGAGTGACGGCGGCGGCCAGAACGGCGGCGCCGAGGATGTTGAAGATTTTCATACTGAAACCTCGCATTCGGTGATTTCTCTCCCCGTGGGCGCGCCCGAGTCCTGGGCAGGACCTCGACATCTTCTCATCTCTGCGCAGCGGTTGTCTGTTTTTACATGGCTCTGACTGCGTACGGGATGGGATCGAGGACGCCCGCATCGCGAAAGGCCCTGAGCCGGAGAGCGCAGCTTTCGCAGATGCCGCAGGCTTTGAGCTCGCCGGAGTAGCATGACCAACTTACATCCAAAGGAGCGCCGAGTTCAACTCCGAGACGGACGATTTCACTTTTTCGGAGATGGATGAGTGGAGTTTCGACCCGGATTTTGCCGTCGCGGGTGCCGAGGGCGATGAGCTGGTTGAAGGCGGCGTAGTAGGCGGGTCGGCAGTCGGGGTAGCCGGAGCTGTCCTGCTCGACGGCGCCGATGAAGATCTGGGTGGCGCCGAGGACCTCGGCCCAGGAGACGGCGGCGGCGAGGAAGTGGGCGTTGCGAAAGGGGACGTAGGTGACGGGGACGTCGGCGCCGGAGCGGGTGGACTGGGTGTCTGGTGCGTCTTCTGGGGCGGCGTTGGGGATGGGGATGGAGGTGTCGGTGAGGGCGGAGCCGCCGATTTCGCGGAAGAGGTCGAGGCGGAGGTGGAGGAGCTGTTTGGCGCCGATGCGTTGGGCCACGGCGGTGGCGGCCTGGAACTCGCGGGCTTCGGTGCGCTGGCCGTAGCTGAAGTGGAGGGCGAAGACGTCGGTGTCGCGGGCGGCGAGGGCGGCGCAGACGGCGGAGTCCATGCCGCCGGAGAGGCAGAGGACGGAGCGCGGGCGAGCGGTCATTTGGGGGACCTTTACTCTTCGCCTTTGAATTCGTCGTCGTCGACGAGGTCTTCGTCGGCGGGACCGAGGGCTTCGCGAGCGGCGGCTTCGTCTCCCGCGCGAACCTGGAGGCGGGCGCGAAAGGAGAGCGAGAGGAGCTGGTTGGCGTGTTCGCCCTGGAGGAAGACGGGGATGCCCATCGATTCGAGCATGCCTTTGGCCATTTGGGCGCGCATGGGGTCGATGTATTTGGCGATGGTGATGAGGTCGCCGGTTTCGCCGGTCTGGTCGAGGGTGGGGGCGGAGGTGAGGGCGATGGAGTCTGCGGGGTCTTCGGGGTTTTGCGGCATGAGCGTGCCTTTCAGGCGTGTGGCTGGGTTACGAGGGTGCTGAACAAGGGAGGCGGCTGCGGCTGGAAGAGCGTACCTCAGCGGCTAAAGCCGCATACGAAGGGGGCGAGTTTACGGCACGGCTGGAGCCGTGCCCTTAAGCGAAACGAGAATCTTGCCCTTAAGCGAAACGAGATCTTGCAGCGCCTTTTGTGTTTATTTTGCAGCACTTCTTATTTCATTTCGATGCTTTGGAGGTGAAAGGTGATGGTGCCCCAGAAGAGGCGGGCCTGGATCTGGACGGGGATGTGGCGAGGATCGTCGGTGTACCAGATCCAGATGTTGCCGCGGTTGCGGACGATGCCTTCCTCGGCGGTGGGTTGGACGCGGAGGGTTTGAAAGGTGCCGGCGGGTGTTTTGATCTCTTCCCTGGACTCGACCTTCATGGTGACGGTGACGGTGCGCATGGCGTCGGCGAGGGGGAAGCCGAACTTCTGGCCGACGCTGAGGGGCTGGGTGGAGGCGTAGAAGATGGCGGAGAGCGAGTCGCTGACGCAGGCGGGGATGTTGGCGGTTTGGGACTTCTGTGTGCCTTTGACGAGGTTGCGCTCGGTCTGGATTTGTTTGCCATGGGCGTAGTCGAAGGTGAGGTCGCTCGAGACTTTGCGGCGGCCCTCGACGATCTGCTTGGAGAAGCCGCCGGAGCAGCCGGTGCGGGTGTTGAAGGTCGACTGGAATTTGTCGGTGACGGGGAAGAGCATGGTGACGTTGCCGACGGTGTCGGCGGTGGCGGTGACTTTTTGGTCGGGGCCTTGCTGCTCGATGTGGAAGACGGCTTTGCCGGCGGTGAAGACGCGCCAGTCGACGGTGTAGGTGAGGGTTTCGCGGGGCGGAAAGGTGAAGTTGGGGGGCGGCGGCTGGAGGGTGGGGATGACGACGGGCGGCCGGGGTGCGGGCTTGGGGCCGAGGAGCTGGGCCTGGAGCGGGGCCGGTTGGATCGTGGAGAGGAGGCTGAGCAGGCCGCTAAAAAGGAGCGTGAGGACGGAGGAGGTGCGGTGTAGCAGAGGAGAGCTCGCAATCAGAGCGATGAGTCGCTTTTATCGGTGCGCCGCGAGGAACAACCGCAGGAGGAGGGCGGCGTAGATGGCGACGGCACCGATAAGGGAATTGTACTCGCGGTGCTTGCGGTAGAGGGCGGTGGAGAATCGGCCGGGGGGACTGGAGGTGGGGGCCGGGGTGAGGCGG
>CAXSGC010000059.1:0-3293 GCA_964236945.1 uncultured Acidobacteriaceae bacterium | reverse complement strand
CCGGGGGTGTTGGGGGGGGGGGGGGGGAGGGAGGGGGCGGGGGGGGTGGGGGGGGGGGGGGGGGGTGAGGCGGGGCCAAACTCTGGGAAAGAAGCGGGGGACGGTCGTGGTGTAGAGGTCGAAGGCGGGGAAGCGAT
The DNA here is from genome assembly GCA_964236945.1 of uncultured Acidobacteriaceae bacterium. GTDB lineage: Bacteria > Acidobacteriota > Terriglobia > Terriglobales > Acidobacteriaceae > Edaphobacter. Next base: position 3,156 of record CAXSGC010000059.1, on the reverse strand, counting down.
CGCGCAGGAAGGTCTCTTCGGAGCGGATGGTGGGGATGTAGATGAGGGCGAAGAGGGCGATGAGGAGGAGGGGGAGGATCCATCCGCGGGCGGCGAGGGCGAAGCCGAGGGCGGCGAGGGCGGAGCCGAGGTAGAGCGGGTTGCGGGTGTAGCTGTAGGGTCCGGAGGTGGCGAGTTCGGCGTTTTTCTGGACGTATCCGGAGCTGTAGGCGCGGAGGGCGAGGCCGGGGACGACGAGGAGGAGGCTCCAGGCGAGGCTCCGGGGGGAGGGATGGGCGAGCGCGAGGAAGATGGCGGCGAAGACGAAGCCGAGCGGGACGCGGATGCGGCGGGCGATGTGTTGCCAGCGGGTGGGTGGTTTGGTCACGCGGGCGCTCCGGTTTGGGGGTTGGTTTGGGGGTTGGTTTGGATGCTGGTTTGGGCCAGGAGGCTCTCGATGGCCTCGACGACTTGGTCAACGGTGATTTGGAGGAGGCCGGGGTCGGTGGGGGCGTTGCGATGGTGGTCCGTGATGCTGCTTCGGTGGCGGAGGACGCGGGACGGGGTGGCGTAGGGGCCGGTTCGGCTGGGGTCGGTGGGACCGTAGAGGCCGACGACGGGGCGGCCGAGGGCGGCGGCGAGGTGGAGGGGGCCGGTGTCTCCGGCGAGGACGAGGCGGGCGCGGCGGGTGAGGGCGATGAGCTGGGGGAGAGTGGCGGGGACGGCGGTGGTGTGGCCGTGGCTGGCGCGGAGGACGGTCTGGGCTGCTGTTTCGGGGCGGGCTGGATTCTGGTTGCCGGGGTGCTGGTTGCGTGGGCTCTGGTTGCGTGGGTTCTGGTTGCCGGGGTGCTGGTTGACGAGGGTGCGGAGGCCGAGCTGGCCGAGCTGGGCGGCGACGGCGCCGAAGCGCTCGGCGGGCCATTCTTTTGCGGTCCAGCCGGCGGTGGGGGCGAGGAGGAGGAAGGGCTGGGTGCCGACGAGTTGGTCGGCCCAGAGTTCAGAGGCTGGATCGGTGGGGAGGATGACAGGGGCGGGATGGAGGGGTTCACCGATGGCCGCGCCGAGGATTTCGCAGGCCTGGTCGACCACGTGCGGGGCGGAGGTGGGGACGCGGCGGTGGTAGAGGTGGCGGGCGGCGCGTTCGCGGGGGTTGGCAGGGCCGACGAGGGTTTGGGCCCCGGCGAGGCGTCCGATCGCGGCGGATTTGAGCGAGCCCTGGAGGTCGACGGCGAGGTGGAAGTGTTCGCGGCGGAGATGTCGCGCGGTGGAGCGGATGTCGGCGAGGGTGGCGGGGGAGAGGGGGCGTTGGCGCCAGAGGCGGGTGGGAATGGGGATGATCCGGTCGATGTGAGGGTTTCGGTCTGTCCGGTGGGCGGGGGCGTGTGGGGTTTGGAGGAGGTCGGGCGGGGTTTGGAGGAGGTCGGGCGGGGTTTGGAGGAGGTCTGCCCAGAGGGGATCGACGGCCCAGCCGATGTGCCAGTCGGGGTGGCGTTGGCGGAGGGCGGCGACGGCGGGGAGGGCGTGGAGGATGTCGCCCATGGCGCCGATGCGGACGATGAGGATGCGTTGTCCGGGCGGGGCTGTGGGGGTGGAGGGCAATGGGCTTATTTTCTCATGCTGGAGCTGGGGTCGTGGGGCTCGGGGACGTGGGGAGATTCAAGCGTTGGAGCAGGCTTTGGAGTGCGGCCTCGGGGTCGAGGAGGGTGAGGTGGAGCCGGGGGGCGTGGAGGGGGCCGGCGGTCGCGAGGATCTCGCGCATGGCTCGGGTGAGTTTGACGAGATCTTTTTCGGTGGTGAGGAAGCTGCTGGCCTCCGATCGCTGGGCGCGGGCGAGGAGGCGGCGGCAGTCGCCGAGGGTGTAGCGGTGGTGATCGCGGAAGTGGACGGTGGCGGCGGGTTGGATGCCGAGGCGGTGGAGCATGTCTGTGAGGTTTTCGGGGCGGGCGATGCCGGAGAAGACGAGCGGGCGGATGGGCGGGGCGGAGGTCGGGAAGCGGAGATCGCGAAGGATGGTCCAGAGGGTTGGGGGATGGGGAAGGGTCTGGAGGAGGTCGGTGAGTTGGTTGGGTTCGGGGTTGGATTCGGGGCTGGGGCTGGGGCTGGGGCTGGGCACGGGGCTGGGTTCGGGCCTGGGTTCGGGTTCGCGGAGGATCAAGATGTCGGCGGAGCGGAGGGCGGAGAGGGGCTCGCGGAGGTTGCCGGCGGGGAGGAAGTTGTCGCGGAGGTCGGCGGGGGTGAGGAGGACGAGGTCGAGGTCGCGGTGGAGGCGGAGGTGCTGGAAGCCGTCGTCGAGGAGGAAGAGGGTTTGGGGGGTGAGGGGGTGCCGAGTGAGGGCGAGTTGGCCGGCGAGGAAGCGGTCGCGGCCGACGTAGACGGGGGCGCCGGTCTGCTGGGCGAGGAGGAGGGGTTCGTCGCCGAAGCGCAGCGGGTCGCCGAGGGGGTCGACCTGCTCGGTGATGTTGGAGCGGCGGCCGTGGCCGCGGGTGAGGAGGATGGGGGCGAGGCCATGGTCCTGGAGGAGGCGGGTGAGGAGGAGGGTGAAGGGGGTTTTGCCGGCGCCGCCGGCGGAGAGGCTGCCGATGCTGAGGACGGGGGCGGGGAGGCGGTGCTGGGGGTTGCGTTCGGAGCGAAGGCGTTTTTGGCGGACGATGAGGCTGTAGAGGGGGGTGAGGGGGCGGAGGAGGGTGCGGCGGAGAGGGGAGAGGCTCATTCGGAGACCGGGGCCTTGGGGTCGGGATGTTCGGGGCCTGCGGCGGTCTGGGCGAGGAGGTGGAGGAGGGCGTCGACGGTCTTCTGGGTGGCGCCGGCTTGTTGCTGGAAGACGGTCTGGGCGCGCCGGCCGAGGGCTTGGGCGGCGTCGGGGTCGGAGAGGAGGCGGAGGAGGGCGGCTTCGAGCGCGGCGGGGGTCTGGACGATCTCGAGGCCGCCGGAGGTTTGGAGGGTTTGGACGATCTCGCGGAAGTTTTCAAAGGACGGTCCCATGAGGACGGGGACGGCGAAGCGGGCGGGTTCGAGGGGGTTGTGGCCGCCGGAGGGGACGAGGCTGCCGCCGATGAAGGCGACGTTGGCGAGCTGGTAGAGGCCGGCGAGGTCGCCGAGGGTGTCGAGGAGGAGGATGGCGCCGGGGGGGAGCGGGGCGGTGTTGAGTTGGGAGGCGCGGCGGAGGTGGGCGGGGGG
>CAXSGC010000058.1:0-12769 GCA_964236945.1 uncultured Acidobacteriaceae bacterium | reverse complement strand
GATCCGGACTCGATGTCAATAACCTGCTAATACACCACATCTAAAGCCGCACTGCTGATCCAGTCCGCTGATCCAGTCCGCTCCCATCCCCGCTCCAGCCCAACTTTCCAGAGAGCCGTCCGGATGCTAGTATTCTCCACACCCGGGCCGACCTAAGCAACTCCCCATATCGAGGTCAAAACGATGCGCCAGACCCGTCTCTTTCTCATCCTTCTCGCCGGCCTCCTCGCCACGTCTCTCCGAGCGCCGGCCGCCTCCCCGGCTCCGGAAAATGAGACGGAGATCCGAGCCATCGTGCAAAGCCAGAGCGATGCCTGGAATCGCGGAGACGCGGAGGCGTTTGCCGCGAACTACGTCGAGAATGGGAGCTTCACCAACGTCATCGGCCTCCAGATCTACGGTCGACAGGGGTTCGTCGCCCAGCACGCAAAGATCTTCAGCACCATCTACAAAGGCAGCCGCAACTCGCTCTCGGTGACGAAGATCATCTTCTTGCGACCGGATGTCGCCGTCGTCAACATCGACGGTGCGCTGCTCGGAGCCACCAGCCTGCCACCCGGCCTCCGAGCAGGCCCCGACGGCGCCTTGCATGTGAAGCTGCAGGAAGTGATGACGAAGGAGAAGGGCAAGTGGTGGATCGCCGCCTTTCACAACGTCGCCGTGTACCCTCTGCCACCGGCCCAGTAACTGAATCGAGGCTGAGTCGGGACATGACCCGAGCGCACTCGCCCCGACGACCCCTTACCGCAACTCCCGACCAATCCACCGCGCCTGAACCAGCCACGCCACACCAAAACAAAACCGCCGCCGCACGCACCGACATCGCCGACGTATGCAGCGCACCCTCCAAAACATCCACGCGGAACGCCGCCGCCACGCACGCCACGCCCATCCCCGCCGACACCAACATCCGAAGCTGTTCGACCCCGCGCATCTTCATGCCACATCCTCTCACAGGCCCGGTCGGCGCCGCCCCAATCGGCTCCGGCTTGCCCAATTCGGATTTCCACGACGTTTTGCCATCGCTCCCAACACCTCACATCCTAAAGATTCAGCGGCACAAACCACGCCGCGGCAGGCCCACTTATCCCAGCTTCCAGTGGGGATCGGCAACCTCGCGAAAGCAGGCCAGACCGGCCTAAACTCCCATCGCCCGAGCAGACCTCCCCAAAGCCCTAAACAGCTCCCTTCGCCAGCATCGCATCCACCGGCCCGCTGGTCGCCTTCAGCAACAGCCCAGGTGCGATCCGGCTCATCCATCGCAGCAGATTGCTCGCCCCCGGCCGGATCTCCATCCGATTGGCCTCCAACCCCGCAAGGGCGCGGCGCACCAGCTTCCTCACGCTCATAATCGGCGCGCCCTTCACATCCGACGCCTCAAATCCGTCCTGCAACGGCGTCTGCGTCGACGGTGGCGCCAGCTCAAACACCTTGATGCGCGTATGCTTCAGCTGAACCCGCAACGATTGCGTGTACGAATGCAAACCCGCCTTCGACGCACCATAAATCGGCGAGATCGGAAACGGAACAAACGCCAGCCCCGAAGACACGTTCACGATCGCCGCAGCCTCCATCCGCTTCAACTGCAGCAGGAACTGCTGCACCATGTACATCGGTCCAATCAGGTTGGTTTCAATCTCCCGGCTCAGATCCTCCATCTCCCGCGCCGCCCCGTGAAGGTTGATCTTGCGCATCACACCCGCATTGTTGACCAATACGTTCAAGGCCGGAAACTCACCGGTGACCCGCTCGTACAAGCGGCCGATCGTCCCGTCACAATCACCGTGTTCTTCAGAATCAGCATCTGCTTCGCCAGTTCCAGACCGATTCCCGACGTCCCGCCCGTGATCAAAACCGTGTTCCCCGTCAACTTCATCCAAGCACCTCAATCCCCGGCTTTCCCGCACCCCACGACCGCCAACCGCTCCCGCGGCCAACGCTGGGGTCCAGAGCACCAGACCCTCTCAACACCAAGACCATCTCCACCTAATGTATCCACCGGTTACAATGTTGTCAATGTCTACATATAAACCTCCAGCAACTCGGCTCCCTCCGCCCGCACAAACGCGCCCTGAACCCTCGTGAAATCGCCCAAACTTCCCTACCACCACGGAAACCTCCGCGACGCCGTGCTCCAGGCAGCCCAACGCGCGCTCGAAACCGTCGGCCCGCAGGAGCTTTCCTTACGCGAGATCAGCCGCGAACTCGGCGTCAGCCACACCGCACCCCGCCGCCACTTCCTTTCCAAACAGGACCTGCTCGACGCCCTCGCTATCCACGGCTTCGACGAGCTCCGCAAGGCCCTCGCACACGCCACCGCCGGCCCAAGCCTCACCTTTGATCAGCGCCTGTCCAGAAGCGCACGGGCCGTCGTCCACTTTGCCGTCCGCCATCCCGCCCTGCTCGGCCACATGTTCGCCGCCAAGCACCAGGCCCACCCACCGCCGGCCCTGATCGAGGCCAGCGAACAGGCCCTCGCCTCCGGTCCACAACTCATCCGCGAAGGTCAGGCAGCCGGTCTCGTCATCCCCGGCGACCCCGAAATGCTCGCCCTTGTCGTCTTTGCCGAAGTCCAGGGCCTCATCGCCATCGCCGACCGCGGTCGTATCCACGGTGTCCCCATCGCCGATCTGGTCGACGAATTCATCGGCCACGTCATCCTTGGCCTCCGCCCCCGCAATTAGAGCCAACTCCCTTTTCATCCACCCAGATCTGGTCCGGTTCGCCCCCCGCCCCAAAAAGCATCTTTTCCCCTCGCCGGTTCGTCTACTGCCTCATATCCGTATTAACATTAGCCTGCCAAAAAACACCCGGAGCCACACCATCCCCCGAAATCTCGCGTCTCTCGCATAGCCCTGCATCCAATCTCAAAGGACACCGAATGAGCTCGCCCCTCAGCTCCGATCTGCTCGAAGACGCAGACTTTTCCGAAGCTTCAAACGAAGCCCGAAGCAGCAACCCAGACCCCACCCTCTCCCGCCGCGGCTTCCTCAAATCCGCCGGCGTCCTCTCCGCCGCCGCCACCGCCGGCCTCCCCAACCTCGCCGCAGCCGAGCAGCGCCCTCACACCGCCGCCGCCGCCCAGCCCCAGATCCTTAACCTGAACCTCAAAATCAACGGCCAGCTTCACGCCGTCTCGCTCGACAGCCGGACCTCGCTGCTCGACGCCCTCCGCGAGCATCTCGACCTCACCGGCTCCAAAAAAGGCTGCGACCACGGACAGTGCGGCGCCTGCACCGTGCTGCTCGACGGCCGCCGCGCCAACAGCTGCCTCACCCTCGCCGCCGTCGCCGAGGGATACAACATCACCACCGTCGAAGGCCTCGCGCAAGGCGAAACCCTCCACCCCGTCCAGGCCGCCTTCCTCGACCACGACGGCTACCAGTGCGGCTACTGCACCCCCGGCCAGATCTGCTCCACCGTCAGCCTCCTCGACGAACTGGAAAAAGGCGAGCTCTCTGTCGTCTCCTTCGAGACCGGCCACACCGACCACCCCACCCTCACCGACCTCGAACTCAAGGAACGCATGAGCGGCAACATCTGCCGCTGCGGCGCCTACCCCAACATCGTCGCCGCCGTCCGCGCCGTCAGCCGCACCTCCGGAGCAGCAGCCCAGGCATGAACCCCTTCCAATATCAGCGCGCCACCTCGCCCGACGCCGCCGTCGGCTCCGTCGCCGGCCACAACGCCAAGTTCCTCGCCGGCGGCACCAACCTCGTCGACCTCATGAAATACGACGTCGAGCATCCCTCCACCCTCGTCGACATCAACCACCTCGCCCTCGCCGAAGTCACCCCTGGCCCAGACAACACCGTCTCCATCGGCGCCCTCGTCCGCAACTCCGACCTCGCCAACCACCGCCTCATCGTCCAGAACTACCCCCTGCTCTCGATGGCCCTGCTGTCCGGCGCCAGCCCCCAGCTCCGCAACCTCGCCACCACCGGCGGCAACCTCCTCCAGCGCACCCGCTGCTACTACTTCATGGATACCGCCTTTCCCAGCTGCAACAAACGCGCGCCCGGCTCCGGCTGCGGCGCCCTCACCGGCTTCAATCGCATCCACGCCATCCTCGGACAGACCGACAAGGGCCCCAACAACCCCCAGACCTGCATCGCCACCAATCCCTCCGACATGAACGTCGCCATGGTCGCCCTCAACGGCGCCGTCGAGGTCCAGGGACCGCACGGCGCCCACCGCTCCATCCCCCTCCGCGACTTCCACCGCCTCCCCGGCGCCACACCGCAAATCGACACCAATCTCCAGCCCGGCGAACTCATCACCGCTGTCCACCTCGCACCATCTCGCTTCGCCCGCAACTTCTATTACCTCAAGGTCCGCGACCGCCAAAGCTACGCCTTCGCCCTCGTCTCAGCCGCCGCCGGCCTCGATCTCGACGGCGCCACCATCCGCTCCGCCGGCCTCGCCCTCGGCGGCGTCAGCCTCAAACCCTGGCACTCCCCCGAGGCCGAACACGCCCTCGTCGGCCAGCCCGCCACCCCCGAAACCTTCCGCCGCGCCGCCGACCTCGCCCTCGCGGGAGCCCAGGGCTACAAGGACAACACCTTCAAGATCGAGCTCGCCAAACAAACCGTCGTCCGTGTCCTCACCCTCGCCGCCCAGGGCCCGCAGCAAACCCCAGGCCCGCAGCAAACCCAAGCCGCACAAAATACAGGAGCACAGGCATAATGGCCCTCCAGGACGAACGCTCCAACCCCTTCCCCAAACAGCTCGACCACCGCTACGAAGGCGTCCTCAAGGTCACCGGCAAGGCCAAATACGCCGCCGAGTTCCTCCCCGCCAAAGACGCCGCCTACGCCTACATGGTCCAAAGCACCATCCCCTCCGGCACCGTCGCCGCCATCGACCAGACCGCCGCCGCCAAAGCCCCCGGCGTGCTCGCCATCCTCACCCCCTTCAACGCCCCCAAACTCCCCCAGCCCAAACCCGAGCAGCCCGTCCGCCGCCACCTCACCGTCCTCCAAACCCCCGACGTCTCCTACAACGGCCAGCCCATCGCCCTCGTCGTCGCCAACTCGCTCACCGAAGCCATGTTCGCCGCTTCCCTGCTCAAAATCCGCTACAACCCCTCCCCCGCGAAACTCGACTTCCACGGCCGCCTCTCCGATGGCCGACCTCCCAAACAGCAAGGCCGCGAACCCGCCGACACCAAACGCAACGACGTCGGGGCCTCGCTCGCCCAGGCCGCCACCAAGGTCGACGTCACCTACACCACACCCATCCAGAACCACAACCCCATGGAGCCCCACGCCACCATCGCCTCCTGGAAGGGCCCCAAACTCCACGTCTACAACGCCACCCAGGCCATCAGCGGCGACAAACAAGCCCTCGCCCGCTTTATGGGCATCCCCCAGGACGACGTCACCGTCGATTGCCCCTACACCGGCGGCGGCTTCGGCTCCAAAGGCTCCATGTGGTCCCACGTCGTGCTCGCCTCCATGGCCTCCCGCGTCGTCAACAAACCCGTCAAGCTCGCCCTCGCCCGCGAACAGATGTTCGGCCCCGTCGGCACCCGCCCCACCACCGTCCAGAACCTCAAGCTCGGCGCCTCCCCCGACGGCAAACTCCTCGCCATCCAGCACGACGTCATCGAACATACCTCCGTCATGGAAGAGTTCCTCGAACCCTCCGCCTTTCAGACCCGCTACCTCTACAACTCCGCCTCCAACCAGACCTCGCACCGCCTGGTCGAGATGAACCTCGGCGTCCCCACCTTCATGCGCGCCCCCGGCGAAGCCACCGGCACCGTGGGCCTGGAGTGCGCCATGGACGAACTCGCCTTCGCCCTCAAAATGGACCCCCTCCAGCTCCGCCTCGCCAACTACGCCGAAAAAAACGTCGAAAGCGATAAACCCTGGACCGCCAAGCACCTCCGCGAAGCCTACACCGCCGCCGCCGACCGCTTCGGCTGGTCCAAACGCAACCCCACCCCCGGCCAGACCCGCGAAGGCAACAAACTCATCGGCTTCGGCATGGCCACCGCCATCTACGGCGCCAATCGCTCCTCCGCCCAGGCCGTCGTCCGCCTGCTCCCCAACGGCCGCGCCTTCGTCGGCTCCGGCACCCAGGATCTCGGCACCGGCACCTACACCATCATGGCCCAGACCGCCGGCGACGCCCTCTCGCTCGACCCCACCCTCGTCGACGTCCAGCTCGGCGACTCGGACCTCCCCAAAGCCCCCGTCTCCGGAGGCTCGCAGTCCGCCGCCTCCGTCCTCCCCGCCATCCCCGCCGCCGCCCTCCAGGTCATGCTTAAACTCGCCGACATCGCCGGAGCCGACCCTCAATCGCCACTCCACGGCCTCACCGCCGCCGACCTCGACTTCAAGCAGGGCCGCATCTTCGCCACCGCCCACCCCAACCGCGGCGAAACCTACGCCGCCATCCTCACCCGCAACGGGGACAAACCCATCGAGGCCAATGGCTCGGCAGAACCCGCCGAAAGTCATACCGCCTTCTCCGCCCAGTCCTGGGGAGCCGTCTTCGCCGAGGTCGCCGTCGACCAGTCCACCCACATGCCCGAGGTCCGACGCATCGTCGCCACCTACGACATCGGCTCCCTCCTCAACAACAAAACCGGCATCAACCAGCTCCAGGGCGGCATCGTCTGGGGAGTCTCCATGGCCCTCCAGGAACAAGCCCACATCGACCCCAACGTCGGCCGCACCGTCAACGAATCCCTCGCCGAATACCACGTCCCCGTCAACCGCGACATCGGCACCCTCGACGTCACCTGCCTCAACATCCCCGACACCAAATTCAACCCCATCGGCGCCCGCGGCATCGGCGAAATCGGCATCACCGGATCCGCCGCCGCCGTCGCCAACGCCATCTTCAACGCCACCGGCAAACGCATCCGCGACTTCCCCATCTCCCCCGACAAAATCATGGACGCCAAACCCGTCTAGTCATCCCTGCTTCACGCTTCGAGTAATCTGGAGGGGACGTAAAGAAGGCAGGAATCCATGCTGGAGATCGCAGCTTCCGAAGCGCAAAACACCTTCGAGACTCTTCTGGAAAAGGTCGAAAGTGGCGAAGTCGTTCTCATCACCAGAAACGGGCAGGCCGTCGCTCGTCTCTGCTCAGATTCCGGACCGGTCGATCGTACCCGTGCCCTTGCCGCGGCCAGCCGAATCCGAGCTCGAGCAATTGAGCTGAACGTACCCTTTGAGTGGAGATCGATCAAAGAAGATCGCGACACCGGTCGCCCATGAGCCTGGTGCTGGACGCCTCTGCAACCATGGCGTGGATCTACTCCGAAAGGTCGACACCGTTTATCGTCAGCATCTTTCAGCAGGTGATTGAATCCGGAGCGTGGGTTCCCGCGCTCTGGCACCTCGAAGTGGCAAATGTCTTGGAGATGGGAAGGCGAAGGGGTCGGCACGATGCTGCGTTTCGCGCCGCGACGCTGGCAGACTTCGCGCTCCTTCCGATCTATGTGGACACGGACACGCCCAAGACCGCCTGGGGCGAGACGCTCCGGCTTGCGGAGCGACATCACCTGACCCTCTACGACGCAGCGTACTTGGAGCTGGCGCTCAAACGAGGCCTCCCACTTGCATCCCTGGATCGTGAACTTCAGAGAGCTGCCGTCGCCGAAGCCGTCCCGTTGCTCGGAAACATCGAGCCGGCATAGCACACACGTCCTCGAACGCCGGGGTGCCCTATTCATCGCAGCTCCATCGCGATGATTGGGCCGGGTGCCCATCCTCCGCGACAGTCTCACCGTCGTGAAGGGTGGGGTATTCGCGCGACCCCAGCGCGAACCGCCCTATCCCTCCGACCCCCGAGACAAACCCACCGCCGCACATCCAAACGACAGAATCGCCGGTACCGATCGAACAATGTGATTGAAAAACCACTGATCCCGTACCTCCTCCCAATCCCGGGGCCCCGCCTCAGCGTCCCAGCGGGAGATCTGCTGGTTCAACGGAACCTCCTTGCCACGCGTCAGAAGCTCGGAGCCGATCGCCAGCAACGCCCCCGCCGCAAACCATCGCCGAGCGCCCCGCCGCGAAACAGCCGCCGCCCCCACCAGGCTCGCCGTCATCAGGACCGAGACCGCCGGCATCGTTCGCCCAAATACCTTGTTCTTAGCCTGTTGCTGCAAGATCCAGGCCGCTTCGGGAAGCTCCTTATCGGAGTACGCCGCCAAACCCAGACCGAACATAAGACCCGCAACCGCGCCCGAAGCCACGACAGCGGTCACATCGACGGTGGAACGCAAAACCTCAGACTGCTTCATACAAAAAACCTCCCGATACCTCGTATGTCCCCGCCGAGCCACCCACTCCCGGCGATCGCCATTCCGCTTACAAATCTTCTTACCGCTTGCAAATCTTCTTACAAAGATGCGCCCAACCCCGTCCAACCGACTCCGCCAAAGGCAAAACCAGTTTGCAACACAAGCAACAGAATGCAGGCCGGGTGCACCACCGCACACCGGGTGCCCAACACACCGGGTCCCCGACAAACACCGGGTGCCCCATCCTCCACGACAGTCTCACCGTCGTGAAGGGTGGGGTATTCGCGCGAAACACGCGCGAACCGCCTCCTCCACCAACGCCGCGGACCTCATGAGGCTGGTCCAGTAAAGTCACACCATCACAAAATCCGGCACCGTCTTCAAGAATCACAAGGTCGATCCGAGCATCCACTAACCTCGAGGACACATCCAGTGATCGAAATCGGCATAGACAGCTTCGCCGCCGCAATCCCCGACCACATCACCGGCGCCACCATCAGCCCCGCCGACCGCCTCGGCAACCTCCTCGCCGAGATCCAGCTCGCCGACCAGGTCGGCCTCTCCGTCTTCGGCGTCGGCGAGCACCACCGCCCCGAATTCCTCGACTCCGCCCCCGCCATCATCCTCGCCGCCGCCGCCCCCATCACCAAACAGATCCGCCTCACCTCCGCCGTCACCGTGCTCTCCGCCGCCGACCCCGTCCGCGTCTTCCAGCAGTTCGCCACCCTCGACCTCCTCTCCCGCGGTCGCGCCGAAATCACCGTCGGCCGCGGCTCCTTCACCGAATCCTTCCCGCTCTTCGGCCTCGCCTTCGAAGACTACGACGACCTCTTCGCCGAAAAACTCGATCTCCTCCTCGCCATCCGCGCCAACACCCACGTCACCTGGTCCGGCAACTTCCGACCCGCGCTCACCGGCCAGGGCATCTACCCCCGACCCCTCCAGCCGCAACTCCCGGTCTGGCTCGGCGTCGGCGGCACACCCGCCTCCTTCGCCCGCGCCGGCACCCTCGGCCTCCCGCTCATGGTCGCCATCATCGGCGGCGAGCCTCACCGCTTCCGCCCCCTCGTCGACCTCTACCGCGAAGCCGGCCGCCGCGCCGGCCACCCCCCCAGCCAACTCGCCGTCGGCGTGCACGCCATCGGCTTCATCTCCGACACCACACAGCACGCCATCCACGAATTCTTCCCCAGCTACGCCCACCACTTCACCCAAGTCGGCAAGGAACGCGGCTGGCCCCCCACCACCCGAGCCCACTTCAACGCCCTCATCGCCCCCACCGGCGCCCTCATCGTCGGCGACGCCCAAACCGCCGCCGCCAAAATCCTCCACTACCACAAAGTCCTCGGCGGCATCTCCCGCTTCACCGTCCAGATGAGCGTCGCCACCCTCCCCCACACCTCCTTCCTCCGCGCCATCCGCATCCTCGGCGAACAGGTCGCCCCCCTCGTACAAAAAGAAGTCCAGAAAGAAGTCCAGAAACAACAATGAAGCCACAAATCCGGGTGCCCCATCCTCCGCGACAGTTTCATCGTCGTGAAGGGTGGGGTATTCGCACAATAAGCCACAAATCCGGGTGCCCCATCCTCCGCGACAGTTTCATCGTCGTGAAGGGTGGGGTATTCTCGCAAGCGAGCGCGAACCGTTCCCTGCCCTTGCCCTTGCCCTTGCCCTTGCCCTTGCACATGCGAAAATCAACACACAGCAATGCCGTCTGACCTCCCCAACCTCCTCCACCAGACCTTCGGCCACCGCACCTTCCGACCCAACCAGCAAGCCGTCTGCGAAGCCGCCACCGACGGCCGCGACCTCCTCCTCGTCATGCCCACCGGCGCCGGCAAAAGCCTCTGCTACCAGCTGCCCGCCATCGCCCGCCAGTCTGCCGGAAACCCCGGCGCCGCCCTCGTCATCTCCCCCCTCATCGCCCTCATGGACGACCAGGCCGCCAAGCTCGCCGACCTCGGCCTCCGCGTCGCCCGCATCCACTCCGGCCTCTCCCGCGACCTCGCCCGCCAAAGCTGCCGCGACTACCTCGACGGCCACCTCCACTTCCTCTTCATCGCCCCCGAACGCCTCCGCGTCCCCGGCTTCCCCCAGATGCTCGCCCGCCGCAAACCCTCCCTTATCGCCATCGACGAGGCCCACTGCATCTCCGCCTGGGGACACGACTTCCGCCCCGACTACCGCACCCTCGGCGACCACCTGCCGTCCCTCCGCCCCGCCCCCGTGCTCGCCCTCACCGCCACCGCCACCCCTGCCGTCCAGGCCGACATCGTCAAGCAACTCGGCCTCCAAAACCCCGCCCTCTTCATCCACGGCTTCCGCCGCTCCAACCTCGCCATCGAAGCCGTCGAAATGTCCAAACCCCGACGCAACCAGTTCGTCGTCAACTTCCTCGCCGACCCCGCGAACCGACCCGCCATCGTCTACGCCCCCTCCCGCAAATCCGCCGAAGAACTCGCCGCCCTGCTCGGGCCCCGCGCCGCCCCCTACCACGCCGGCCTCGACCCCGGCACCCGCGACCGCGTCCAGACCGCCTTCCTCGCCGGCTCAACCGACGTCGTCGTCGCCACCGTCGCCTTCGGGATGGGCATCGACAAAGCCGACGTCCGCACTGTCCTCCACACCGCCCTCCCCGCCTCCGTCGAAGGCTTCTACCAGGAGATCGGTCGCGCCGGCCGCGACGGCCAACCCGCCCGCACCGTCCTTCTTCACTCCTTCGCCGACCGCAAAATGCACGACTTCTTCCTCGAACGCGACTACCCCGCCGCCACCGAGCTCGCCCGTCTCGCCGCCATCCTCACACCCGAATTCCAGCCCCCAGAAGACCTCGCCCATCGCCTTAAGATGGACCCCGATGTCGTTCTAAAATCACTGGATAAGCTCGCCTCCCAGGGCGCCGCCAGCTTCAGCATCGACAACCACGTCCGCAGCACCGGCAACCCCGACTGGCGCACCGGCTACGACGCCCAGCTCAGCTTCCGCCGCCAGCAGATCGACCGCATGTCCGCCTTCGCCGACTCCCACCGGTGCCGCATGGTCGCCCTCATCCAGCACTTCGGCGACACCTCCGACGGCCTCCAGACCTGCGGCGTCTGCGACATCTGCTCCCCCACCACCACCGCCGCCCAAGCCTCCCGCGCCCCCACCCCGCACGAACAAACCCAGCTCCGAGCCATCCTCCGAGCCCTCGAATCGAACGGCCGCTCCACCGGCAAACTCCACACCGACCTCAGCTCGACCCCGCCCTTCCGCGGCGCCGCCTCTCAGAAGCCGGACCGCAACCGCCTCGACCGCCTCCTCGACGGCCTCGCCCGCGCCGGCCTCCTCAACCTCGCCAACGACACCTTCATCAACCCCGAAGGTGCCTCCATCACCTACAAAAAAGCCACCCTCACCCACGAAGGCCGCTTCCCCGACCCCGGCGACCTCCCCGTCACGCTCCACGACGCCGGCTCAGACGACGCACCCCCACGCAAACGCAAATCCTCCTCCACTCGCAAATCCTTGGGCGTTTCCTCCGGACCGGAGCAGAGCGAAGTGGAGGGACCTGCGCTGTTCAAAGATCTGTCCTCCCGACCGCAGCAGAGCGGAGTGGAGGGCCCTGCTTCATTGAGAGATCTGTCATCCCGACCGCAGCAGGGCGAAGCGGAGGGACCTGCGCTGTTCAAAGATCTGTCATCCCGACCGCAGCATGGCGAAGCGGAGGGACCTGCGCTGTTCAAAGATCTGTCATCCCGACCGCAGCGGAGCGGAGTGGAGGGACCTGCGTCACCGACCCGCGAGCTCACCTACACCCCCGCCCAGCAACTCCTCGACGACCAGCTCCGCGCCTGGCGCACCTCCGAAGCCAAACGACTCGGCAAACCCGCCTTCCTCCTCCTGTCCGACCGCACCCTCTCCGCCATCGCCCAAGTCGCCCCCCAAACCCTCTCCGACCTCCGCCGCATCAACGGAATAGGCCCCGAAAAATCCGAAACCTACGGCCCCGCCCTCATCGCCCTCTGCCGCGGCCAGGCCCTCCCCACCCCCGAATCTTCGGTCCCGCTCTAACCCCCACCACCCCCACCCTCTCAACCAAACCGGAGTGCCCCATCCCATCGCAGCCCCATCGCCATGAGAGTGGGCCATCGCACACCGGGTGCCCCATCCTCCGCGACAGCTTTATCGTCGTGAAGGGTGGGGTATTCGCGCGGACAAGCGCGAACCGCTCTTACCCGAACCACCCACCCTCTCAACCACACCGGGGTGCCCCATCCCATCGCAGCGCCATCGCCATGAGAGCGGGCCATCACACCGGGTGCCCCATCCTCCGCGACAGCTTTATCGTCGTGAAGGGTGGGGTATTCGCGCGGACAAGCGCGAACCGCTCTTACCCGAACCACCCACCCTCTCAACCACACCGGGGTGCCCCATCCCATCGCAGCGCCATCGCCATGAGAGCGGGCCATCACACCGGGTGCCCCATCCTCCGCGACAGCTTTATCGTCGTGAAGGGTGGGGTAT
>CAXSGC010000057.1:0-13695 GCA_964236945.1 uncultured Acidobacteriaceae bacterium | reverse complement strand
GGCGGCGCCAATATTTGAGGTTGTGGCGGGAGTGGTGGCCGGTTCGGGCGAAGTTCGAGATCTCGTACTGGGGGAGGCCGGCGGAGCCGAGGAGGTCGCAGGCGAGGGAGTAGAGGTCGGCGGCAAGGTCGTCGGTGGGAAGGCTGGGGGCGCTGTAGCGGGGACCGGCGGCGAGCGCTTCCCTGCCGAGGCGGGAGTCAGCGTCGATTTCGAGGAGGTAGATGCCGATGTGCGGGACGCCGAGCGAGAGGGCGCGATGGAGGGAGTGGCGCCAGGAGGCGACGGTCTGGTGGGGGAGGCCGGCGATGAGGTCGAGCGAGATCTCGGTGAGGCCGGCTCGCTGGAGGCGGGCGATCTCGGCTTCGCAGAGGCCGGCGGTGTGGAGGCGGCCGACGGCGGCGCACTCGTGGTCGACGAAGGATTGGACGCCGAGCGAGATGCGGTTGACGCCCTGGTGGAGGAACTCGGCTAGGGTTTCGTCGGAGAGTTGGCCGGGGGCGCACTCGACGGTAATTTCGGCTGCGGGGCTGAGATGGAAGCGGCGGCGGATCTGGTCGAAGATCTTCCGGAAGAGGCCGGGTGGGAGGAGGCTGGGGGTGCCGCCGCCGAAGTAGAGGGTGTCAGCGAGGCGGGGGAGGTTGGCGCCGAGGTGGGCGGCGGTGTCGGGGGCGTCTGCGATTTCGGCGCAGATGCGGTCGACGTAGGCGGGCATGCGGCTCGCGGCGAAGGTGTCGGAGCTGAAGTTGCAGAAGGTGCACTTCGCGCGGCAGAAGGGGACCGAGAGGTAGAGGCCGAGGTTGTCGGGTGTGGGGTCGGCGCTCACATGGGTATTGTTTCACGGGCGGGGGCGGGGGTCAGATGCGGAGCGAGATCTGTTTGCGGGAGAGAGGTGTGAGCGGGGTTTGGTCCGGGGTGGGATGGTTGGATTTGGGTCAGTTGTCAGTTAATAGTTAACAGTTGTCAGTTAGTAGTTGTCGGTTGTCAGTTGCCGCCTCTGTGGATGAGACTTTGCGGGTTGTGCGAGCATCTAGAAGAGGCGCGTTGGAGTGGGATGGCTGCTAAAGACAAGAGGGCCGCGGACGAGAAGCCGGAGGACAAGAAGGCGGCGCAGGATGACGACGTCGTCGGCAAGGTTTACGACCGCCGGCTGATGGGGCGGTTGTTACGATACTTGCGTCCGTACAAGCTGGCGACGGCCTTGTCGGCGGCGGCGATTGTGTTCAAGGCGGCGGCGGATGTGGCGGGGCCGTATCTCGTCAAGGTGGCGGTGGACGCCTACATGACGGGGACGCCGGCGGAGAAGCTGGGGTGGCTGGCGCGGCACCTGAGCCGGGTGCCGGCGACGGGAGTTTCGGAGATTGCGGGGCTGTATCTCGGGTCGCTCGTGCTGACGTATGCGCTTGAGTTCCTGCAGACGTACCTGATGCAGTGGACGGGGCAGAAGATCATGTTCGATCTCCGGCGGGAGATCTTTCGGCACATTCAGACGATGCATGTGGCGTTCTTCGACCACAACCCTGTGGGCAAGCTGGTGACGCGGGTGACGAGCGATGTGGACGCCTTGAACGAGATGTTTACGTCGGGCGTGCTGGCGATCTTTGAGGATGTGTTTGC
This sequence comes from uncultured Acidobacteriaceae bacterium, assembly GCA_964236945.1. Taxonomy (GTDB): domain Bacteria; phylum Acidobacteriota; class Terriglobia; order Terriglobales; family Acidobacteriaceae; genus Edaphobacter. The sequence continues at coordinate 12,081 of CAXSGC010000057.1, read as the reverse complement.
GCTCTTGTTTATCGTGATCATCATGGTGGGGATGAGCTGGCGGCTGGCGCTGCTGACGCTGGCGGTGGTGCCGGCGATTATGTACATCACGGGGGTGTTTCGGCGGCATGTGCGGGAGAGCTACCGGCGGATTCGATCGGCGATTGCGCGGATCAACAGCTACATGCAGGAGCATGTGAGCGGCATGGCGATTGTGCAGCTGTTCAATCGCGAGGAGAGGGCGTACGACGACTTTGCGGCGATCAATCGGCAGCATATGGATGCGTTCAAGGATGCGATTCTGGCGTATGCGCTGTACTACCCGGCGGTGGAGCTGCTGAGTTCGGTGGCGATCGCGTTGGTGATCTGGCGGGGTGGAGCGCATGTTCTGCGAGGGGCGGTGACGCTGGGCGTGCTGATTGCGTTTATGCAGTATGCGCAGAGATTTTTCCGTCCGATTATGGACCTGAGCGAGAAGTACAACATCCTGCAGGCGGCGATGGCGGCGAGCGAGCGGGTGTTCAAGCTGCTGGATACGGCGCCGGAGATCCGGTCGCCGGAGCGGCCGGTTTTGGGGGCGGTGTCGGGGCTGGAGTTTGGGCGGATTGAGTTTCGCAAGGTGTGGTTCAGCTATGCGGCGGACACGACGGGGCCGGAGGTCGAGTGGATCCTGCGGGATGTGAGTTTTGTGATTGAGCGCGACGAGACGGCGGCGATTGTGGGGCATACGGGCGCGGGCAAGACGACGATTACGGCGTTGATGATGCGGTTTTACGACGTGCAGCGCGGGCAGGTGCTGGTGGATGGCGTGGATGTGCGCGAGCAGGACTTGAACCTCCTGCGGCGGAGATTCGGCGTGGTGTTGCAGGATCCGTTCCTGTTTACGGGGACGGTGGCGGACAACATTCGGCTGGGGTCGAAGTGGATTACGGACGAGCGGTTGGAGCGGGCGGCGGATGAGGTGAATGTGGGGGAGTTTATCCGGTCGCTGGCGATGGGGTTTCACGAGCCGGTGACGGAGCGTGGGGCGACGTTTTCGACGGGGCAGAAGCAGTTGATCAGTTTCGCGCGGGCCTTGGCGCATGATCCTGGGATTTTGATTCTGGACGAGGCGACGAGTTCGGTGGATACGGAGACGGAGCTGCGGGTGCGGCTGGCGTTGGAGCGGATGATCTCGGGGCGGACGAGTGTGTTGATCGCGCACCGGCTGTCGACGATCCAGAGGGCGGATACGATTTTGGTGATGCATAAGGGGCAGCTGCGCGAGCAGGGCACGCACCAGGAGTTGCTGGCGCGGCGGGGGCTTTACTGGAAGCTTTACCGGCTGCAGTATCGGGATCAGGAGATGGGTGTGGGTGGTTTGGAGGCCGCGATGGTGGGGCGGGTGGGGTAGGGGCAGGAAGGGCAGGAAAGGCAGGAAAGGCAGGAAGGGCAGAAAAGGCAGGAAAGGCAGAACAGGCAGGAAGGGCAGAAAGGCAGAACAGAAAAGAACAGAAAGGCAGGAGCAGAAAAGACCAAGGGAAACGCTTCCCTTCCTTCCGCGTGCTTCACAGAGGGTGCTTTTGTCGGTGGGCGTGGAGGGCTTCGGCGATGGCTTTGTCGGCGCTGCGCTGACGGGCTTCGGGGGAGCTGTAGTAGAAGATGGCGAGCAGGTGTCCGCGGCGCTGGTGGGGGGTGAGGGCGGACCAGCCGCGGCGGGCTTCGGGCTGGCGGGCGAAGGCGGCTTCGAGGATGGGTGGAGGGGTGTGTTCGCCTTGCATGGCGTGGAGGAGGCGATAGGCGATCTGTTCGGCGCGGCGGGCGCGACTGGCGGGTGTGGCGGGCTGGTCGACCCACTTTGCGATCTCGCGGAGGGTGTGTTCGGGGAGGGTTTGGGTCCAGCGGAGGAGTTTGCGATCGGCCTGGAGGGCTTCGATCAGGGTTGCGGGGAGGCTGGCAGGGCGGGGCGCGAGGTCGGGCGCGAGGGTGAAGGTGGCGGTCTGGCCGGGGCTGATGCCGGCGTCCTTTTGCAGGCGCTTGTTGACGAGGAGGAAGTGGCCGGGGCGATCGGGGTGGCGCGACGGGAAGAGCGAGGTGCGGAAGGGCACGCCGTTGACGGTGCCGAGGACGCGGAGGCGGAGCATGGTGGGCCAGAGGGCGTGCGGGTCGAAGGGGTCGAAGGGGACGTGGGCGATGGTCCACTTGAGGCTGGTGTGGTCGGGTTCGAGGGTGGCGCGGAAGGTCTGGGTGTCGGGGAGGGTGGAAGGCGGCGAGGGCTTCCCTGCCCTGCTGGGTTTCTGGCTGGTTGTGGCCATAGGAACCGACCTCGGGGAGCTGTGATTTGAGTGGCTGCGCTGGCCGAAAGCGTACCTCAGCGGCTAAAGCCGCGTTGCGTAGGTTGCACTTACGGCACGGTTGAAGCCGTGCCCTTAAGCGAGACGGAGTATTTCAACAGGCTCTGAAGCCGTGCCCTTAAGCGAGACGGAGTATTTCAACAGGCTCTGAAGCCGTGCCCTTGCGCTAAAGGCGCACTTGATCAGAGGTCGCCTCGAGGTGTTGAGGTAGGGACAGGGTGCAACAGAGCGGGGCGCGAAGCAAGCTAAACTTAGGCCCATTGTGCCGTCTCCCTCGAGTGCGAAGGTGTTTTTGTCGGCGGGGGAGGCCTCGGGGGACGGGTATGGGGCGGAGTTGATTGCGGCTTTGCGGGCGGCGCGGCCGGAGATCGAGTGCTTTGGTCTGGGTGGGCGGCGGATGGAGGCGGCGGGGCTCGGGTGCGTGGTGCGGGCGGAGGATGTGGCGGTGATGGGGATCACGGAGATCGTGCGGCATGTGCCGCGGATCTATGCAAGCTATCGGCGGCTGGTGCGGTCGATTCGGCGAGAGCGGCCGGGGGTGGCGGTGCTGATCGACTTTCCGGATGTGAACTTCCGGCTGGCCGAGGTGTGCAAGCGGATGGGCGTGCCGGTGGTGTGGATGGTGAGTCCGCAGATGTGGGCGTGGAAGCGGCGACGGTTGCGGTGGGTGCGGGAGCGGGTGGCGAAGATGATGGTGATCTTTCCGTTTGAGGAGGCGTTTTACCGGGCGCGTGGGGTGGAGGCGGAGTTTGTGGGGCATCCGTTGCTGGAGCGGGTGGGCGAGGAGGTGAGCCGGTCGGAGTTTGCGGAGAGGTACGATTTGGATCCGCAGAAGCGTTGGATTGCGCTTTTTCCGGGTAGCCGGGCGAGGGAGGTTGCGGGGAATTTGCCGGAGATGCTCCGGGCTGCGGCGGGTCTGGATTTGAAGGAGAGCTTTGAGTATCTGCTGCCTGTCGCGTCGACGATTCGGAGGGAGCAGATCGAGGATCTGATGCGGGATGGGGCGGGCGGCAGCGAGCCGAGGATCACGCTGGTGGGGGAGGCGGGCGCGGCGCTCCGTCATGCGCGGGCGAGCGTGGTGGCGAGTGGGACGGCGACGGTGGAGGCGGCGGTGGCGGGGCATCCGTTTGTGGTGGTTTACCGGGTTTCGGGGCTGACGTACGGTCTGGCCCGGCGTCTGGTGCGGTACCCGGAGGAGATCGGGGCGGAGAGGGATGCGGCCGGGAATCTGCCGGTGGCGATGGTGAATTTGATTGCGGGGGAGCGGCTGGTGCCGGAGTTGCTGCAGGGGCGGTTTACGGCGGAGGCGGTGATCCGGGAGTTAGAGCCGTTGCTGGAGGAGGGGGCGGCACGGGAGCGGCAGGTGGTGGGGTTGAGGGAGGTTCGGCGGAGGTTGGTGGGGCGGGGGCCGGCGATTGGGAGGGTGGCGGAGGTGGTTTTGGGGTATTTGGGGGGGTAGGTTGGTGGATGTCTCTGTTTCGGTTGAGGTGACGTGCTTGGTGGGAGGAAAGGCGGTTTGCGCTTTCGCGCAAATACCCCACCCTTCACGACGGTGAAGCTGTCGCGGAGGATGGGGCACCCGGGGTTTGTGGCTTTGGTCGCGGAGGATGGGGCGGCTCTGGTCGAGAGGATGGGGGTTGGTGGGAGGAGGGCGGTTTGCGCTTTCGCGCAAATACCCCACCCTTCACGACGGTGAAGCTGTCGCGGAGGATGGGGCACCCGGGGTTGTGGTCGCGATGCGCGGGTCCGGCGGTGGGCTGGATAGGTCTGAAATCGGTTCATTTGCGTCTAAAGAGTGTTGGCGGAGCTCTGCCGAGGCGGAGGTCTGTTTGGGCGGGTATGCCCTTGAGGGATTGGTTTCGATGCGTATGAGGACCTGGATGGGACGGAGGGCTGGTGCGCTCTCGAGGTTTGGATGGGGCGCGGCGTTGGCGGTGGTGGGAACGGGGGTGTCGGCGGTGGCGGCGCCTCCGATGCGGCCGCAGATACAGGTGACGGGGTATGTGATTGGGGCGGATCTGGACCCGGCGGCGAACAAGTTGACGGCGACGGCGGCGGTGACGTTTACGGCGCTTGAGGATCTGACGGCGGCGACGTTTGAGTTGAACAACGGTCTGCAGATCTCGAAGCTGACGGATGGGGCGGGAAGGCCGCTGCCGAGCGAGCGTCTGAGCACGAACTCGACCGTCCGGGTGAACCTGCCGGCGCCGATGCTGAAGGGCGCGACGGCGACGTGGAACTTTGCGTATGCGGGAGTTTTGAACGGTTCGGAGACGAGTCCGGTGGAGGGGATCAAGCTGGCGGCGGTGGCCGATCCGGTGAGTATCTTGCTGTATCCAGGCCGGTGGTTTCCGATGGTGGGTTTGTGGACGGACCGGTTTACGGCGGAGATGCATATTCGCGTGCCGTCGGACGAGCGGGTGGTGGGGTCGGGGAGTGGGGTGAGTGCGACGAAGAGCCTGCCGGGGAATCGGTCGGAGTACAGCTTTGTCTGGGCGAAGCCGGGGTTTCCGGGGACGATCGTTGCGGGCAAGTTTCTCGATCCGATTTCGGCGCCGGGGGTGAACAACATCCGGATGTATGTGCTGGACAAGCACAAGGCGAATGCGGTGGCGTTTGCGCAGCAGGCGGCCAAGGAGTTCGAGTATATGTCGAGCACCTTTGGGCAGGCGGAGTCGAGCCGGATCAACATTGTGGAGCTGCCGGACGATGCGGTTTCGGCGGCGTGGGCGCCGGAGATTGCGGGCATTGCCGGGAGTCGGATTGCGGACCCGCGGAATGCGACGCGGCTGTTGGCGAACACGTTGGCGCATCAGTGGTGGGGCTCGGAGATCTCGCCGGCGACGTTGAACGATGCGTGGATTACGAACGGGATGAGCCGGTATGCGGAGCTGATGTATGTGGAGGAGGCTTCGGGGAAGACGGCGTTTCAGGCGGCGGTGACGGATGTTTCGGCGGGTGCGCTGGCGTATGACACGGAGCCGCTGGCGACGATGGGTCGGCTGGATCCGTTTTCGCCGCAGTTTCAATCGATGACGCTGGAGAAGGGGGCGATGGTGTTCCACATGCTGCGGTGGGAGATGGGGGACGAGGCGTTTACGGCCTTCTTGCGGGGTTTGTTGAGCCAATATACGGACAAGTCGGTGCGGTCGGCGGATGTGGTGGCGGTGGCGGAGGCGCAGTCGAAGCTGCAGCTTGGGCCGTTCTTTGCGCAGTGGGTGGATGGGACGGGGGCGCCGGCGTTTGCGGACAAGTTTACGGTGTATCGGCTGGGGAACAATCAGGGTTTCCGGACGGTTGGATCGATTTCCCAGGATCTGGATCTGTTTCGGATGCCGGTGGAGCTGCGGATCGAGACGGACGGAAAGACGGAGGTGCGGCGGGTGGACCTGAGCGGGACGGAGTCGCAGTATTCGGTGGAGACGTTTGGGCGTCCGCGGCGGATTCAGATCGATCCGGATGGATGGTTGTTGAAGAGTACGCCGGACCTGGCGGTGCGGGTGGCGGTGTTGCGCGGGCAGCAGGACGTGGCGCAGGGCGATTTGACGGCGGCGCTGGGCGAGTACCAGAAGGCGCTGGACGCGAACCGGACGAGTTCGCTGGCGTCGTACCGGATCGGCGAGGTGTTTTTTATGCAGCGCAACTACCAGGCCGCGGCGAACGCGTTTCGCGACGCGTTGCGTGGGGATGGCGAGCCGAAGTGGGTGGAGGTGTGGAGCCACGTGGAGCTGGGACGGATCTTCGACGTGACGGGGCAGAGGGACCGCGCGGTCGGGGAGTACAGGCAGGCGGTGCAGACGAACGACAATACGCAGGGCGCGGTGAACGAGGCGCGGGCTTCGATGCAGACGCCGTATAAGCGGGATCGGACGGATAACTAGGGCGACGACGCGAAGGTGTGGGGCTTAGTGTGCGACGGTCGCTGGGGCGTGGCGGCGTGTGGGGGGTTACTGGGTGGGGGCGGCGGTGAAGATGTTTTTGGGGCAGATGGCGTGGACGCCGACGTTGCCGTCGACGAGCTGGGTGATGTCGAGATCGACGGCGACGCTGGACAGCATGTAGGCCTGATCGCGGGTGAGGTGGCGGGTGTCGACGAGGAAGTCGATCATGTCGCGGAGGGCGTGTTCGGCGGCTTCTTTGAGGTCGGGGCTGAAGCCCATGCTGATGTAGGCGGTGGGGGTTTCGGCGCGGGGCCAGAGCAGGTGTGTGTGTTTGTGGACGATGAAGCGGAAGGTGCCGGTGAGATAGGTTTCGAGGGCGGTGATGTCGACCTCGCCGTTGCCCTGTGCGGCGTGACCGTCGCCGGCCTCGAAGAGCGCGCCCTTGGCGGCGACGGGGATGAAGAGCGTGGCGCCGGCGACGAGCTCTTTGTTGTCGAGGTTGCCGGCGTGCGCGAAGGGAGGTGCGCTGTCGATTTTGCCGCCGGACGGGGCGACGCCCATGCTGCCGAAGAAGGGGTGGAGCGGGATGTCGATGCCGGGGCTGAAGTGGGCGACCATTTTCTGGCGGTCGAGCGGGATCATGCGGAAGCGGCTGTAGGGGAACTCCATGGGGAGGAAGCCGCGATGGAGGCCGAAGCCGTTGCAGGCGTAGTCGGTGTCGAGGTTGATTTTGAGGATTTGCACTTCGAGGACGTCGCCGGGCTCGGCTTCGGCGATGGCGACGGGGCCGGTGAGGATGTGGCCGCCGGGGCCTTTGTCCTTGACCTCCTTGTAGATGGCGTCGGTGTAGGAGGGGATCTGTTCGCGTTTGATGCCGAGGGCCATCTGGTCTTCGGGTGAGCCGCAGGTGGAGAGGGTCTGCATGGTGAGGGTGTCGCCGGTGTGCACGGTGAGCACGGGGGTGGAGCGGCCGGAGTAGTAGCCCCAGGCGACGGTTTGCGGCGTGGCGAGGAGGGTCTTGTCTTCCCCGAGGCTGCCGGCGGCGGCGGCGGCGAGGAGCAGAGTTGCGATGGCGGAGGGGATCGGTTTCATGGGGAGAGGTCTCTCGTTCTTTGTGGGGCCTGGGTTGGCTACAGGATCAGTATGGGTCGACCCACGGGTACTTTGCTTTAGGAGCTTGTTGAAAGATAAATGCGGAAGGCGTTTACGGCACGGCTGAAGCCGCGCCCTTGAGCAAGACGGTTTCGGTATACATCTGCAGGAGATCCGCTTTAGTCGGTGGGGGTGGGGCCGTCTTCCTGTTCGACCTCTTTGCCTTCGTTGGGGAAGGGCCAGTTGCGGTTGAGGGGCTGGGTGGCTTCGCGAACGGACTTGGGGACGGTGTTGATCTGGAGGTTTTCGAGGACGTGCGCGCCTAGTTTGCCGGCGGTGGCGAGGTCGATGTCGCCGTCGCGGTCGAGGTCGGCGGCGATGATCTGGGTGCCGATGCTGGAAGTTCCGTTTTCGGAGAGGGTGATGCGGGTGAAGAGGGGGTCGGTGGCGGGGTTGGCGATTGTCATGGCTGAGGTGCCGGACGATGTGGGCTGCGAGGGGGGCTGGGTTGTGGACTGGGTTATGGGTTGCGAGGGGGACTGCGAGTTGACGGCGTGACTTTTTGCTTTGGCGAGTTGGGTGGCGCCGGGGAGCTTGTAGGCGTAGACGACGACCGGGTCGTACGATCCGGGGTCTCCGCCGGCGTGTCCGCGGTAGCGTTTTCCGGTGATGAGCTCGGGGCTGCCGTCGCCGTCGATGTCGACCAGGGCGAGGGCGTGCGACTGGGAGAAGGATTCGTCGATCGTGTGGCGGATCCACCTGGGAGCGGCGGGTGTGCCGGCCTGTTCGAGCCAGTAGAGTCCGTAGCCGTGTCCCTGGCCGAAGATGAGGTCGAGCTTGCCGTCGTGGTTGACGTCGTAGCCGAGGATGGGGAATCCGGCGTCGCCGAGCTCCCAGTCACCGTGCCACTGCCATTTGTCGGTGTCGGTGGCGATCTGCTGGAACCAGCCGTGCGGTGTGAGGATGTCGGCTTTGCCGTCGCCGTCGATGTCGGCGATGCCGATGCCGTGGCCGTCTTCTTTGCGACCGCCGAGGTGGTGGGTGCGCGGTTGGGGACCGCTGAAGTCGACCCAGAGGACGCCGGCGCGGTTGTAGTGGGCGAGAGCGACGTCGGGCTTGCCGTCGCTGTTGATGTCGGCGAAGGCGCCGCCTTCGGTGTCGAAGCTGTCGGTGATTTTTGCGGCCTTCCACAGGGCGCCGGCGGAGGTGGCTTTGGGGCCGGGGTTGCGGTACCACCAGAGGCCATTCGAGATCCAGCCGGCGGTGACGAGATCGGGCAGGCCGTCGTGGTCGACGTCGGCGATCCACTCTCCGCAGTCGTTGACGAACTCGTTGTGGATGCCCACGGTGCGGAACTGATGCTGCTTCCAGTCGCCGCCGTTGGCGCCGGGATTCTGGTACCAGTAGGCGCCGCTGAGGAGGTCGGGGAAGCCATCGCCATCCATGTCGAGAAGGGAGATGCCTTCCGCGTGATCGGAGCCGAGGCGATGCGCGAGGAAGGCGGTGCGGGGCTGGCCGCCGGGTCCGGGGCCGGGGTGGGCCATGCGGAACTCGGTGGCGTGCTCGGGGTCCTGCGCGTGGGCGGCGATGGGGCTGAGGGCTGAGAGGAGAAGCACGGGTAGGATGCGGCGGAAGGGCATGGGTGGGATGGGCTCCGGTCAGTGAGACAGCTAGGTGAGTTTCATGGTTTCGGGGTTCCAGCCGATGACGGCACCCTTCTCGGCGCTGAGGTTGGCGAGAAGGGCGGCGCCGGCGGCGCGGAAGCCGAAGGTGGCGTCTTCGACGACGGGCTGTCGGCTGCGAACGGAGCTGAAGAAGTTGCGGAAGTGGTCGTAGCTGTCGGAGTAGCCCTCGGGAGCGACAAAGGTTTCGGCGTCGCGGGGCGGCGGGCCGGTGGGATGCTGGACGGGATATTTTTTGCGGTATTGTGCGATGTACTCGCGCTGCATGCTGTCGGCGAAGGTGGAGACGGTGTATCCGGGGTCGGTGGCGAGGGGTGTGCGGGTGACGGTGACGGAGTTGGTGCGGCCGACGATCTCCATCTGACCTTCGGAGCCGGTGAAGAGGAAGCCCTCGCTTTCTTCGCCGCCGTCGACGAAGTTGACGCGGAGGGAGAGGTTGAAGCCTTCGGGGTAGTCGAAGAGGGCGAGCAGGACGTCGTCGACGTCGCGGCCGTCCTTCCACAAGCGAAGGCCGCCGGTGGCCATGGCGCGGGTGGGACCGTGGGCTCCGGTGATGAAGTGGGTTCCGCTGAAGAGGTGGACGAAGAGGTCGCCGGCGACGCCGGAGCCGTAGTCCTTCCATTTGCGCCACTGGAAGAAGCGTTCGGCGGAGAAGGGGATTTTGGGGGCGGTGCCTTCAAAGCGCGGCCAGTCGCAGGTGGAGGTGGAGGCGTCGAGCGGGATGGAGTAGTTCCAGGCGCCGATGGAGGAGTTGCGGTCCCAACGGGCGGTGACCATGTTGAGTTTGCCGATGGCACCGGAGGCGAGGAGTTCCTTGGCTTTCGCGTAGACGACGGAGGAGACGCGCTGGCTGCCGACCTGGAGGATGCGGTTGCTGGAGCGGGCGGCGGCGATGATGGCGGGGCCGTCGGGGTAGACGTGGATCATGGGCTTTTCGAGGTAGACGTCCTTGCCGGCGTGGAGGGCGTCGACGGCGGCCTGTTTGTGCCAGTGGTCGGGGGTGGCGATGAGGACGGCATCGACGTCTTTGCGCGCGAGGATTTCGGTGTAGTCGCGGGTGGTGAAGAGGTCGGCGCCCCAGAGTTCGCGGGCGTGGGTGAGGCGGCCGTCGTAGCAGTCGGCGACGGCGACGAGCTTGACGCCGGGGACCTGGAGGGCGACGCGGGTGTCATTCTGGCCCTGGATGCCGGCGCCGATGAGGGCGAGCTGGATCTGGTCGTTGGCGGAGCGTGGGGGGGCGGGCGGATTTTGCGCGAGGAGGGGATGGAGGCGAGATCCCGCGGCAGCGATGGCGGTGGTCTTGATGGCGGATTGGAGGAAGGTTCTGCGCGTGGGCTGGAGGATGGCGGCGGTCTCACTTTCGGTTGCGAGCGGATCGTGTTGTGGAGCGGCCTATAGACGGTAAGGCAACGGAGGTGAGGTGTCCAGCGGGGGATCTAGAGACTGCCTCGAGACCGCCTACAGGCCGCCTACGGACCCGCCGGGGCGTGGCTCCAAAGCCGTGCCCGGGGACGCGCAACTTGTTTGCTTCACCGGCACTCAAAGTTCGCAGGAGATTGCACATGAGCATTCATGATGAAAAGCTACTGTCTCGCCGCGAGCTGGTCAGCGGCATGGGCGCGGGAGTGATAACCGCGATCACGTCCGGCTCCGATCTCGCGCAGAGCCCGACGTCGGGAGGCCGGCCGACGGGGCAGCCTCTCGAGAATCCGTTGACGAAGTACCCTCGCCCGCCGTTTCGGGAGCAGCCGCAGCCGTGGCCGGGTTTGGCCGGCAAGATGGACCCGCGTCCCGACCATGGGGAGAGCAGCTACGTCGGCTCGGGACGCCTGCTGGGACGCAAGGCGCTGATCACGGGCGGCGACTCGGGCATGGGTCGAGCGGCTGCGATCGCGTACGCTCGCGAGGGCGCCGATGTCGCTATCAACTACCTGGCGGCGGAGGAGCCGGACGCCAAGGAGGTGGTGCAGATGATCCGCGCGGCGGGGCGCAAGGCGGTGGCGATCCCGGGCGATCTTCGCGAGGAGGCGTTCTGCAAGAGGCTGGTGGAGCAGGCGGTCTCCGGCTTGGGCGGTCTGGACATCCTGGTTTCGAATGCAGGCCGCCAGCATTCCGTGCCGAACCTGCTTGACATGACCACGGAGCTGTTCGACTGGACGATGAAGACGAACATCTACGCTCCGTTCTGGATTATTCGGGCCGCACTTCCGCACCTGGTTCCGGGATCGACGATTATCGCGACGACGTCTGAGCAGGCCTACGATCCTTCGCCCGATCTGTACGATTATGCGCAGACCAAGGCGGCGACGATGAATTTTGTGAAGTCGCTGGCGAAGCAGCTGGGGCCGAAGGGGATTCGCGTGAACGGCGTTGCTCCGGGGCCGATCTGGACGCCGCTGCAGATCAGCGGTGGGGCGCAACCGGAGAAGTACGAGAAGTTTGGCGCGGATTATCCTTTGGGGCGGCCGGGCGAGCCGGCAGAGCTGGCCTCCATCTACGTGCAGCTGGCTGCGCAGGATGCCAGTTACACCACGGGCAACATTTATGGAGCGGGCGGCGGGAAGGGGCAGCCGTAGGCCCTGCACGTGCGGGTGTGAGCCGGGGCGGGAGCTCGATAGTAGGCTGGATGTGTGCAGTTTGAGCTCTTTATTGCGGCGCGGTATTTGCGGGCGAAGCGGCGGCAGGCGGTGGTGGGGGTGATCACGGCGATCTCGGTGATCGGGGTCGCGGCGGGGGTGGCGTCGCTGATCATCGCGCTGGCGATTACGAACGGGATGCGGCGGGACTTGCAGGAGCGGTTGCTGGGATCGACCGCGCACGTGCAGCTGATGCGGTTGGCGGCGGACGGGATCCGGGACTGGCGGCCGCTGCTGGCGCGGTTGCGAGCTGTGCCGGGCGTGACGGCGGCCGCTCCGGGATTGTATGGGCAGGTGCTGATCTCGCGCGGGGCGCGGAGTGGAGGTGCGCTGGTGGAGGGGATTGTGCCGGCGGATGAGCGGCGGGTGGGGGATCTTTTGGGGTCGATCAAGGTGGGGAGTGCGGCGGAGTTGGAGCCGGTGGGTGGGGCGGGGGTTGGGGGTGGGGCGGGGGTTGGGGGGGGAATAGATCCCACCC
>CAXSGC010000056.1:0-17292 GCA_964236945.1 uncultured Acidobacteriaceae bacterium | reverse complement strand
TGTCCGAATTTACTTGACGATTTCGGAGATGGTTCCGGCGCCTACGGTGCGGCCGCCTTCGCGGATGGCGAAGCGTAGGCCCTTCTCCATCGCGACCGGGGTGTGCAGCGTGATCTCAAGCTGGATGTTGTCCCCCGGCATGCACATCTCGGTGCCTTCCGGGAGCTTGGCCGATCCGGTGACGTCGGTGGTGCGGAAGTAAAACTGCGGTCGGTAGCCGTTGAAGAACGGTGTGTGCCGGCCGCCTTCTTCCTTCGACAGGACGTAGACCTCGCCCTTGAAGTCGGTGTGCGGCTTGATCGATCCGGGCTTGGCCAGGACCATGCCGCGCTCGACATCTTCCTTGGCGATGCCGCGCAGGAGCAGGCCGGCGTTGTCGCCTGCCAGACCCTCGTCCAGCTGCTTTTTGAACATCTCGACGCCGGTGACGACGGTCGGCCGGGTCTCGCGGAAGCCGACGATCTCGGACGCCTCGCCGACCTTGACCTTGCCGCGCTCGATGCGTCCCGTGACCACCGTTCCGCGGCCGGAGATCGAGAAGATATCCTCGATCGGCATCAGGAAGGGCTGGTCGATCGCTCGGTCGGGCTGCGGGATGTACTTGTCGACCGCGTCCATCAGCTCGTCGATCTTCGCCTCCCACTTCGCTTCGCCGTTCAACGCGCCGAGCGCCGATCCGCGGATGATGGGGGTGTCGTCGCCGGGATAGTCGTACTTCGAGAGCAGCTCGCGGACCTCGAGCTCGACCAGCTCGATCAACTCCTCGTCCTCGACCGCGTCGCACTTGTTGAGGAAGACGACGATGTACGGAACGCCGACCTGCCGCGCCAGAAGCACGTGCTCCTTGGTCTGCGGCATCGGGCCGTCGGTCGCCGCGACGACGAGGATCGCTCCGTCCATCTGCGCGGCGCCGGTGATCATGTTCTTGATGTAATCGGCGTGGCCCGGGCAGTCGACGTGCGCGTAGTGCCGGTTGGCCGTCTCGTACTCGACGTGCGAGGTGGCGATGGTGATGCCGCGCTCGCGCTCTTCGGGAGCGTTGTCGATCGTGTCGAAGGAGCGGAAGACGTTGTGCGGATTGTGCTTGGACAACACCTTCGTGATCGCCGCCGTCAGCGTCGTCTTGCCGTGATCGATGTGACCCACCGTCCCAATGTTGACGTGCGGCTTGGACCGGTCAAACTTTTCCTTACCCATGATGATGCTCCTCGTTGTCGTGGTGCTGGATGCTGCGTGTGTGTTGGTGGTCGGGGCGCGATGTCTCGCGGAGGACGATGTTGTTCTCATCGGAGAACGGCAAACCGTGCCCTCAGTAGTAGGCGTAGAGCTTGAAGAATTTGTGGCGGAGTTTGGGGGCGACCTTTTCGAGGGTGGCGAGGTAGTGCTCGCGGATCTGGCCCTGGTCGGCGTTGCCTAGACTTGCGTATTGGGTGGCGGTTGGTTCTCCGAGGGTGCCGGAGCTTAGAACTTTATCGAAGTCGCGGATGCGAAGTTTGCGTCGATCGAGCGAGCGAAAGAATTTATCGATGCCGGTTGCCGCGAAGGACTGGTCGATCGCGCTCTGAACCGCACCGAAGGGACCGGGGTCGACGACGGCGAGAACGGCCTGCTGGAAGATTGCGCCCAAGGGTTTCCCTGCTCTGATGGAGGATTTTTACGTCTGAGTTTTGGAGCGGGAGACGGGAATCGAACCCGCGACCAACAGCTTGGAAGGCTGTGACTCTACCACTGAGTTACTCCCGCGGGATGGAGCTTTTAGCTGTTAGCTTCTAACTCTTAGCTAAAGACTCTCGCTGTATCACGCCTTTGCCAAGAGCTGAAGGTTAGGAGCTGACAGCTTGAATCTGGAGCTGACGGAGAGGCTTGAACTCTCGACCTCTCCCTTACCAAGGGAGTGCTCTACCACTGAGCTACGCCAGCCAAAAAACGTTTCAACCTCATCTATCCTACCGCGACCGGAGCCTCCCGAGAAGGATGCGGAAGGCAAAAAAGCCAAGCAGCACCCAGGTGAGGGAGCGATATTGTCCGGGCTCCATGGTGATCGAGGACAGGAGGGCCAAGAGCAGGAGCACGGCGAAGGCGATGCCCAGGCGACCTCTGCTGCCGGGGCTGAAGTCGGAGGGCATACGGGGCGCGGGCTCATGGGAGGGAAAGGTGGTGCACAGGGGAGGATTCGAACCTCCGTAACTCATAGAGTGGCAGATTTACAGTCTGCTGCCATTAACCACTCGGCCACCTGTGCCCTGGTCTGCCCGGGCGCCGATGGTGTCTGGCGGAGACGGGTACAGATTGACGTGTGCTGCGTTGTTGAAGAGGTCTGGAGCTGACGAAGGGATTTGAACCCCCGACCCTCTGATTACAAATCAGATGCTCTACCAGCTGAGCTACGCCAGCCCTGCCAGGCGAGGTGAGCGTCTCCGGATCCAGCCTGATCGAGTGCGGACCAGGGAGGGTTGATGAGACAAGGCGCGCACGCTCGCAACACTTTCCTTACGGTAGCATAGGCCGGTCATACGCGGCAATGCTGCTGCTGGGATGTCGTCTTGTTGGGGTTAAACGGGCTACAGAACGGCGGCCAGCTGTGGGTAGAGGCCGGCGTGGTTATTTTCGTAGAGGCCGAGGAGACGCTGTCGCATGAGGTAGTAGGCGGCCGAAGCTTCCTGGAGATGGAAGGGGGCGCGGAAGGCTTTGTGCCGAAGGATGAGGGCGAAGGAGAGGCGCCAGAGTGCCTCGCGGAGGCGAAATGCGTCGCGGCGCATCATCTCTGCGACGATGCGACCCTCATCGACGTTCCAGCGTTCGACATGCTGTGCGAGATCGAGCATGACTTTGGAGTTGGCGCGAAGTTTGGACAGGCCGTCCATGCCGCCGATGAGGACCCACATCTCTTCGGGTTCGATCTCGAGCTGATTTTTGCCGGGTTCGAGATACGTCCGAGCGAGGGCGATGAGGTTCACGGAGTCGACGGGCTGGATGCCGGCGACGAGAGTTGGCCAGGGCTGCAAGAGGCGGCGTCGGCGGAGGAGAAAGCCGCCCTGGTAGGCGATCACGACGAGCAGGAGGGAGGCTAACGCCAGGAGTGGGTACATGGTGTCCTCGTGTTCAGTGTGGACCGGGCGAATGTTTCAGCGCTGAGGGTTGAGATCAGCGTGGATTTGCAACAGATTGTCGATCAGGGCCGGTGGGACCTCTTGTGGTGTTTCTTCCGGGATCCATAGTGCACCTAACCAGTATACGAGCGACGCCTCCCAGACTGCAATGTCAAAGTGTTCAAGTGCCTGAAAATGGTTGGTTGCGCCCCAGTATCCGTGGAGGGCGTCGACGGCAAAGGAGGCGAGCGACCAGACGGTGAGACCGTAGCCGACGCGCATGACGTGGCTTCGCCAGTGCAGGCCGAACTGGGAGGAGGCGGAGAGGATGGCGGTAAAGGTGAGGCAGACGAGAAGTGTGGTGAACAGATTTCCGCGCACGCTCCAAGCCCCCATTGGAGTTTCGGCGAGGGGCTTGATCCAGGCGGCCATGGCGGCGGCGACGACGGCACCGAGGGCGGAGAGAAGGAGGAAGCGCGATTTTGCGCCCTGGACCCAGACTCCGTTTCTGCAGAGGACGGAGCGGGCGATCTCGGTGAGGATCATGAGTTGCAGGAGGATATCGACGGCACAGAAGCTCCAGTAGGCGAGCTCGTAGTGGACGTGGTATCTGCGCCAGACGACGAGCAGAAGAGCGGAACCGATCATCTGGAAGCCGATCCAGCTGGTGAACCAGGGGAGTGTGTGGAAGCGTTTTCGGAGGATCAGGATGAAGAACAGGGCGACGACCAAAAGGAGGCCCATCGCCCACAGGATCTGATCAACAACGTTTTCGCCCATCTACATCACCTAGAAGCCGAAGTAAAGCCCAACGATCGATATGATACTCCCGAAGCTGAGGACGGGAACCTCCGAGGGACGCGGATGCGGGTTGCAGCCACCGACGTGATTGGAAGAGACTGCGCTGGCCGCCGATTGAGATTCGCCGCCGAGGACGGACGCGGAAGCGACCCTGGTGGATCCGGCAGAGAGGGCGACGACGGCGACGGCAGCGAGAACAGAGGTACGAATGGCAGCTTTCATGAGGAGATCCTCTTGGGCGCAGTAGCGCTAGACAAAGCGTAGATCACCGAACAAACTTCCGGATCACTCGGAAGTGATATTGCGTTGGGGAAAGCCTGAGCAAAACGAGGAAATCCCGAGGAGTTAGTGCGGGATCAAGGAGTCGACCTGCTCCGATCCGTCTATTGCTGGATTGGATTTCTCCGGTGCGCCCGGGGATTCAGATCCGATCGGACTTTGCGCGTGTATTTCGCATCTATGTAGCAAATACATCGACAGGGGTGGGACAGTGATTCAGTCAAAAGGGTACGCTGCGCAGAATCCGAGTTCGGGACTGGCGCCTTTTTCGTTTGAGCGACGCGAGCCGGGGCCCAAGGATGTGGTGGTTGAGATTGCTTTTTGCGGGATTTGTCACTCGGACATCCACCAGGTGCGGGATGAGTGGGGTGGATCGATCTACCCGATGGTGCCGGGGCACGAGATCGTGGGACGGGTGACGGCGGTGGGTGCAGAGGTAGAGCGCTTCCGGGTGGGGGATCTTGCTGGAGTTGGGGTGACGGTGGAGACGTGCCAGGTGTGCGACAGCTGCCGGGGCGGGGCGGAGCCGTACTGCGAGCGCGGGATGGTGGGAACGTACAACGCGAAGACGTACGCGGGGGAGGTGACGTATGGCGGCTACGCAAACAATATCGTGGCTCCGGAGCGATATGTTTACACGATCTCTCCCAAGCTGGAGCTTGCCGCGGTGGCGCCGTTGTTGTGCGCGGGGATCACGACTTGGTCGCCGTTGCGGCACTGGGGTGCGGGCGAGGGGAAGAAGGTGGGGATCGTCGGGCTGGGCGGGCTGGGCCATCTGGGACTGAAGTTTGCGCATGCGTTTGGGGCGGAGACGACCTTGTTTACGACAAGCGAGAGCAAGGCGGAGGATGCGCGACGGCTGGGTGCGGACGGGGTTGTGATTTCGAAGGATGCCGACGCGATGAAGAAGGCGGCAAAGAGCTTTGACTTCGTTCTGGATTGCGTTTCCGCGCCGCACGACCTGAATCAGTACATGGGTTTGCTGCGGTTGGATGGGACGCTGTGCCAGGTCGGTCTGCCGGAGAAGCCTGAGTCGATCTCGGCGTTTTCGCTGGTCATGAACCGGCGGTCGTTGTCGGGGTCGATGATCGGGGGGATGCAGGAGACGCAGGAGATGCTGGATTTTTGCGCCGAGAAGGGCATTGTTTCCGACATCGAGATGACTTCCGTGGACAAGCTGGAGGAGGCGTACGAGCGCGTGATCCGAGGCGATGTGAAGTATCGCTTTGTGATCGATATGGCGACGCTGGGGAAGTGACCTGACGTGTGTCTAGAGGCTTGTTGAAAGACAAAAGCGGAAGGCGTACCTCAGCGGCTAAAGCCGCACTGCAGACGAAGTGTTTACGGCACGGCTGAAGCCGTGCCCTTAAGCAAAACGGAGTGTTTCAACAGGCTCCTAGAGCTAAGCAAAACTGAGCGTTTCAACAAGCTAAGCAAAACTGAGCGCTTCAACAGGCTAAGCGAAACTGAGCGTTTCGGCAGGCTTTAGCTGAAGAGGGCGAAGACGGGGGTGTCGACGGAGATGGAGGAGACGGGGCCGGAGAGTTGGCCGGTGCCTCCGTCGCGGCGGAAGGTTGTGACGTTGGCGGAGTTCTGATTGCTGACGACGATCCAGTTTCCCGTGGGATCGAGGCTAAATTGGCGGGGCGTTTTGCCACCGCAGCCGATGCGTTGGGAGATCTGCAAGTTGCCGTTCGCCTGATCGATGCGGAAGACGACGAGGGAGTCCTCGCCTCGGTTGCTGGCGTAGAGAAAGTGTCCGGTGGGTTCGACGGCGATCTCGGCCCCGGTGCTTTTGCCGGAGAATTTGGGGTCGAGCGTGGAGACGGAGTTCTGGGTGTTGATGAGCATCGCCTGGGGTGGCTGGGTGTGGGTGGCGCTCCAGAGAAAGTGGTCGATGGTGGAGGTGAGTTCATTGATGCTGTAGAGCCAGCGGCCGTTGGGGTGGAAGGCCAGGTGCCTGGGGCCGGAGCCGGGGGTGCCGTTCGAGAACTGTGGAGTTGGGTCGAGTGTGAGCCGAGCGGTGCCGGGGTCGACCGAGAAGACGGTGATCTCATCTTTGCCGAGGTCGCTGACCAGGAGAAAGCGGTTATCCGGGGAGAGATTTGCGCAGTGGGGGTGGGAGGCGTCCTGGCGCCCGGCATTGGGACCGAGTTTGCCGAAGCGTGGCTGCTTGAAGTCGATCTGTTCGACCGGGCCGGAGAGCGTTCCGTTGGGTTGCACCAGGTAGGAGCTGACGCTGCCGCCGGCGTAGTTGGCGGTGAAGACGGTGTGGCCGGTGCTGTCGACGGAGACATAGGTCGGTCCGGCGGCTCCGGAGGGGACGCGCCCAAGCTCACGGAGGTCGCCGGATTTTGCGTCGATTGAGAAGGTGACAACGCCCGAGGTGGAGGCGTCCGGGCCTTCATTGACGGCGTAGAGGATGCGGCCGTTCGCGGCGCGAGGCGACATGGCGAGGAAGGAAGGGCTGGTGGTGGCGGCGGCGAGCTCGGGCTGGGAGAGGTGGCCGGATTTGGTGTCGAAGCGAGCGCGGTAGATGCCCTTGGACGACGAGCTTTTGCCGGTATTGGTGCCGATGTAGACGGTGAGGGGCATGGGAGCGGGAGACGGGCGGGATCGGCGAAAGGGGTTGGAGAGGGCGTGCGCGGCGGTGGCGCCGGCGGCGGGGAGGGTGACGAGGAGAGTTCGACGGCTGAGGGTCATATCTCTACAGGTTGGATGCTGGTTGGGCCCCTGGTTCTCGTCTCCCTCGTGGCGATTTGTGCCCTTATGCGGGTTTGGGTGCTTGTTCTGGCGTTGTTGCTGCTTGTTCTGGAGTTGTTGCTGCTTGTTATCTGGAGTCGTTGCTGCCGCTGGGAACCTTTTCCGCTTCGTTTCGGTTGGCGGTTGGGCTGCCGGCGTAGATGCCGCTGCCAGGATCGGCGGGAAGAGCGCCGAGGTAGGTTTCAGGCTTGATGTCGTCGTTGATGACGGGGAGGATGGGGAGTTTGTCGGTGGATCCGGCTTCGCGGACGATGGCGTCGGCGTGCTCGAGAACTTCGGCGACGGTCATGGTGTAGATTTCGCGGCCATTGTCGTAGCCGGATTCGATGGCATGTTTGAGGTAGCGACCGGCGATCTGGGCGGCGAGGTAGTCGGTGATGACGTTGCCGGATCGGCGTTTTTGCTCGACCCAGGCGAGGTTGGGGAGGCTGATCCAGAGAGGGCGACCGTTGACGGCGAAGCGGATGTCGGTGGCGTCGGCGTGGCGGGTGGCGATGGCGACCATGGTGGCGCGCCAGGTGCAGTGGAGCGGATCGCCGGTCCAACGGTCGGTTACGGTGAAGTCTTCATACATAGTGAACAGCTTAGACGGGGATAGGTTGAGGGGCAAGGATGGTGGAGGTGAAGTTGCTGATGCGAGGGGGGCAAGCTCTGTGCAGAAGGAGCTGCTTGATGTATACCGTCTGATGACGTCATGCGAGGATTTCTGGCGCGGACGAATCTAAACCTGGACGGAGATGCCTATGTTGCTGCTGATTCTGCTTGTGCTGGTTTTGGTGTTTGGATTTGGTGGGTACCGGATGGGACCGGGGCTTGGGTACTATGGCGGCGGCGGGATCAGCCTAATCCTGCTGATTGTGATTTTATTGTTGCTTTTGCACGTGTTTTAGCCGGTGGCGAATGCCACGGGCGGGATGCAGGAGAGACGGCTTGTGGACGAATTTGGAGACGCGGAGATGACCCACAAAGGCGGGTCATCTCCGATCGTCTCCGGACGTAATGTCAGCTTTCTTTTTTCTCTTTGTGGCCGCCGAACTGGAAGCGCATGGCGGAGAGGAGCTTGTTGGCGTAGACGGCGTTGTTCTGTGAGGTGAAGCGTGCGAACAGGGCCGCGCTGAGCACATCAGCCGGCACGCCCTCGTCGATGGCTGCGATGGTGGTCCATCGGCCTTCGCCTGAATCGGACACGCGACCGGTGTAGTCTGCGAGGTCGGGAGACTCTGTCAAGGCTGCCGCGGTGAGGTCGAGGAGCCAGGACGCGATGACGCTGCCGCGGCGCCAGACTTCCGCCACATCCGGAATGGGCAGGTCGTACATGTAGTGGTCCGGTTCGCGCATGGGCGCGGTTTCGGCGTCGAAGGTTTCTTTCGTATTGCCGACGTTGGCGTGTTTCAGGATGTTGAGACCTTCGGCGTAGGCTGCCATGATGCCGTACTCGATGCCATTGTGCACCATTTTGACGAAGTGGCCTGAGCCGGCGGGACCGCAGTGGAGATATCCGTCCTCGGCGGTGGAGGGAGGGGCTTTGTCGCGGCCTGGAGTTCGGTCGATGGAGCCGCGGCCGGGCGCCAGGGTCTTGAAGATGGGGTCGAGATGCTGGAAGGATTCTGTTTCGCCGCCGATCATGAGGCAGTACCCGCGTTCGAGGCCGAAGACACCGCCGCTGGTGCCGACGTCGACCCACTTCAGACCGGCTTCGGCGACCTCTTTCGATCGGCGGATGTCGTCGACATAGTACGAGTTGCCGCCGTCGATGAGGATGTCGCCGGATTGGAGGGAGGATTTGAGCTCGTTGACGGTTCCGTCGACGGCTCCCGCTGGAACCATAAGCCAGACGGCGCGCGGGGCCTGCAACTTGCTTGTCATATCGGCAAGGGAGCTGCTGGAGATGGCGCCTTCCTTGGCCAGGGCGGCGACCGCATCCTGACTGTGATCGTAGACAACGCAGCTATGACCATCTTTCATTAGGCGCCGCACCATGTTGGCGCCCATCCTGCCTAGACCTACCATGCCGATCTGCATTCTTTTCTCCTTTATGGTTCGCCGGGAACGCTGGTATTACGCGGGTGTTGTTTGGATTAGGGCTCTGTGCGTCTTTTAGAGTAGAGCGAGAGTTAGAGCCGGAGGATTCAGAGACGAGAGCTGCGGAGAACTTTGGGCCAGATCCGGGCGAGACCGTCCAGACCGGGCCAGACCGGCCAGTGAAATCTTCCTCTTCCTGAGAGGATGTGTCTGTCGGTGTTTCAGTTGCTAGCCGGTGAACCTAGATCGAGTGGGCGGGTCGGCAATTCGCGAGTGTGGCCGTCTGTGCTGCTCCATCCAGGGAGTTCCTGCGAACCGGTAATCAGACGGGCTCCGTCACGAAAGAAGAGGTACGTGTATGCCCATTGCCGAAACACGGAGAATCGGTTTCGGAAACCGATGAGAAAGAAGATGTGAACGACCAACCAGGCGGCCCAAGCGGGGAAGCCGCTCCAGTGAGCCTTGAACGGCCAGACGATTTTGGCGACTGCTGCGTTTCGGCCGATCGTCGCCATGTCGCCCTTGTCGAAGTAGTGGAAACGGTCGGTGTTTTTGATTTTGGACGCGACCCCTTGTTCGGCTTCGATCAGCATCTGGATGCGCTTTGCGACGAAGTCCCCCATTTGCATTGCGGGTTGAGCTACTCCTGGTACCTGTTTTCCATTTTCTTCGACATGGGCGAGATCGCCGCAGATGAAGATCTCGGGATGCTCTTTCGGGTTGAGAAGCTGGTCCACCAGAACGCAACCTTTCTTGTCGGTTTCGAAGCCCAGGAGTTTGCCCAGTGGTGAGGCTTGTACACCTGCTGCCCACAAGGTGACGAGAGAATCGATGCGCTCGTCGCCGACCATGACATAACCCGGCTGGATGTCTGTGACGTGGGCGCCGGTCCTTACTTTCACTCCGAGATGGGCGAGCTGCTCGATTGCCTTTTGCTGCAGGTCCTCTGGATAGACGCCGAGTATCTTGGGCGAGCCCTCAAGGACCAGGACCTGCGCAGTCGAAGGGGCGATGTGTCTGAAGTCTTTCGTCATGTAGAGTCTGGCGATGTCGGAGATAGCGCCGGCGAGTTCGACTCCGGTGGGGCCTCCGCCGATGATGACGAAGTTCAAGGGGGGATGCGTTCCGGTCTCGAGCATCTGTCGTTCGGCGAGTTCAAAGGCGAGTAAGACCCGGCGGCGGATCTCGATCGCATCCTCGATCGTTTTGAGACCGGGGGCAAGTTTCGCCCACTCGTCTTTGCCGAAGTAGGAGTGAGTCGACCCGGTAGCAACGATGAGGTAGTCGTACTCGAGGGAGGCGCCGGACTTAAGACGAACGCGTTTTTCCCTGATGTCGAAACCGACTGCCTCATCCATGAGAACTTCGACGTTTTTCTCGTCGCGGAGTATGGAACGGATTGGCTGCGCAATTTCTGCGGGAGACAGAACGGCGAGAGCCACCTGATAGAGCAGCGGTTGAAAGGTGTGATGATTTTTGCGGTCAACCAGGGTGACGTCGACGGGAAGGTCGGCAAGTCCGATGGCGGCGTGAAGTCCGGCGAATCCGCCCCCTAGAATGACCACACGTTTCCGGGATGTCCCGAGAACCGGCTTCGATGCTACTGTCAAGACTGCCTCTTTCTGTCCTCATGTGTAGATGCCGCGCCGACCTGTTGTGATGGTAATTTCGGACGTTTGTGCAAGCTGCGGTCGAGTTTTCTGCTTATGGATGTCGTTCCAGGGTGATCTCCGAGAGGCTGCGCGGTCCAGCCGTGATGGCGATTTTGGTGATCTCCGCTTCCACAAGGGAGTCTAGCGGGGCGACTGAGAGGAGTCCGTTTGCATCGGAGGTTGCCTCGATCTCACTCGTTCCATATACGGGCGCCGGAGGACAGGATCCGAGATTGGTGCAGGGTGCTGCCCACCCCTGATTTGTCTGGTAGACCCTGACCGTTGCGCCCGCCACCGGATGTCCGGGGGTGTCGGTCACACGAAGGACGATAGCAGCAAGGGCCTGCCCTGCGGTGACCGATTGGGTCGCTCCGCTGACTGCGGCGATCTGCCAGTCGGTTGCGCTTACGCCTTGAGCGGTGATCTTTGCGCAGACAAGACCCCAGGCGCAGGCTGTGACCGTCGCCTGAGCTCCGGCGGAAAGCGCCTGGGAGGACATGGGGATCTGCGCTAGACCTTGGGTGTTGCTCACGGACTGGGTGGCCGGAAGCTGAATATTTCCCTGCGCGAGCCATTGCACCGGGAGGTTTGCTATGGCTCCGGTGTTATCCGAGAGATTGACCTGGGAGATCCAGGTAGCATTTGCTCCGGCAGCGACGTACACGACGGGGGTGTTGGCGGTTACGGTTCGAACGTGGGTCTCTGCGGTGAAACTCGCGGTGACGGAGCCTGCGATGCTTGCCGCGGTCAAGGTGATGGTTCCACTTGCTGTGGGGAGCACCGGGGTTGAGGCGATCCCATTTGCGTCCGTCGGTACGGTGCAGGTCGCCTGTCCACAAGCGCCGAACTGGACGCCGCCGCCGCTCGCGGCGAAGACGACGGATTCGCCTGCAACGGGAGTGGTTCCGTCCGGACTGAGCACCTTTACGGCGAAGCTTGTAGGTGTCAGAACGCCTACCGGGGCTGCGGTTGCCGGCGCACTCAGGAGACGGATCGTCTGCGCCGCGGAGGTTGCCAATACGTTCACGGTACCGGCGCTCGAGGTTGCAATCAGGGTCAGAGGTCCTGGTGCGAGCGGGGTTACGGTGGTGCTTGCGACTCCGGATGCGTCCGTGGTGACGGTGCAGGACGTCCTGCCACATGCGCCGAAGCTGGCGGTTCCCTGGGCAGAGGAGAAGGTTACGATTCTGCCCGATCTTGGGGTGACTCCATCACCGGCGGTGATCGTCACGGCAAAGACTTGTGGGGCGGGCATACCGACGGTGAGGAGGCCCGACGGCGCGCTGGTTGCCTGGATCTGGTCCGGCAGGACTGCGGAAAGGAACGTGGAGGTCACGGTGCCGCTTCGGCCGGATGCCGACAAGGTAACTGTCCCCGCCGCGGTTGGAGTCACGGTCGTTGTCGCGATACCGGCTGCGTTGGTGACTACCGCCGTGGAGCCGAAGGTGACTGCGCCGGTGACGGCCGAGAAGACGATCGGCTCTCCGGCGATGGGAGTGAATCCATCGGGAGCGATCGCGCGAACCGCGAAGGAGGTCATCGTGCGTAGACCGGTTTGGACCTTTGCGGACGGCGCGCTTACAAGCGAGAGGGAGTCGGTCGTCGACCCGTAGCTGATGGCCTGGGTCATTGTTGTCGTCGCACCTGTCGCGGGATCACGCACGGTGATGTCTGCCCAAGAGCCTCGACCGCGGCCGAGGGATTGCAGCGTGGGTACGGACACGACCAGGGTGTTCGCCGTTGTGCTGTTCACGGTTGCGGGCTGGCCGGCGACCGTGACGGTGCTTCCCGGCCGGAAGCCCATGCCGGAGATGGTGACGACACCTCCGGAGGCTGGGACGTTGATGGGTGAGACCGAGTCGGCGTACAGGAGGCGGCCGGCGTAGATGTAATCCTTGCGACCGCCTCCGCGCTGATCGGAGACTGCGAATCGGAAGGTCTTATACGCGGTGCTTGCCACCCGTAGAGCGGTGGTACCGACGGTGGCATTGAAAGCCGCGACCTGGGAGGCGACCGTGGGTAGCTGTCCGGGGGCATCGCTTGCCTGCCAGACTCCGAGGATCGGCATCATCTTCGCCATGGTTGGGGCGCCCTGTGCGTCCTGCGCGGTGACTTCGAGGTTGAAGGTGCGGTTGGCTTTGACGGTGACGCTCGACCAGGCGGTGTGGCCGAACTCGCACAGCGTTCCTGTCCAAAGGCCGCTCTGAGCGACTGGCTGCGGCGCTCCTTCTGTGCCGTCGGTACCGCTAGGGCAAGTTCCTGGAGCGTCTGTTGCCGTGAGGGTCACGTAGGTGTCGCTGTAGGGGAAGGCGTTACCGATCTCCTGGGTCACCGGGGAGCCGGCCAGTGCAATGGTTGTACCGGAGTATGCCGCGACCGAGTACGTTCCTGTGTAGAGCGGGTTGATGGATTCGGTGCTGATGATGAGGTTTTGCGAGTCCTGAGAGGGCAGAAGCGGGATGGCCTGGATGCGGAAGTAGCCTTCGCGCCACTCGAAGGCGCCGACGCTGCCGAGGGGCGAGCTATCCTGTCCGGCGATCGGAGTCCAACCTTTGCTGCGCCAGGCGAAGCCCGTGACCGAGGATGCGGTCTGCCAGGCCTCTGGGAAGTCGTAGAAGTTTTCCTTCCGGCGCACGGTCACGTTGACGCCTTCCATGCCGGTGCCGTCAGGGAAGTTCAGGGTGCCCTGGATCGCTCCTGCATGCGCCGATGTGGGCTGTTTGCCGGGGCCGAGGGGAGCTCCGGGGGCGTTGGTATAGAGCTGGGTGAGGGACGAGATATCGTCGGGGCGGAGGGTGAACGGTTGGGGGAGGCATTGATAGGTGTACGGCCCGCAAAGGATATCGATCGGGTGCATGATGGGCCAGTTGAGGGCCTGGTCGTTGGTCGGGGTCGGCGACTGTGTGAAGACGTTGTCGTTCACCTGCGACCAGCTGAGACCGAGGACGCGTCCAAAGGCGCGCATGAGCTGGTACTGCATCTGGAGCTGCAGCTCCGGAGCTGGACCGGTGCAGCGTCCGTTCAGGATGAGCAATGCATGGAGGATCTTCGATCCGGGAGAGAAGGAGTCGACGCTCTCGATCACACCGTTCTGCAGGCATCCGGAGGGATCGCTGCCCCCCTGCCCCAGAAGGAGATCGATGACCGAGCCGTCGGTGTCGTAGATGACCGCGAGTGGGACCGCCTGGTAGTTGGCCGTCTGCACGTCTGTGGGCAGGACGGGACCGTTGGGGCCCATGGTGGAATTTCGTCCGTTTACGTGCTGGTTGAGTGAGCCACCCTGGCTGAGGACAAGCGAGCTCTGGGGGACGTTCCAGACGGCTGCGGCACGGGCGACCAGAGCATCGGCCGCCTGGTGATTGACGCTGGAGCTGAGATCGCCGGGGTCGGTGAAGTATTGGAGCTGGTTGGTGTACCAGACGATGGGAAACCCGGTGGGGTTGAAGTAGGGTGGGCCGCTTACCCAGCGCGGGCCGCCGGCCTGGGCCTTGGAACCACACAGGAGGAGGATGGCAATCATGGCGGCCATGAAGGCGCGGGAAGAGAAGGCTGACATTGCCACCAGAGAACGGTTAGCGCGATGCATTGGTTTGCTCCTGCCAGGATGCGATGAGGTGAAGAACGGTCGAGACGGAGGCTTGCTGCGCGTCGACGGAGGTAGAAGCGATCGCGGCGGTGTTGTCGATGTCTGCCCTGCTGCGAATTGCCATGCTTCTCGCTGACCTTGCGGTCGTCATGCTTCTCGGGCTTGCAGCTTCGTTGGCGTCCATCTGTTCGGGCCCGCTGCTGGAGATCGGTTGGGGCAGATGCCGGCCTGTTTGCGCGGTCGCGTAAGTCAAGGGGCGAGCGACGTTTGCGGCGACCCAGCGAAGATCGACGATCGGCTCCGAGGCCGCGGTGCTGCCGTTTTCGACCTGTGAGGCGGCGTCTCCGCGGACTGGGATGGCTCCATCCGTACCGCCCACTGGAGAACTCAACCCGGAGGCGCCGGGAGCGTGGAGCAGCATCAGTTTTGTTTCGCCGACCTGATATCGGAACTGGTTTGGCGCCCAGAGGCCGCCCCATTCGCGCAACGTGTAGACGGCGCCAGAGGTGCACCCTCGGACCGCCTGGCCGACTTCAAAGTCGACCTCGACCACACCGGCAGAAGCACCGTCCGCGCCGCCCTTGTGGGTGACCCGAAGCACTGTGCCGACGAAGATGACGCCGGCCTGCGCGGCCATGGTGTGTAGAGAATCTTCAACCGACACGGCTGGCTGGCCTGAGACGGTTCCCTGAGCAAAGCCCATCCAGGAGGCACAAATCAGCCACGTTCGCAGTGCCCCAAGTAAGATCACACGCCAAGTCATTGCCCGACCTCCGCCTCTACCCTCCTTTTCGTCCGATTTCGCTAAATCTTCACCTGTGTCCGATTTTGGGACACTCCCGGCGACATGCTTTGCGTGCGGGGGAGTTTCGCTTCACAGGCCCACTGTCCGGGACGATCTGTTCGGGAAATCAGTGAAAGAATAGGTCCATGGCAAATCTGACATTGGTGTACGGCATGCGACTGCTTCCGGCGGACGAGGTCGCCGAGGTAGGGGATGCGCCGCTGACGCTTAAGAACGGCAACCAAGCGCGGGTGACGATGCATGTTCTCGAGGGCAGCCGCGAGCAGATTGAAGCGCAGCTGAAACTGAGTCTGGACGCGTTTTTCGACTTTTATCCGGAGATATAGACGGACCTTTGTGTCCCAACCAGCTGCAAGGGACTGAGGGGAGACCTTGCCCTCGGGCCGTTTTTAAAGAACACCTACACGCAGCACTATCCCTATTTAGAGACTGGAACCATGCCTGACATTGCGACGCGCGACACCGTTATTCTGGGTTCCGGATGCTCGGGCCTTACGGCGGCTATTTACGCTGCCCGATCCAACCTCAAGCCGCTGGTGTTGGAGGGCCACGAGCCGGGGGGCCAGCTTTCGATTACGACGCTGGTGGAGAATTTTCCGGGCTGGCCCGAGGGGATCCAGGGTCCGGAGCTGATCGAAAACATGAAGAAGCAGGCGACTCGTTTTGGGGCTGAGCTGCGCATGGGGCATCTTGACCGGATCGATCTTTCGGAGCGCCCGATCAAGCTTCAGTTTGGGGCCGAGACGGTCTACACCCGGACGCTGATTATCGCTTCGGGGGCGAGCGCGCGATGGCTGAACCTGCCTTCGGAACAGGCGCTGATCGGGCACGGCGTGTCGTCCTGCGCGACGTGCGACGGATTTTTCGCTTCGGGCAAAGAGATTGCTGTAATCGGTGGGGGCGACAGCGCGATGGAAGAGGCACTGTTTCTGACGCGGTTCGCATCGAAGGTGACGCTGATCAATCGCACGGAACGCTTTCGGGCATCGTCGATTATGCTGAAGCGCGCGCAGGAGAACGAGAAGGTCGGGTTTCTGCCGAGCACCACGGTGGAGGAGGTGCTTGGGGTGGAGGAGAGGGATGTCAAGGGGCTGCGGCTGAAGAACATCGTCACCGGCGAGCAGAGCACGCTGCCAGTGTCGTTTATGTTTCTGGGGATTGGCCACATTCCCAACGCGCGCGCGTTTACGGGTCTGCTGGATCTCGATGAAGACGGGTATATCCTGACGCGAGACGATGTTTACACGACGCGCGATGGTGAGATTATTCCGGGCGTCTTTGCGTGCGGAGACATCAAGGATCGGCGCTACAGGCAGGCGATTACAGCGGCGGGTTCAGGCTGCATGGCGGCGCTTGAAGCGGAGAAGTACCTGGAAGCGCATGGTCGGTGAGACAGGCGCGGCCGCGACCCGAGTTATCGAGTCGCGGCCGTGTCTACCGACCGCCGATGTTTTTTTACGGACAGAGGCGACCCTAGCTAGACGATCCGCCTCCGAATGGAGGCCAGGGAGGCCATCGTTCCGGTGCCGAGCAGAAGCCATGAGCCGGGCTCGGGGATGGATGTGCTGACGGGCATTCCTGGAGAGATGGTCAGGGTTCCGCTGATTGGGGTTGGACCGTCGCCAAGGTCATAGGTTCCGCTCAGAAGGAACGAACCGAGCAGAAAGGTGGGTGCGTCCGTGGGGCCACTGAACAACTGTGGGCCGGAAAGGTCTGCGTTGGTCCAGGCGGCGCCACCGCCATCTACCTGAGTAAAGAAATCCACCGGCCCGGAGACGGTTTCGCCACCGGCGGAGGTGGTGATGTTTGGGATTTCGAAGAAGTTATCGGGATCCGAGAAGCTCGGTGTCGGCGACGATGGAAGCATGAATGTGGCGGTGACGCCGCCGCCCTGGAAGACGAAATTGTCCATGAGAGGGGAGGCGTGCAAGAGGGGACCGCAGGCAGAGGAGAGCAAGACAACTGCGAAGAACCTGGAGAGAGATCGCATCGAGGGAGCTCCTGAGTTCGTCTGAAATAAGTTAGGTTGCGCGGCGCTGGACGCGCTGCGTTACGGCAGAGGGGTGAGATGCGCGTGCCTGGGTAGAGGTTGCCTGAGTAGGTGCGCTCGGGGCGGTTCCATCTGCGTTGAGGGGGGGTGGCGGGCGGTAGTTAGAATGAATTTCGCCCGCGCGAGTTAGGAGCTCCATTAGGAGCTTGTTACATTGCAAGTGCGGAAGGCGAAAGCCGTACCTCAGTGGCTAGCTGTGAGGTTGCTTCAGGTTATTGTCTTATGAAGGAGACTCTGTGATGCGC
>CAXSGC010000055.1:0-18025 GCA_964236945.1 uncultured Acidobacteriaceae bacterium | reverse complement strand
CGGAGGTGGGCTGGCGGCAGAGCAGGGAAGTGGCGGCCGGTTGGACGGAGATGCCCAGCCTGATCGTGACCTCGCCCTACCTCCGCACTCAGCAGACAGCGGCGGCGACCATCGAGCGGTTTTTAAACGTGCGGATCGAGGTTTGGCCGATCCAGGAGTTCACCTACCTCCAGCCAAGCCGCTGGAATGGAACCCGCAGCTCCGAACGGATGCCCACAATCGAGCGATATTGGGCTGAAGCCAATCCGGAGTTTTGCGACGGCGAAGGAGCCGAGAGCTTCAGCACGTTGCTTGAACGGGCGAAGTCGGCTTTGGACCGATTGGCAGCCTTGCCGGAGGGTGCCTTGGTTTACGTCTTCAGTCATGGGCAGTTCATCCAGGCCGTCCGGTCGCTGGTGATCGACGCCGATCTTTCGGAGCGGGACAAAATGCGGAAGTTCTGGGGGAAGGGAAGTCCGGCCATCGGCAATGCCGAGCTGGTGGAACTTTCCTTGGAGGATGGAGCATGGCGGCATCATCCAGCCAGAGTCTCTATCGGGTGAGTTCGACGACCGTCGGAGCGTTGGCCAGAGAGCGAGCGTTATCGACCACCGCGCAGTTGACCAGCGTCATCCCGTTCCAGGCAGACTCCCGGCCATGGCCGCCGTGAACGTGCCCGAAGACATGCAGCCTTGGTTTGATCCTGAGTACGGCGCCGAGCAGGTACTGACATCCGGCGTGTTTGGCCAGAATGTGCGGTTTGTCGAGCGTGCCATAGGGAGGTTCGTGGGTGATGAGCACGTCCGTATCGTCCGGGATGAGATCCCAGTGCTTACGGATTTTGACCAGGCGCTCCCGTGCGAATGCCCAATCGCCGCCGACCGAGTTGACCGGCGATCCCCAGAACTTTATCCCTTCGAGGGTGATCCCGGAGTCCTGAAGGTAGATGGCGTTGGTGAGATGTTTCCTCGCGAGCTTAGGGTCACGGTCGAAGAGCAAGTCGTGATTGCCGGCAATGACGATCTTGTGACGGAAGGGAAGCGTACCCAGCCAGGCATTGAAGTCGTCGACTTCTTCGACCGAGCCCCCATCGAAGTCGCCGGAATGAATCAGGATGTCACCAGGGGGAAGAGTCAGCCTGCGATGAAAGCCATGGGTGTCCCCGATGCAGACCAGGCGCAGGGCGCGAGGTACTGAGTCCGGCGTCTCCCTTTTCTTGTGCGGCTTCGGTTTGGTTCCGTCTGTCGTGCCCGAGGATGATGAAGAACGCGCCACTTGTCACGACCTCCAACTGTTGTGGTGCGTACCCGTTCCCCCAAAATGGTGGCAGATGGGCGGAGGCGATGGGCTTTATCGCCGGCTTCAGCTTGTGTGGAGCCGGTACAGATAACGCCGACCGCCTTCCAGTGCTACATAGCTCACCTTCCGGGACTCAACGAAGATTTCCTTGCCGGCCATGATCCCTTTCCGTTTGCTTAGTCCTGTTCCTGATCACCACTCGGCTTCTTAACTGCAAGAGTCAACCCATACTGAGCGGCCTTGAGGCGTTCGGGGGAATCGGCATAGAACTCTTCCAAGAGTCCCTTGAACTTGGCAGCTGAGGATTCCGAAGTCTGGCACTGATGGATGATCGCCACGCCGAGCACGATCTTGGCATGGTTTTCCCGTTTCTTCTGATCCCGGACACTTTCAGCCCGGATGCGACGTTCCCGAGACTTGAGCGCCGCGATGTCATCGGCAGCCTTCTTACGGGCGGCAGCGATGGCGGCAGCAGCAGCCTCCTTGATAGCTTTCTTCTGCGCTTCGAGCTGTTCGAGGGTGCGTGGCTTGGCGGGAGGCATGTAGGTAGAGTATGCTGATGGAAAAGCAAGTACAAGACTCAAAGAAACACCAAGTGCGCGATACCTAGTTTGTTTCACAAACTACGCGCACCTGCAGTGGGCAGAAGCGACGGCAACCGCAACAGCAAAGGCAACCACAACAGCATGGCTATCGTGCACGTCGCCTTCAAGTCATCGAGCCAAGCGCCGCCCGCGGCAGCGCACGCACAGTACATTGCGCGCGATGGCCGGTACGCGCGGCGTGGCGGTGTGGAGCTGGTCGAGTCCGGCAACATGCCGGAGTTCGCCCAGGTCGATCCGTTCGCGTTCTGGACGGCGGCGGATGCGCACGAGCGGGCGAACGGTCGCGCCTACACCGAAATCCAGATTGCCCTTCCCCGTGAGCTCGGCAGGGCGGAGCGGGAGGAACTGGCACGGGAGGCGACGCGCGAGCTGATGGGCGACCGGTTCGCGTACACGATGGCGGTCCATGTGCCGTTGGCAAAGGACAATACCGACCAGCCGCACATGCACCTGATGTTCTCCGAACGCGCTGTCGATGAGATCACGCGCGGGCTGGCGGAGGAGCGCTTCTTCAAGCGCAATGGTGCAAAGAAAGATCCGGCCTGGAATGACCGGACCAAGCCCGACCAGGTGCGCGAGCAATGGGTGGAGATGATGAACCGCGCCATGGAACGGGCCGGGCAGGAACAGCGGCTGGATGCGCGTTCGTGGGCTAAGCAGGGCCGCGAGGATCTGGCCGCGTTGGTCGAACCGAAGCTGCTGGGCGGCGATGGGCGTGAAGCGGCCGAGCTGCGGGAAGAGGTGGACGAGCTTCGCCGGAAGCGGGAGGAGCTGCCCCCACTGCACCTGAGTCAGGAGTCGGCGGCAGAGAAGATCGAAAAGCGTGCGGTGGCGGAGATCGTGCAGATCGAGAAAGAGCGCGACGAGCAGCTCGGCATCCTCGACAAGCTGATTGAGCGGGCGCGGGCGTTTATGGCCGAACTCCGCGCAAAGAAGACGGCAGCGGCGAGAGAGAATGCGGAGCGCGAGCGCCGTACCGCTGAGGCTGCAGCCGAAGCCAAGCGGGAAGCCGAGCACCGGCAGAAGCAGGAACAACAGATCAATGAACGTGCCGAGGAGTTATGGCAGCGATCGCCCGGCGGTTTGGCCGAACAAGCCGCACGGAAGCGGCAAGCCGGAGATAAAGTACGAGAGGCTGCCTTTGAAGAGAACGTGCGGTCAGCCGAGGGAGACCTTGCGGCTTGGAAGAAGCAGAGCTGGGTGCGCTCGTTGTTGTATGAGAACCATGACCTGCAGGCCGATGTCGCCCGCGCGGTCGATAACCTAGCCGCGCATCGGAAAGCAGCAGATGCGTTTCCAGAGAGGCTGGCTGCCTTTGCCGCCCAGAAAGAGGCGGCTTGGCCCGCTCTGCAGCGTCAGGCCGCCGAGGACGTGCGGGAGATCGCCGTGCGGCTCCAGCCCGAGCAGGCCCGCCTGCTCGTCTACCACGTCTTTCCCTTCGATCGCGCGGGGGCCAGTGGAGCCTGGGCCCAGGTCCAAGCCGGCACCCATACTCTCCAAGTGCTGGACGGTCTGGCCGAGATCGAAAACCGGGGGCCGGAAGGATTTGTGGGCTACCTCCAACAGAGGCACAAGGCTTTCCTCGACACCACGCTTACCCAGCTTGCCCAAGCTCAGGGCCGTGCCGCTGCACGAGAACGGCAACGGGACATTGGGCGCAGCCGAGGATGGAAAGATCAGGATCGTGGCTACGGCGAATGAGACGATACAGGTCGATGTCCGTGGAGAACCAGGGCGCGGCCACGTCGCACTTGTTCCCTCTAAAAAGGCCCGGTGCAGGTTCTTAAAGGGCGTCCTCTATGGGACGTACTTGAAAGCCCCCCGACTCACCACCGAAGTATCGAGTTCGCATCCAGAAGGCAACGTTGACCAGGCCGATCAGGGCCGGGACTTCGATCAGCGGGCCCACTACACCAACGAAAGCCTCCCCTGAGTTCAGGCCAAAGACGGCAACGGCCACGGCGATTGCCAGCTCGAAATTGTTACCGGCCGCCGTGAAGGAGAGCGTCGCCGATTGAGCGTAGTTCGCGCCCAGGCGCTTGCCCATCCAGAAGCTGACCAGGAACATGATGAGGAAGTAAACGACTAGCGGGACGGCGATCTTTACCACATCGAGCGGGAGCCGCACGATCAGGTCGCCCTTCAGGGAGAACATGACCAGGATCGTGAAGAGCAAGGCCACGAGGGTAAGCGGGCTGATGCGGGGGATGAAGCGAGTTCGATACCACTCCTCTCCCCTGAGTCGGATGAGGGCGAACCGGGTCAGGAAACCGGCCACGAAAGGGACGCCCAGATAGAGGCCGACGCTCTTGGCGATCTGACCGATGCCAATTTGGACGACGCTGCCTTCCAGCCCGAACCACTTCGGCAGCACCGTCAGGAACGCCCAGGCGTACAGGCTGTAGAAGAGCACCTGGAAGACGCTGTTGATGGCAACCAGACCCGCAACGTAGTCCGTGTCCCCTTCTGCCAGCTCGTTCCAGACCAGCACCATGGCGATGCAGCGGGCGATGCCGATCAGGATCAGGCCGCGCATATAGGCCGGTTCCCCGCGCAGGAAGACGATGGCCAGCAGGAACATCAGCACCGGCCCGATGAGCCAGTTCTGTACGAGCGACAGGCCGAGGACGCGCTTGTTGCGGAAGACCTCGCCCAGCTTCTCGTAACGGACCTTTGCCAGCGGAGGAAACATCATGACGATAAGGCCGACAGCAATCGGTATGTTCGTTGTGCCGGTTTGGAACCGGTTGACGAAGCCGGCCGAGGACGGAACGAAGTGACCGATGGCAACGCCGATCGCCATAGCGAGGAAGATCCAGAGGGTCAGGAATCGGTCGAGAAACGAGAGCTTCTTGCGGGCAGCAGGGGCGCAAATCTGCCCCTGCGTGTAGGGAGCGGTGGACATCAGCAGACCTCGCAGGATGCTTCTGGAATCGTTATGGGGAGTGGAGCGCCGTCGAGAAGGGGAAACTTCGCCGGGGAGCAGCAAGCCTTGGTAAGCCGCGCCCGGTCAGCCTGCATCGCTTTCTCGTCCTTCAGCCAGCCGAGGGTTTGTTTCAGGATTT
Organism: uncultured Acidobacteriaceae bacterium; assembly: GCA_964236945.1. Taxonomy (GTDB): domain Bacteria; phylum Acidobacteriota; class Terriglobia; order Terriglobales; family Acidobacteriaceae; genus Edaphobacter. The sequence continues at coordinate 13,077 of CAXSGC010000055.1, read as the reverse complement.
GCGCGGCTCCGATGTGCGGCGGCATGACGACGCGGTAGTGCATCCACTTGCCTTCCCGCCGCGCGGCCACGATCCCCGCGCTGCGCAGATAGGCCAGGTGCCGCGAAATCTTCGGCTGAGGACCGCCGAGGATCTCGACGAAGTAGCAGACGCAAATCTCCTGTTCTCCCATGAGGTTCAAGAGCCGAAGCCGGGTGTTGTCCCCGAGCGCCTGAAAGAAACGCTCCACATTGAAAACCTGTTTTGCCGCCATGCCCCATGTATACGCCTTGACGTATGCAAAGACAAGTCATATAGTCGCCTAAGCAGATGTGAGGAGGCGGTATGACGGAGCAGCTTTTAGAGTCGGTGAGGTCGAGGTACGGAGCGGTTGCGGAGAGCACTTTATCGAACGACCATGCGGGCGTGCAGGCTGTCGCGGAGGCGTTCGGCTACACACCCGAAGAGCTAACCTCGATTCCCGCCGAGGCGAACATGGGCCTTTCCTGCGGAAACCCCACTGCAACGGCTCACCTGAAATCGGGCGAGGTGGTGGTCGATCTCGGCTCCGGTGGAGGCCTCGACGTGTTTCTCGCGGCAAAGATGGTGGGGCCGAAGGGCCGTGCCATCGGCATTGACATGACCACGGCCATGATCGAGCGGGCGCGGGCGAACGCTCAGGCGGGCGGTTACACCAACGTCGAGTTTTACCAGTCAACCATCGACCGGATTCCGCTGCCCGATGCTTCCGTCGATTGCGTCATCTCCAACTGCGTCCTAAACCTCGCACCCGACAAACCGGCCGTCTTCCGCGAGATCGCCCGCGTCCTCAAGCCGGGTGGACGAGTGGCTGTCAGCGACATCGCCCTGAAGCACGAGCTGCCCGAGGCCGTCGCGCAGAGTATGGCAGCCTACGTGGGTTGCATCGCCGGAGCGATCAAGATCGACGATTACAAGAACGGACTGCTGGCGGCAGGCTTTGAGCACGTAGAGATCGTGGACAGCGGCGCGGACCTAAACGCATATGCCAAGGTCGAGAACCAGGCCGGTTGCTGCTCGCCGGCGATGGCCAGGCCGAATGCAACGCATCCACTTCAGGCCATCGAGGGTTCGTGCTGCGCCCCGGCACCCAGTGAGCCCTCCCTGCACGAAGATCTCACGGCTGTTCTCGCCGAGCACGACGTGAACGCCGCGGCCGCCAGCGTCAAGGTGTATGCCATCAAGCCGCATCAGGTGGATTCCAAATCCTGCTGCGGGCCGACCTGCTGCGCTTCCTAGCATTGGAACCGCTAGCCCAAGGAGCTGCGATGCCGCACTACAACGTCCTTTTTCTTTGCACCGGCAACTCTGCCCGTTCCATCATGGCCGAAGCCATTATGAACCGGAAGGGACGCGGGAATTTCACGGCTTTCAGCGCGGGCAGTAATCCAGCCGGAGCTGTGCGGCCCGAAGCTCTGCGCCAGCTTGAACATGCGGGTCTGAGTGCAGAAAAGGCTCGCAGCAAATCGTGGGACGAGTTCTCCAAACCGGACTCGCCCCACCTCAGCTTTGTGTTCACGGTCTGCGACAACGCAGCGAAAGAGGTCTGTCCGCTTTGGCCAGGCCAACCGATGACGGCACACTGGGGCATCCCGGATCCAGCCGCCGTCCAAGGCACCCCAGAAGAGATCGACCGAGCGTACAAACAAGCATTCCAGGCACTCGACCGGCGTATCAGCCTCTTCCTCTGTCTTCCACTCACCACTCTTGACGGCTTAGCCATTCAAAGAGAGATCGACGAGATTGGGAAACAGTAAGCACCGAAAGGACCACGATGCAGAAGGTGATCTTCGCTTGCGTTCACAACGCCGGACGCTCCCAGATGTCGGCCGCTTTCTTCAACCAACTCGCCGATCCGACAAAGGCGCAAGCTGTCTCTGCGGGAACAGAACCGGGGTTCCGAGTACATCCCGAAGTTCTAGCCGTCATGCAGGAGGTTGGGATCGACCTCAGCAAGGCGACGCCTCAGAAGCTCACCCAGGAGCTTGCCGAGGGTGCGTCTCTGCTTATCACCATGGGTTGCGGCGACCAATGCCCCTACGTTCCCGGACTGCGCCGGGACGATTGGTCTCTTCAGGACCCGAAAGGGTTGCCGTTGGAGCAGGTTCGGGCCATTCGGGATGAGATCAAAGCCCGTGTCGCCAAGCTGCTCAAGGGCGAGCAGCAGGCATCATGATCCTTCGCAATAGGGTACTTTACTGTGCAGTAGTCCCCTTCACGCACCGATAGGGGAACTCATCTCCCGAAGACTTCCCGCAGCCGATGTAGTGCCGTGCATTGGTATTTGGCGGCTTTGCAAGGTCGAACGGACCGATATTGTGGGAGAAGCCCGACAACGGATCGTACTTGATCACCACGCCATGCACCGCATGAGAACGATCAATGTTCACAGCGTAGATAGGCTTGCCGGGTCTAGAAACACTACCCGAGCCACAGGAGGTTTCACTTTGGGAAAGTTCTATTCGGACAGATGCGCAGCCGGAGCTTCCTTGCGCTTGAATGTGCGATATGGGAAGAGAGGCACAGCCCAGCAAGAGGAGCAACCTCCAGGTTACGGTGAACATGGCAACCCTCCGAGAAACACCCGCGCGGAGTACGTCAACGGGTTGTCGGAATAGTACCTCCAGCCAGTGCGGTTCGACTCGCTCTTATTGCGCCCGGCTCACGCAGAGTAGGGTTTGGATTTAAGCTCGGGCAGATTCCGTACCATCGCACAGCAGTCATTTTCACGCCGCCTACAGGCGGCAGAGGAGATTTATGGCCTACGGAATCAGTCTTAAACTCACCAAGAAGATTGAGGTGCTACATAGCGATGTCGTGATTGACGTTCTTCAGGACGGAGACAAGCTGGGCACTCTTACCCTAAGCAAAGGAACAATCGATTGGCGACCACGGCACGCCAAATCCGGCAAAGCCAAAGAAACGCAGCTCACTTGGTCGCGATTCGCCGAGTTGATGGAGGGTGCAAACGATCGGTAGTCTTGTCGTTGCAGACCGAGTTGTTGCGGATCGTTTGCTTCTCCACAAAGAGCGGTACCACCTCAGCCCGCGCCTGCTGCACATTGAAATTTAGCGCAGTCTGCTCATGGCCGTGGGGGTGCTGCTCCCGCCACAACTGCGAAAGTAGGGGCGGCATGGCGGACAAGACCGCCTTGGTCCGATGGACCTTATTGTGGCAAGCAGGGCAGAGCGAGATCATCAGGTGGAGGACGGACTTGCCCGGCACGCGATGATGCACGGTGATGGAGCGCTTACCCCCGGCCGGGGGCGTCGCAGACGCGACAACGGTAGCCGTCCCGCGCCAGCACTGCCTCCCGTAGACCGCCGAAGTATTGCTGATCCTGTTGTCGGAGCACGTAGCAAACGGCGCAGAGACCGCGTGCCCGCATCTTGGTTCCACCACAGCGGCAGTACATCGCGCGTTGCGCGGGCTTGTTCACCGGCGTCCTGCCTTGCCTCTGAGGAACAGCATCTCGCTCCCGCGCACGATCCCGTTCCGAACTGCTTCAACGAAGCCTAGTTCAATCAGTCGAGCCAGAGGTGCGGCGAACCCGCCTGACTTCGCATTGCTATAGCCGCCGGCACTCGCGAGCGCCACCCGGGTAAAAGTCTCCGGATACGCTCCAATCAGGACCGTGAGCAGCTTTCGCTCCCCTTCGCCCAGCAGCGAGAAGATTCGCTCTTGTAATTCCTTCGAGGTTGCCGGCCGTCCTGGTTGATTCGCAAGCGCCCGCCCTCCATCGGTCATCTCGGCTTTGCCGGAGATCGATTGGATAAGGCCTTTGCGCACCAGCGACGCGGCCGGAGCGGCAAACCCACCGCTCTTGGGATTCGAGTAGCCGGCAAAGGCAGCGAGCTGCACCTTGGAAGGCGCTGCAACACCGACCGCCTCCAGACTGGCCAGAGCGTCGAGGATCTTCTGCTCCGAAGAGGTCAGTCCTGCACTTGCCGCAGCTACGGATTGTGCAGGTTCCTTTAGTTCGGAGGCCTTCGGCGGAGTGGTGACCGGAGGCGGCGATGGCGCTTGAAGTGAAGCAGGTGCAGACCTGCTTTCCAGCTGCTGCAGCACGGTTCGCAACGCATCAATTGCTTCTTGCCGTGCGGTTTCGGAAACCTGCAGTTCTCCGGTAAGCCGATCCGCATGTTTCGCGGTCGCTCGCAACTGCGCCACTTCCGTGCGCAACTGAGCGAGCTCGCGTGCACTCTCGACCGTACCGTTGCCCTTCCCTGCCTTTTCGAGCTCTGCGATACGTTTCTGCAGGAACTCCGGCGAACTTTCCTGAGTCCGTTTGGCCGCATCCGCAATCTCGCGGCCGAGCCGCTCGATATCGACGGTGGCGAGCACCTTCGGTTCAGCCTTTCGCTCGCCAGGCGCCGGGGTCGCCCCTGAATTGAAAGTCTGACGTGATCGCACTTCGATCCGCTGTCCGATTCCTAGTGACGCAGAGCAGACGAAGGCTGTGCCCACCGGCAGTGAGGGAAGAGCTTCCCCTACTTCGCGGGCGAACTCTGGGCTTACCTCACTCTTGATCCAGTCCGTAGCCGCCGCGATATCGAGCGGATGACTCATCCGCAGGACCGTGAGGATGTCGACCTGACTCAAGACCTTCTTGTTGATATCAGCCGGCCGCTGCGAGATCATCGTCACCCCGACGCCCCGGATGCCGCCCTGCTTGACCAAGCGGCTGACTGTCCCTAGGCAGAGTTTCTGGGCTCGGCTCTCCACCATCTGGGGAGCGAAGGTGTCGGCCTCATCTATATAGAGATGGAGCGCGGTGCGATTGATGCGTAGCAACTCGCTGGCAAAGTCGGACGTGAAGCGGATCTGATCTTCCGTGAGCATAAGGCCTACGTCGAAGATCGCCGAAAAGCCATGCTCCACTAGGGCCCGGGCGAGCATCCGACCGGCGTGCGGCTCCAGCGGCACGTCGGCGTGATCGCCGCCGAAGACCACCACAGGAAAGCCTGGACCTTCACCCGTAGCCGAAGACCGCAGGCCCCACCAAGCTCCGGTAGGATCGATCGCTGCGATCTGCTGTTTGTGGCGCAGCAGTTCCTCCGCTTGGACCGACGCGGTGTAGCTCTTGCCACTACGTTTCCGGGCGAGGATGGCCTGCGTCGATGTGACCAGCTCGATAGGAAGCGCGAAGCCGTCCTTTCCAATCCGCAGCGGCATCACTTCCCTGCCCCCTCGACGTACCGATAGAGCGTTTGGCGGCTGATGCCCAGCTCACGGGCGAGAGCCGTCTTGGACTCTCCAGTGGCGACTCGCCGGCACAGTTCCTTCGCTTGCGCTGGGGTCAAGGAGTGCTTTCGGCCGGTGTACGTTCCTTCCCTCAGCTTCGCCAAGGCGATCCCCTCGCGCTGACGCTCGCGGATCAGATCGCGCTCAAACTGCGCGAAGGCTCCCATGACGCTCAGGAGCAGATGCGACATCGGGGAGTCCTCTCCGGTGAAGGTGAGGTTCTCTTTCTCAAACCGGACGTGAACTCCCCGCTCCGTGAAGCCGAGGACCACCTTACGCAGATCGTCCAGGTTCCGGGCCAGCCGATCCATCGCGTGACAGACGACCGTATCCCCTTCCCGCACGTAGTTGGTGAGCTGTTCGAGCTGCGGGCGATGGAGATCCTTGCCCGAGGCTTTGTCGACGAAGCGCTTATCGAGGGAGACCCCTTCCAGTTGCCGCAGCTCCTTTTGATCGAGAGAGCTGACCCGCAGATAGCCAACCACCTGACCGGCCTTCCGCTTCCCTTTTGTCGCGTTAGGTTCTGAGGCTCTGGCCATCTCCTGTCACAGTAGCAAGAAATGAACCCTTACGAGACGGAAATCTGTCACACATCCGGTGTCTCGCAGGGGTATACCACAACACGACACCACTCCGCTTCAAATGAGGAAGATGAGCTGGAGATCCGATCGGGCAATAAGGTCGTTTGGGCTGGGCGTCCTCGTGCGTCGGTTAAAGCAGAAGAGCTGTTCAACACCCAATACAAATGCCTGGCGCCACCCATAAGGCTTTCCCAACTGCGTTCGTCCAAAGGCAATTATGGTACGCGCCTTTTCTACGGTCATACCTGGGTGTCGGTAAACTCCGAGACGGATGCTGGGATTCTTGTAGACACTGATCGGCCGCTCAGAGATGCCGGACGTTATCGCTTCCGTTACGGTCTGATCACCCGTGTACATTGCGCTGTGGCTCCAGCTGCCGTGGTCAAGGACAGCGATGACCTTACTTACAAGACTCTTTTCATTGAAGACTTGAACAAGGTCTCCTGCAACAAGGACCTGCGGGAGTTGGTCCCAGCGCTCTTGGTGTTCTGCTCTGCTGACGGGTAAAAGCTTGGGTAAGCGTACCGGGCTGTCGAAGAAGTCATGCGGTCCCTGAGTGAGTGCGCTAAAACCACGTTCCATGAGACCGGGATTCAGCACATTCATCGTGAAAAATGCTTCTACTTGCGCTTTCCGCTCCTCTGAGCACTTGAGCTCGAACGTATCAAGCCGCTTCCTTCTTAGCCGTCTTAACGGCACTTCAACGAAGTGCAAGCGAACTTGATAAACCACGGTGTTGCGCGAAGTGATATATCCCACCTTGTTCATCCCGCTCTCGTCCGGCCTATGCCATAAGTCGTAATCGCGAAAACAACAAGCCTTACCCATCTGCTCTCCAGGCTCTCCATCATGCCATTGTTGAACCGGCTACACCCGAGCGCTACACAGACTCAAGCAACAGCCTTCAGTGCCTCGTACTCTGCCATGTCATCGGTGAAGTCGAGAACGAGCTGAATCGGTTCTTCCGTGTTCTGGTTATCGTTATAGCTGTCCACATCCGTTTTTAGCTGGCGGCAATCCCCAACAATCCCCTGCCGTCTCTGCTGGAAGGATCGCTCCATGTGCTCCCGCGTCGCTACTCGTAGATCAGTCCACAGAGCAAACTGTTTTCCTCCCCTCTCATAAGTGGCGACATGCTTCGTGCGGACACGGCGTCCTTGCGGATCAATATGGAAGTCGGCTCGCATGGCACGCGAGAAGTCTTCGGCCAAGCGGTTCACAATGGTTGACCGCTGAGGCTGGCACAATTCGTTGTCATAGGCCCAGGCCGCGAGATCGTGCATCGTGAACGGCTGCACATGGCCGGCCTTTTCGTAGCGTCGGTAAAGTTCCTGAAGCTGTTCGTTGTAGGACATGTACCCTCCTAGTGTGCGTCTGAAAGAATGCTGCCAAAGCCATCGGTCAGTGCGACTTCTGTGAGGATGTCTCGTACCCTCGCCAAGGTCTCGCGGCTATGCGAAAACGGGATTGCCTTCCGATGTTGCAATTGACCCACAACAAGGCCGGGATGAATGTTCAGTTTCGCAGCAAGACCGTGAATACGAACTTTTGAGAACAGCGGTTTTACGCGAGTTACGAAGCCGTCCAGTTCCGCTTTTGATATAGAGAACCCGGAAGCAAAGTCGTCTGCTCGCGACTCAATCTCGGGCTTCTGGGCGCTGAGTTCCGCTTCATCTCCAACGAGATCTACATCAAGAAAAATCTCACCAGTCAAACCATCCTTGTATTTCACATGAGCACATTCGTGCAATAAGGTATGCCAAAATGCGTCGATGCGGTCGTATCGCAACGAGAGCGCGATCACAGGAGAACTGGCGTCTAGCCAAAGACACACGCCATCGATCCGCGTGGTGGGCAGAGTCTCAACAATTAGAAAGCGCACACCCGCATTCGCTAGCACTCCCGGAACCTGGCGAACAGAACCTGCATCTCGCAGCATTGCTTTGAGCTGACCTAGTGCCGATGCAAAAGCGATCTCGGAGAAAGCTCCGATCTCCATAGCCGCCGCGAGCTGCCGTACACGACACAGCCAGGCGGCTTCAGGGGCCGTAACCTCTTCATATGAGGATGACTTGCGGGCGGCGTGTGCCATCTCAGGCACGGGAACCTCCAGCGAGGACATGCCATAGAAGCTGCACACACTCTTCTCCAGCACGTCGATATTGTCTGTCTGCTTAATCCACTGCCGGCGCGTCATCTCCTTTACAGGAGCCATCTCATACAGCTTTGCACGTCGGCTAACGGCATTGCTGCCATCAGCCTTCACTTTAGAGAGCTGGTAAGAACTCTCCATGTTCATCCAGAACTGAGCGCCAGTTCCAAAAGCCTCGCCAAGTCCCTTCGCTGTTTCCGGGGTGATCGCACGCTTCCCAGCAATCAACTCGCTTACCAGTCGTCCCGGTCTGCCAAGCACTTCGGCGAACTCAACCTGACTCCAGCCGCGCGCTTCGATTTCATCCTTAATGAACTCTCCAGGCGAGAACACCTCCGCTGGCGTCCTCTCAATCGTTTCCATGGTCGCTCCCTCCTCTCCTAAGGTCGCTTCCCCACTGCAGATCAGTGGTAATCCTCAATGCTGATTACAGCGACGAGCTTACTGGGCGCTACCCCCTCCAGCTCGACGATCAGCCGCCATTGCTTGTTCAGTCGCATGGAGTGCTGATGGCTCCGGTCTCCCTTCAGCTTCTCGTACCGTAGAGCCTTCAAGCTATAGAAAACACGTTCATCTGGTGCGTTTCGGATGACTTGGAGACACTTCCGGTAAGCGCGAACAATTTCGCGTGAAAACCCGGCATCGTATGTGCCGTCTGTTTCCAAGCGATCGAGCTTCTGGTCTTTGAACCGAATCTCCACGTGTGCATGACACTCCTGCTGACTTCATTTAGTGTACCATAATTACACAAGTTGTAAGGTGTAACGGAGACACTTAAAATGAACTTTCTTTCACGCTTTTGGCACAAGCTCGTTGGACAGAAATCTTCCGTGATCCGGGTTTTGGACGAGGTTGCGGGACGACTCGAATCTTCGCATCCTGAGACGTTGCAGCACTTGAACAACGCTTTTCACCCAGCGAGTGAGGCCGAGTTGGAGATAGTTCGGGTGAAAGTAGCGGAAGACCTGCGCAAGGCCAGCAAGACAGTGCATGCCGAACACTATGCAAAGGACGATGCCTTTGAAAGCCACGATCAACATGCCAGCCTCGCGCAATCGACTTTGAACGAGCAGCTCTCCATCATGGAGGTCGCACACACCGGAATCGGAGATGATCTCGACGCTTTCCTCAACAAGTACGGGACCGGCGACCTGGGCGGTTGGATTCCCGTGTTCCTGAAGATTGTGGCCGAAAAAGTTCATCTTCAGAAAAAGAGCGAGTTCCCTCACGTCGATCCGAACGACCCAGAGGCCTTGATTACGCTTCTGCCGGGCAAATGCAAGGTGATCCTCATTTCGGACTGGGGTGCTAACAATGACCATGCCGCCAACATCAGAGATCTGATCAAAAAGGAAATCCAGCAAACCACAGTTCCGGTCTTTCTCGTTCATCTAGGGGACATCTACTACTCGGGAACACGCTCAGAGTGTCTGACGTTCCTGCGCAACTGGCCGCTCAGAGACGACAATGGTCCCGTAAAAGGTCGAAGTTTCTCGCTGAACGGCAATCACGAGATGTACTCCGGCGGAGATGGGTACTTCAATGTCGTCCTCCCAGCTCTCGGTCAGAAAGCCAGCTACTTTGTGCTCCGCTCTCCAAAGTGGGACTTCTATGGTCTCGACACTGCTTACGTAAGCGGTTGCTTCCACAGCCCCGAGGATGCTCGGCTGGATGCTCAATGGAAGTGGCTCCAAAACCAAATGGACGGTTCGGTTGACCGGAAGCATGTTTTCTTGACTCACAACCAGCCGTGTTCTGCGAACCTTCCTGAGCACAATGCCGGCGCGGTTCTTCGCCAGCAAATAGCCGAATTGCAGGAAGGTAACCGGCGTCCGGTCGAGGGCTGGTTCTTCGGTCATCAGCACAAGTGCTACATCTACGAAGACCTACGTCTTCCCTACCGAGCTCGCCTCATTGGGCACGGATCTTTTCCTCATGACATCCAGAAGGAGCAGTTCCCAGATAAGGATGAAGCAGGAAAACCGCTTATGGCATTTGCCCAGCTAAAGTACCGCGGTTACGAGGGTGGTCTCGCATACAGCGGGTACGTCAGCATCGATGTGACAAACGACATGCTCTCTGTACGCTACGTCGATGAAGACGGGGGTGTTTTCCACGAAGAAGGTTGGTTGTCGCACTAGAACCTAAAGCGCCACTACAAACATGCTTGCATGTTTCTATGCAAAAGATATATTTACAAAGCATAGGAGCATGCAACCATGCAGGTGATAGTAATCAACTCCCAAAAGGGTGGCAGCGGCAAAACCATGCTGTGTAAGCACCTATCGGTGGAAGCGGAGCGAACCGGCGACGGCCCTGTGTTTCTGATCGACACCGACCCGCAAGGAACGCTTACTGCGTGGCACTCCAAACGAGACAAGGAAACGCCGGCACGAATCGAGGTTCCATTCGATGGCTTGGAGAAGGGCCTTACCTTGCTTCGCCAGCATGGGGCAGCTTACTGCGTGATTGACACCGCATCGGGGCGACTTGACATTGCGGCCGAGCTCTTCAAGATCGCCGACCTAGCCATCTTTCCGGTCCAGCCGAGTGAAGACGATCTAACCGCCGCTCCCGTGACGGTACAAGCCTTACAACGTTCCGACACGCCCTTCATTTTCGTTCTGACCAGGGTAAAAGCCAACACCTTGATCACGGCCCAGGCAGCGGCTGTTCTGTCGAAGCATGGGCAGGTCGCAGAAACTTTCGTGAACGACCGCACAGGCTATAAAGCACCTTATGCCAACGGCCAGACGATCACCGAAGCCGAACCAAAAGGGCCGGCCGCTAAGGAGATCGCAGCTTTGTGGCAAAACATAAAATTATGCTTGCATGTTTCCATGCATAAGAAAGAAGAGATGGCCACTCATGCCTAAAGCTTTGGAACTGACCGACGACGCGTTGGCCGCTCCGCCCTCAATCCCACGCGCAGCGCAGGGCAGAGAATCAACCGATCCAAAACCGCGTAAGTCGAATGAGAAAACCGATCAGATGCCCTTGCAGGTACGGCTCCCCCGCCAGGAGGTAAAAGCGATCAAGATCGCTGCCGCAGAATCCGAGCAATCAATCAGTGACTTCATGCTTGCATGCTTTCATGCATTCATGAAATCTCGCAAATCTGAATAGGCCAGGTAGACGGAATGAAGGCAGGTACCGAGAAGCTCCTGGATACGAAGCGCGACCACGCCATAGAGAAGCACTTGGCTATAAGCCGCAGATCTGCACGGCTTGTCGGCATTCGACAGCAGCGCGACGATGGCTCGCTCTCCCAAGAGTTGTTCCAGGTCTCTCAGGCCCTTATTCTCTGCGGGCTGCCGTATCAACCGACCACGGAAAAACACTTCACACGGAAAGCTCGGCTTGCCGACGGGAGCACGGTGGCAGTCACTTTCAGTACGGCTCTTGAAGCGGCGATGCCGTATGGAAGCGATCGGACCCTTCTGCATTTCCTCATGGACAGGGCAGTGAAGACTGGCTCCCGCTTCGTGAGTTGGGAGACGGCGACAGAGTTTTTAAGCACGATGAACCTAGCCACAGGGGGAAAGAATAGACGGGATCTCCGTGAACGATTCAAACGGATCGCTGGCCTCACTATCGGGGTCGAGCGCAAAACTGCGGACAGCTATAGCGGGCGAGTGATGCCGGTGATTGGGGAGTACCACCTGCCCACAAGCATCGATGTCCGCGCAGAAACTAATGGCTTACCCATGCTCCCCTTGACCGACAAAATCGTCTATGGGGTTGAGATCGAGGACAAGTTTTTCAAAGACCTACTCGCTCATCATGTACCCATTCCGGCCGAGATCATTCGAGCCACACGAAAGCAATCGCAGCTGCAGGACCTGGTCGTCTTTCTCTACTGGCGTTGCTACGCGGCCGAGAGCAGCAGCCTTATCAAATGGGAGTACCTGCGACAGCAAGTTTGGCAGGACGATAAGAAGGAACGCCGTATCCGAGAAAGGTTCGTCGAGGCGATCGCCTGCCTACGTACTCTCTGGCCCGAAGTCAACGCGGAGGCGTTGTCGACAGGCTTGGCAGTAGGAAAGCCAAGAGCCGGTCGCTACCTCCTCGTCGAAGCAACAAACACCCGCAGGCTATAGGGACTTCCGGGGGCAGGGAAGTGGTCTGGACTCGCCCAAAAGCAGGGGGACTTCCGGGGGCACAATGGGACGTATCTGATTGTGCACAAGGAATTTACTCCGTTTACCATAAAGGGGACTTCCGGGGGCAGGGAGGATAGCCTGCACCAATCTCGGAGCGATCCACAGATTTCCTCGAATAACTCTCCTCTGTAGGGGACTTCCGGGGGCATGTTAGGGGACTTCCGGGGGCGAAAAAAGGGACTTCCGGGGGCAATTTAGGGGACTTCCGGGGGCAGTTTATGGCTGCATATAGGAAGTCAAGAAGTACATGAAGAACAGGAAGATTAGCAGGACGTAGCCAGCATAAAATCTGTGGATCAGTGGAAAGCAAAGCGGAGCATGTCCTTCGGACACGATCTGAGGGCCTCACGGCCCATCTCCCATGGGGCTGCGCCCCAAACCCCGCAGAAGCAACAACAACAACCAAAACTTTTCTATTAAGGGTTGGGGTTGGCGAACGGTCTGGGCTAACGACGGAATGGCTTGGCAATCGAGCGGAAAGGCACGCAGGAGACACCGCAAGCGTTCGGTGGGCACAGGAGTCCTAAAACAACGTACAGACGCCTCTACGCTCAAATTTGAGGTCCGAAGGACCGAGAACAAAGCGAACCAATTCAAAACGAGCATGAGATCGGTCCATCTTCCATCCCGGACTCGGCAAGGATCGTTTCGGCCAGCTCCGCGTCAAGGCTGTCTTCGGCCCCGGTTGCACCGGCGCTACGCGGCCCTGACCCGAAGCTCTCAGGCCGAAACGAAATGCCCTGTCATTCCGGGAATGTAGGGGAGAGGAGAACAAAACCAAATGCGTGCCATCTTCATCCGCCATGGACAGAGCACCGGAAACGCTGGCATCCCGGCCCACGATCTTGCGTCGTTGGAGCTGACGGAGGTGGGCTGGCGGCAGAGCAGGGAAGTGGCGGCCGGTTGGACGGAGATGCC
>CAXSGC010000054.1:0-18115 GCA_964236945.1 uncultured Acidobacteriaceae bacterium | reverse complement strand
TCCCCGAAACCCGTCTGCCCTCCCTGTCCAACACCTCCCGGCTGCATTGGCTGCTGCGGTTGGGGTCCGAGACGATCCGGACGGAGCCCAACCACGCCGACCGGACCGCGCCCAATCACGTCGACGGGACCGCGCCCAACCACGCCGAATCGCTGAATGGCTGCCGCCGAGCCCGGCCTTCCGGACGTGATCCCGGGCCGCATCCCGGGCCGCATCTCCCCGACCACACTTAGGGCTGGAACCGCGGGGCTCGATGCCGGAGCCGCCGCCAGGGTCCGGTCTGCCACGATCGGGTGCGGCGCCGCGGAAAGCCCCGGTCGGCCCCCATTTGCCGCATAAAACTGCCGCCCGTTCGTCGCCGCGCTCTGTTGCACGGCCATCTGCGTCGCCATGGGAGCGACCCGTGGGGAACGCAGCGCCGCAACCTCCGCGGGCGCCGGCCGAGCACGGACACCCCCCGAACCGCCGTTATAGCTCAGACGATTGACGACGTTGTTGACATAGCGGTTGCTCACCGCGTCGTTGATGACCGTGTTGTTCACCATCTCGGTGCGGTTGTAGACGTTGTGGATGTTCTTAGCGTTGACGTTGGTCACCGCGCGGTTGTAGTGGAAGTGGTCCCCGCTCCAGTAGCCGCCGCGATATCCCGATCCGTAGTACCCGAAGCCGTACGCGATGCCGCCGTAGAACCCAACATGCTGACCCCAGAACCCCGGATGATATCCATACCGTCCGCGATACGCGCTCCAGTACCCCGGCGTCCACAGAGCGCCTCGATACGGCGCCGCCACCCACACGCCCGGCACCCAGTAGTATCCCGCCGCCGCATAGTTCCAGTACCCCGGCGTCCAAAGATCGTCCGGCTCCGGCGCCGGTGGCTGCTCGTACACGGGCAAAGGCGGAGGCGGCTGATCCGCGACCTCCGTCACATTGCTGTATGCCGCGGGATCGTAGCTCGCGTCCGCGACACCTCCGTTCTGCACGTAATTCGCGTTATAGGGAGGCTGCTGATCGTTGCTCTCCGGCGACCGTCGCTCGATCGGCGCCTCCGTGTACCCGCCCGATCCGACCGAGCTTTCTCCGTACTGCTCCGACGTTTGCTGCGGACCGTCTGCCTGGCGCTGGCCGAGCACACGTCCACTGGGCTTGCCTGAGCTTTGGGGCCGGGACCTCCCGTCGCTCCTCCGCGGCGGCTCGCCGGCGTACGCGCCACCTCCATACGCCGGTGCATACGCCGGTCCATACGCCGGTGCAACGTCGCTGACCGGAGCCATATTCGCGTCCGCGGGATCGAGACCCGTGTCCTCCACCGCTGCGCCTGCCGGCTTGCGGCAACCCTCCACGCCCGCCGGTCCGATCGCGAGCAAGGCCAGCGACAGAATCGTGCGGCACCGCGTGTTCGCCCATCGTCCCGACCCAGATCGCTTCGGCATGAACTTCCTCTTTCTCGCGACGCCAGCCTCTAAACCCCGGTCCGCCTACCCTGTCTAAACGCTCTTTTCAGAACGAAGTTCCGCGGCGCAGATGCCGGCCTCGCGGCCCCCAACGGCCCCCGCGGAGATCATCACATCTCCACCTTCTTCCCCGGCGGTATCTACATGCAAGCGAATTCAGATCGGCTTCAGGTACCTCGGTGCTAACGGCGTAAAATATCTCCCATGGCAGGTTGTTCCCCGACCCCAAAGCGATTTCACCGCGGACGCCACGATCGCGGCCGTCCGTAGCTCCAGCTCCGCCCTTCTCTGCTAAGCTTCTCCGCTCGCCTCCAACGGCTGCTCGGCCCTAACTTGCGCCCTGTCAAGGCGCGCCCCTCGGAGCCAGACCCGATGCCTCAAGTCATCCCGCAGAACCACCCAGACACCTTTCAGACCCACGCGACGCTCGCCTCCGGCACCATCTCGGTCAACTACTTCTCGCTTGCCTGCCTGGCGACGAACCTCGGCACAGACCTCCAGCGGCTGCCCTACTCGCTCCGGATTTTGCTCGAAAACCTCCTTCGCCACGAAGATGGCAAGACCGTCACCGCCGACGACATCCGGTTTCTCAGCTCGTGGAACCCCACCGCCGAGCCCTCCCGCGAGATCGCCTACATGCCCGCGCGCGTCTTGATGCAGGACTTCACCGGCGTCCCGGCCATCGTCGACCTCGCCGCCATGCGCGACGCCATGCGCGACCTCGGCGGCGACCCCGACCGCATCAACCCGCTCCAGCCCGCCGAGCTCGTCATCGATCACTCCGTCCAGGTGGACGAGTACGGCACCCTCGGCTCCTACGACATCAACGCCGCCCTCGAGTTCACCCGCAACCGCGAGCGCTACGCCTTCCTGAAGTGGGGACAGACCGCCTTTCACAACTTCTCGGTCGTGCCGCCCGGCATGGGCATCTGTCACCAGGTCAACCTCGAGTACCTCGCCCGCGTCGTCTACATCACGCAACCGGACGCCGACGGCAAGGTCACCGCCTACCCCGACACCCTCGTCGGCACCGACTCCCACACCACCATGATCAACGGCCTCGGCGTCCTCGGTTGGGGCGTCGGCGGCATCGAGGCCGAGGCCGCCATGCTCGGGCAGCCCGTCTCCATGCTCGTCCCGGAGGTCGTCGGCTTTCGCATGACCGGCAAGCTGCGCGAAGGCACCACCGCCACCGATCTGGTGCTCACCGTCACCGAGATGCTGCGCAAATTCGGCGTCGTCGGCAAGTTCGTCGAGTTCTTCGGCCCCGGCATCTCCGAGCTCCCGCTCGCCGACCGCGCCACCATCGCCAACATGGCGCCTGAGTACGGCGCGACCTGCGGCATCTTTCCCGTCGATCGCGAGACCCTCAACTACCTTCGGCTCACCGGACGGTCGGACTCCTACATCGGCCTGGCGGAGTCCTACTACCGCGCCCAGGGCCTCTTCCACTCACCCGATGCTCCCGAGGCCACCTACTCCGCTACGCTCGCGCTCGATTTATCCACCGTCGAGCCCTCCGTCGCCGGCCCGAAGCGCCCGCAGGATCGCGTCCTTCTCTCCGAAACTCCAGCCTCCTTCGCCAAACATCTGCCCACCCTCCAGGGCGCCAACGCCAACAAAGCCGCCGCCCGCCAGATGGTCCGGTGGGAGGGCGAGGGCGGACACGCCAGCGCCACCGGCGACGTCACCTCCGCCATCGGCGCACCCGCCCCAGGCGTCGGCGGCAAGCTGATGACCGCCCCCGAACAGGCCGGCATCGAAGCCCCGGTCAACTCCATCCAGGCCCGCTTCGGCCTCAGCCCGGAGCAGTACCTCATCGACGGCTCCATCGTCATCGCGGCGATCACCTCCTGCACCAACACGTCGAACCCTTACGTCATGATCGCCGCCGGCCTACTCGCCAAAAAAGCCGTCGAAAAGGGTCTCCGCACACCGCCCTGGGTCAAGACCTCGCTCGCCCCCGGATCTCGCGTCGTCACCGACTACTACAACAAAGCGGGCCTGATGACGTACCTCGACCAGCTCCGCTTCCATACCGTCGGCTACGGCTGCACCACCTGCATCGGCAATTCCGGTCCCTTGCCCACCGACGTCTCCGAGGCCATCGAAGAGCACGACCTGATCGCCGTCTCGGTCCTCTCCGGCAACCGCAACTTCGAGGGCCGCATCTCGCCCGAGGTCCGCGCCAACTACCTGATGAGCCCGCCGCTGGTCGTCGCCTACGCCCTTGCCGGCCACATCCAGCACGACTTCCAGACCGATCCGCTCGGCTTCGGCTTCGACAAACAGCCCGTCTTCCTCCGCGACATCTGGCCCACCCAGGCAGAGGTCGCGTCCACCGTCGGCGCCTGCATCGATCCCGCGATGTTTCAGAAGCAGTACTCAACCGTCTCGGACGGCGACGCGAACTGGCAAAATCTCAAAGTCCCCACCGGCGATACCTACGTCTGGGAGCCCGAGTCCACCTACATCCGGCGCGCCCCCTACTTCGACGGCATGCCCGCCACACCCGCGCCAGTCGAAGACATCCGCGCCGCCCGCGTGCTTGCCGTGCTCGGCGACTCGGTGACCACGGACCACATCTCGCCCGCCGGCTCCATCAAAGCCTCCGGCCCAGCCGGGCGATATCTAGTTGAACACGGCGTCAAACCCACCGACTTCAACTCCTACGGCTCCCGTCGCGGCAACCACGAAGTGATGGTTCGCGGCACCTTCGCCAACGTCCGCCTGCGCAACAAACTCGCCCCCGGCACCGAGGGCGGCGTCACGCGCCTTCTGCCCGAAGGCACCGGCATGAGCATCTACGACGCCTCGGTCCTCTACGCCGGTCGCGGAACACCGCTCGCCATCCTGGCTGGCAAGGAGTACGGCTCCGGCTCCTCGCGCGACTGGGCCGCCAAGGGCCCGCGCCTGCTCGGCATCCGGTTCGTCATCGCCGAGTCGTTCGAGCGCATCCACCGCTCCAACCTCGTCGGCATGGGCATCCTTCCTCTGCAGTTCCAGACGGGCGAAAACGCCGAATCGCACGGCCTCACCGGCGAAGAGATCCTCCACCTCGGCGACACGCCCGGACAGCTCCGCCAAATGCTCGACAACAAATTCTCCAACGGCCGAAACATCGCGGTGATCGCCGAAAACGAGGCCGGCCTCACCACCAGCTTTCCCGTCACCGTCCGCATCGACACACCGCAGGAGATCCTCTACTTCCAGCATGGCGGCATCCTCCAGTACGTTCTGCGCCAACTCGCCGGCAAGGCCTGACGCCTCAGGAAACAGACCGCCGTCGCGTGGGCAGACGCAGCTTGGACCCGAGCAGACGGAGCACCGCAAGCGCGACGCCGGCCCACGCAACCGCGCCCGCGGCGATATCGAGAACATCGCGGGCGTGGCTCTCGCTCGTCGGCAGGAAGTGCACGAGGGCGATCGCTCCCACAGCGCTGACCACTGCCGCAACTCCAGCTTTGGCGATCTCCGGCCAGTCGGGCCCGCCCGCACTCCCGAACAGCGGCACCAGGGAGCGCCGATGCAACAGCACCGCCAGCGTCACGGTCTGCAGCAGAATGGCCACGTCCGACGCCCACGCCAACCCCACCAACCCAAACGCGCGATGCAGCCCAAAATAAATCGGCAGCGCCGCAACCGTAACGATCGTCCCCGCGAGCATCGGCGCAAACGTCTCTCCCGCCGCATAGAACGCCCGCGCATAGATCGCCTGTGAGGTCCACAGCGCGAGCGAAACCGCAAAGATCGCAAAGTAAGTCGCGGTCAAAATCGCATCCTCACGCGTAAAAGCGCCGCGCCGAAAGATCAGATCGACCGCCGGCCCGGCCACCGCCACCATCAGCGCCGAAGCCAGGAGCGAGAACGCAAGCAGCCGCGTCACCGACCGATTCACCGACTCCGCATAACTCTGAAACTGCCCTCGCTGAAACAACGAGGCAAAAAACGGCATCGACGCTGCCCCGGCCGCCTGGCCCAGAATCGCCATCGGCGCTGTAAACAGCTTCTTCGCATACGCCAGCCGCGAAATGTCGCCCGCGCCATGCTTGGCAAAGTAGGAAAGAATCTGGCTGTCCAGCGTGATAATCGTCACGCCCAGCATCAGCGGAAGCGACATGCGCGTCCAGTCGCGCAGGCCCTGGTTGCGGAAATCGAGCAGCGGCCGATACCGCACGCCCGCGCGCTTTACCCCGAGGACATTCAGCCCAAACGGCCCCGCGATCGCTCCCACGAGCGCACCGACACCGAGCGACGCCGTTCCCATCCGGTGCGCCAGCAGGACACCGCCCGCGATAATACCGACGTTGTAGACCAGCGGAGCGACGGCCTGGTACGAGAACTGTTTGCGCACCAGAAGCACCGATCCGAGAACGCCGCCGGTAAAGAAGAACAGCTGCCCCGGCAAGAGAATCCGCGTGATGCGCGTACACAGCAGATTGTCCGCGGTTCCCGCCCTGAACCAGAGCTCCGTGAATCGCGGCGTCAGAATCTCGGCCAGCAGGATCGCCGATCCCAGGACCAGCACCATCGTGTTCAGGATCACCGAAAGCGCCCGTTCGCCCTCGTCTTCCTTGCCCTGTCCGCGATATCGCTCCAGCAACGTGACAAAGCTGATTGAAGCCGCGCCCCCGACCAAGAGATAGTTGATCAGCTCCGGCAGAATAAACGCGACGTTGTACGCGTCGGTGGCGCGCCCGGCGCCAAAAACATAGGCTATGTACTGATCGCGAAACAGCCCGATCACGCGCGAAAGCAGAGCGGAGATCGTCAGCAGAATGGTCGCCGACGCCGCCGTATGCTGGTGCGAAAAGGAGAAGAATCGAAACCGCCGCGGTCGCACGGCAACGTCCTCAGCGGAATCCTGAATGGGGTTGGGTTTCACAAGCATGCGTGGCGCCGTCGCACCCTCGATTTCAGGTGCCGTCGCAACCTCGATTCTATCTGCGCTGTGAAGCCGCCGGCGCCCGCAACCCGAGCGACTCTCAGAAATTCAAAGCAGCGGGCTCAACCTACGCGCTCTTGCGGTACCGGCCCGGCCGCGAGTGCCGCATCTTCGACGCGACAGAGATGCCGGCAATCGTGAAACTCACCATCTGCCGCTGGCTGCAGCGCAGACACCGCACCGGGTACCGCATCAACAGCAGCTGCTTGATGTCCTGCGGCCGAAAGCGCGACCGCCGAAACGTCCGGCCCACGCAGAACTGGCACTGGAGCGGCAGACTATGCCAGACGTTCGCCGCCTCTGAACTTTCATCGACGACAGCAGAGCTCGATCTCCTCGCGCCGTCTTCGTCCGAATTCTCCATCTGGCTCATCCCCCCGATTCTTCGATCATCGCTCAGGAAGGCGACCTTGGGTGGACAGGGGTGGAAAGTCGAACAGATTTTCATGCACGGGAGGGGCCGGCCGCGGGCGTGCGGCGGCCCGAATCGGGTGCACCGTAGCGCGCTCAGATCCCCGCTCCGGTCCGCGCTCCGATCTCAGCTCCGTACCCCGCTCAGATCCGCCAGCGAGACGCCCAACCGGCCGCGCAAGCATCAGATGGATCGCCCGAAGCTCGCGTCGTACATGTTCCATCCGATCCTCACCGGTCGCCCGATCGTCCGCATCAGCCGCAAGATCTCTCAGTTCGGGAAGCTCCGTCTGCCCCGCCTTCAACTCTGCCCGCCACTCCGCAACCAGGATCTGACGAGCTCCGGGAATGGTATATCCCTGGTCGTAAAGCAGCGTCTTGATCCGAAGCGCCGTCTCCACATCGCGCCGCCGGAACAGGCGCTGCCCCGTGCCGCCCTTGTTCGGCTTCAGCTGCTGGAACTCGCTCTCCCAGAATCGCAAAACATACGCCGGCACCTCGCACAAACGGGCAACCTCCCCAATGCGAAAGTAGAGCTTGTCCGGAATCGTCGGCAGAGTTTCCGACGTTGGCGGCGGTGGTTGCGATGGTCCGCTGCGAATTGTTTGATGGCGCGCCATGGGGGCAAGTTCCGGGCACTCTCTCGGGCGCATCTGCCGCCCGGCTGTCGTCAGTATAGGTTCGCCCTCCGGCAGAGGCCAGACATTTTCAGGCGCTCGATTGCTTATCCGACTTCAAGCCCGCGATCCGGCGGGAACCTCGGCTGCGTTTCTCGCGTAGTATGCTCTGCAACCACACGAGAGTGACTTCCTATGCTGCAGACATCTCCGATCCTCGGCTTCACCCTCCTCGCATCCACCCTGCTCACCGGCTGCCGGTTCGAGTCCAAAAAAGCCGACGGAAACGATCACGTCAAATTCGCGACGCCGTTCGGCGGCATGGAAGTCAAAACCAACGACGCCGTCACGATCGCAAGCGTCGGTCTGCCCGCGTATCCCGGCGCCACTCCGGTCAAAAAAGAGAACAAGGACAGCGGCGCGGCGGACGTCAATCTGAGCTTCGGCAACTTCCAGCTGCGCGTCAAAGCAGCCAGCTTCGAGACCCCCGATAAGCCGGATCAGGTGAAGGCCTTCTACAGCAAAGCCCTCAGCCGCTACGGCGATGTCATCGAATGCGTGAACGACCGTCCGGTAGGGTCGCCTGCACGAACCTCCGAAGGACTTACCTGCGACAAGGATCAGCAAACCCGCTTCTCGGCGAGCGACAACAAGTCAAGCGCCCTCGAACTTCGCGCCGGATCGCAGAAACACCAGCACATCGTCTCGATCGAGCACGAAGGCGCGGGGACGAAGTTCGGCCTGGTCGCTCTCGATCTTCCCGGCAAGCTTTCCTGGGGCAAAGGCGACGATCGCAGCACCGTCGACGCCGGCGACAGAGACAAGGAAGACCGGCAGTAGACGGCAGCTTGCCCCGGCGAGGCGACTCCGGTAGCGTCAAAGCAGATGCAAACCTCGTGCCATCGCTGCCACGGCGATCTTCCCGCCGACCAGCCTACGCCGCCCTTCTGCCCGCACTGCGGAGCTCCCCAGCTGCGCCTCTCCGAAGAGGCTCAGGCAGGCCTGACCGGTGCGGCCAACACCACCGGCGAACTTCCCCCGCCCCGGCCCAGGCTGATGAACTGGAGCATCGCCCTTCGCTCCGCTCTGGAGATCGCCGGGGTCGGCGCCGTGCTGAACCTGCTCTCCACGCGCATTCCGGGCCTCGGCGTTCTGGCCGTGCTCTGGGTGCTCTCCGCCGCTCTGCTTACGCTCGCGCTCTACCGCCGCCGCGAGCCCCGGAGATCCATCAACGCCGCGATCGGCGCACGCATCGGCATCCTCAGCGGCCTCGCCAACGTCGCCCTTCTGGGAGCCTCGCTCGCGGTCGCCGGCCTCTTGGCGCGCTTCCATTTCCACTCGCTGGCAGCCTACGATAACGCCATGCGCGACCAGATGCGCCTCCAGCTCGAGCACGCGCTCGCCGCCAACCCCGCTCCTCCAGAGCTGGTCCGCTTCTTCTATTCGCCGGAGTTCCAGGCCGGCGCCCTGCTGTCCGGTCTCGTCACCCTTGCCGTCGCCTTCGTCCTTTTGTCCGTGTTTTCCGGTATGCTCGCCGGCATCGTGGGCAATCGCACCGCGCAACCCGCCTAGACGCCCAGGCTCTCCCCCGGCCTGCTATCATCGAGCGCAATCGCCGTGAACCCTATCGATCCCAACAACTCCCAGACCCTCAACCAGACCCAGGCCGGCGCCCCCGCTCCGGAGCCCCAAAGGCGCACGCCGAAGCTCCGCGAAAAGGGCCGCCTCATGTCCGCGTCCGAGATCGAACGAACCCTCGTCCGCCTCGCCCATGAGATCGTCGAACGCAACGAGGGCGTCTCCAACGTCGGCCTCGTCGGCATCAAACGCCGCGGCGTGCCTCTCGCCCAACGCCTCGGCGCGATGCTCGCCGCCATCGAAAAACGCCCCGTCGACACCGGCGTCCTCGACATCAGCTTCTATCGCGACGATCTCTCCACCCAGGGCCACCGACCCGTCGTCACCCCCGGCTCCATCGGCTTCGACGTCAACGGCCGCGACATCATCCTGCTCGACGACGTCCTCTACACCGGCCGCACCATCCGCGCCGCGCTCGACGCCCTCTTCGACCACGGCCGCCCCAAAAGCGTCCAACTCCTCGTCCTCATCGACCGCGGCCACCGCGAACTCCCCATCCAGGCCACCTACACCGGTCGCAACATCCCCACCTCCTCGCGAGAAATCATCGAAGTCAAACTCCGCGAGGTCGACGGCCAGGAACAGGTGCTGTTGGTCGAACTCGACGACAACGGGGCCTGACCTCTGCCCATCTCTCCTCGCATGACCCAGACCCTCGCCGCACCTCCCCTCCCCCCCATCGCTCCCGGCTCCCTCCTCTCCGTCGCCGATCTCTCCATTCCCGACGTCTCCGCGATCCTGTCGCTCACCGCCGAGATCGAGCAGATGCCCCACGCCCAACGCGCTCAAATGCTCTCCGGCCGACGCATCGCCCTGCTCTTCTACGAGTCCTCGACCCGCACCCGCACCTCCTTCGAGCTCGCCGCAAAAGGCCTCGGCGCCACCACCACCCTCGTCTCCGACAAGAGCTCCTCGATTGAAAAAGGCGAGTCCCTCAAAGACACCGGCCTCACCCTCCGCGCGCTCGGCGCCGAGTCGATCATCCTCCGCCACAACCTCTCCGGAGCTCCCTGGCTGCTCGCCCGCGCCACCGGCCTCCCCGTCCTCAACGCCGGCGACGGCACCCACGAGCACCCCTCCCAGGCCCTGCTCGACCTCCGCACCATCCTCACCCGCCTGAAGCTCTTCCGACAAAATGACTGTCATCCTGACCGTAGTGCGCAAGGCGGAGTCGAAGGACCTGCGGTTTGCGTCACCCCGGACTCCCTCCAGGGCATCACCGTCGTCATCACCGGAGACATCCTCCACTCCCGCGTCGCCCGGTCGAACGCCATGCTGCTCCCGCGCCTCGGCGCCCGCGTCGTCCTCTGCGGCCCCGAACCGCTGCTACCCGAAACCGCCCTCGGCCTGGGTCCGGACATCGAAAGTCTGGGCATCGATGGTCTGGGCGCCGGCATCGACCGTCCGGTCACGGCTGGCCCCGGCATCGAAATCGAACGCAACTTCGACCGCGCCCTCCAGCAGGCCGACGTCGTCATGATGCTCCGCATCCAGAGTGAGCGACTCGCCGGCCTCGACCTCGACCTCGCCCGCTACATCGCCCAATACCAGCTCAACGCCGACCGCCTCGCCCAGACCCAACCCGACGCCCTCGTTCTCCACCCCGGCCCCATGATCCGCGGCCTCGAAATCACCGGCGAAGTCGCCGACAGCCCCAACTCCGCCATCGAAGACCAGGTCGCTCACGGCCTCAGCATCCGCTCCGCCCTGCTGGTCCGCGCACTACGCAATTTTCATTAGTTCTGAGTCTTTTGCCGACCCCCGCGATCGGGAAAGAGGTAGTGAGCGACGATGTAGAACAATCCAAGAACATTCAAAGTCGTACTTCCAATCGCAGCGAGAATGACGGGTTGCGACAACGAAACCTCGTCCAAGTGCTAAATCCATCCATTACCACTAATACGAAAACAGCTGTAAGCCACCAGCAGATAAGCCTGAAGATTCGCCGCGCATACCTCTTTCGCTCTTTTATGTCTTGTTTAAGGCCAGCAACTTCTGCAAGAGCCTTATCCCGTTCAACAGTCGCTTTTTCTACCTAAGTCTCAGGATCAGGAGTTTCGTCGATTCCTTGTAGATCCTTACCTGCACCCTGCGTAATACGCGCGAGATCCTGTGCATCCTCTGCCATGTCACAAGGCTCTGAAGTAGTCCTTTATCAGCTCGTTCGGTATGACGACGGATCGACATCCTGGTGAATACGTTTTTGACCAAGGACTACCCTGCTTGTGCGTCGCATTCGAAAGCTTTGTCGCGGAGTAGTCGCCGTAGGCGCTCCAGACGCTTTGAATGACATCGAGAGCGTGGCGACTGGATCTATCGTCCTCATTCTCTATCCGAGGTTCGTAGAACTTTAATCCGCCCCCCAATTCCGTAGCCGGACGCGTGATCTCGGCGTCGCCATAATACTTGAATTGTCGATAGAGCTCCGGAACTACTGGCCCAAACTGCCACGCTTCAACATGCTCTTCGATCAGCGGTGCATCATGCAGGGCTAAATACCATCCGTGCGCGTAATAGACAAGCTTCTGCAACTTCATCGGCGACAAAGGTTTACCTTTTGCCGCGCGTATGAACTCGTTTGCAACCGCTATCGCTCGATACGCCATATTTACCCACAATACCTTATTGACACAGAGAGTATGATGCACAACCGTTTGTTGTGACTTGCTTTCGATAACATCATTATTATCCTTAGTAACCCTCGATGAAAGACCTCCTCATCCAGAATGGCCACCTCATCGATCCCACCTCCGGGAGCGACGCCCCGCGCGACCTCCTCATCCGCGACGGCCGCATCGCCGCCATCGATCCACCCGGAGCCTTCAACGACCTCCCCGACAGCGACCGGATCGACGCCACTGGCCTCGTCGTCGCGCCCGGCCTCGTCGACCTCCACGTCCACCTCCGCGAACCCGGACAGACCCACAAGGAGACCATCGCCAGCGGCACCCGAGCCGCGGCCGCTGGTGGCTTCACCAGCATCGTCGCGATGCCCAACACCATGCCGGTCAACGACTCGGCCGACCTCACCCGAGGTATGCTCGACCCGGCCCGCGGCGCCTCGGTCAACCTCTTCGCGATGCCCGCCGCCACCGTCGGCAGCCGCGGCGAAACCCTCACCGACTTCCCCGCCCTCCGCGACGCCGGCGCGGTCGGCTTTACCGACGACGGCAGACCGATCCTGGGCGACCGGATCATGCGTGCGGCCCTCGTCGCCGCCGCCCGCGTCGGCCTGCCCATCTCCCAACACGCCGAAGACACTCGCCTCACCGAACCGCGATCCGGAGCCAGCAGACCGGCCAGCATGAACGCCGGTCCGCTCAGCTTCCGCCTCGGCCTCCGCGGCATGACCGTCGAAGCCGAATCCAACATCGTCGATCGCGACCTCGGGCTCCTGCGCGAGATCGAGCGGTCCGAACACCTCCGACCTCACCTCCACGTCCAGCACGTCTCGACAGCCCGCGCCCTCGCCGCCATCCGCGACGCGAAACGTGAAGGCCTCCACGTCACCTGCGAGGCCGCTCCGCACCACTTCACCCTCACCGAAGACGCCGTCAGCGGCTACGACACCAACGCCAAAATGAACCCGCCGCTCCGCTCCGAAGCCGACCGTCAGGCCGTTCTAGACGCTCTCCTCGACGGCACCGTCGACTGCATCGCCACCGACCACGCACCACACGCCCGCGACGAAAAAGAGGTCGAGTTCGAGCGCGCTCCCAACGGCATCACCGGCCTCGAAACCGCCCTCGGCCTGGCACTCCGCGTCCTCCACCGCGAACACGGCATGCCCCTCACCGGCGTCATCGCCCTCATGAGCACTAACCCCGCTCGCTTTCTTCCCCCCGGCCACGGCACCCTCAGCCCGGGCAGCCCCGCGGACCTCATCCTCTTCGACCCAACCGCCGAGTGGACCTATCTCGCCGCCAACTCACTCTCGAAATCGAAAAACTCCCCATTCGACGGCACCCCGATGCTCGGCAAGGTCCAGAGAACCCTTCGCGCGGGAAGAACGATCTTCGCTGCAGAGGGAGCTCCGGGCACTTAACCGGCGGCCTTCGAGTACCAGCGCGCGGAGCCCGGCTCGATCTCTACCCGAGCACGCCCATCCGCTTGCCCACCGTCCGAAAAACCTCCAGCGCCTGGTCGATCTCCCCGCGCGTATGCTCGCTCGTCATGATCGTCCGCACCCGCGCCTTGCCCTCCGGCACCGTCGGAAACGCGATCCCCGTCGCCAACACGCCCGCGTCGAACAGCGCCCGTGAGAACTCCATTGTCCGCCGCCCATCGCCCAGAATCACCGGCGTGATCGGCGTCTCGCTCACCGGCGTCGCAACGCCACCCACGTCAAACCCAGCCGCCCCCATCTCCCGCTTGAAGTACGCCGTATTCGCCCACAGCCGATCGATCCGCTCCGGCTCGTTCTCGAGAATGTCGAACGCCGCGATACAACTCGCCGCCACGCTCGGCGGATGCGAGGTCGAGAACAAAAACGGTCGCGCCCGGTGGCAGAGATAGTCGATCAGATCCCGCGACCCGCACACATACCCGCCCAACGATCCGATCGCCTTGGACAGCGTCCCCACCTGCACATCCACCTTTCCATGCGCCCCGAAGTGGTCCACCGACCCGCGCCCGTTGCGCCCCAGAACACCGCTCGCATGGGCATCGTCGACCATCATGATGCCGCCATACCGCTCCGCCAGACTGGCCAGATCGCCGACCGGACCGATGTCTCCATCCATCGAAAACACACCGTCCGTGATAACCAGCTTGCGCCCCGGCTCCCCCTCCACCTCGCGCAACAACTCCTCCGCATGCGCCACATCCTTGTGCCGGAAGACCTTGATCTTTGCCTTCGAAAGCCGCGCTCCGTCGATGATGGAAGCATGGTTCAGCTCGTCGGACAGAATGAAATCGTCCTTGCCCAGGATCGACGAAACCGTCCCCGCATTCGCCGTAAATCCCGACTGAAATACGACACAAGCCTCGACGTTCTTGAACCGCGCAATCTTCTCCTCAAGCTCCATGTGGATCCGCATCGTGCCGGCGATCGTGCGCACCGCCCCCGACCCCACACCGTACTTCTCCGTCGCCGCAATCGCCGCTTCGCGCAGCTTCGGGTGATTGCACAGGCCAAGATAGTTGTTGGACGCCAGGTTGATCACGCGCCGGCCGTCGTAGGTGCACACCGCCCCCTGCTCATCGTCCAGCACACGCAGCTTGAAGAAGGTGCCACGCGCCTTCAGATCGTCCATCTGCTCGGTCAGGTAGGCCAGTTGCGGTCGAGCTGCGGTCGCGGTCGTCATGCTCCTATCTTACGTCTGCCGTGTCTGTCTGCGTGTGCTCCCGGACGGTCCGGATCGCCTCCTGAACGACCACCGCATCGTCCCCAAATCCTCCCATCCACCGCACCTCGCGCTCCCGCCGAAACCACGTCCCCTGCCGCTTGGCGTAGTTCCGATGCCCCTGCTGCGCCGCTCCGATCGCCTCCGACCGCGTGCACTCTCCGCGCAGCAGCATCGCAGCCTGCGCGTATCCCAGCGACCCGAGCGGCCGACACTCCGCGCCGTACTGCCGCACCAGCCCTGCCGTCTCCTCGACGAGCCCGCGCTCAAACATCTCCTCCGCCCGGCGATTGATGCGGGCATAGAGAGCATCGCGCGGCGGCTGGAGACCGATCCGCAAGATCCTGAAGCCCGTCAGCGCGTCACGCCCCCCTTTCCACTGCGCCGTCATCGGCTGCCGCGCCGCGGACGAAACCTCGATCGCCCGCACAACCTTGGGGACGTCGTTCGCGTGAATCGTCTGTGCCGCTACAGGATCCAACCGTCTCAGCAGCCGATGCAGCCGCTCCGGCCCTGATACTTCTCCCCGCCCAGCCGCAGCCACGGCTCGCAGCCGCTCCCGCAGCCTAGGCACCGCGGGCGGCGCGGCGAACAGCCCCTCCAACAGCCCGCGCAAGTACAACCCAGTCCCGCCGGCGACGATCGGCAGCCGCCCCCGACCACCGATCTCCGCGATCGCCTCGCGCGCCGCCCGGCTGTAATCGCCCGCCGTGTACGGCTGGTCGGGCGACGCCACGTCGATCATGTGGTGACGAACGCGCTCCCGGTCCCGCAGCGAAGGCTTCGCCGTCCCAATCTCCATCTCGCGATAAACCGCGACCGAATCGCAGCTGACGATCTCTCCGCCAAACTCCTCCGCCAGTGTGAGCGCCAGCGCGCTCTTGCCGCTCGCCGTGGCGCCCACCACCACCAGCAGCAACGGAGCTTGACCCGGCTCCAGATTCGCCGCCGTCAACGCCGCGCCCGCTTCACCACAGCCGCCACCAGCCCATCGGGAATATCCGCGCAAGCCCAGCCCGCATCACCGCGAACAGGATGCAGAACACAGCCAGCACCAAGAGACCCTGCATCTGCCGGCGTCGCTCGATAAGTTCCTGCGCCTTCTTCGTCTCGCCCGCAACCTCTTCCACACCGGATCGATCTCTCATTCCGACGTCTTGTTCACCAGGTAGTGGATGCGCAGCTCAAGGTTCGGCCCGTGGAACTCGGCGGGCAGCGGAGGAAACGTTCCGACGCCCGTGATCGATCCCCAGGCCGCGCGGTTCAAGGCATCGTCGTGCGTCGAACCGTCCAGGTGCATCGCTCCAATCCGCCCGTCGGGCAGGATCGTGAAGCGAATCTGCGTGACACCCTGCTTGTTCAAAGGCGGACGCGCCTCTTCCGGGATCAGCGGCAGCCATTGGTTGTAGATCTGCCGCAGGATCTTGCGCAGGTATGGATCGAAGTTCACCCCCATCGTGTCCGACAGCACATCCACGCCGGTGTTCATGCCCTCGTGCGCGACCGGGCCGCCCCCGTAATTGCCCCCAGCCCCGCGATTGCGCGCCGCGTTCTCGGCCGCCTGCCGGATCGCATCTCCAGCAGACTGGCCCTGCTGCCCGAAGTTCGGCCGCGTCGGCGTCGGAGCATCCGCCAGCTGTTGCGGCGGCGGTCGACGTGCAGGCTGCGGCACCGGCGTCGGCGTCGTCTGCTGCTGAGGAGGAGGTGGCAGAGGAGCCTGCGCTTGCGGAGCTGCGGGCTGCGGCTGCGGTGCGCTCGGCAGATTCTTCGGTGCCGGCGTCGCCGCCTTTCGCATCGCCTGAAGCTGATCGATCGTCTTCCGATCCAGAGTCGGCTTGGGCGCCGGCTGGGACCGTTCGTTCGATTTACTGGGGGGCCGATGCTCCAGTTGCCGGGCAATGTCCTTGGGCGTGGCGAGGTACGTCATCTCCCGGTCACGCTGCTTCAGCACATCGCTCGGGTTGATCAGTCGCGGCTGGTGAAACAACACGCGCGGACCGTAGAACAAGAACCAACCGACCGCCAGGTAAAAGATGATCGAGATGTAGATGGACTCGCGAAATCGCGCGCGCGCCCGCTCATCGTCGAGAGTGTCGAGAAGGTGAATCAGCTCATGCTGTTCAAGCTCGCCGAAGCGCCCTGTCCGCACCTTGGTCGGCGGCGGCGGTGTAGTCGGATTGGGAGGCGTCTCAAGCGTCGGCATCAAAATAACTCAACGGAACGGACAGACATCAGGCCACCGCGACAACGAGCGGCGACGGCACGGAACCCGAGACAGCGACAGAACGACAGAACGATCATCGCTGAGAGGCGGCCACCACTCACCCTATTTTCTCACCCTTTCGCTCAGCTCCGACCGTTCTTCCCGCGCAAAGAGGGCCCGGCGTCGACACCCGTCCCTTGCCGGTGCGAGCGGGTAAACTAACCGGGTGAGCGCACACCTCTTCTCCCCTGACACGCGTGCCGTCGTTCTCACCATCAGCGACCGCTGCGCTGCCGGACAGATGCCGGACCTCTCCGGCCCGGCGGTCCAACAGATTTTGTCGTCCTCGGGCATCGGCCAGATCGCCTCCGAAGTGCTTCCGGACGAGATCGACCAGATCGCCCATGCCTTGCGCCATCACGCCGCCTCGGCGCACCTTATCGTCACGTCCGGCGGTACCGGCCTGGCGCTCCGCGACGTTACCCCCGAGGCCACCAAGCTCGTCTGCGATCGTCTGGTCGATGGCCTTGCCGAACGCATGCGCGCCGAAAGCCTTCGCGAGACGCCGATGGCCCCGCTCAGCCGCTCCGTCTGCGGCGTCTACGGTGCAACCCTCATCCTCAATGTCCCCGGCAGCCCGGCAGGCGCCGAAACCTCGCTGCGCGCCATCCTGAACCTGTTGCCGCACGCACTCGACCTCCTCGCCGGTCGGACCGACCACGGCTCCGCATCCGGCATGGATGCCCGTGTGGAGGCACCTCAAGACACGCGGGGAACAGCGTGAAGCTGCATGCGCTCGAGCTCTTCCACAAGCTGAACCTCGGCATGCTCGCCCTGCTCAAACCGCTCGGTATCTGGGGCATCGGCGCGCTCGCCTTTGTCGATTCAGCCGCGCTCCCCCTGCCGATCGACCCGCTTGTGATCGATTACGTCGCCCACGACCACAGCCGATTTCTGCTCTACAGCTTTATGGCCGCGGCCGGATCCGCGCTCGGCTCGCTCATCCCGTTCTATATCGGTCGCGCCGGCGGCGAGCTGTTTCTTCTGAAACGCATCAACCGCGACCGCTACGAGCGACTTCGCGACCGCTTCGAAAAACAGGAGTTCCTCGCCATCATGGTGCCTGCCATGATGCCCCCGCCCATGCCCGTCAAACTCTTTGAGTTCGCGGCCGGCGTCTTTGAAATGCGCATCGCCTGGTTCCTCGGGGCGATCTTTGCGGGCAAGTTCATCCGATTTCTCCTTTGGAGCGTCATCACCGTCTTCTACGGCCCCGCGCTCATCCGCAGCATCGTCCATACCTTTCACCGGCATCTCGGGCTCTTCCTCAGCCTGGTCGGAGTCCTGATCGTCCTCTTGGTGGCGTATGCCCTGCGCAAGATCTTCGATCGCCGCCGCGGCCTCGCCGTGCCGATCGACGGACGATCGTCCGGGTCAGACATTATTGAGCCCTGAGCCCTGAGCCCTGAGCCCTGAGCCCTGAGCCCTGAGCCCTGAGCCCT
>CAXSGC010000053.1:0-18473 GCA_964236945.1 uncultured Acidobacteriaceae bacterium | reverse complement strand
ACGCTACGGTGAAGCGATACTTCTACGACACCCATCACCGACTCAAAGCGCACTTGAACTACCTAGGGATAGAGCAAAATAGCGATGTTGTACGAGGCAAACGGTCCGGCTTCCGTAGCCTCGCACGCGCCTACAATTGCTTCGTGATACTTGCCGGAACTCAGCCGATTCCTAAGCAGGGACGGTAGACCGTCAAGACGAGACGCCGTGTACCGCAGCACATACCAGGGACGCCGGGCACCCGCATACCCCGTCGGCATACTGCACGTCTCCCGGGCGTCTACTCGAAGCAGATCCGATCTCGGCGTACCCTGGGCTACCTTCAGCCCCGACCCCGCCAGCAGCGTAGCCACCGTCAGCTCTTGTTTGTCGAGCGACATCGTCTCCACCGTTGAAGCAAAATCTTCCACAGCAAAGATCTGGCCGCCGCTGACGATCACTGCGATCCCAACCACGTTCACCATCGGATCGAGGAGGTTGGCTCGATGTCCAGGCGACGCCATCCAGAGATCATGGATGATGACGGAATCGGAAGCCTCGGCCACGTTCTCTGTAATCAGTGAAAATCGAAGTCCGGTCCGCGCGCCGCGTTCAGAGAGATCCGGTTCCCCAGGAAATCCATGAGAAATGTCGGAATGTCGCGCCATCTCAGCCGCGTGGGCAGCGGCTGCGGCTGACAGCAAAGGATCGCGCTCCAGACGCGATAAGCCCCGCGCCGCCCGATCCTGGTTGGCCTTCAGCAAAAGAAACTGCTCGGCAACCGTCGGAAGAACAGCTCCTCGCGTCACCGCCGGGGCGGACGACGCGAGGAGACACAGAGCAAGCACAACAAGGGATACAAGGAATGGCTTACGTTGAGCCATGATTTTTCTCGACCTCGACTGACGTTCTACGGAGCACCTGGGAGAAGCTGCTCTTGCGCTATATATCGGCGGATCGAGGAAAAAGTTGAGTACAACTTTCGGTTGCTCCCCTCTGGAGAGGTCAGAGCTATAGGACAAATGGGCCGGAGCGACCACAGATCGAGACATGCCAGCAACACTCCTCTCTGCATCAGGAACTGTCACGCGCATATCGGCGCGCGGAAAACCATCACCAAAGCAGAGAGGGTCAACTGGAAAATTACGAAGAACAAACAAAACACAAAAAGAGTCGTGCTGAAAGAGACGGCGTTAACCGAGTTTGTGTTGCACGGCCGCCCAGGTACGCCTGATACCTTCCTCGATCCCGACCGCATGCCGCCACCCCAGCGAGTGAAGCCGGGCGACGTCCATCAACTTACGCGGAGTTCCATCCGGCTTGCTCCGGTCAAAGACAATCTCGCCCCGAAACCCAAGCACCCGCGCCACCGTGGCAGCCAGATCGGCGATCTGCATATCTTCGCCCGTCCCAATGTTGATCAGCGGTGGAGCGTCCTCGACCAGCAGCGAATTGTACTTTGCCTCGTCAAGATTCAACAGGTGCACGCACGCGCGAGCCAGATCGTCCGAATACAGCAACTCCCGGCGCGGCGTCCCTGTACCCCACACCACAACCTCCGGCGCTCCCGACCGCATCGCCTCCGCCGTCTTTCGAATCAACGCCGGCAAGACGTGCGAGGTCTGGAGATCGAAGTTATCCTCCGGTCCATACAGGTTCGTCGGCATCGCCGCCAGATACCGGGTCCCGTACTGCCGGTTATAACTCCAGCACATCTCGATGCCGGCAATCTTCGCCAGGGCGTACGGCCGGTTGGTGGGTTCAAGGGGCCCCGTCAGAAGGCACGACTCCGGCATCGGCTGCGGCGCCAGCTTGGGGTAGATGCACGACGACCCGAGAAACAGCAGACGGTCCGTGCCGTTCCTCCATGCCGCGTCAATCACGCTGTTCTGAATCAACAAATTGTCCCGAATAAAATCCGCGGGAAAGTTGTTGTTCGCCAGAATTCCGCCAACCTTGGCCGCCGCCAGCACAACATACTCGGGCCGCGTCTCGGCAAAAAAACGATCCACCGCCGCTGCGTCCCGCAGGTCCAGATCCGCATGCGTCCGGGTCACAACGCCCGTATAGCCCAGACGGCTCAACTCACGCGAGATCGCCGACCCGACAAGCCCACGGTGCCCCGCAATATAAATGCGCGCATCTCGACGCATGTAAGGCTCCGGCACGGGCTCCGGCTCTCCCTTGATCGCTGCCCTGCCCGCCCCGGACGCCCCCACTTCCGCCCGCGGATCTGCTTCTAAAACCTTTGCCAGATCAGTGCTCACGGCCTCAAGTCTCCCGCACGTTGTACGCGTCGAACCCGTGTTTGCGCACCAGAGCGTCGCGTTCGGCGCTCTTCAGGTCAGACTCCACCATCTCTCGCACCAACTCATCGAAGCTCGTGCGCGGCACCCATCCCAACTCCCGCTTCGCCTTCGATGGATCGCCCAGCAACGTCTCCACCTCCGTCGGTCGGAAGTATCGCGGATCGACCGCGACCACGACCCGGCCCTCCTTGTCGACCGCCTGTTCCTCCACCCCGCTTCCCTTCCACGTCAGATCCAGCTCCAGCAAACGCGCACACCGCTGAACAAAATCCCGCACACTGTACTGCTCGCCCGTCGCAATCACAAAGTCCTGCGGTCGCTCCTGCTGCAACATCAGCCACTGCATCTCGATGTAGTCGCGCGCATGCCCCCAATCGCGCTTCGCATCCAGGTTCCCCAGAAAAAGCTGCGTCTGCAGACCCACCTTGATCCGCGCCAGACCCCGCGTGATCTTGCGCGTCACAAACGTCTCCCCGCGCAGCGGACTCTCATGATTGAACAAAATTCCATTGCAGGCATACATCCCGTACGCCTCGCGATAGTTCACAACGATCCAATACCCGTACATCTTCGCCACCGCGTAGGGCGACCGCGGATAAAACGGCGTCGTCTCCTTTTGCGGAATCTCCTGCACCAAACCATACAGCTCCGAGGTCGACGCCTGATAGAACCGCGTCTTCTTCTCCAATCCCAGTATCCGAATCGCCTCCAGCAACCGCAAAACCCCCAGCGCATCCGAGTTCGCCGTGTACTCCGGCTCCTCAAACGACACCTGCACGTGCGACTGCGCCGCCAGATTGTAGATCTCGTCCGGCTGCACCTTCTGCACAATATGAATCAGCGACGACGAGTCCGTCATGTCGCCGTAGTGCAGGATAAACTTCGGCTCCGGATTGTGCGGATCTTCATAGATGCTGTCGATCCGCGCCGTGTTGAACAGCGAAGTCCGGCGCTTGATGCCGTGCACCTCATACCCCTTCGCCAGCAAGAACTGCGCCAGGTAGGCCCCATCTTGTCCGGTCACACCGGTGATCAACGCTTTCTTCAAAACGGAACCATCTCCCATCGGTCAGTCGCTGCCCCGAAAACCAATCTGTATTCCGCGGCTCAGAAGACCTCGAAACATCGAGGCCGGCTGCGGTTGAAACTCAGTCTACTGCAGACCCACCTCAGACGGATGTCCCAAATTGGGGCAGTACGTTACCAACGATTCGCTCCAGCTCCCTCTCCGCCCGCAGCAACACCTCCTCCCGCCCCATCCACACCTCCGCATACCGCCGAGCCGCCGCTCCCATCCTCGCTCGCAACTCCGCATCCCCCGCCAGCCGCCGAACCGCCCCCGCCAGTGCCCCCGTATCCTCCGTCGGCACCACCAGGCCGAGCGCCTCCTCCCCGCCCCCAATCACCTCCGCCACCTGCGTCCCCGCATCCGCCGTCACCACCACCGGACGTCCGCTCGCCAGCATCCCCGTCAGCTTCGAAGGCATCACCAGATCCGCCGCGCCCGCCCGCTGCGGCAACAGGTGAACGTCCGCCGCATTCAGCAGACTCGACAACCGGCCCAGCGGCTGCAGCGGCAACATCGTCACGTTGCTCCGCCCCGCCATTCCCCGCTCCAGCTCCGTCCGAAAACTCCCATCCCCGCACAGTAAAAGGTGCACCCGCTCCTCCCCCCGCAGATCCTCCGCCAGCCCCACCAGCATCTCCAAACCCTGCTTCGCCCCCATATTGCCCGAATACAGCAGAACCACCTTCGCCCCTAACCCCAGCTCCCGCCGAAACGCATTCTCCGCCCACCCCGGCGGCTCCGGCCGGATCGCCTCCACGTCCACCCAGTTCGGAAACAGCACCAGCCGGTCCGCCGCCACGCCCTTCGCCGCCCCACGCTCCAGCATCTTCGCCGAGATCGTCGACACCCGCCGAAACGCCCGCATCAACCTCCGCTCCACCGCCAGCGCAAACCCATGCACCGGACCATGCGACGGCAGCAAGCCCAGATCGAACGCCGCGTCCACCTCGAAGTCCTGCACATGCAACCACGCCGGAGCGCCCGCCAGCATCGCCGCAAACAACGCCACCGGACCGCCAAACAACGTCGGCTCCACCGTAAACACCACTTCCGGCTCCCACGCCGTCTCGCGCAGCATCACCGGCAAACTCGCCACGGCAAAGCTCAGCAGATGCAGCACCCGACGCAGACCCCCCGGCTGCTCCGGCACATACAGCGGGCACCGATACACCGTCAGATTCGGCGCCGGGCGCTCCGTCGTGTAGCGGCTCCGGTACCCCGCCCCGATCTTCCACGCCGGATAGTACGGCGGCGCCGTCACAACATGCACCTCGTGCCCGCGGCTCGCCATCCAGCTCGCCATCTCGCCCGTATACTTGCCCACACCGGTCAGCTCCGGCGAAAAATTCAGACCATGGATCAGAATGCGCAGGAGTGTGGGTCTCTCTAACCGCGCACGCCGAGAAGCCTCGTGCGCAAACCTCATCATATCTACCCCCGAAATCATATCCAGCCCCTTAAAGCAAATTACCTGTCGGTGTATAGGGAGCCACAGGTATCGACGCCGTTTTCTCCGGAGGAAAACGGCTCTGCACGAACATTCCCGCTCCATAACAACAGGTAATTTGCTCTAGGAGCCTGTTCAAATACTCCGTTTTGCTTTCAAATACTCCGTTTTGCTTAAGGGCACGGCTTTAGCCGTGCCATCAACGCTTTGTTTTGCAGTGCAGCTTTAGCCGCTGAGGTACCGCTTTCGCCTTCCGCTCTTGTTTTTCAACAAGCCCTTAGGAAAGGTTTGAATCAAGTCTCTGTTGCGCTAAGGGCACGGCTTCAGACGTGCCTTAGCCTCTGCTTCAGACGTGCCTTAGCTTCTATAGACATCGGGGTTTACCCCTGAGGGGCATGCTGGAGGGGTAAAATCCGAGGTCCCGTAGAGCACAATGATCCTGTGATCTCTCCCACCCAACCGCTGAGCCCCACCTCTCACCCGCATCGCGCATGGATCCGCTCGGCCCGCACCCAAATCCAGACCCACATCCGAACCCAGCCACTCGCCGCCGTCGGCCTCCTCCTCCTCGCCCTCTTCACCCTCGCCGCCATCTTCGCTCCCCTGCTCGCCCCCGCCGACCCCAGCCAGATCGACCTCCCGCACCGCCTCTCCGCCCCCAGCCCGCACCACCCCTTCGGCACCGACGAGCTCGGCCGCGACATCCTCTCGCGCATCCTCTTCGGCGCCCGCATCTCGCTCCTCGTCGCCGTCAGCGTCGTCTCCATCTCCGTCCTCATCGGCGTCCTCGCCGGCTCGCTCGCCGGCTTCTACGGCGGCCTCACCGACACCGTCCTCAACGTCTACGTCAGCAACGCCTTTCTCGCCCTCCCCGGCATCCTCCTCGCCATCAGCTTCGTCGCCTTCCTCGGACCCGGCCTCGGCAATGTCATCGTCGCCCTCGCCATCTCCTCCTGGGTCGGCTACGCCCGCCTCGTCCGAGCCCAGGTCATGGCCGTCAAAGAGCGCGAATTCGTCGATGCGAGCCGCGCCCTCGGCAGCTCCGACCTCCGCCTCCTCACACGCCACATCCTCCCCAACATCGTCCAGCCCCTCATCGTCCAGGCCGCCATCGGCATGGCCGGAGCCGTCCTCGCCGAAGCCACCCTCAGCTTCCTCGGCCTCGGCGTCCCTCCACCCACACCCAGCTGGGGATCCATGCTCAACGACGCCCGCTCCCACCTCTTCGACTCCCCCCACCTCCTCCTCTTCCCCGCCCTCGCCGTCATGCTCCTCGTCCTCTCCTTCAACTTCCTCGGCGACGCCCTCCGCGACCTCCTCGACCCACGCCTGCGACGCCAATCCCCCAGACCGTAGTGTCTGTCGGTATACTCCGTTTCGCTTAGAGCAAATTCCTTGTCGGTGTATAGGGAGCCACGGGTATCGACGCCGTTTTCTCCGGAGGAAAAACGGCTCTGCATAGACATTCCCGCTCCACAGCAACAGGTAATTTGCTCTAAGAGCACGGCTTGAGCCCTGCCGTAAACCCTTTAGTTTGCCGTGCGGCTTTAGCCGCTGAGGTACGGCCTTCGTCTTCCGTTCTTGTTTTTCAACAGCTGTTGGAGCATCCAACCTCGCAGCAACCTCATGCGCAAACAGATCCTCGCTCCCGAAACCCAATCCCCCGCACCCCCTGGCACCCCCGCCCCGCAGGGCCTCGACCTCGAACACCTCGCCCGCGTCGAAGTCACCTCCGAAGACGACCTCTTCCCCATCGAGCACGCCCTCTCCCCTCGCCTCACCACCGGCTGGCGCGCCTCCACCCCCGGCCCCCAACGCATCCGCCTCCTCTTCGACACCCCCCAAAACCTCCGCCAGATCGACCTCCACATCGTCGACCGCGCCGCCGAACGCACCCAGGAGCTCGCCATCTTCGCCGGCCCCACGCCCGACAACCTCCGCGAAGTCCTCCGCCAGCAATTCACCTTCAGCCCCGCCGGCTCCACCGAAGAGATCGAACACTACACCGTCGACCTCACCGCCATCAGCATCCTCGATCTCCGCATCGACCCCGACCGCAGTCACAACCCTGCCCAAAGCACGAACTACGCCACCCTCCAGTCGCTCCGCCTCGCCTGAAGAGTTTCCCCCACACCATGCTCATCGGCGTCATCTCCGACACCCACGGCCTCCTCCGACCCGAAGCCCTCGCCGCCCTCGCCGAGGCCGATCACATCCTCCACGCCGGCGACGTCGGCGACCCCGCCATCCTCCTCCGCCTGCGCGAGATCAGCCCCGTCACCGCCATCCGCGGCAACATCGACACCTCCGGCCCCTGCGCCGATCTCCCCAGCACCGAAGCCGTCGATCTCGGCGGCAAACTCTTCTATCTCGTCCACTCCCTCCGCGACCTCGACCTCAAACCCAACGCCGGGGGCATCGCCGCCGTCGTCAGCGGCCACTCGCACCGGCCCTCGGTCGAGTGGATCGACGGCATCCTCTACCTCAACCCCGGCAGCGCCGGCCCCAAACGCTTCCATCTCCCCACCACCGTCGCCCTCGTCTACGTCGCCCCCACCTCCGCCCCAGACACCCTCTCCGCCCACATCGAACCCCTCTAGCCCCGTCAGACCCGCGGTTGGGTGCCCCATCCTCTCCGACTGCTTCATCGTCGGAAAGGGTGGGTCCCGCCAGCTCCGCTGGTGGGTGCAAAGGGTGGGGTATTCGCGCGGAAAACGCGTGAACCGCCTTCCCTCCAGCCACCCTCACAAACCTATGATTTCGACCGCACGCGTAGCCGAAGCGGAGAGACCCGCAGTTGCCTCCTGTCAGACCCGCGGTTGGGTGCCCCATCCTCTCCGACTGCTTCATCGTCGGAAAGGGTGGGTCCCGCCAGCTCCGCTGGTGGGTGCAAAGGGTGGGGTATTCGCGCGGAAAACGCGTGAACCGCCTTCCCTCCAGCCACCCTCACAAACCTATGATTTCGACCGCACGCGTAGCCGAAGCGGAGAGACCCGCAGTTGCCTCCTGTCAGACCCGCGGTTGGGTGCCCCATCCTCTCCGACAGCTTCATCGTCGGAAAGGGTGGGGTATTGGCGCGAAAAACGCGCGAACCGCCTTCCCTCCAGCCACCCTCACAAACCTGTGATCTCGACCGGAGCGGAGAGGCCAGCAGTTGCTCGAAAACCGCCTCTTGAAACATCCCGTTTTGCTTAAGGGCACGGCTTCAGCCGCTGAGGTACGCCTCTCGACTTCCATCTTGTTTCAACAAACTTCCCAGCCCCACCTACCGCCCCGTCAAAACCACCGGCGCCTCAAACCGAACCGTGTCCAGAATGCTCCGAAACCGCTTCTCCAACGCCATCATCTGCCCCGCCGTCAGCTCCCGAGCACCCGGCGACGATCCCGCGCAAAACGTATGCACCACCAGATCGAACCGCAGGCACGACCCCTCGTGCATCGCCGTGTAAACATCATCCCGGGCCTCCACGCACATCGCCCCATGCTCCCCATGCCCATGCTGAAACACGACCCCGCCGATCGTCTCCGACCCGACCGGCCTCCCCGCCGGCATCGCCGCCTGCCCCCCACACTCCCCCGCCGCCGCCCTCGGCTCCGCGCTCAAGTACAACATCGCCCCTGAAAACGTCGACGCCGGATACGGATTGAAGTCGATCTGCGCCGCCGCCCGCATCTGCGCATTCCTGGGAGCCGACCTCGCATCCAGAGCAAATTCGCTCAGCTCGCCATCCCTCCGAGCCAGCCGCCAACCCGCCGGCAAGTCGAACGAAACCCCCGTCCGCCGGTCCAAAAAATGCTGGGCCGCCGGCGCGGTCGGCTCCACCACCGCCGCCGTGCCCCCGCCGCGCGCAAACGGGTTCGCAACCTGCGCCACCGCGCCCGCGCCTCCCGCCAGCACCGCCGTCACAGCCCAAACTCGCGCCCAAATCCACCAGCCTCCCGTCTCGCTCACACGCTCACCCACCCCCAGAATGCCAGATCTCCCCCGCCCGCGCCGCCCAATCTCGCCCCATCCTCTGCGACCTTAGTTGCAGACCCCACAACCCACCCCGCCTGGTCGAAGAGCCCATGCGGAAATGCTCAATTTCGCTTCTGAACTACTCCGTCTCGCTTCTTTTGAACTACTCCGTCTCGCTTAAGGGCACGGCTTCAGCCGTGCCGAAACGCTTCGTTTGCCGTGCGGCTTTAGCCACTGAGGTACGGCTTTCTCTTTCCATTCTTGCCTTTCAACCAGTTCCTAGAGCAAATTCCCTGTGGGTGTATAGGGAGCCACGGGTATCGACGCCGTTTTCTCCGGAGGAAAACGGCTCTGCACGAACATTCCCGCTCCATAGCAACAGGTAATTTGCTCTAAGCCCGCCGCAACCGCGGATTCACCACCGTATACAGCAGATCCGTCACCAAATTCACCCCCACATACGTCAGACCCACCGCCAGCAAACACCCCTGCACCAGCGCATAATCGCGATTCAAAATCGCCGACAGCGTCAGCCGCCCGATCCCCGGCCAGCTGAAGATCGTCTCCGTCACAATCGCCCCCGCCAAGAGCGACCCGAACTGCAACCCCAACACCGTCAGGATCGGCAGAAGCGCATTCGGCAAGGCATGCCGGTACAACACCCGACGCTCCGTCAAACCCTTCGCCCGCGCCGTCCGGATGTAGTCCTGCCCCATCTCTTCAAGCATCGCCGTCCGCACCATCCGCGTCAGCACCGCCGCCAACGACAACCCCAGCGTCACCGCCGGAAGCACCAGATGCAACAGAAAAACCCACGCCGGATCCCTCGCCGCCCCCGCCCCCGAAACCGGCAACCACCCCAGCTCGATCGAGAACACGAGGATCAGCACCGGCCCCAGCGCAAAGTTCGGAAACGACAACCCCACCAGCGACACCACGCCAATCCACCGATCCGCCGCCCTCCCCCGCCTCACCGCCGAAGCCACCCCCGCCGGCAGCGAAAACATCGCCCCCAGCAGCATCGCCGCCCCCGTCAAGGCCACCGTATACGGATACCGCTGGAGCACCAACCGCACCACCGAATCGTGCAGCCGCAGCGACTGCCCTAGATCCCCGTGAGCCACACCCCTCCAATACCGCCCGTACTGCACCGGCAAGGGCAAGTCGAAACCATACCCGTGCCGCAACGCCGCGACATCCGCCGCCGTCGCCCCCTCCCCCAGCATCTGCACCACCGGGTCCCCCGGAACCAGGTGGATCAGCAGAAACACCACCGAAACCACAAACCAAAGCACCGGCAGGGTCAGCAAAACCCGCCAAAACGCCCGCAGCACCGACCGCGTCACCGGCCCTCCACGCCCGGACACCGTCACCGATGCTCTGGTCCGCCCGGCGCCGCCGCCGCCGCCAACGTCAGGCCTGCCCCCGCCCCAGCCTCCACCTCGGCCGACACGAGAGTTTCCACCCGCACCCGGCTGATCCGCCGCCCCGACATCTCCGCCACCGCATACCTCCGCCCCCCCATCTCCAGCGTCTCCCCCACCTCCGGCAGATGCCCCAGCTCCGCCAGCAGAAATCCCGCCAACGTCTCCACCCCCGGAGTCCGCGGAAATCTCCACCGGAGCTGCGTCGCCAGGTCGCGCAACGTCGTCGACCCGTCCAGCACCATCGACCCCGCCAGGTTCGGCGCCGGCGCCCGCGCATGGAGATCGAACTCATCGTCCAGCTCCCCCACCACCTGCTCCAGAACATCCTCCGCCGTCACCAGGCCCACCGTCGACCCAAACTCATCCACCACAATCGCCATCTGCCGCCGTCGATCCTGAAACTCCTGCAGCAACTCCACCGCCAGCTTCGTCTCCGGAACCACCGTCGCCTCGCGCATCACCTGCCGCACCGTCAGCCCCCATCCCGAAGCCAGCCCCGACCCCGACGCCCCACTCCCACCTATCGCCGGCGACACGCTCCGGAAGTGCATCAGCCGCGACACGTCCTTCGAATACAAGATCCCGATAATGTGCTCCGGCCCCGCCGCGGCATCGTACACCGGCACCCGCGAGTGCTGCTCCTCCACAATCCGCGCGCTCGCCCGCTCCATCAGCATGTCCGCCGGCAACGAAAATATCCGCCCCCGCGGCGTCATAATCTCGCGCACCACCACATGGTTCAGCTCGATCGCCCGATGAATCATCTCCTCCTGAAACTCCGGCAGGAGACCCATCTTGCGCGCCGACGTCGCAATCAGCTTCAGCTCCTCCGGCGAGTGCACCGCGCCCTCCCCCCGCAAAGGAGCCCGAAACAGTCGCAACACCAACGTCGCCGAACCGTTCATCAACCGCACCGCCGGTCGCGTAATCCGGATAAATACGTCCATCGGACCCGCCACCGCCAGAGCAATCCGCTCGGCCCTCTGCAACGCCAGCGACTTCGGCACCAGCTCCCCCAGCAGCACCTCGAAGTACGTAATCACCGCAAACGCCAACGTCACCGAAGCGATCTGGATGGGGCGCGAATCGGTCGCCGCCACACCCATCGCATGCAGCCCTCGCAGCAGCATCTCGGTAATCGCCGGCTCGCCCAAAGACCCCAGCGCCAGGGCCGCCAGCGTCACCCCGAACTGCACCGCCGGCAGGAACTCATCGATGTTGTTCTTCAGCTGCAACACCGTCCGCGCACCCGGACGCCCATGTGCGATCAACTGCTCGATCCGCGTCTCCCGAACGCTCACCAGAGCAAACTCGGCCGCAACAAAGAAGCTATTGGCGAGAATGAAAAACGCCACCAGAATCCCGCGAAAAAGCACCCATTCCAGCATTAAACCCGAGTCTAGCAGCGCATCGTGCCGCGCCGCCACTCAACCTCGCCAGACACAAAAAATGCCCAGGCGCCACCAGGCACCCGGGCACATCCTCTCTCCGCTGTTACTTAAGAGCCCGTTCTCCATCTTGCGTAAGAGCACGGCTTCCGTCTTCCTAAAGCGCACGGCTTCAGCCGCTCGCGTAAGAGCACGGCTTCCGTCTTCCTAAAGCGCACGGCTTCAGCCGCTGAGGTACGCTTCCGTCTTCCTTAAGGGGCACGTTCTCCGTACTTGATTAAGGGCACGGCTTCCGTCTCGCTAAGGGCACGTTGTCCGTCTTCCTAAGGGCACGCCCTCCGTCTTGCTTAAGGGCACGGCTTCAGCCGTGCCACAAAAAGCCCGATCAGCCGAGCGGCTTCAGCCGCTGAGGTACGACTTTCCCCTTCCGTTCCCATCCAAACCCTTAAGCAATCACCTTAATAATGCTCCGGTCGATCGTATCCTTCGGCACAAAGCCGACAATCTGGTCCGCAACCTTGCCGCCCTTGAACAGCAACAACGCCGGAATTCCCCGAATCCCGTACCGCGACGGCGTCTGACTGTTCGCATCGACATCCATCTTCATCACCTTCAACTTGCCCTGGTACGCCGTCGCCACCTCATCCACCACCGGCGCAAGCGCCCGGCACGGACCGCACCACGCAGCCCAGAAATCCACCAGCACCGGCGTCTCCGACTGCAACACTTCCTTCTCAAACGTCGCGTCCTTCACCTCTGTCACAAATTGTCCTGCCATGGTCTCTTCCTCTTTCAAAGTCGCGTTCCCGTCGTTCAGGATAACGCGTCCCACACCAACAATAGATGCCGCGCCCAGCGGTAAGTTTCAATCCAGTCCTGTCCTCACCCTCCCAAAAAAGGCGAACGCCCGGACCCCTGCTTAAGGGGTCAACGGGCGCGCGTAGCAGCCCTCCCCAGAACTGGCTACACCCCAAGACTATCGGCAGACGTCCAAAGCAGCCAAGCTATCTTAGGTAACTTGACGCAATTCGGACCGACGTTACTTCACCCGCCCGCACCCATCTCATACCCCCCCGCAATCCCCGTCCACACCACCTCGCCCAGCAGATCCCCCGCCGCCGCCCGCACCGCCGACTCCACCCGCTCCGCCGTCTCCTCCACCACCACGAGCACCGCCGGCCCCGCCCCACTCAACGCCACGCCCAACACCCCCTCCTCCGACGCCAACGGGAGCAACGCCGGCAGCAAAGGGCACATCTCCGCCCGATACGGCTGATGCATCCGATCCCGCACCATCGCACCTCCCAACAGATCGCCCCGACCCAACGCAAACGCCGCCACCAGCATCGCCGTCGCCTGCACATTCTCGACCGCATCCGACCGACTGTACATCCCCGGCAACACCGCCCGAGCCTCCCTCGTCGCCAACCCCGCGCGCGGCAGCGCCAGCAGCAAACGCCACCTCAACCCCCGC
Organism: uncultured Acidobacteriaceae bacterium; assembly: GCA_964236945.1. Classification (GTDB taxonomy): domain Bacteria; phylum Acidobacteriota; class Terriglobia; order Terriglobales; family Acidobacteriaceae; genus Edaphobacter. The sequence continues at coordinate 5,422 of CAXSGC010000053.1, read as the reverse complement.
CCAAACGTCGCCGCCTCCACCCGCCCCGCCCCCAACCGCCGCTGTGACACCGTCATCCCACCGCAAAAACACGCCGCCACATTGTCCGGATGCCCCTCCCGCGCGCACGCCTCCTCCAGCACCTGCCCCTCCGTCCACCCCAACTCGCCAAAGTGATTCGCCAGCAACACCCCCGCCAGGAGCGCCGCCGCGCTCGATCCGCACCCCATCCCCAGAGGAATCTCATTCCCGATCCGCAAACCGAGCGCCGGCGCCGCCACCCCCAACCCGCCGAGCACCTCCGCATACGTCGTCAAAATCAGATTGTCCGCCACCGACCCGCACACCGCCGCATCCCGCCCCGTCGCCGCAATCTCCATCCGCCCGGACGCCGACACCCCGGCCTCGACCGTCAAGTACATCCCCATCGCCAAGCCAACCGCATCGAACCCCGGCCCCAGGTTCGCCGAAGTCGCCGGCAGCCGCAGCCGCACCGGCCTCACACCGCCCCGGCCCACACCGCCCGGCCTTACCTCGCCCAGCCCCGCCCCACTCATGCCGTCACAGGCGTCCGGACCAGCGTCTCGATCGCCCGCAACACCGCGTCCAGCTCCGGCTCCAGCACCATCGGCGGCTTCTGCAACTGGCCATGCATCTCCCGCTCCGCCAACGTCGCCTCCGCCGCCTCATCGCTCCGCAACAACGCATCCCGGTGATAGCTGATCGTGTACTCCGGATCCTTCAGCGTATGCCCCGTCAGCAGCAGAACCACACGCTCCTCCGGCAGAATCTTCCCCTGCCGCACCAGCTTTTTGAGCCCCGCCAACGTCACCGCGCTCGCCGGCTCACACCCAATCCCCTCCGCCCCAATCTGCGCCTTCGCCAACGCAATCTCCTGCTCGGTCGCCTCCTCGCACCATCCGCCCGTCGCCTCGATCACCCGCACCGCCTTCCTCCACGACGCCGGATTGCCGATCCGGATCGCGCTAGCTCGCGTGTCCGCCACCACCGGCTCGATCGTCCGCCCCCCCGTGTCCCGCATCGACCGAAACAGCGGATTCGCCCCATGCGCCTGCACCACGCTGATCTTCGGCATCCGCCCGATCAAGCCCAGGAGCAGCAACTCCCGAAACCCCTTGCCCAGCGCCGCCCCGTTCGCCAGATTCCCCCCCGGAACGATCAGGTGCTCCGGAACCTGCCAGTCCATCTGCTCCATCAGCTCAAACGCCGGCGTCTTCTGACCCTCCAGACGGTACGGATTCACCGAGTTCAACAGATAAATCCGAAACCTCCGGATCAGCTCCGCCAACAACCGCACACAACCGTCGAAATCCGTCCGCAACTGCAGCGTAATCGCCCCGTAGTCCATCGACTGCGAAAGCTTTCCCCACGCAATCTTTCCCTCAGGAATCAACACGATCGACCGCAACCCCGCCCTCGCCGCATACGCCGCCATCGCCGCCGAGGTGTTGCCCGTCGACGCGCACGCCACCCACTCATACCCCCGATCCACCGCCACCGACATCGCCGCCGTCATCCCCGTATCCTTGAACGACCCGGTCGGATTCATGCCCTGATGCTTGGCCAGCAACCACTCCACACCCGCGTCCGCCGCCGCCCGCGGCAGGTCGTACAACGGCGTATTCCCCTCGCGCAGCGTCACCGGATGCTCCGAATCCTCTAAGATCGGCAGCAAATCCCGAAACCGCCAAACCCCCGACTGATCCGCCGCAAACGACGAAGTCCTCCGCGACTTCCACAGCCACCGCAAAGCGCTCGCATTCGGCGGCAACGCCGACACCGGCCCCGGAGCATCGCTCCACGCATACTTCACCTCAAACAAACCGCCGCACACCACGCACCGGAAATCCGCCGGCGCAGCCTCCCCGGCAATCTCGCTCCCGCACTCCGTGCATCGAAGGCTGTGTGACGCGTCGCTCATCGTTCTCCCCAGCCTACCCTAAGCCCATCCACCGGCCAATCCTTTCCGCGGCCCTCCTCGCCCTCGCCGTCCTCTTCGTCCCATCTCGGAACGCGGCCGCCCAAAAGCCCGCCCAGAAATCCCCGGAGCACCACGCCAAAGAACTGCGCGTCGCCGCCGCCTCCGACCTCGAACCCGTCCTCCCCGCCCTCGCCGAGCTCTACCGCCAAACCACCGGCGTCAAACTCGTCGTCAGCTACGGCTCCTCCGGAACCCTCACCGCACAGATCCTCAACGGCGCCCCCGTTGACCTCTTTCTCGCCGCCGACTTCACCTTTCCCGAACGCATCGTCGCCGCCGGCCTCGCCGAAGGTCGAGCCCCTACCCCCTACGCCCGCGGCTCCCTCGTCCTCTTCACCCGCAAAGACTCCCCCCTGCAGCCGCTCAGCATCGAAAAACTCACCGACCCCCGCGTTCGCACCGTCGCCATCGCCGACCCCTCGCACGCCCCCTACGGCCGAGCCGCCGTCTCCGCCCTCCAGCAACTCAAGCTCTTCAGCACCGTCCAGCCCCACCTCGTCACCGCCGAAAACGTCGCCGGGGCCGGCCAGTTCGCCCTTTCCGGCAACGCCCAGCTCGCCCTGCTCTCGCTCACCCTCGCCCTCTCCCCGAAGTACAAAGAGGTGGGCACCTACGTCCTGGTCCCCACCGTCTACCCCGAGATCCGACAGTGCGCCGTCGTCCTCAAACGCTCCGACCGCCACCCCGAAGCACAGGCCTTCCTCGCCTGGATCCTCTCCCCCAAAGTCCAGGAACACCTCCCCGATTTCGGCCTCCGCCCCACCCAGTAACACAACTGAAAACCAATCACTGACAACTGAAAACCACTCACTGAAAACTGACCAAAAAAACCGGGTGCCCCATCCTCCGCGACGGTCTCACCGTCGTGAAGGGTGGGGTATTCGCGCGAAAAACGCGCGAACCGCTCTGGCCCTCCTGCTCTGGCCTTTCCTGCTTTCGCTTTTCTGCTCTTAGCTTCCTGAAGCCCCCAGGCACCCCCTTCCCCCCCGACCGCCCCACCAATCGTGAGCAACCCCCCCAGGCATCCATCCCCCACGACAGCCCCACCGTCGTGAAGGGTGGGGTATTCGCGCGAAAAACGCGCGAACCGCTCTGGCCTTTCCTGCTTTCGCCTTTCTGCTCTTAGCCCCTCCCAACTCGTCTTCCCTCCCCACCTCCTTCCCCCAACTAAACTCGTACCATGGACCCGCAAGCCCTCGTCCTCACCCTCCAACTCGCCCTCACCACCACCCTCCTTCTCCTCCTCCTCGCCATCCCCCTCGCCTGGTGGATCGCCGGCGGCAACAGCCTCCCGCGCGCCCTCGTACAAACCCTCGTCGCCCTCCCTCTCGTCCTCCCGCCCACCGTGCTCGGCTTCTACCTCCTCGTCGGCCTGGGTCCGCTCACCGCCCCCGGCCGCCTCCTCACCCACCTCCTCGGCCACACCCTCGCCTTCAGCTTCGCCGGCCTCGTCGTCGGCTCCCTCGTCTACAGCCTCCCCTTCGCCGTCCAGCCCCTCGTCGCCGGCTTCTCCACCATCGACCGCAACTACACCGAAGCCGCCGCCGGCCTCGGTGCCGGCCCCTGGCGCATCTTCCGCACCCTCATCCTCCCCTTGAGCCAACGCTCCCTCCTCACCTCCGCCCTCCTCACCTTCACCCACACCGTCGGCGAGTTCGGCGTCGTCCTCATGCTCGGCGGCAACATCCCCGGCCGCACCCGAACCCTCTCCATCTCGCTCTTCGACCTCGTCGAAGACGGCAACAACACCGCCGCCAACTGCACCGCGCTCCTTCTCCTCCTCACCTCCACCGCCGCCCTCCTGCTCATCTACCTCCATCCCTCCCTCCGCCGATCGCGCCCAAACCACCCAGGCCCGCTCCTTGGCTGACTCCCGACCGCACCTCCGCTTCTCGCTCCAACACCGCCAAGGAGCCCTCAACCTCGACGTCCGAGCCACCCTCGCCGCGCCCTGGACCGTCCTCTTCGGACCCTCCGGCAGCGGCAAAAGCACCATCCTCCGCATCCTCGCCGGCCACCTCCAACCCGACCACGCCCACATCGAGATCGGCCCCGACCTCCAGACCCTCGTCCACCCGCACCTCCCGGACAAACCCCCACCCCACCTCCGTCCCATCCGCGCCGCCGGCCAAACCCCCGTCCTCTTTCCCCACATGTCCGTCCGCGACAACCTGCTCTACGGCGTCCCCTCCCGGCACCCGCAACACGACCTCCTCCCCGAAATCCTCACCCTCTTCCACCTCGCCCCCACCCTCGCCCAACTCCCCCAAAACCTCTCCGGCGGAGAACGACAGCGCGTCTCCGTCGCCCGAGCCCTCCTCTCCGCCATCTCCAGCCCCACCTCCCTCCTCCTGCTCGACGAACCCTTCGCCGGCCTCGACCTCCACCTCCGCGACCACCTCCTCAACCACCTCCCACACCTCACCCGCCGCTTCAAAATCCCCGTCCTCTCCGTCACCCACGACGTCTCCGAAGCCCTCCTCCTCCACGCCGAAGTCCTCCGCCTCACCGACGGCCGCATCACCGCCCAGGGCCCCGCCCGAGAGGTCCTCGCCCAAGACCGCGAACGCCTCCTCCAAACCCTCACCCAACCGAAATCCGACAACTGAAAACTGAAAACTGATCAAAAACCCAGCCCGACCCTACCCAAAACCCTAAACCCAAACCCCAGCCACCTCCGCCTCCACCGGCTCCTGCTCCAGATCCACCCCAAATCTCCGCCCCACGTCCGCCCGGATCCGATCCCGCAGCGCATACACCTCCGCCGCCGTCGCCCGCCCGCTCCAGTTCGTCAGCGCCAACGAGTGCCTGGTCGAGATCCCCGCCCCACCCATCCGGAACCCCTTCCCGAATCCCGCTCGCTCCACCAGCCACGCCGCCGACAACTTCACGCGCCCCCCCTCCCCCACGCTCCAGTGCGGAACCCCCCCCATCTCCCCCGCCAAACGCTCCAGCACCCCCGCGTCGACCACCGGGTTCTTGAAAAACGACCCCGCGCTCCGGGAATCCGGATCCCCCGCCACCACCACCATTCCCTTCCCCGCCCGAATCTCCCGCACCGCCCGATACACCTCCACCGGCGTCGGCCGCCCTCCCTCCCCAAACCAGCGCCCAAACCAACTCCGAAGATCCGCATACCCCAGCTCCGGCACCCGCCCCCCCCCGAACCGAAACCCCACCCCCGTCACCACGCACCCCCCCCCCACCCCCCAACTCAAAAAACACCACCCGCCGCCGCCCCTGATGCAGCCACCCGCAGATCGAACGCCCGCACCGACACAATCGTCTCCGACACCTCCTGCCCATACGCCCCCACATTCTGAATCGGCGTCCCCCCCGTCATCCCCGGAATCCCCGCCAGACACTCCACCCCGCTCAGCCCCGCCCGGCACACCTCGAGCACAAACCCATCCCAATCCATCCCCGCCGGAACGTCATACT
>CAXSGC010000052.1:0-19260 GCA_964236945.1 uncultured Acidobacteriaceae bacterium | reverse complement strand
AGAGCCAACCGGGTCAGAAGTGGCGCAACGTCTCCGTGCCTGGGCGAGATGCGCGCGTCGCGTCGGCCATCGGGTCCGCCTGCGGCAGAAACTCGGCGTTGCGCTCCAGCGATCGGGTCACAATGTCGCGCGATCCCAGGCCCACCGCCAGAGCGAGCGTAAGCACAATGCCGCCAAACAGAATGCCAAACGCAAGCGCGATAATCGTGCCGCCGACACCGAGGTGATCGAGCGCCATCGCCGCGGCCAGCACAAGCACAAGCCACTTGATGCCCAGCGAAAGAAACCGGGCATACTGCAGCTTCGCGTTGACGGCGCCGATCAGCACGGAGCGGGCCAGAAAGCGAGCCAGAATATTGCCGGCAAACAAAAGCAGAATCGCGCCCACCGAGTGCGTAAGGTACGGAAGAAAAAACGCCGACATCTGCGAACTGTTCGGGTACGAAGCGTCAAAGGCCGAGATGCCGATCACAAATCCCAGCAGAACGCACGCCCAGAACGTCGTTCGGGCCAGCAGCAGCGTCGGCGATCGCGAAGGCGAAAAGTCCGAAAGAGTCGCCGCCGTATTGCGATTCATGCGCTCATCGAATCGCAGATTCGTCAGCACACGGCGAAGCACATACGACAACAAAGCGCCAAGCCCAGCCAGAACCACCACCGCCAACAAAAGCGCAAGGACGCCCGGCAGAAACGATGCCAGACGAACCAGCACCTGATGCGCCGATTGGCTGAGCGCAATGTCGATCTGCTGCCACAACGTCGGATTCGAAATAGGATCGGCGGGCGGCGGAAAGTTCGGGTGCGTGGGATTGATGGGCACTTGCAGCATGGCTTCTTTCTCCTGACAGTCTCACATCTGGCAGCCTGGCGGTCTCAAGGTCTCGCGCCTCCCGGCCGGTAGGGGAGCGCGTCGCGGCTAAGGATTGAAGCGGTCCGGCCAGCGCCAGCGCGAGACGATGTACGGCTTGTCCGATTCAAAGGCGAGCGCAAGCTCGCGAATATGCTGCTCGGGACTGACCCCCGCCTGCGTCAGCAGGAGATGCGACGCCACCCACGCCAGATACAACGGCGTGAGCGCCCCCAGAAGGTGCCCGCGATTCAGCGTGCGCAGGCGAAACGCCAGGATAAAATCGTACACAATCCGCACCCAAAGCGCGTCCTGCATGCGAAACTCCTCGGCCGGAAGCAGCGAAAGCTTCTTCAACCCCAGAAGCGTATGCGGCGGAAGCACCAGCGACCAGATCTCGTGGAGGTTGGTGTACGCCACCCGAAACGAACTCAGCATCGGATGCACGTCCGGCACATGCCCCGCATCGTCCGGATGGGGAGCGAGCGGGGCTCGAAGCGATTCTGTCGTCCGCGATCTCTGCCAGTAGCTCGCCTTGCCCTCCACATCCGCAAACAGCGATCCGGCGATGTGGGCAAGAATCGCGTTCAAGTCCGCAGAGTCGGGCTGCGGAAGCGCGCGCTGGCCCGCCTCCACCTCCGTCGTCGTGAATCCCGCAACCGCCGCCTCGGAGACCGGCCACACCAAAGCCTCCACGTCCCCCTGCGCGGTCAGGCGCTGGCCCGCGGCCGCCAGTCGCTCCGCCATCCGCAGCGACAACCCAAGATCGATCGCCAGCGGAAATCGCGATCGCGCCCCAAACAGGGCGTGCGACACGGGAAACAGCATCGCCGAATTGACCAGACCTTCGCGCGCGCCCAAAGCGTAATGCGGCGTCGCCAGATCGGCAGCTCCGTCCCGCACCCCCGAACTCAGCGCCTGGAGAGCGGCGGGCGTCAGGCTCTGCGACTCCGCCCCCAGCATCAGACAGGTCGCCACCCCAGCCTCGCGAGCCACCTTGTACAGATTCACGTAGTCGGCAGCCGTCGGCAGCCAGCCCGTGTCCGAGGTGACCATCGGCGTGTACGGAACCAGAGTCACCCTCCCCGGCCTCGGGTGCTCCGTCTGCACATATTCGGGAGCCTCGGGGTCCGGCGTGGCCACCAGGACGTGCTCGTTCGGAAACGCGGCTTCAACATGGTCGAGCGTCAGCAAAAGCGCGTCCGGCGTCAGCGGAGCCAGGCCGATCAGCATGCTTGCACGGCCGTGCGTCGCGCCCAAATCAGGGTCCCGATCAGAGCCAGTATCAGCTCCCGGGCTGTGCTCCCCCTCAAGGTTGTGGTGCGACCCTTCAACGTTTTCGTGCGGATCGGTCGTAGTTTCAGTTCTCGCCATAGGCATATCTCAGTGGAGCAGGATGGATCTTTCCAAAATCGTAAACGTACGGTCGCGGTCGTCAGAGCAAAGGCAGGATGCCGCGCATCGGGATCGGTACCCAGGTTGGACGATTGTTGATCTCGTACAGCAACTCATACAGCGCCTTTTCGAGCAAACAAGCTTCCAGCAATGATTGTGCCTCAGATCGGGCCGGAATCAAGCCGGGCCAGATCTCGGTCGTGCTCGCGTAGCTGGCCAGAAACGCCGACGTCACCGCGTTGGTCCACAGCTCAGCCCACATCTCGGCCGCATAGGCCTCCATTCCAGACCCCCGCTCCGCAAGCCGGTTCAGCCCCGCCGCCGCCGCGTACGAGAACGACCGCAGCATCCCCGCCACATCCTTGAGCGGCGTCTGCTTCTCCCTCCGCTCGGCCAACGATCGCGCCGGCTCGCCCTCAAAGTCAAGCACCACAAAGTCTCCCTCGGCCCGCAGAATCTGCCCAAGGTGGAAGTCCCCGTGAATCCGAATCCGCCGCCCGCTCGCCTCCGGCAAAGCCCGAGAGACCGCCTCCGCCCGCGCCATCAGGTCCCGTCGGCGGCTCAAAAGTAACGCCGCATCGTCAAGCACCGCGGAACCTTCAGGCCCCGGCTCCGGCAGGCTCGCCATCCCGCGCTTCAACGCATCGAGAGTGCTCGCGATCTGCGCAAGAATCCGCTTTGTGCTCGCGCGGAGGTCCTCCCCCGTGAAAGCCTCCGAACAGAACGCCGCGTCATCCGTCGGCGTGGCCAGCGCCAGATGCATCTCCGCCGTGCGCCGGCCCAGCAGAGCCGCGGCATCGATATACGCTCCCGCATGTTCCCGCGCCGCCTCCGGGATCCGAGACGACCCGACAAAGCTCGCCCTCTCCCCCAGGTCCGCAGGCGCTGGCAGACCCGCGACAGCATCGAAGAACCGCCCAACTTCGTCCAGCGTCCACTCCCAACCGTCGCCCTCGTTCTCGACCAGCCCCTGCAGCATCGCCAGCGTCGTCCTCTCGCCGGCGGAGTTCGTCGCCTCAAGCGCTCCCAGAAACGGCGCAATCCGCGGAAAATGCGCGACCTCGGTCAGAAATCGCCCGATCTCGGTGTCCGGATTCTCCCCCGTCTGCAGCCGCCGAAACAGCTTCAGGAGAAACTTGTCCCCGTAAAGAAGATTCGTGTTCGACTGCTCGGCCGACCCAATCCGCGCCGGGGCCGACGCCCGGTCCGAAAACGCGCTCGATCGCTTGCCCACAAGCTTGCCGCCCCGGCCATTCTCCGCCGCCTGCTCCTCCTCCCCAATCAAGCGGAGCAGCGCCTGCCGCACATCTTCCCGAGCCGTCGCGTCGTGCAGCACAAGGTCCCCCGAAAGGCTCGCCACGATCGCCTTTGAAGACGCCGCCCGCACCGCCTCCGCCTCCGCGCCCGAGCTGAGAGCCAGCGGAAGCTGATACACATCCGCCGGCCCTTCCCCGTAGTTCACCCGCCACGTACTCAGAGCCGCGGAGCTCGCCCCAGGGATCTCCACCCAGTCCTCCAGGTCGACCGTCGTGATCGCCCGCGACTTCGCCCCGAACCATCGCTGGCTGCTCAGGTACCTCGGCAGGATCTGTTGCAGGAGCTCCAGCCCCGCGCCCGCAAACAGCACCGAAATACCCCGCCCCTCCCCCAGCTCCTTCGCCAGAAAAAGGCTCTCTTCGTCTCTCTCTTCGCTCCGGGCGGGCTTCGGCTGCGAAAGCTCCGAACTCGCCGGCTGCAGCTCCAGCCAGAAAAACGAATACGGCGCCAGCGTCAGCGGATACGGCTCGCCGGTCACTCTCGGAAACGGCACGTAGCCCAGCATCTCCACCGGCTGCATGCCGCTGAAACGGCTCAGATCGAGCGAAACCGGCTGCGCAAACCGCGACAGATTCGCCACGCACACCACCGTCTCCGATCCGCCCGCCGGGTCGTCGTAGTGCCGGATATATCCCAGGATCGTCCGATTCTCCGGATGCAGAAACTCCAGCGTCCCGCGCCCAAATACCTTGAACAGCTTGCGCAGCGCAATCATGTTGCGCGTCCAGTGCAACAGCGAAGACGGATCGGTCTGCTGCGCCTCCACATTGATCGCCTGGTAGCCCCAGATCGGGTCCATAATCACCGGAAAATAAAGCTTTCCCGGCACCGCCTTCGAAAACCCCGCATTGCGGTCCGGGTTCCACTGCATCGGCGTCCGGACGCCGTTGCGGTCGCCCAGGTAAATGTTGTCCCCCATGCCGATCTCGTCGCCGTAGTACATAATCGGCGTCCCGGGAAACGACAGCAGAAGCGAATTCAACAGCTCGATCCGGCGACGGCTGTTGTCCACCAGAGGCGCCAGCCGCCGACGGATCCCGACGTTGATCCGCATGCGCGCGTCCGCCGCATACGCCAGGTTCATGTAGTCGCGCTCGTCGTCCGTCACCATCTCCAGCGTCAGTTCGTCGTGATTGCGCAGAAACAAGCCCCACTGACACGTCGCGGGAATGTCCGGCGTCTGCGCCATAATGTCTGTGATCGGCAGCCGGTCTTCCTGCCGCAGAGCCATGTAAATGCGCGGCATCAGCGGAAAATGAAACGCCATGTGGCACTCGTCCGCGTCGCCGAAGTAGGGCCGCACATCGGCCGGCCACATGTTGGCCTCCGCCAGAATCAGCCGGTTCTCATACTCCGCATCGATCACCTTGCGGATCTCCTTGATCTTGACGTGCGTCTCCGGAACGTTCTCGCACGAGGTCCCGTCGCGCTCCAGAAGATACGGAATCGCGTCCAGCCGCAGAGCATCGACGCCCATATCCAGCCAGAAACGCATCGCCGTGATCACCTCTTCCATCACCCGCGGATTGTCGAAGTTCAGGTCGGGCTGATGCGAAAAAAACCGGTGCCAGTAAAACGCCTTCGCCTGGTCGTCCCACGTCCAGTTCGACTTCTCCGTGTCGGTAAAAATAATGCGCACGCCCGAATACAGCTTGTCCGTGTCCGACCACACATACATGTCGCGCTCAGGCGACCCCGGCGGCGCCATCCGAGCCGCCTGAAACCACGGATGCTGATCCGACGTGTGGTTGATCACCAGCTCGATCATCACCTGCATGCCGCGCCGGTGCGCCGCGTCCAGAAACTGCTTGAAGTCGGCAATCGTGCCGTACGAGGGGTTAACGTCCGTGTAGTCCGCAATGTCGTAGCCATCATCGCGCAGCGGCGAGGGAAAAAACGGCAAAAGCCACAGGCATGTAACGCCCAGCTCCTGCAAATAATCCAGCTTGGACATCAACCCGGCAAAGTCGCCGATCCCATCGTTGTTCGCGTCCATAAAAGCCCGAACGTGAATCTCATAGATGATCGCGTCCTTATACCAGAGAGGATCGGTGGCGCTGCCGGCTTTCTTCACTAGACCGCCTTCGTCAGGGTGGATTCGGTAGGTTGGTGTGATGCGAATCGGGCGAGAAAGGCTGGTGACCGAAACGGTCCCCGAACCCGGCCCTGCACGAGCTTCGAGGCGTGTACCTCAACCTGGCGCCGGCCCTCCAGCCCAGCTTACCTCCACCCATCCCCTACGCTCCATCGGGCCTACAACTTTCGTTGCATTGAACAGGCCTAATGCTCTCTGGCAACATCATCCGTACGCAGTCTCAGGAGGATCGCTATGATCGTCGGCAACGCGTTCTCACCCGCCTCCCCCAGCATCTGGAGCTTCTCCGACGCATCCCAGATCGCAGCCCAGTTTGGGTCCCTGACCTCGCCCCGAACCGTCCCCGTCAGCACTGCAGGCAATGCCGGAGCCGATCTCTCAAACATCGGCTCAACCGTCTCTCTCGCCTCGGCCGATGTCGCCACGCTCATCGCGATCTACGGTCCAGACGATCTCGCACAAGTGGAAGCAAGTCCCGTCGCCCGCCGGCTGGCCCAACAAATCAACGGCCACAGAGTGCTCCAGACCGGCGGAAAACCCGTGCCGCAGCCGTCTCCCTCCGACCAGGTCACACTCACCGGCAGCATCGAGGGTATCCCCGGCGATCGGTCCGTGATCGGCGTACGGGACGCTGTGGCGCCCGCATCAGCCCATCCCACCCCGGAACTCAGACAGCTCTCGCCGGCCATCGCGAAAGCCATCGCAGCCCTGTTGCAGACCACGACCGATCTCCTTGCTCCCACCCTCAGCTACGCTGCCTGAATCTTCGTTTCCACCGCACCCTCTCTGCCGCTTCATCGCCGTCAACATGCAAAAGAGCCCTCTCCGAAGAGAGGGCTCTTTTCGCTCGTTCCAGCAGCGCCGCCCGCCTAGAGCAAATTACCTGTCGGGGTATAGGGAGCCACAGGTATCAACGCCGTTTTCTCCTAGGGAAAACGGCTCTGCACGAACATTTCCGCTCCATAGCAACAGGTAATTTGCTCTAAAACTCCAGCCGCAAAGCGACCTGCCCCGTACGATTGCCGGCGTTCTCTGCCGTCGTCGGCGCCGTAAGCTGCCCAAACGTGGACGTATTGTCGATCTGCGTCGCCGGCGCGGCAAAGTTGGTGTGGTTCAGCACGTTCGTAAACGTCGACTCAAACCGGAGATTGAACCGCTCGGTCACCGGCAGGTTCTTCGCCAGGCCAAGCGCGACCGCTGAGCTCCCCGGACCCTCAAGAATGCCCACACCGGCGTTGCCGAAGCGTCCGGCGTTCTCCGGAACCGGAGCAAATGCGTCGATGTTGAAGTACCGCGCACGCGACTGTCCGGCATAGTAGTGAGAAGACACTACGTCCGGCCGGGCATACGCCCCGCGATTCGTGACGTTGGTGTTCGATTGGTCCAGCCCCGGACTGATGCTCGGCGTCAGCCATGGGCCAGTCTCCAGCAGGGTGATCGTCTGCAGATCCCATCCGCCCACCACCTTGCTCAACCACCCGCCGCGATTCATATACGCCCGCCCCATGCCGACCGGCAACTGATACACCCCCGTCAGCAGGAAGCGATGCCGCCGCGTGCCCTCCTGGTTCCCATAATCCCGCGAAACATTGAAGCGATCCGCGATCGGAATACCGTAATTCACCTCGCCCGCAAAGCCGTTCGGCGTGTCCCCCTGGTTGTCCGCGAGGTTCTTGGCCCAGGTATAGTTCGCGTCGAAGTAAAGTCCGTGGTTCATGCGGTGCGAGGCCTGCAACTCCAGCGCCTGGTAGCTGGCCGTGCCCGCGTTCAGCGTCGAGTACAGCGTCGACCAGTTCTGATACGGTACGCGCTTGTCCACAAACGCACCCGCCGTGGCGCCCGTGTTGTACGCGATCGTGCTCGCCGGAATCTGGTTCAGGTCCTCCGTTATGCTCAGCCGAAACGTGTGCATGCCGACATAGCTCGCACGCACCGAGTCGTTCGCGCCAATCTGCCGCTCCACCGTCAGGCTCCACTGCTCCGCCTGCGGATCGCGATATCGTGGATCGACGCCCTGGTCCAGACCGCCCCCACCGTAAACCACGCCGGAGCTCGGCGGGGCCGTGTTCGGAAACTGAATCAGAGGCGCCGCCGCCGTTCCCGAGTTCGCATAAACATGCAGGTTCGAGGTCGGGTTTCCGCTGTTGTTGAACGAAAGCGGTCCCAGGTTCGTGATCGTATAAATCCCGAATCCGCCGCGAACCACCGTTCCGCTATCGTTGAACGGCCTGTACGCAAACGCCACCCGCGGTTGAATGTTGCCCATATACGTCTGTCGCAGGCCCTGCGGAAGACCATCCTGGCTCGCCGTCACATACTTCGTGCACGCGCCGCCCTGGCCGAGATTGCAGGCGTTGAACGATTGCTGAAACGCCAGGTTCGACCCCACAATCTTCTGCTTCCCCAGATAGCTCTGCAACTCGTCCGGAACCACGATCGCGTTGTTGTACTGGTCGAAGTTGGCCAGGTTGCCGCCATCCTCGTGAAACGAGGGCAACACCTGCCAGCGGATGCCATAGCTCAGCGTAAGACGGCTCGAAGCCTGGAACTCGTCCTGCGCAAACACGCTGTACTGCGTCGCCGTGCCGCCCACGTCCGGGCTCGAAACCGCAAAGTAAAGCGTCGTCGGCGCCCCGATCAGGAAGTCGCCAAACGCATTGTTGGTAAAGGTCGGCTGAAAGTTGAAGTTGCCGAAGTCGTCCGACGCATACTCGGGCGCAAAGCTCTCCAGATCGAAGTAGCGCAGACGCCGCAGGTCGAAGCCCGCCTTCAAAGTATGCTTGCCCAACACGTAGCTCACGTTGTCCGAAACCTGCGTCGTCTTCGATTGCGTAAGCCCGGTCTTGTCCCGGCCGATCGGCGTGAATCCCGTCCCGGCATTGAAATTGAACGTCGGAAACGCATGCGTCAGCGGGTGCTGGCTGATGTCCACGCCCGAAAGTTGCAGCTGGCTGAGCGCCTGCGCGCCTGCGATGGCAAAGTTCACCTGCGTGTTCACGTCCGTAAATCCGAAACGCGCCTCGTTCACCAGATGCGGCGTAATCGTAAATGTGTCCGAAACCAGAAGACTCCGGTTGTGAATGCTGTCGACGTCATTGGGAAGAAACGCGTTCGCAAACTGCGACGCAATGTTTTTGCGGCTGAAACGAGCGTACAGGAGGTTGCGGCTGCCGAAGTTCTGGTCGACCCTGAGATCCGCGCCGTCCGTCCGCGAAGGCGTCCGCTGGAAATTCTCATAGTTGTAACTGGAGCCTCCCACGACGTTGGGAAGGGGGTAGTACTTCAAGAGAGCCGCCGCCGTCGGATTGATGTTGGTGATTGTAGGTCCGCCAATGTCCGTCAGGTCGCCGGAGCGATCCGCGCTCGACGGCACCAGAAACTGCTGCAAAGCCGCGGTCGACCGGCGATTGCCTTCATAATCGGCAAAAAAGAACGTCTTCCCGCCGCCGTAAACGTGCGGAATCGCCACCGGTCCGCCCAACGATCCGCCAAACGTATTGAAGTGCTTGGGCAGCTTGCCGGAAAATCCGTACGGGGCGGCGTCCAGGGCATTGTTCTGCAGATACTCAAACAGGCTGCCGTGGAAGTTATTCGTTCCGCTCTTGGTCGTAAACGTCACGTCCCCCACCTGCGAAAATTCCGCGCTGTTGTTGAACGCCGTCACCTTCACCGCCGCGATCCCCTCCTGCGATGGATACGCGTCCTGCAAAGCGCCGTTCGATCGGACGTTGGCCGTCGATATGCCGTCCACCGAAAAATTCACCATCGACGAACTCGCGCCACCCAGAGCAATGTAGCCGTTCGAGTCCTGCTGCACATTCGCCGACAGCGTCAACGCCCCCAAAGGACTCGTCGTGCTCGCCCGCGTGTTCAACGGCAGCTGCGTAATCATGGCATTGTTTTTGGAGTCCGAGAGCGTGGCGTCCTCGGTGTTGATCTGGTCCGCCGCCCCGGAAACCTCGACCGTGGTCGCCTCCGCCGTAACCGCCAGGGCAGCCGTCACCCGCAGCGTCTGCCGCGCGTCCACCGTCAGGCCGTTCAGCTGCGTCGGCGAAAATCCACCCGCCGTCACCGTGATCGCATAGTGACCCGGATTCAGATTCTCAAACGCAAAGCCTCCAGCCGCATCGGCCGTAATCGTCCGGGTTGTGCTCTGGTCCAGCGACCGGATCTGCGCCGTGGCGTTCGGAACAGCAGCCCCCGTGCCGTCCGTCACCGTGCCGCGAATGCTCCCGAAGGTGGATTGAGCATCGGCCGCGGCAGAAGCGAAAAGAAGCGTGCAAAACAGCAGCAGACCTCGTAAGGAAGTGTTCATGTCAGAGAAACCTCAATGATTTCTCTGCTAGTCCACTACGAGGCCCCATCAAGATGCTGTAAGAAAGTCGTAAAGAATTCGTAAACCAGCCGCGCAATTTCCCGTTCTGACACCCGTTCGCCTCTACACATCAACCCGCAAAAACATCCCTGAACACAACCGAACCCGGACAGACCAAAAACAAAGACCCCAGCCATCGCTGAGGTCACCCTGTTCTCGTACTTCTCTGTTCCCGACGTCCCCTGCAAAAACTCTCGATGCCCAGAGACAGCACCATGGCGGAGAGTACAGCATCATGGCGGAGAGTACAGCATCATGGCGGAGAGTACAGCATCATGGCGGAGAGTGGGGGATTCGAACCCCCGATAGAACTTTTGGTCCTATAACGGTTTAGCAAACCGCCGCCTTCAGCCACTCGGCCAACTCTCCGCACCGTCGCGGGCGCGACACTCCCGCCATTATAGCGCGCGCTCCTCACGCCCCCGCCTCACCTCGCGCCCAGCTCTCAGGTAAACGCGCCCAGATCTCAGGTAAATTTGTCGCTAACACCTTCCCGCCACCCTCCATCCAACCTCCGCACGCCCATCTCGTAAAAAGAGACCGCCATTCCCCAACTCCCGCACACCGGCAAACTGCGCCTCCTTCCCCTCGTCGCCGCCACCTACTTCATGGTCTCGGGCGGCCCCTACGGCCTCGAAGACGTCTTCGGCGGCGCCGGCTACACCCGCGCCCTCCTCCTGCTCCTCCTCGTCCCCATCTTCTGGAGCCTCCCCACCGCCCTCATGGTCGGCGAACTCGCCTCTGCCCTCCCCTCCGAAGGCGGCTTCTACCAATGGGTCCGCCGCGCCCTCGGCCCCTTCTGGGGCTTCCAGGAAGCCTGGCTCTCGCTCGCCGCCTCCGTCTTCGACATGGCGCTCTACCCCACCCTCTTCGCCCTCTACCTCGCCCGCATCGCCCCCAGCCTCAACCTCGGCCACCGCGCCCTCGCGCTCAAACTCCTCATCGTCGTCCTCGCCGCCCTGTGGAACCTCCGCGGAGCCGTCTCCGTCGGCAACGGCTCCCTCCGCCTCGCGGCCCTCTCGCTCGCTCCCTTCGCCGTCCTCATCGGCATCGTCCTCTCGCGCCTCGCGACCACCCCCACCTTCACCCCCGCCACCGGTGCCGCTCCCCCGCACCTCGACCTCTCCGCCGCCCTCCTCGTCACGCTCTGGAACTACATGGGATGGGACAACGCCTCCACCATCGCCGGCGAGGTCCGCCGCCCACAGCGCACCTACCCCCACGCCATGCTCGGCGCCACCCTCGCCGTCACGGCCGTCTACACCCTCCCTCTCCTCGCCGTGTGGGCCGCCGGCATCCCCTCCCAAACCTTCTCCACCGGCGCCTGGGTCGACGTCGCCCGTCACCTCGGCGGCCCCGTCCTCGCCCTCTCCGTCGTCCTCGCCGGAGCCATCGTCGGCCTCGGCACCTACAACGCCCTCGTGCTCTCCTACTCGCGTCTCCCCGCCGCCCTCGCCCACGACCGCCTGCTCCCCGCCGCCTTCGCCCGTCTCACCCCCCGCGGCGTCCCCTGGGTCAGCGTGCTCGCCCTCAGCCTTTGCTGGGCGCTCGCCCTCAGCCTCCCCTTCGATCGCCTCATCACCCTCGACCTCGTCCTCTACGGAGCGTCCCTCCTCCTCGAGTTCGTCGCCCTCCTCGTGCTCCGCCGGCGCGAGCCCGACCTCCCCCGCCCCTTCCGCATCCCCGGCCGTCTCCCCATCGCCGCCCTCACCGCGCTCGGCCCCACCCTCCTCATCGCCTGGGCCCTCTTCGCCGCACGCCGCGAGCACGTCGGCCCCCTCCCCGCGCTCGCCTTCGCCCTCCTCATCGCCGCCCTCGGCCCAATCCTCTACCTCGTCGCAATCAAGCGCGCCCCAACCCCCTCAGCTGGCCCACAGCTCTAACCACCCGTGCTCTTGCTTCCCCGCCTTCCCTGCCTTCCCTGCCCTACCTGCCTTACCTGCCGTACCTGCTTCCCTGCCTTTCCTGCCTTCCCTGCCCTACCTGCCTTCCCTGCCTTCCCCTACTTCTCCAGCCCCGGAATCGCGTCCTCCGCCTTCTTATCGAGAAATCTCTGCTGCGCCTCCACCACCTTTTCGCGCGCAAACGCAGCGTCGCGCCACCCCTTCACCTCCACCCGCTTGCCCTCAAGATCCTTGTAGATCGCAAAAAAGTGCGTAATCTCCCGCAACATATGCGGATAAATCTCCGAGAAATTCCACACATCCTTGTACCGCGGATTGCCCTTGCCCACGCACAACACCTTCTCGTCTCCCAGCCCCTGGTCCAGCATCTCCAGCAAACCGATCGGCCGCACCTCCATCACGCACCCCGGAAAGCTCGGAGCATCCACCAGCACCAGCACATCCAGCGGATCTCCATCGTCGCCCAGCGTCGACGGCACAAACCCGTAATCCCCCGGATAATGCACCGGCGAATACAGGTTCCGGTCCAGCCGAAACACATGCAACTCCTTGTCATACTCGTACTTGTTGATGCCCTCGTGCGGAATCTCGATTACCGCGTTGATCACCTCCGGCGACTTCGGTCCCACCGGCAGTTCCAGATAATTCGTCATAAGATCTCAGTCGTTTCTCGCTCGCGTACTGCGATATCTGTTGTCGTTCCCAGAGGGAATCTGCGTTTACCCTATCGGGTCAGAGGCGGCGTGCCGCCCCTCTATAATCGGACACGATGAAGGCCCATGTCTACGTAACCCTCAAATCCACCGTCCTCGACGCCCAGGGAAAAACCGTCGCCGACGCCCTCCGTCGCATGAGCTACGCCGGCATCCGCGACGTCCGCCAAGGCAAATACTTCCTCCTCACCCTCGAAGACGGTCTGGAAGTCGGAGCCGCCCGCGCCGAGGTCGACCGCATCGCCCGCGAAGTCCTCACCAACCCCGTCATCGAGGAGTACACCTTCCGCATCGAAACCTACGATCCCACCCCCGCATAAATCCACCCAGATCTCCCTCTCTGACCACTGAAAACCGAAAACTGAAAACCGGCCAAAAACCCCTGCAGCCCACGCATAAATCCGCCCAGATCTCCCTCTCTGACTGAAAACCGAAAACTGAAGACTAAAAACTGGCCAGAAACCCCCTGCAGCCCAAGCCGCACAAGAGGTCCCTTGAACCAAACCCCATCCCCAACCCAATCCCCAACAACCGCCCCAACCACCACCCAAAGCCGCTTCCTCCGCGCCTGCCTCCGCCTCCCCACCGACCGCACCCCCGTCTGGTTCCTCCGCCAGGCCGGCCGCTACATGCCCGAGTACATGGCCGTCCGCCGGCACCACACCCTTCTCGAAATCTGCCGCACCCCCACCATCGCCGCCGAAGTCACCATCACTGCCGCCGAACGACTCGGAGTCGACGCCGCCATCATCTTCGCCGACCTCCTCCTCCCCTTCACCCCCATGGGCGTCGACTTCGAGTTCATCGCCGGCGAAGGTCCCGTCGTCCACACCCCCATCCGCACCCTCGATCAGGTCCAAGACCTCCGCACCGACCGCGTCGAAGACCTCCTCTACGTCGCCCGAGCCATCCAAACCGTCGCCCGGCACTTCGCCCCACCCCGCCCCGACGGCGACCGCCTCGGCATCATCGGCTTCTGCGGAGCCCCCTTCACCCTCGCCTCCTACATGATCGAAGGCGGCTCCTCGCGCAACTACATCGAAACCAAAAAACTCATGTACAGCTCCGCCCCCGCCACCACGCCGGGTGCCCCATCCTCTCCGACAGTCTCATCGTCGGAAAGCGGGGTCCCCGCCAGCTTCGCTGGTGGGGTGCAAAGGGTGGGGTATCGAGCCGAAGGCTCGACCGCCTTCAGCCCAAACCCAAACCCAGACAACCCCGCCTGGCCCCTCCTCATGGAAAAACTCGTCACCGTCCTCGCCGCCTACGCCGAGCAACAAGTCCACGCCGGCGCCGACGTCATCCAGATCTTCGACTCCTGGGCCGGAGCCCTCTCCCCCACCGACTATACCCAGTTCTGCCTCGGCCCCACCACCCGCCTCGTCCAACGCATCCAGGCCCTCGGCGTCCCCGTCATCCTCTTCGGCGTCGACACCGCCTCGCTCCTCCCCTTGCTCCGGCAAACCGGCGCCGACGTCATCGGCCTCGACTGGCGCATCCCCCTCGACCAGGGCTGGGCCGCCGTCGGCCACGGCTGCGCCATCCAGGGCAACCTCGACCCCATCACCCTCTTCGCCCCACCAGCCATCCTCCAGGCCCGCACCGAAGAAATCCTCAACCTCGCCAACCACCGCCCCGGACACATCTTCAACCTCGGCCACGGCATCGTCCCCGGAACCCCCGTCCAGGCCGTCCTCGACGTCGTCCACTACGTCAAAAACTTCCAACCAAAACCCACCCACGCCTAGCTGAACCAACCCGACACACCGCTGCATTGCACTAGCCGTTCTGACATCTACGCACTAGGTTAAGCTTTCGTATGCCTGCACGAAACTTGTTCGTTCGCGATCCGCGCGAGATCCCATTTCTACATAGTCAGGTTGAGGGGATACTTGCGCTCGCCACCAGATCACAGCTTGACATTTCTGTCCGCGATGACGACGATTTCGGCTTTATGACGATCCAATTCCTTTACAAGCAAGTACAGCATGGAGACTCTATTCTCTTGCTAGTGCCGCGCCGTGATGCAGGCTTAATCGCTCGCACGATGATCGAAGGTTTGTACCAGCTCTTGTGGGCGCTTCACGCACCTGCAGAACGCGCGAGGCTCTGGCGCTCGTTTTCTATCATTCACGACTGGCGCCTGCTCCAGACCCGCTTAAAGGAAGGCATTCCGGTCGACGAAGCAGACCTCATTATGAATGAGGCCGGCCTGAAAGAGTTTGGAGATCTACATCGGCTAAAAAATCCTAATTTGCCGGATCCCTATCACAAGAAATGGCGCGGAGCAGTCAGCCTTTCAAACATGGCGGACGTGGTCGGACGAGACCTTTACGATGGCGCTTACGGGGATGGCCCCTATGTACAACTTTCAGATTGGGAGCACTGGGGCGTAAGCGGCATTGGGGACTCTATCTCGCGCGAAAACGACCACTTCTTAGTGAAAGTCAATTCGGATCGTGTCACCGGGCTGTCTCTTCTTGCGGCCTTCCAGTGTTTGCTCCAAACACTCGAAGTTGCCGATGCCCACCTCTCCCTGCACATGACCGATACAATTCAAACCTTCCGCACAGATTTCATAGATACACTCAATTCCTTCTACCGGAGATGATCGATACGCCTGACTAGCTTTTCCCTCGGTCACGTCCTGGCCCTAAGCTGCGATCCACCCAGTGTTTGCACCACGTGCGAACTCGATCGACTGAAACTGCAAGCCCAAATCGCTCCTCTCGAGCATCTCAAACCTGAGAGGTTCGCGCATCTGATGGAACTGAAACTCGTCTATGGGCTGACCCGCCTGCCGCCGCCGACACAGTGTTTGGGTCGACTCCAGGTCCGGCGATGATCAAGCGGTTCTTCGAGTTTCTCGGCGCCGTCACCCTGTTCGGCCTGCGCGCCTTTCGCGACGTCCTCCGTCCCCCCCTCGAACTCGACTACATGATGAAGCAGATCTACGACGTCGGCATCGGCTCCATGTCGTTGATCGTCACCGCCGGCCTCGCGCTCGGCGTCGTCATGGACCTGCACACCCGCAGCACCATGGTGCAGTTCGGCGCCACCGCCGAAATCCCGACCTTTCAGGCCATGGCCTTCCTCAATGAAATCGGTCCCCTCGTCGCCGCCCTGCTCGTGGCCGGTCGCGTCGGCGCCGGCATGGGCGCCGAACTCGCCAACATGCGCGCCACCGAACAGATCGACGCCATCGAAACCCTCTCCATCGATTCCTTCAAATTCCTGGTCGTCACCCGCATCGTGGCCTGCACCATCATGATGCCCGTGCTCACCATCTTCATGGATGTCACCGGAGTCCTCGGCGGCTTCCTCTCCGAACACTTCTCCTCCAACCTCAGCTGGGATCTCTACTTCACCCGAGCCTTCGATGGCGTCGCCCTCGCCAACTTCATCCCACCCACGTTGAAGACCGCCGTCTTCGGTTTCCTCATCGGCACCATCTCCTGCTACTTCGGCTACACCACCAACGAGGGATCGGACGGCGTCCGTCGAGCGTCCACCAACTCCGTCGTGGTCTCGTCGCTCGCTGTCATCCTGTCCGACGTCATCCTTCTCAAATGCATCTTCTTCTGGTTCCCAGCCAACGCCATATGACAGAAAACAACCAACCCGACCCGACCCCCGACGACCATCCGGACACCGACAAAAATCCAGACGGCGGCGACAAGCCAGTCATCGGCTTCGACAACGTGGTCAAAAGCTTTGGCGATCGCAAGGTGCTCGACGGCATCTCCTTCGACATCGCCAAGGGAGAGGCCGTGTGTATCCTCGGCCGCAGCGGAACAGGAAAAAGCGTCACCCTGCGCCTGATGATCCGGCTTCTGACCGCCGACAGCGGAAAGGTGAACGTCCTCGGCCAGGACATGGCAACCCTCGACCGGAAGGCGCTCTCCGCCGTGCGCCAGAAAATGGGCTTCCTGTTCCAAAACGCCGCCCTCTTCGACTCCTTCTGCGTCCGCGACAACCTCGCCCTTCCCCTCCATCGACAGAACCGAGGAATGCCCCCCGGAGAGATCAAAGACGCCGTCGAAGAAGTCCTCAAACAGGTCGGCCTGGAAAACGATCAGGACAAAATGCCCGCGGAGCTCTCCGGCGGCATGCAAAAACGCGCCGGACTCGCTCGAGCTCTGGTGCTGAGACCGGAGATCCTGCTGGTCGATGAGCCCTCGAGCGGCCTCGACCGAATCACCGCGTCCGAGATCGACGACCTCCTGCTCAAGGTCAAAACAGAGCATCACGCCACCATGGTCATCGTGACCCATGACATCCACGGCGCTCGCCACGTCGGCGATAAGTTCGCGGTCCTCGATGATGCGAAACTGCTCGCCTTCGGACCCCCTAAAGAGCTGGACGACCGTCACGATGAGCACCTGAATCAATTCATCTCGGAGACCGGACAATGAATAAACGCAATCTATGGGTCGGCATCCTTGTGGCGGTCGCAATCCTGGCCTTCGGCGCGGGCCTGTTCCTCATCGGCAACCAGCACAAGGCCTTCCGCAGCCACTCAGAGTTCTTTACCGGCTTCTCCAACCTGAGCGGCATCTCCAAAGGCGCCAAAGTTCGGGTCGACGGCATGGACGCCGGCCAGGTCTCCGATGTCATCATCCCGTCCTCGCCCAAAGAAAAGTTCCGCCTCAAAATGACCGTCGAGGACCGGATCCGCGGTTTGATCCGCAACAACTCCATCGTGACCATCGAGAGCGACGGCCTCGTTGGCGATAAGTTCATCCTGATCGCCGGCGGCAGCGACAGCTCCCCGGAAGCCGCCCCCAGATCGACCCTGCCCAGCAAAGAACCCTTCTCCATCAGCAAAATGATGGAGCAGGCAACCGGCCTGCTCAACCAGGTCGGCGGCACCGTGACCCAGGTCGACCGCACCCTCACCCAGGTCAACGGAACCATCACCGACGTGCAGGGCCGGCTCGACGGAACCCTCAACGCCGCCACCCAGACCTTGAACAACACCAATGGCGTCGTCACCGATATCCGCCACGGCAAGGGCAGCGCCGGCGTTCTTCTCGAAGATCCCGCGACCGCCGCCAACATCAAACAGGCCGTCGTCAACGCCCGCGATGCCACGCAAAACCTGAACGCGGCTTCGGCGCAGGTCAACGGCATGATCGGCGAAATGCAGCAGCGACAGATCGTCGCCAAGGTCGACGACACCCTCAACAACACCAAGAGCGCCACAGAGCAGCTCAACCAAGTCTCCCAACAGGTCAACACGACCCTCAAAAGCGCCTTCGCCCCCGACCAGTTCGGACAATCCGCCGGCGCCAACCTCCAGCAATCCCTCACCAATATCAACCTGGCCACCGGCAACCTGGCCGACGATACCGAAGCCTTGAAACACGAATTCTTCTTCAAGGGCTTCTTCAAAAAACGAGGCTACGACAGCCTCGACCGTCTTCCAGTCGACTCCTACCGCAGCGGAAAGCTGCTGAAAAAGCATCCGCAAAACCGCCAGTGGATCTCCTCCGCTCAGCTCTTCGAACATAGAATCGCCCCTGACAACACCACCATCACCGAGACCCTCTCCGCCTCCGGCCGCGCAGCCATCGAAGCAGCCGCCAGCCAGATCCCCGACCTCTACACCAGCGCCCTCATCGTCGAAGGCTACGCCGATCCGGGAACCCCCGGAGAGATGCTCGTCCAGTCCCGCCAACGAGCCATCATGATCCGCGACTACCTCCAGCTTCGCTTCAATCTCGCCTCGCAAAACATCGGCATCATCGGCATGAGCACAACACCGCCCGTCGCCTCGGGCAAACAAAGCTGGGACGGAATCTGCATCGTGCGCCTGGCTCCATCGAAATAACCCATCCAAAATAACCCGGGCGGGCAGAGGGTACGATAAAACCATCGATGCCCCTGCCCGCGCCACATCCCGAAGCCATCCTCCTGCTCGCCCACGGAACCCCCGACAACCTCGGCCAGATGGCCGAATACCTCGGTCGCGTCACCGGCGGCCGAGCCCTCCCCACGGAAGTCGTCGAGGAACTCCAGCACCGCTACGCCGCAATCGGCCTCCGCGAAGACCCCCTCCCCGAAGGCCCCCCGCTCACCCGTTGGACCCTCCTCCAGGCCAAACTCCTCGCCCAGCAAATCGACCTCCCCGTCTACGTCGGCATGCGCAACTGGCATCCCTACATCGCCGACACCGTCGCCCACATGCGCCGCGACGGCATCACCCGCTTCCGAGCCATCTGCCTCGCCCCGCAAAACTCCCGCACCTCCGTCGGCCTCTACCGCCGAGCCGTCCTCCAGGCCGCCGCCGGCGCCCTACCCGTCGCCGGCATGCCCGGCGCCCGCTCGCTCCAGGTCGAGTTCGTCGCCGGCTGGTCCGCCCACCCGCTCCTCGCCTCCGCCTTCGCCGACCGCCTCTGGCCCGTCTGGGCCGAAGCCTGCGCCAACCTCGGCCGCCGCGTCCCCGTCCTCTTCACCGCACACTCCGTCCCCTGCCGCACCATCCGCTCCGGAACCGCCGACGTCCCCGTCCGCGCCGACCTCCCGGTGCCCCCCGACGGCATCCAGACCTACGACGACCGCCTCAGCCCCGACCCCTACCCCGTCGAAGCCAAACAAACCGCCGCCGCCCT
>CAXSGC010000051.1:0-20481 GCA_964236945.1 uncultured Acidobacteriaceae bacterium | reverse complement strand
CCCGCGATTATGAACGGCTCCCCACCACGCCCAGGGGCCTCCACTCCATCGCCTTTTCCATGCTCATGCTGGCCAGAATGTTCGGATTAGCTTCATAACAGGCTCTAGAGGGTGTTATGAACTTTTTGTGCCAGGAAGTCTCCTATTTCGTGCCGGGAAGTCCCCTGCTCTTTCCACCTTTCGACACTTGCTCGTGGACAACTTCCATGCCGAAGCGTGCCGAGCAGTCCCCCTGCTTAGTCTCTTTATATGAGGGGCTTACGTGATTAGCTAATCTGTCGAGCGGCTGCGCCCTTAACCAGCAAGTAGCGACCTCTCAACGGCGGACCGACCATGAAGCCGGTCTTCAGAGCCTCAGCCTGCAGCTCCGGCCAGATGATGCGCAACGCGGTGATGGCTTCCGTAAACCGCACCTTGATTCGTCGGCTGGTTTTGTCATCTTGCCATAGCTGCATCCGCAGGTATTCCCACTTGATGAGACTGGATTTGTTAGCCGCGTAGCAGCGCCAGTGAAGCCAAAGCATGAGGTCCTGGAGCTGTGATTTGTTGCGGGTTGTCCTAATGATCGCGGCCGGCGTGGGGACGTGATATCGCTTGAGGTCGGCGAAGAAGCTGGGGTCAATCTCCACTCCGAAGACAACATCCGAACCGATCGGCAATAGGGATTGCCCTCTCTGCTCGGCCCGTACATCGACGCTGGTGGGTAGATGAGAGTGGCGGATGACGGGCATGAGGTCGGAAGTCGTCCCATATTGAGTGGTGCGCTCGACACCAATCGTTAGGCTGCGAATTCTGAGAAAACGTTGTCGGAGATCCCGCCTATTCTTTCCGCCCTGTGCCATGTTCATCATTTGGAGAAACTCGGTCGCCGTCTCCCAACTGACGAATCTGGAATCGCTCTTCACAGCTTTATCGAAGAGGAAGTGCAACAGGCTGCGATCACTTCCATACGGCATCCCGGCTTTGAGCCCGGTACTGAAGGTAACGTCGACCACACTGCCATCAGCGAGCCGAGCTGACCTGGTGATTTTCGTCTGGTCGGTCTTGTCGTAGGGCAACCCACAAAGGATGAGCGCCTGGGCGACCTGGAAGATCTCCTCTTCGCCTCCATTGGCATCCCGGTCGATGCGGACTTGGGCGAGAGCTGCAGCCTGTCGGGTCTTGCTGAGATGATCCTCGACCTTACGGTCACGGGGCTTCTTGGGAGGGCGGGGCTTGCTGGTTTTCAGGGCCTCTGGGTGACGGGTTATGAACTCCTGGACTTGTTCTTCCAGCCGAGCCTTTTCCGCCTCCAACTTCGCAAGGACTTCACGATAGTGCTGCTCTTCCTCCTGTTTCTGGCGGTAAGCCACAGCCGCTTCGTCGCGTTCCCACTGTGCCATAGTGGAATCACTTGAAGGTGTAGCGCTTTTGATAGTCCGCTTCTTCATGGGCTTAACGATGCAAATACAAGGGTTATAGAGAACTGAAAGAACTCCAGTACCTAAGAACTTATGAACTTAGGTACTTTTCGAGTAAAGTTTCAACCAGCTCCGAGAGTTCTCTGCCGCCGCTGTCCTCCCACTTCCGGGCAGCTGCGGTCTTCGTCTTGCGGCGTACATAAACTTTCAGCTGCATAAAGTCCGGGTCGGTGTACTTTGCGCCCGTACCAGGGATGGGGACGTTCTTATGTGTTGTTTGCGGCCTCGGCTTCTCTGCTTCCACTGTTTTTGGAATGCGCTGCGAGGTTTCCGTGGTCTGCTGCCTCGGTGCAAGTGAGCTGGCTAAACTCATGCTTGTATCTCCTTCCCTGCTGCTTTGTAGGCTTCCCAAGCCCTCTGCGCATTCCGGTCCTTGGTCTGATTGACGATCTCGCCAGCCGCCGCTGCTTTGGCAAAGGCCTTGAGCATAGGTATTTCAGAAGTAAAAACTTCAACATTCATCTGCTGGAGCAACCCACGCAGCTCGACCGTTTCTTTGGCTGCGTCCGGAGGAACCCTGGCGAGCAGAACTCGTAGTTTGTCCGGGCCATGCTCACGGATCGCCCTGATGGTTTGGCCGAGCCCGTCTGTGTCAAGACTGGCGGGAACGGATGGGATGATGATGAGGTCGCACGTAGCGTAAGCGGCACGGAGATCCTCGGTCGTCTGGCGCTGCCCTGTGTCGATCACGGTGTGGGTAAAGCTGGGCATGAGTTGCGCGGCTTCCTGAACCGGCGCAATGCGAAAAGGGAAGCCCGCTCCTCGCTGACTCCAGTTGATCGCGTTTCGGGTATCGTCGCCGTCAAGCAGCAAGGTCGATCCCAGGGTTTGGAAATAAGCCGCGAGATGAACGGCTGTCGTGGTTTTTCCAACCCCTCCTTTGTGGCTAACAACGGCGAGGATCACGCTGGACTCCTTTAGAACTGCGGTACTCCGGTACTTAGCAACTCCGGTACTTTAGAACTTAGGTACTTGAGTTCTCCTTGTCAACCCGCAATGGATACCAGACTCACACAAGGCACCTGCTTCTATACAAATAGACGTATACTTGTATTATGGATACACATCTGAAAGCCGTGCGCTGGGTCGGGTCGTCGCAGAAAGACCTGCGAACCTTCCCACCAGAGGTCCGGCTGGACATCGGCTTCGCCCTGTATGCAGCGCAGAGAGGTGAGACTGACCCGGCAGCCAAGCCATTGAAGGGCTTTGGCGGTCATTCAGTGATGGAGATTGTCGCCCCGTTCGACGGCAACACTTGGCGCACCGTCTATACCGCGCGCTTTCACGGCGTCGTCTATGTATTGCATGCCTTTCAGAAGAAATCGAAGGCCGGAATTGCGACTCCGAAAGCAGAGATCGACCTCATTCATCAGCGGCTCGCCGCCGCAGAACGTCACTATAAAGAAAGGCTAGGTTGACCATGCAGCACTCCAGCAAACCGACTGAAATTGATGATGTGATTGAAGGTAGCGGCAACATTTTTGCCGATTTAGGCCTGCCAAATGCAGATCAGGAGCAGACGAAAGCTCGGCTGACTCTCGAAATCGCCCGCATCATCAAAGATCGTGGCCTGACTCAAGTAGAGGCGGCAAAGGTTCTGGGCATTCAACAGCCTCACGTTTCGGCGCTCATCCGCAATCGAGCAGGCTCCTTCTCTGTGGGCCGCCTGATTGACTTCTTGACGGCTCTCGGCCGGAACGTTGAAATTACAGTGACACCAGCGCGCGAAGAGCATGGCGCGATGTCGATCATCTTCGCCTAAACGCATGAGCAAACTATTTGAGCAGATGGCGCAGGGTACGGCTGAGGCCCGCGCTTATATGGAACAGCAGCGGAAGGTAGAGGCTAAGCCGTTGGTATCCTCAAACGATTCCGAGCGCCCCGATCAAATCCCGATCCGCTCTACCTCATCCAGGGAAACCTCATCGCTCCTGCGGTCATAGAGCCCGGTGGTCCGGGCCGATTCATGCGCTGCCATCTGCTGCGCGATCTCCAGCCTGCCGCCGTTCTTGAGGTAGGCGGTGATGCCGGTGGCGCGGAAGGTGTGGCAGCCAATCTCGGTTTTGATTCCGGCCGCAAGCGCTCGTCGGCGGATCATGCGCCATACGTCGGACTGGAGCAGGGAATTGTCTGTCAACTCACCGGACCGGCCTTTGGTCGTTCGGAAGAGCGGGCCTTTGCGGTCTTCGGCAATGCCAGCCGCCGCGATGTATTCCTCTAGGTAGCGGTCGAGATTGTGGTGCGTCGGCATCTCGTGCTCCTTGCCACCCTTCTCATGGAGCCGGACCCAGCCCCGCCGTCCCTGCACATAGAAATCCTCGACCCGCATCGAGACCGCAGCACCGACCCGAGCAAAGGTATAAACCATCAGACCGATTAGGGCGCGATCGCGCAGGCCGGGCAGGGAAGTGGTGTCGATCGCATCAATCAAAGTCCGGGCTTCGTCGGTCTGGAGGACGGGCGTTTTGCCGCGCTTCTGTGAGTGCTTTGGCCCGCGCACGGCATGCGCAGGATTTAGAGGAAGCACCTGGCCGACCACCATCCAATCGAAGAGCATTCGCAAAGCGGCCAGCCGCAGCTTCACAGTGGGCTTGGAGTGGAGCTTGAGCTGCATCTCGACGAATGCCGCGACATGGACCGGCTCCACCTGAGTGAGATCCTCGATGCCATGCTCGGCACAAAAAGCGGAGAACTGCCGGACAGCCTCCATATATGCGCGGCGGGTGTTGGGATTGCGGATATGCGAGCTGAAGAAGTCGCGCATCCGTTTCCGGGCTTCAGGCCGCGCCGTGAAGATCGAGGGCAGGGAAGCAAGGGAGGGAACTGTCATCAGGGAGTTCATAGAATCTCCTCCCAATCTTCAAGAGGAACAATTGCCGCCAACTCGGCCTCGATTTCAACCTGGTATCGAACAGAAAGGATGGCGACCTGAACGCCGACCCTTGCCCTCAGCTCACCGAGAGCCATAAAGAATCCCGCTCCGGTTCGATCAACGTCAAAGTCTCTCGGGTAAAGATTCCGAAAATCAGCTCGGGGCTGATCTAGAAAAGTCCGGCATGCAGCCCGGATCATACGAACAGAAGAGACGGCCGGAGACTGCTCGGGCAGCACGGCCAAGGTATTGGTACATTCCTTGCGGATCGCTAGAACGGATTGCTCGACTTCGCCGGCAACCTCCAGGTGCTGTGGCCTATAAAGCACGCGGCGGTCTTCAAAGAATGTAAGGAGTGTGCGGATCGTCTTTCGTTCGTCATCAGCCGGGGTCCATTGCAACCCAAAACCTGGAACGGAGAAGCCCGTGATGCGACGGGCCAGTTCTGCGACCTTAATCTTCGTGCTTGGTGTCTTCACTCAACTCTCCTTACTCCGCATGATAAAGGACATTATCATGCTTGAAAACCGCACTAACGGATATGCGGTAAGCTCCCCATGGTAGATCTGCCGGAGAGGATCCACAGAAGAAGAATGTTAGTGGTCGACCACGAGGCGGAGTGCAAGGACAGGCGCGTCACCCAACCGTTTATCGCCGCTGGGTTTCCAAATGTACTGAAAATCGGGCCAGACGCTAAGCCAAGGTCGCAGAACGAATTTGTAACCAACTTCCAGTGTGGTTTGTGAAGCTCGACCGGGTTGCCCCGTTTGTGCGAGCTCCTTGCTATAGTCGCGGCTAAAGTGAGCGTTGACCACGCCGATCGCCACGATGTCAACCGGCCGCCGGTACGTCAGTCCTACAAGCCGGATGCCGGCGATCGTCTCCACGTCATTTATGTTGAGACGCCGCGGGGTGGCGCTAATGCTGAACTGGGAGTCGACCTCCTGGTTGGTGTAGTGGCCGTTGACCTTCCGTCGCCAGAGTGCTTGCCCGATGTCGACGAAGTATTCGTCGTTTCCATGAGTCTGCTTATGTGTAATCAGGCTGAAATAGTGCCCAAAATTATGGATTTGTCCGATTTTGTAGATGCCCGCGTGAGCGGACGATTCATCGCCATGCCGGTACCCAAGCGTAGATCCCATTGCAGGCGCGTCGCGGAGGTCGAAGCGGAGGCCACTAGGGTCCCCCACGTAGGGCTTATGAGGAGCTGAGAACACGGCCAACTTATAGAGAAAGTGCTTGCTCGGATCACCTCGGACGTATAGACCGGGTTTGGCGGCTGCAGAAAATGAGGCGTACGTCTGGTTGGTGATTGGGGGATTACAACACAGCGTGTCGTTGATCCACGTCTTGAAGGCAGCAGCTTCATCGTTGAAACCTATAGCCTGATTATCGAACTCGTTCTTCGCAGAGATTTGCCCCACTCGCAGCGTCAACTTACCACTTAGCAGCTTTTGATCGAGGAAGTACTCATTGAGACGCAGACTGTGCGTACCGGCGGTCGAACTCGTGGCATCCCATGAGCCGATATAGGTGGCCGCTAAATTCGACCCAGTTTGAAAAAGTCCAGTGACAGTGACGTTTGCACCTTGCCAGGAAAGCAGTTTTTGAAGGTCGAGATTCATGGATCCGGTCACTCTCCCAGAGGCAGTACCCATCTGAGTTCTACCGCCCGTCGGGTTGCCCTGAAAGTCATAGATCTCCTCCAGGGTGATCGTGAGCCCCTTACGTTCCAACTCTTCCCGCCAATGCGGGCGAAAGATGCTTGGTTGCAGTGGTGCTCCAGACGCGTCCACTGGGGCAGAAGAGTTTGCCGGTGTGCGCCCGTTTTGAGCATGCAGCGGTGCGAGGACCACCCACATCATCCAGATACCGTAACGGAGTCTTGGGTTTTTAGGTGAAAGTCTGCATTTAGCAGTGATTGTCTCAACCCATGTCGAAAGCTCCTTGTGCTTAGCTGCGCCTTCCGTAGGGACGCTCATCCGACCTCTCTGTCTCACTCAACTTCAGGTAGACCTGACATATATAGACGGGATGGCCTCGCCATACTTATTTTGTGAGCAGAACCGCCAAGGTCATGCTGGCGGCCGAAAAGATGTAGCTATAGAGCAGGACTGAGGCATTTTCCTTTTCCGCGATGTGGTACCGGACGGAGAGAATGATTAGCATGACGGCACAGGGCATGGCGAGGGCTACAACCGATTCGCTTCTGGCTATTCCAACGATGCCACAAAGGGGAAGAAGAACCAGCGCCAAGCCTGGCACAACCAAAAGTCTCCCTAGAGTGCTTGCTGCAATCGGCATCGAGATTGTGGGGGTTTGTGCTCGAAGGATGATGCCGCTGGCAAACAACGATATTCCGGAGGTTGTCGCTCCTAGCAGTTGCAGCGAACTCACCAGTGGTTTCGGCACTGTGATCCCTACAAAGACGAAGATTACGGCAAGAATGGGCGCCCATACAACCGGTTCTTCCAGCGCGGAAAGAATGATGCTCCCCACGGAAGGCTGAGCTTTGTCTTGCCCCTGCTTGCTGCTGTCGCTCTTATCTTCCGCCTGTTGGCGGCTGTCGCCCTTCGTCGGCGAGGGGGGAGCCGGCTGAGCTGGGTCTGCCTTTTTCCCTTCGCCATTTCCAGATGCAAGCGTAAGCAGGACGATACTGATGGGAACGATGATCAGGTTGGTCGCTAAACCGCTAATTGCAACTGTGATCGTCGCCGCCTGAGGGCCAAAGATGGACCCAAGAACAGGCAGGCCTATGAACGGCACCGCCGGAAAGGAGATCGCCAGCGCCTGCAAGGTGCTCTCCCCTGGTTTGCGTTTAAATACGTAGCGTGTGATCCCGTAAGCGACTCCGAAAGGAACGACGAGTCCCACGAAGAGCGCCGCCATCATCGGCAGGTTTTGCATGAGTTCATGACGTGAAATCGTCACCGTCCCGGCAAAGAGACTAAGCGGTAGCGTGAACGTCATGACCATCGTGTTCAGTGCCGTTGCAGTTTTACCGTCTTCGTCATGCCGCCAAGCTGCCAGATAGCCGATAAGCAGAGTCACGAACACCGGAAGTAAGGCGTTGATGATGGTCATCGGTCGTCCTCCTTCATGGACAGTGCTGTTCTGTTCTCAGCCAACGCTTGTTCGGCCCGCGGGCAAGTCTCTCACCGACGCGACCATACTTATGGTTCGGGAACGAAATCAAGCCGGGAGGTGAAAGGGGCTGACCGGGCGCCTACGGGCAGGCCATATGGACCATCCAAGCAACTCACTCGAAGCGGATCAGGCCTTTGGGTGCGTATCCCCCTCGGTCGATTTGGGCTCGATCCAGACGGTCTGCGTATTCACGAAGGCATGTGGACCGAAGTGCGAAAGCTCTCGCCCGTAGCCGCTGTTCTTGATGCCGCCCACGGGAACGCGCGGGTTGGAAGCTGTGCTGCCGTTAATGAACACGCCGCCCGTTTCGAGCTGGCGCGCCAACTTGCGGGCGCGGTCGATGTCGCTCGTCCAGAGATTGCCGCTCAACCCGTACTGGCTGTTGTTGGCGGCTTCCACGGCGGCGTCCGCATTGGCGACGCGGGTGATCGCAGCGACCGGGCCAAAGGTTTCGTCGTCGAAGGCAGGCATGCCGGGCTTGACGCCTGAAAGCACGGTGGGTTCGTAGAAGGCGCCCTTACCCGCAATCGGCTTGCCGCCGCAGAGTACCTTGGCGCCGGCCGCGACGCTCTGTTGAACCTGCTTGTCCAGTCCATCGCGCAGGTCGGCGCGCGCCATCGGGCCGAGTTGGCTATGGGGGTCCAGGGGATCGCCCGTCCGGAGTGCTTTGGTCGCTTCGACGAACCTGCTTTCGAACTCATCCGCGATGCTGTCCAGCAGAAGGAATCGCTTGGCTGCGAGGCAGACCTGGCCCGTGTTGCCGAATCGGCCTTTGATTCCGGCGGCAACAGCCTTCGGGATGTCGGCGTCTTCGAGGACGATGAACGCGTCGGAGCCGCCCAGCTCCATCACGGTCTTCTTGATCACCTTGCCGGCCTCGGATGCCACGGCGGAACCCGCGCGAACACTTCCCGTGACCGAAGCACCCTGGACCCGGCGGTCGTTGATGACGTTGACGATGTCCTCTGTGCGCAGGATGAGGTTCTGGAAGACGCCCTCGGGGAAGCCGGCTTCGCGCACCACGCGCTCGAGTTCGAGCGAACTCCGTTGGGTATTGGGCGAGTGCTTGATCAGGACGACGTTGCCCGCCAGAAGCGTGGGAATGCAGAAGCGCGTCGCCTGCCACAGCGGGAAATTCCACGGCATGATGCCGAGGATCGAGCCGAGTGGATGAAAGGAGATGTAGGCCTCGATACCGCCGGTGGGCGCGGGCTCATCGGCCAGCATGTTGGGCCCGTTTTCCGCATACCACTCGGCTTCGAGAGCGCATTTCTCCACCTCGGCCTGAGCCTCGGACAAGATCTTTCCCATCTCGGTGGTGATGGTCTTGGCGAGGCTGTCCTTGTTCTTGCGAAGCGTCGCGGCAAGCTGGTGCAGAAGCTCGGCGCGGTGGTAAGTTGAGGTCTTGCGAAAGCTCTTGAACGCCGTTTCAGAGCGACGGAGAACGGCGTCGGTCTCGTCGGGCTTGTAGGTCTGGAAGGTCTCAATCGTTTCGCCGTTGGCAGGATTGACCGTATTGAAGGCTTCGTTGCTCATGGGTCCCCTCCGGGAGAAGTGCTGCTCGGTGCTAATGGTTGTTGTGGGCGAATATCCTCTCAAGAAGCTTCGGGGTTTACAGAAGCGGCGGAATGGCGTTGCTGATCTTTGCGGCGATGACCGTGGGGCCGTCGTTCTGCAAGGCGGCCTTCAGCTGATCGCTCACATCATCCGGCGTTTCGGCGTGACTGGTCTTGCAGCCATACGCCGCGGCAAGTCCGGTGATGTCGATGCCGGGCACATCCAGGCCGGGAACGCCCGGCGTGTCTTCCTGCTTCGCGAAAGCTTTGAGGATCGCGTACTCCTCATTGACGGGAACGAGGATCACCATCCGCGCCTTCTGCTGCGCCGCGGTCCACAACGACTGGATGGAGTACTGGAAGGAGCCGTCGCCGATGATCGAGATGACAGGCCGGTTGCGGCCCGTCGCTCGCTCGCCCAGCGCCACGCCGACGCCACCGGGAAGTCCCCATCCCAGGCCGCCGCTGGCCATCGTGAAGAACGAGAGCGGCCTGCGCGTGGGCAGGTGCTTGTGCAGCGTCGCAAGGTTCGATGGCGACTCTTCCACGATGACCGAGTCGTCCGAACGAACCCGACTGATTGCCGCGTAAAAGGCATCCGCGCTCATCGGAGAGGACGTGTCCGCCACGGGCGCGGTGGAAGCGGGCCGCTTGTACGTCCTGGTCTGGTACTGCTCGACCAGCGGCGTAAGCGCTTGCAAGGCGAGCTTTGCGTTGGCGACCAGGCTGTCGCCCACCGGGGAACGTCCGGCTTCTTCAGGGTCGTCGGTGATGTGCAGCAACTGGCAGCCATCCGGCAGGTACTTGCCGGGCACATATGGGTAGTAGCGGAAAACCGGAGCGCCGATCACCAGCACAAGATCATGACCGGTGAGTTGTTCGGACAGCGGTCCGATCGCGAATTTCAGATTCCCCGCAAACTGAGGATGATCTTCCGGGAAACCGCAACGCTCGCCGCCCGGCGGCCCAAACACCGGTATGCCTAGCTTCTCCGCGAACGTGATCGCCTCTGCCCAGGCGTCGGCCCGGTCCACATCCGGCCCAATCACCAGCGCCGGGTTCTTGGCTTTCTTCATCTGCTCGGCGAAGGCGGACAGACGTTCCGGATCGGGCGCGACCCGCGTCGCCACACTACGCACCACCGCCGGCCCCGAAGACTCCGCATCCCAATCATCCAACGGAAGCGAAAGATACGCCGGACCCTGCGGCGCCTGCAGAGCCACCGCATACGCCCGCATAAACGCCGCCGGCGTCTCCTTGGCGTGCGAGGTCTGGTACGACCACTTCACATGCGGCTTCGGAAACTCGGTAGCATCGACGTTGGTCAGCCACGGCTCCATCAACAGCATCTCGCGGGTCTGCTGGCCGGTGGTCAGGATCATCGGCGTCTTCGACATGCGCGAGTTCACCAGATTGCCCAGCGTATTCCCGAGGCCGGGCGCCGTATGCACATTCACAAACGCGACGGTACGGGTTGCCTGCGCAAATCCGTCCGCGATCGCCAGAACAGACGCCTCCTGCAGCCCCAGCACAAACTTAAAATCGCTGGGGAAGTTCTTGAGAAAGGTCTCTTCGGTCGAACCTGGATTGCCGAACACGGTCGTCAGCCCAAGCTTGCGCATAAGGTCGTAGGTTTCATCGCGAACAGTCGTCATGGAGGCTCCTATACGAGTGGATTTGGCGAGGCGAGATCGCTCAAGCACATCCGCGGTCTTGTTGCGGTAAGAGACGCTTCGATCCAGCTCATTTCGCAACGAGTTCTTCCATCGCGGCAATCGCGGCAGCGTAGTCTTCGTCGGCGTGTTTGATGGTGGCTAAGGTGTAGAGCTGTGCTCCGGCAGCCATGGTGCTCATCGGCACACCGTGCTTTGCGGCGTCGGCCAGCAACAAGCCTAAGTCCTTGAACAGAAGTCGGGTCGCGAAGCGCGCCGGGTATTCCCCCCGCCGTGCCATTTCCAGTTTCGGGTGATCGTGCTCGGCGACGATCGGCAAACCCAGAAGCGCATCGATCAGCGTGCCGCGATCCAGGCCAGCCTTAACGCCGTAGCTGATGCTCTCGGCCAGTGCGGCCGTTGCAAGCCCCATGATGCCGTTGATGACCAGCTTCATCACCAGTCCCTGGCCCGCCGGCCCGGCGTAAATCGTCTTATGACCGATGACCTCAAAAATAGGAGCCGCGAACGCGACATCTTCTTCCTTGCCGGCCGCGAGCACGACGAGCTTACCCGTCTCAGCTTCCGGCGTGCTGCCGGAGACAGGCGCCTCGACGAATCGCACACCTTGTTTTGTCGCAACTTCGGCAAGCCTTCTTGATGCATCGGGCGACACCGTGCTGGTGTCGATCAGCAATAAACCTTTCTGTGCGCCTTTGAGGACGCCATCGGGACCTTCCACCGATAGCTCCAGCGCCGCATCTGCCGGCACCGAAACGATGATGACTTCGGTCTCGCGAGCGACGGCTGCCGCGCTTTTCAAAAGCGCAAAGCCATCGATGGCGTCCTCATGGTGAGCCGGATCGAAAACAACAATCGTGTAACCGGCATCCCGCAGTCTCGGTGCCATCTTCCGCGCCATCGCGCCAAAACCTACAAAGCCCAGCTTTTTAGAGTCGGCCACTTAGTCGTTCCTCTAGAGTTAGAGGATGGAACGGAGATCGCCCACGTTGCACTCACCCGTTGCAATGGGAGCTTGCAATTGCGGTTGTCGCATGCACCAAACGAACGCCTCTGCAACGAAAGTAGACCGGGCGCTGTGATTCCCGTCTCCCTTTAGCAAGTGCCGTTGCATCTGCGATGTGAGTCAATGGAATGAACACAGCCGATTAGAGCTTGTATAGGAGAACACACACGTTTTCACCGGCGATGACGTTCTTTCAAAGCTTTTCCGTCAGCAGGCTTCGTCTCTAAAACCGGAGCAATCGGAGCAATCTGCTGCTGGATGGTATTGAGCTGGGTCTGGATATCGTCGAACTTGCGTATCTCCAGAAAGTGATAGCCGAGCGCTCCGAGCAGGATGCCCAGACCCAGGACCGAACCCCACCAGCTCACGGCATGGAACCGAGTCGCCTTGCCGACCTCCCTCATCACGCTCCTGGCTTCGCTCGTCGCCCGTTCGAGGTTTGCGATCGGAACTTGAAACGACTCCTTGATCGGCGTATCGAAGTCTTGCTGGATGGCTTCCCGTACCCCCATGCCGATGTACTGGCTGGTCTGCTTGCCGAGCGCGAAAGGCATCTTTTCGAGCTGCGCGATGGCGGCACTGAGCGCGGCGGTCTTCTGGTCCAAGGCAATCTCCCGCGTTTTCATGGCCTCGGTCATATCCCGAAGACCTTTGTAGATCAACAACAGCTCATCGTCCTTCATGCACCCTCCTGGCCCCTACCGTTCGATCCCCAAGCCCCTGCCTCGGCCACGCGAGATTTCTATCTCTTGCTTCTGGCTGAGTTCCTTCTCCTGCTGCGCCTTGGCCTGTTCTCCCAGACGCTTGTCGAGGTTGGCTAGCTTGTCCTCGATAGACTCTTGAGCGGCCATCCGTCGGTCCAGTCCAGAGAGCATTTCGTCTAGCCGCTCCTGCGCGGTTTGAGGGGTGGGCGGGCGGGCAAGTTCCTGCTCTTTGGTGGAGGCTTTTTCCGCCGAAGCTCCCCGCTCTCCAGTCCCAAAGAACGACTCAACCCGGTCCGTGACATTCCGCGCAAACTCTGTCGCACGTTCCTTGACTTCGACGGCCAGCTCCCGCGCCTTTTCGATCAGCTTGTCGAGGATGCCGATCTGCTCGTCGCGCCGCTGCTCGATCCGCGCAACTTCGGCCTCGGCCCGCTTCTCCACCTCCCGGACCGCCGCTGCCTGGTCCAGATGCGGGGCAGGCAGTTCCTCGCGCTGCCGTCTCTGCTCGGCGATCTTCTCGTGGCGCTCCATGGCCTCCGGGCCATCCCCCCGGAGCGTCTTTTCTTCCCGCAACGCGGCAAGGTCCTCGCGGCCCTGGTCGGCCCAGGAACGAGCATCGAGCCGCTGTTCCTGCCCGGCCCGCTCCATGGCCCGATTCATCATCTCAACCCACTTCTCGCGTACCTCTTCGGGTTTGTTTCGGTCGTTCCACGCCGGGTCTTTCTTCGCGCCGTTGCGCTTGAAGAAACGATCTTCGGCCAGCTCGCGTGTCGCCGCATCGACGGCCCGCTCCGAGAACATCAGGTGCATGTGCGGCTGGTCGATATTGTCTTTGGCGAGAGGTACATGAACGGCCATTGTGTACGCGAACCGGTCGCCCATCAGCTCGCGCGTCGTCTCCCGCGCCAACTGCTCGCGCTGCGCCGGATTCAGCTCACGCGGGAGAGCGATCTGTATCTCGGTGTAAGCGCGGCCATTGGCGCGTTCGTTGGCATCGGCGGCGACCCAGAATGCGTGTGGATCGGCTTGGGCGAACTCAGGCATGTTGCCGGACTCGACCAGCTCCACGCCGCCGCGCTTCTCGTATTGGCCCTCCCGCGCAATGTACTGCGCGTGTGCCGCTGCGGGCGGTGCCTGGCTCGACGACTTGAAGGCGACGTGCACGATGGCCATGCGGTTGTTCTTGCCTTTGCGGTTGTGGCATCCGCCGCCAAGTTCAAAGGATTGTTAGAAGAGTTCTATGCCGATTCCCCCGAACGTTTCAAGGCAGCCCAAT
The DNA here is from genome assembly GCA_964236945.1 of uncultured Acidobacteriaceae bacterium. Lineage (GTDB taxonomy): Bacteria > Acidobacteriota > Terriglobia > Terriglobales > Acidobacteriaceae > Edaphobacter. The sequence continues at coordinate 6,787 of CAXSGC010000051.1, read as the reverse complement.
ACGGCCTCACCCTCGCCGTAAAGAAACCAGTGAGCGATGTAGAGCAGGATTGAATCCGAAGCTTAAGGAGAAAGTGATGGCAGACGCGACAGGACACATGGACAGACTTGGTGCAGGACCATGGTCTGTGAATCAGGCGGTAGATGGAATCCTGACCGGCTACTACACTCACCCGAACGTCCAGACCGGGAGAGTCGAACTCGTTAAGGGCAACTCGCCTGGAACTCCCGATGCTGTTGTGAAGGAGTTTCAGGATGAGTATTCGGCCAAGCTCTGGCTGCACACCGAATGGCTTGCAGGTAGGCTGAGGTGACCAAAACACAGCAGATAGCACTTCGGAATGTCAGCCTTGTCGGTGGGAAGCAACCGATTGTATTTTCTCGGGCTACCCTCTTGCTGCACCAAGACTACATATCTGACGGTCTAGGCGGTCGTCTTCCGGGAATGCGGAGCTGGGAAATCCATGTAGCGTCGGGAATGCCTTTGGCAGTTCTCCTGGATGGTGAAACCTTTACGTTTGAAGCTGCTCCGTACTCTGGCAAGTGCTTCGCCACTAACAACACAACCCTTCAAGGAACCGGTCCTATAACTGGACTTCCATAGCCAAACCAAACGAGACAGGAAAGGGAGGGCGTGGCGACTGTGAAGAAAGCTGATTCAATAGAGCGTCGCATCTCCCCTACCGGCCCTCTTCGCCTGGTCTGCATCGGGGACACCCACGGCTTCCATCGCCAGCTCACGCTTCCTCCAGGCGACATTCTGATCCACTCTGGCGACCGCAAACCGGGGCTGGCAAGGGCTCACCTTACCGAAGCCACCTACCTTCAGGACTCCGGGATCACGCTCGAAGGCGTGAAGTTCTGGGGATCGCCGGTCAACTCGGTGGGCGGAGACTGGGCCTTCGCACGGGAGCGAACGGTGAAGATTCGCAAGCACTGGGATCTTATCCCGGACGATACGGACGTGCTCATCACCCACGAACCTCCGTACGGCACGCTCGACAAACCGCACATCCTGGCCAAACATGCGGGATGTCAGTACCTGCTCGGCGTTGTGCTCAGGATCAAGCCGAGGCTCCATGTCTTCGGGCATGTTCATGGCGGCTATGGCCGGGAGTCTGCCTGGAACATGACCTTGGTGAACTGCGCGGTGGTCGATAACGCCCGCACCCTGGCCAACGCTCCGACCGTCGTCGAGCTCACGCGGTAGAGACTGGCTGGCAATGTCGCCATGCCCCACCCTCGACCGAAAGCTCCACCAGTTCGGCATTGCTGATCGCTGGACTTCCCTTGCCCCAGAACTTTCGCATCTTCTCCCGGTCGGTCAAACCGGCGTCGATCACCAGCGACCGGACGGCCTGGATGAACTGCCCGTGACTGAAGCCATACACGAGGGCATCCTCTGGCATGGCTGCTAAACGATCCAAAGCCGTCTGCGCCCTTCCGAGCAAGGCTCTGAAGCTCTCGGCTCCCTCACCGTCGCAGAACTCCGGATCGGCCTCGGCCCAATACCGCTCGATGGCCGGCAATCGAGCGGAGCTGCGGGTTCCATTCCAGCGGCTCGGCTGCAGGTAGGTGAACTCATGGATCACCCAGACCTCGACCGGCACCTGAGGAAACCGCATGATGGTCGCCGCCGCCGTCTGTTGGGTGCGTAGGTAGGGCGAGGTCAGGATCAGGCTGGGCGTCTCGATCCATCCGGCCGCCACTTCCCTGCTCTCCCGCCAGCCCAGCTCCGTCAGCTCTAGCAACGCAAGGTCGTGGGCCGGAATGCCGGCGTTTCCGGTGCTCTGTCCGTGGCGAATGAAGACGGTTCGCATTTGTTTTGTTCTTCTCTCCCCTACATTCCCGGAATGACCAGGGCATTGCGTTTCGGCCGGATTGCTTCGGGTCAGGGCCGCGCAGCGCCGGTGAAGCCGGGGCCGAAGGCAGCCTTGACGCGGAGCTGGCCGAAACGATCCTCGCCTAGTCCGGGATGGAGGAGGGACTGATCTCGTGCTCGGTTGGTTTGTTCTCGGTCCTTCGGACCTCGCCAGGAGCCCGTGGTGGCCCTTCTGGCTATTTCGGCATGGTTAGGCACCATCGGAAGGCTCGCGGCACGTTCTACCTGTCTTTCCTCTTTGCTGCCGATGCTTTCAATCGTTAGCCACAACCGCTCGAACAACCCCACCCTCAATAGGAATGTTTTTGCTTTTGCTGTTGCGTCTGCAGGGTTTAGGGCGCAGCCCCAAAGGAAAGGGCTGTAAAGCCCTCAGTTCGCGTCCGAAGGACGTGCTCCGTTTTCCGTTTTCGGGGTTGCACAGACTCACAGGGATGGAATCCTGATTAATTTCTTGATCTTCTTGAACATCTTGATTCCTTAATTAGGGCTTAGAAAATCGTGCCGGGAAGTCCCTTTTTTCGTGCCGGGAGGTCCCCTATTTCGTGCCGGGAAGTCCCTTTTGCCGTGCCGGGAAGTCCCCCGCTCTTCCCCTCTTTTCGACATGGGTTTGTGGAAAGCACCTGACGCAAACGTGCCGGGAAGTCCCCCGCTCCATGCAGTCATATGAAGAACTTACCTATTAGCTGATCTGTCGAGCGGCAGCGCCTTTTGCTAGGAGGTAGCGCCCTCTCAATGGCGGACCGACCATGAGGCCGGTTTTCAGAGCCTCGGCTTGCAGCTCCGGCCAGATGATCCGCAAAGCAGTGATGGCCTCCGCAAACCGGACCTTGATCCGTCGGCTAGTTTTATCGTCTTGCCAGAGCTGCATCCGCAGGTACTCCCACTTTATGAGGCTGGACTTGTTGGCCGCATAGCAGCGCCAGTGAAGCCAAAGCATGAGGTCCTGGAGCTGTGATTTGTTGCGGGTTGTCCTAATGATCGCGGCCGGCGTGGGGACGTGATATCGCTTGAGGTCGGCGAAGAAGCTGGGGTCAATCTCCACTCCGAAGACAACATCCGAACCGATCGGCAATAGGGATTGCCCTCTCTGCTCGGCCCGTACATCGACGCTGGTGGGTAGATGAGAGTGGCGGATGACGGGCATGAGGTCGGAAGTCGTCCCATATTGAGTGGTGCGCTCGACACCAATCGTTAGGCTGCGAATTCTGAGAAAACGTTGTCGGAGATCCCGCCTATTCTTTCCGCCCTGTGCCATGTTCATCATTTGGAGAAACTCGGTCGCCGTCTCCCAACTGACGAATCTGGAATCGCTCTTCACAGCTTTATCGAAGAGGAAGTGCAACAGGCTGCGATCACTTCCATACGGCATCCCGGCTTTGAGCCCGGTACTGAAGGTAACGTCGACCACACTGCCATCAGCGAGCCGAGCTGACCTGGTGATTTTCGTCTGGTCGGTCTTGTCGTAGGGCAACCCACAAAGGATGAGCGCCTGGGCGACCTGGAAGATCTCCTCTTCGCCTCCATTGGCATCCCGGTCGATGCGGACTTGGGCGAGAGCTGCAGCCTGTCGGGTCTTGCTGAGATGATCCTCGACCTTACGGTCACGGGGCTTCTTGGGAGGGCGGGGCTTGCTGGTTTTCAGGGCCTCTGGGTGACGGGTTATGAACTCCTGGACTTGTTCTTCCAGCCGAGCCTTTTCCGCCTCCAACTTCGCAAGGACTTCACGATAGTGCTGCTCTTCCTCCTGTTTCTGGCGGTAAGCCACAGCCGCTTCGTCGCGTTCCCACTGTGCCATAGTGGAATCACTTGAAGGTGTAGCGCTTTTGATAGTCCGCTTCTTCATGGGCTTAACGATGCAAATACAAGGGTTATAGAGAACTGAAAGAACTCCAGTACCTAAGAACTTATGAACTTAGGTACTTTTCGAGTAAAGTTTCAACCAGCTCCGAGAGTTCTCTGCCGCCGCTGTCCTCCCACTTCCGGGCAGCTGCGGTCTTCGTCTTGCGGCGTACATAAACTTTCAGCTGCATAAAGTCCGGGTCGGTGTACTTTGCGCCCGTACCAGGGATGGGGACGTTCTTATGTGTTGTTTGCGGCCTCGGCTTCTCTGCTTCCACTGTTTTTGGAATGCGCTGCGAGGTTTCCGTGGTCTGCTGCCTCGGTGCAAGTGAGCTGGCTAAACTCATGCTTGTATCTCCTTCCCTGCTGCTTTGTAGGCTTCCCAAGCCCTCTGCGCATTCCGGTCCTTGGTCTGATTGACGATCTCGCCAGCCGCCGCTGCTTTGGCAAAGGCCTTGAGCATAGGTATTTCAGAAGTAAAAACTTCAACATTCATCTGCTGGAGCAACCCACGCAGCTCGACCGTTTCTTTGGCTGCGTCCGGAGGAACCCTGGCGAGCAGAACTCGTAGTTTGTCCGGGCCATGCTCACGGATCGCCCTGATGGTTTGGCCGAGCCCGTCTGTGTCAAGACTGGCGGGAACGGATGGGATGATGATGAGGTCGCACGTAGCGTAAGCGGCACGGAGATCCTCGGTCGTCTGGCGCTGCCCTGTGTCGATCACGGTGTGGGTAAAGCTGGGCATGAGTTGCGCGGCTTCCTGAACCGGCGCAATGCGAAAAGGGAAGCCCGCTCCTCGCTGACTCCAGTTGATCGCGTTTCGGGTATCGTCGCCGTCAAGCAGCAAGGTCGATCCCAGGGTTTGGAAATAAGCCGCGAGATGAACGGCTGTCGTGGTTTTTCCAACCCCTCCTTTGTGGCTAACAACGGCGAGGATCACGCTGGACTCCTTTAGAACTGCGGTACTCCGGTACTTAGCAACTCCGGTACTTTAGAACTTAGGTACTTGAGTTCTCCTTGTCAACCCGCAATGGATACCAGACTCACACAAGGCACCTGCTTCTATACAAATAGACGTATACTTGTATTATGGATACACATCTGAAAGCCGTGCGCTGGGTCGGGTCGTCGCAGAAAGACCTGCGAACCTTCCCACCAGAGGTCCGGCTGGACATCGGCTTCGCCCTGTATGCAGCGCAGAGAGGTGAGACTGACCCGGCAGCCAAGCCATTGAAGGGCTTTGGCGGTCATTCAGTGATGGAGATTGTCGCCCCGTTCGACGGCAACACTTGGCGCACCGTCTATACCGCGCGCTTTCACGGCGTCGTCTATGTATTGCATGCCTTTCAGAAGAAATCGAAGGCCGGAATTGCGACTCCGAAAGCAGAGATCGACCTCATTCATCAGCGGCTCGCCGCCGCAGAACGTCACTATAAAGAAAGGCTAGGTTGACCATGCAGCACTCCAGCAAACCGACTGAAATTGATGATGTGATTGAAGGTAGCGGCAACATTTTTGCCGATTTAGGCCTGCCAAATGCAGATCAGGAGCAGACGAAAGCTCGGCTGACTCTCGAAATCGCCCGCATCATCAAAGATCGTGGCCTGACTCAAGTAGAGGCGGCAAAGGTTCTGGGCATTCAACAGCCTCACGTTTCGGCGCTCATCCGCAATCGAGCAGGCTCCTTCTCTGTGGGCCGCCTGATTGACTTCTTGACGGCTCTCGGCCGGAACGTTGAAATTACAGTGACACCAGCGCGCGAAGAGCATGGCGCGATGTCGATCATCTTCGCCTAAACGCATGAGCAAACTATTTGAGCAGATGGCGCAGGGTACGGCTGAGGCCCGCGCTTATATGGAACAGCAGCGGAAGGTAGAGGCTAAGCCGTTGGTATCCTCAAACGATTCCGAGCGCCCCGATCAAATCCCGATCCGCTCTACCTCATCCAGGGAAACCTCATCGCTCCTGCGGTCATAGAGCCCGGTGGTCCGGGCCGATTCATGCGCTGCCATCTGCTGCGCGATCTCCAGCCTGCCGCCGTTCTTGAGGTAGGCGGTGATGCCGGTGGCGCGGAAGGTGTGGCAGCCAATCTCGGTTTTGATTCCGGCCGCAAGCGCTCGTCGGCGGATCATGCGCCATACGTCGGACTGGAGCAGGGAATTGTCTGTCAACTCACCGGACCGGCCTTTGGTCGTTCGGAAGAGCGGGCCTTTGCGGTCTTCGGCAATGCCAGCCGCCGCGATGTATTCCTCTAGGTAGCGGTCGAGATTGTGGTGCGTCGGCATCTCGTGCTCCTTGCCACCCTTCTCATGGAGCCGGACCCAGCCCCGCCGTCCCTGCACATAGAAATCCTCGACCCGCATCGAGACCGCAGCACCGACCCGAGCAAAGGTATAAACCATCAGACCGATTAGGGCGCGATCGCGCAGGCCGGGCAGGGAAGTGGTGTCGATCGCATCAATCAAAGTCCGGGCTTCGTCGGTCTGGAGGACGGGCGTTTTGCCGCGCTTCTGTGAGTGCTTTGGCCCGCGCACGGCATGCGCAGGATTTAGAGGAAGCACCTGGCCGACCACCATCCAATCGAAGAGCATTCGCAAAGCGGCCAGCCGCAGCTTCACAGTGGGCTTGGAGTGGAGCTTGAGCTGCATCTCGACGAATGCCGCGACATGGACCGGCTCCACCTGAGTGAGATCCTCGATGCCATGCTCGGCACAAAAAGCGGAGAACTGCCGGACAGCCTCCATATATGCGCGGCGGGTGTTGGGATTGCGGATATGCGAGCTGAAGAAGTCGCGCATCCGTTTCCGGGCTTCAGGCCGCGCCGTGAAGATCGAGGGCAGGGAAGCAAGGGAGGGAACTGTCATCAGGGAGTTCATAGAATCTCCTCCCAATCTTCAAGAGGAACAATTGCCGCCAACTCGGCCTCGATTTCAACCTGGTATCGAACAGAAAGGATGGCGACCTGAACGCCGACCCTTGCCCTCAGCTCACCGAGAGCCATAAAGAATCCCGCTCCGGTTCGATCAACGTCAAAGTCTCTCGGGTAAAGATTCCGAAAATCAGCTCG
>CAXSGC010000050.1:0-22847 GCA_964236945.1 uncultured Acidobacteriaceae bacterium | reverse complement strand
AAAAGCGCGAACCGTCGTTCTCACCCGCCTCGTCACCTTCCCTCCCCACCGAACCCCGGGTGCCCCATCCTCCGCGACGGCCTCATCGTCGTGAAGGGTGGGGTATTCGCGCAGAAAAGCGCGAACCGTCGTTCTCACCCGCCTCGTCACCTTCCCTCCCCACCGAACCGGGTGCCCCATCCTCCGCGACGGCCCCATCGTCGTGAAGGGGGGGTATTCGCGCAGAAAAGCGCGAACCGTCGTTCTCACCCGCCTCGTCACCTCGACCCAACTCGCCGCAAAGGTTCGTCCCTCCATTGCCTCTATTAACTCCGGCACAAAACAGCTCTCGTATCTCGGATTTTCGCCCCTGTGGTCCATCGTCTTCACCCGCCCACATCCCCAAAACCGAAACCGTCCCTACCACGTCTAAAATAGAAAGCAGGGCTGCGCCCAAAGTTCACGCCAGGCCGCTCGCGAGGAGTCACCCCCACCATGCGTCCCATCGCCCACCTCGGTCTCGTCGCCGCCCTCTCCCTCACCTCCGCCGGCCCTCTCCTCGCCCAACGAACTCCAACACCCCCTCCCATCCCTACCCAGGCCCCGCCCGTCCCGAAAGATCCCGGCACTGCGGCCCCCACCCCCGCCGAAAACAAAGCCGCGAAATCCGCCGCCGCCGCAAAATCCGACTCGCTCCCCAGCCCCGGCGAAGACCTCGACCCACACATCAAAAAAGGCTCCGAAGACGACGTCGACGCCATCGGCACACGCAACATCGGCGGCCGCGGCATGGGCAACTTCTACTCCACCAACTGGGAGATCGGCACCGGCAAACAGTACTCGATGGAGATCGAGAAATCCGCGCACATGATCAACGACCCGGTCATCGCCGAGTACGTCAACCGCGTCGGCCAGAACATCGTCAAAAACTCCGACTGCAAGGTCCCCTTCACCATCAAAGTCATCGACTCCGATGAGATCAACGCCATGGCCCTCCCCGGAGGCTTCTTCTACGTCAACTCCGGCCTCATCCTCAACGCCGACGAAGAAGCCGAGCTCGCCGGCGTCATGGCCCACGAGACCGCCCACGTCTGCGCCCATCACGCCGCCCGCGAGATGACCCGCATGAACTACATGCAGATGGGCCAGATCCCCCTCATCATCCTCACCCAGGGCTCCTACACCGGATACGGCATCTACCAGGCCTCCCAGCTCGCCATCCCCCTCACCTTCCTCAAGTTCTCCCGCAACTTCGAATCCGAAGCCGACTGGCTCGGACTCCAGTACATGTACAAGGCCGGATACGATCCCCAGGCCTTCATCCAGTTCTTCGAAAAGATCTCCGCCCTCGAAAAACACAAGCCCGGAACCCTCTCCAAGGCCTTCTCCGACCACCCCCAGACCCCGGACCGCATCGAGCACTCCGAAGTCGAGATCGCCACCATCATGCCCGCCAAATCGGAGTACATCGTCACCACCTCCGAGTTCGACGACATCAAAAGCCGCCTCGCCCGCATCGAAAACAAGCGCAAACTCAACGACAAAGGCAAGGACAATAAACCGACCCTCCGCCGCGTCGGCGGTGGAACCAACAACGACCCCTCGGCCCCCGGTTCCACCACCACAGACGACCGCCCCACCCTCGGCCGCCGTAATTAGGCGTTCCGGTACCGTCAGATCACACGGAAGCACCACATGCCGCCCCCCAGCCACACCCCAGCAACTGACAACTGACAACTGACAACTATCGACTGACAACTGAATAGAAACACAACTCCGTTCCGTAGACTAGCTATATACAGGAGAGGGTTGGCGGTTTCAGCGTACTTGCGGAGGTTGCCGAGCAGGATGCCCCAGAGTGTATTACAGGTGGCGAGTGCATCGTGTCCCTCCGGCCAGCCTGTATGGTCCAGGTTTACGACCGTTTCGTCCGCACCCTGGCCATCGACCGTCCAGACGACCTTGGTGCCTTTGGCCGCGCCTGGCCGGAGACGCACTCTCGCTCGACCTCTTTTCCAGGCACCAACTTTGTGGTCTTCCACTCGAAGGATTCACCGTTTGGAAAGCGAAAGATGGAGGTGCCCTCCTGGCTGAACGAGCCTTCAACGTTTGCGGTATACCAGCCTTTCATACCTTGTTCTGTGGAGATGGCCTGGAAGACGGCTTCGGGTTTTGCGTGAATACGGATTCTGTGTGTGGACGATGCCATACTTCCTCCTGGTTTATTACCGGTTGTGATTTGCATGAAGTTGAACGCTGTGGGGAGCTACTTTGGGCGGGAGTTCTGCAGGCGCTCGAGATCTGCTGTTACATCTGAATCGGCTTGTTGGGCGGAGTGGTTCGGCTGGTTTCCGACAGCACCTTGCCATCGGGGAAAAAGGTCTTTGTGGAGATCGATATCGAGCATGTCCAACGCCCGATTGATCGTCTGGTCGATAACGGCTTCAAGGGTGGTGGGGCGATGGTAGAAAGCGGGCATGGGCGGCATGACGATCGCCCCCATCTCCGTCACCTGCACGAGCAGACGCAGATGTCCGAGGTGCAGAGGCGTTTCGCGGACAAGCAGAAGCAGACGCCGGCGATCTTTGAGCATGACGTCCGCGGCGCGCAGAAGGAGGTTGTCCGAGTACGAGGTTGCGATGCCGGAGACGGACTTCATCGAGCACGGAGCGATGACCATGGCGGTGGCGCCGAACGAGCCCGAAGAGATGGAGGCGGCGATGTCCGCGGGGCGATACACCTTGTCGGCTAACGCCTCCAGTTGTTCAGGAAGAAGATCCGTCTCCAGAGCGACCGTGCGGCGCGCTGCCGGCGTGAGTACAAGGTGAGTTTCGACCTCAGGCACCCCACGCAGGACCTGGAGCAGGCGTATGCCATACACCGCACCGCTTGCGCCGGTCATGCCTACGATGATGCGTTTCATGCAGCGTCACTCCGATCGTCGGTCCACTCGAGAAAGGTGACGGGCACGCCATCCGGATCGTGGATTTGAAAGATCCAGGCGCCCCAGGACATTTGAGTGGGCGCGGGTGCGGGCACTTTGAGCTGCTGCCACGCGGTTTGTATCTTTTCGACTTCGACCACGACATGGACGCGCCGGCTCACGTCGAGTTTTACAGGATGCGGCTCGCGGACGTTGTCCAGGATCTCGAGACGAAGACCGCCGCCCAGATCGAAGCGGCGACCACGCCCACGGCTGCGGTCCCACTCCGCGACGACGGGGAAGCCAAGCGTCTCTCCATAGAAGGTGGTCACCGCATCGAAAGCATCAGTCGCAAACGCGATGTAGCTCATCGACCGGCTCCGACTGGATGCTCTGCGAGTGGTGTGGATTGCGAGAGAGGCAGCCCCTGCTCGGTGAGCAGAGAGAGGCTTCTTTCCCATGAGAGAAGTTCGTCCTGGGCGTCGTAGGACGTAATCAGGAGTGTGCCGAAGCCGCCGACCTGTCTGTCAAATTCACGCAGGCGGTTGGCTACGGTTGTCGGCGAACCGACGATCCAGAGCCGATCGCAAAGGTAGTCGAGGGTGATGTCTTTGTCGGACATTTCGGGACTTGTTTTGAGGAGAGGTCCAAGTCCAAGTTGCAGATAGAGGGGCAGCAGAAACTGCTTCCAGCAGCGACCCATCATTCCGCCGATGGCACAGTCGCGCGCTTCGGCGTCTGTTGGAGCGACATAGACGTCTCGAATGATGCGCCAGTCGCTGCGACGCGCCTCTCTGCCGGCTGCACTTGCGGATTCTGCAACGGTGGCCCAGTGCTGGGCTGTGGTTTGAGGGTCCGGGCTGATGCTGAGGCTTACGGGAAGATATCCTTTGGCGCCGGCAAGTTTGTGATTCTCCGAACCGGGTGTGAGCGCGGCGATGGCGATCGGGGGATGCGGCCTCTGGAAGGGCCGAAGGTGATATCCGAGAGAGTCAGATGCTGAGGTTGTGGTGCCGACGTTCCAGAACTCGCCGTGAAAATCGTGCGCGCCCTCACACCAGAGATGGGTCATGATCTCGAGCGCTTCGAAGGTCATGCGGCGGTTGCGGCCGCCGGTGGTGTCGAGCCCGAAGATCTGGTGATCGGTTGGAAGCGCGCTGATGCCGACGCCGAGGTTGTAGCGTCCCCTGGCCATGTGATCCAGGTAGGCGACGCGGTGGGCCAACTCGACCGGATGGTGATAGGGCAGAAGATGTCCGAGAGAGCCCAGGCGGATGTTGGATGTCCGGGCGAGCGCCTGAGCGATCAAGAGATCGGGCGCCGGACAGGGCTCCCAGGCAGAGGTGAAGTGTTCCCCGATCCAGGCCTCTTCGAACCCGAAGGAGTCGAGCCGCTGCAGCTCCTCGAGATCGAGGGTTTGTCCGTCGCCGATGCCGCGCTCCGGCGGATGCGACGGCATAAGGAAGGCGCCGAGTTTCATCGTACCGTCCCCCCAGGGGTGGTCTCGTATATCTTACTGTGGCTTCCGCGGAGAGCCTGAGACCCTCCGCTTTTGGTAGCGGGTCTCAGGCGTGCTGCGGATACGCTTTTTCGATTAGTGAGACCAATCTAGGCGTCGGGTTTCTTTGGCGTGGAGACGAAGTTCGTGTCGGAGAACGTGTAGGGGTAGTCTGGACGCTGGTCCGCGATACGTCCGAGTTTCGGACGGAGCTGACCGAAGGCTCGGTAGACCTCCCGGTACGGCTGACTGGCAAACTGCCCGAGAATCTCTTGCCAGCTGCGCGGCTTTTCGCGGATCATCTTCTCCATCTGCTTGGCGATCTCATCCTCGGACATGGGTTTGGCCGCGGCGTCGACCTCCAGCGGATCGGCAACGGTGGCTGCCGCGTAGGAGAACGGATCGACCTTGCCCACCAGCGGAATGGTGCAGTCGAAGCCGGCTTTGGTGACCGCATTCGGTGGTTTGTCGGTGTTCAGACTTGGATCGAGCGGAAGCATGTTCTGCCCTTCGAGCAGAAAGATGCCTGTCTTCGGGTTGAATCGCCAGGCCAGCGCCCACTTTACGCGCTCGTCGTCGTAGATATCGATGTCTTCGTCGAAGACATAGGCTATCTTCGGCATCCACTGCCGCGATCCGGCTAGCATGATTGCGAGCGCCTGCTTGGCATCGCCGCCGGAGCGGGTCTTGATGCAGACATAGCCGATGTTGGAGCATCCACCTGGGGGCAGATAGACGTTTTGCACAAGGACGCCTGCCTTGACGAGCGCGTTGTACAGATCGCCCTCGATGGCCGGCTGGAACGCCATCATGTCCGTTCTGCCCGGGTGCAGACCACCGATGGTGGCGTACTGATAGATGGCGTCTTTGCGATGCGTGATGCAATCCACCACAAAGCGATTGTTGTGCGGGAGACCTCCGCCGTAGGTGCCGGTGTACTCTCCGTAGGGCCCCTCGTCGTGAACCCAGCCTTCCGACGTAATGATGCGACCTTCGAGCACAACCTCGGCGTTTGCGGGGATTGTAAGGTCGTTGGTGAGACACTTCACCAATTTTGCGGGACCTCCGTAGTAGCCGCCGAGGACCTCCCAGTCGTCGCTGTCCGGATTGCTCATCATGGAGGCGATATGGTCGAGGGTGGGACCGCCGATCAGGACGGTGATGGGCATGTCCTTGCCTTTTTTGGCGTAGTCCTCCGCGGCGATGCGGGCACGATGCGTCGCGTTGCGCATGTCGATATTGGTCTCATTTTTGGAGCGGTACATGAACCGGTAGATGCCCTGGTCGATGAGTCCATTTTCCGGATTGCGGCTGACCACATTGGTGTCGTTGAGGTAGGCGTTGCCGTCTTTGGGATGGTATTGAAACAAGGGGAACATGGTGAGGTCGATGTCATCGCCTTTGTATACGACGTCCTGGCAAGGAGCTTTGTCCACCATCTCGGGCTTGAAGCCTTTTTTGAAGCGTTCGGCGATCTCGAGACCGATCTTCTTTGGGTCGCATTTGAGCGCGAGAGCGTACATGGGCCGGGCGCCGTAGCCGTTGGCAAAGAAGGGAAACGGGCAATCCTTGACTTTTTCGACGAGGATGGCTGTGTCGGGGTTCTGCTCCATGAGCATGGGAAGCTCATCGATGCGTTTTTGTTCGGTGATGCGGGTAATGAGCCCCGCTTTTTCCATGTCTGCGATCGATTCGCGCAAGCTTTGTTGGGGCATAGGGACCTTTCATCCGGGGCCAACGTTGTAGAGTGCCGCGCCTGCGGAGACGCGCCATAGGCTTCTATCAAGGATGCGCTGTGATCCGGGAAACAAGCGTTACAAGGAAAGCAAGTCTCGTTTGCAGATGGAGTAAGTGCCTAGATCGCATACGTTTATGAGAGGTTAAGAATGTCTGCTGTTTAGTTGTGGGGGCCGAACAGATCCCAGGGTTTGGAGGAGATGTGGCTTGCGCCTTTGGACTACTTTTTTTCTCGCGTTCACAGCGCTTCTTCCGCTGATCAATCCGCTTGGTTCAGCGTTGGTGTTTCTTGGTCTGGTCGGCGATGCGCCCATCAGTGTCTATCGCTCGCTGGCTCGCCGCATTGCCATCAACAACATCATCTTTCTCGCCCTGATCGCGTTGCTTGGATCCTCGCTGCTCAGGTTCTTCGGTATCTCTCTTCCGATCGTGCAGGTCTCGGGTGGACTTGTGATTGTAGGCATCGGATGGTCGATGTTGAACGACAGAGATGCTCATACGAGCGCACAGAGCAAAGGGGAGGAGGTGGCCGAAGCCCGAACGGAGGTAAACGCGGCGGACTTCGAGGATCGCTCCTTTTATCCATTCACATTTCCGATCACATCCGGTCCTGGAACGCTGGTCGTCACGCTTACGTTGAGCGCTCACGCGGACGACCGGGTTTTTGTTACGGACCTACTTGCGCACGCTGGTCTGTTTCTTGCCATCGTCGTCCTCAGTGCCATGATTTATATCTGCTATGCCTACGCTCCGCGACTCACAAGGGCGTTTTCGCCAGGGACTGTCAACGGCGTGGTCCGGGTGATGGCGTTTATTGTCTTGTGCATTGGCGCGCAGATCGCGTGGAACGGGCTTACCGCTCTGCTTGCGTCGCGATAGGGCACGATCTGTCTGCGAGCGCACAGCACGTGCCATACTCGCAACACGATGCCGAGGCGAAGCGCAGGTCTTCTGATGTATCGCAGGAGAGAGGGGGAGTTGGAGGTCTTTCTGGTTCACCCGGGCGGACCTTTCTGGGCGAAAAAGGACATCGGGGCATGGACAGTTCCGAAGGGCGAATATGGCGACGAGGAGCAGCCGATCGATGCCGCAAAACGCGAGTTCGCCGAGGAGACCGGGTTTGCGCCTGGCACGGAGTTTGAAGACCTGGGCAGGATAAAACAGGCAGGCGGCAAGATCGTCAGTGCATGGGCGTTTGAGGGGGACTGCAATCCGGCAGATCTGGTCAGCAACACATGCCGGATCGAGTGGCCGCGCCGCTCGGGAAAGATGCGCGACATCCCGGAGATCGATCGGGGGGAGTGGTTCGTTGTCTCGGAGGCGAGGAGGTACATCAAGAGCAGTCAGGAGCCGTTTCTGGACCGGCTTTGTGCTGCTCTGGGAGCGTCGCGGGGGGAACGAGACGCTGTGGAGGGATGAGGGAGTGGTGCGCCCGGAAGGAGTCGAACCTCCGACCTACTGGTTCGTAGCCAGTTGCTCTATCCAGCTGAGCTACGGGCGCACATGGTGTTGAAAGCCAACTGTCTCAGGATACGCAACTTTGAAGGCGAGGGCAACCGCGCCCAGGCGATTCTCGCTCGCCTGGGATGCCGAGGAGAGATGTGGTGCGCCCGGAGAGATTCGAACTCCCGACCCTTTGGTTCGAAGCCAAATGCTCTATCCAGCTGAGCTACGGGCGCGCGCGCAGAGACAGGCCGCTAGGGACAAAGTACGCGAAGAAGGTGGAGACAGCAACCCTGTCTGCGCGGGAAAGACGAGGGTCTTGCGGAGGACGGGGGCGAGATCTTGTCCGCGTCGGCGTATATTCCCCTGAGGGCGCCTCCCCTCTCGATCATGGCGCATTCAGGAGCAGGAGCGATACAAGGAGCGGTGATGGCGGAAGATGCGGGAACGCTGGTGGCTGGCGTGGATTTCGGCACGTTGAGTGTGCGCGTGACGCTGCTCGACAGCGTGCGGGGACGTCTGGGGACAGCGATCGCGGAGTATCCGTTGAAGCGGAGCCGCGACGATCCGGACCAGGCGACGCAATCGCATGACGACCAGATGGCGGCGCTGGTGAAGGTGACCCGTGATGTGCTCGCGAACTCGGAGACGGACGGAGCCCGGGTGGCGGCGATGGCGCTCGACACGACGGGATCGAGCGTGATCCCGGTCGATGCCGAGATGCGGCCGCTGGACGATTACTATCTCTGGTGCGATCACCGAGCGAAGCATGAAGCTGCCGAGATTACGGTGCTGGCGCATGCGGTGGGGTTGGAGGCGATCGAGTGGTGCGGCGGTGTGTACTCGCACGAGTGGGGCTTTGCCAAGCTGCTCCACTGGCTGCGGCATAACCCGGACAAGCGGGATCGGTTTGCGTCGGCGTTTGAGCACTGCGACATGGTGGCGGCGACGTTGTGCGGCATCACCTCGCCCCCGGAGGTGATGCGGTCGGCGTGCGCGATGGGGCACAAGTGGATGTGGAATCCGCGCTGGGGTGGTCTGCCACCGCAGAGCTTTCTGTCGGCGCTCGATCCGCTGTTCGAGGGCGTTCGGGTGAAGCTCGACGGAGAGTACCTCACGTCCGATCATCTCGCGGGGCATCTGTCAGCCGAATGGGCTGGGAAGATGGGTCTGCGCGCCGGGATTCCGATCCCGGTGGGCGCGTTTGACGCACACTGGGACGCGATCGGAGCGGGCTGCCGCGAGGGCGACGTCGTCAACGTCGTCGGCACCTCGACCTGCATCATCGCGATGGAGCGGAAGACGGAGCTGATTGCGGGGGTGTGTGGAGTGGTGCCGGGCAGCGTGCATCCGGCGTTTACCGGCGTCGAGGCTGGACTTTCGGCGACGGGGGACATCTTTGAGGCGATCGCACGTCGCGCCGCGACGACGGTGCGCGAGCTGGCGAAGGGGCTGGAGAGCTATCGGGCGGGGCAGACCGGTTTGCTCCGGCTGAGCTGGGATAACGGCGATCGGACGGTGCTGGTGAACGCGGATCTGGGCGGCGTGACGCTCGGCTGGAACCTGACGCACACGGCCCAGGATGAGCTGTTTGCCGCGATTGAAGGGACGGCGTTTCACACGCGGATCATCCTGGATCGCATGGCCGAAGGAGGTGTGCCGATCGAGCGCGTGATCAACGCGGGCGGAATCCCGCAGAACAACGCGGTGTTGAACCAGGTGTATGCCGATGTCTTGAACAAGCCGGTGCTGGTGCCGGACGGCGTGCCGACGAGTCTCGGGTCGGGGATCTTTGCCCTGCTCGCGACCGGAGCGTTCGTGACGGTTGAGGAGGCGCAGGCGGCGATGTGTCTCGGGCATCGGACGGTGTTGCCTGAGCCCGGTGCGGCAGCGGTGTATGAGCGCCTGTTTGCGCTTTATCGCGATGTCTACTTCGGTTTAGGAAGTGCCGACGCGAAGCCGGTTGCGCTGGGCCGGGTGCTGCCCGAGCTGAAGCGGATCGCGGCGGAGCAGGTGCGTCGGACAGGAGCTCTGCCGGACTGAGTCGAATTTGGCAGCACTCCCGGCTCAGGACTTGAGCTGCGGGAAGGCGGTGATGCGGAGCTTGGCCGCGCCGTACGGGATCAGCGTGATGGTCTCCTCGGCTTCGGTGCTGGCGACGGGGCTCTGCGGGACGGCGGCGGCGACACCGTCGAGGGCCTCCCATTTGGGGAGTTTGCGGGCTTTGAGGGAGAGGGTGACCGGGGTGGCTTTCGCGGCGAAGGGGACGGGGCCGACTGCGCTCTCCTCGACGGTGATGCTGCCGGGGGCTGCGGCGTCGGGGGTCAGGGCGTAGTTCCACGGTCTGGTCGGGAAGGCCTGCCAGTCTGCCGTCATGCCGCGGTCGCGGAGCTTGACCCAGTCTTCGCCGATCGGGAAGGAGAAGACCAGCGGGCCGCGGCTGACGGCGACCGAGTTGTTGTAGCCGGTGGACACGCGCGGGACCAGCGGCAGCTTGAGCTCGACCACATCGCCGGTCTTCCAGGTGCGGTCGAGGGTGGCGAAGGTGCCGGGGGAGGGGACGGGTTGGGGCTGGCCGTTGACGGCGACGGTGGCTCCGATGGCCCAGGCGGGGATGCGGAGGCGGAGCGGGAAGCGCTTGCTCGCGGCGGGCGTGACGGTGATGCGGACGGTGTCGCGGAAGGGGTAGTCGGTGTCGGTGCGGAGGTGGATGGGTGTGCCGCCGAGGTTGGTCTGAACCTCGGACGGTGCATAGACGGCGGCGACCAGACCCTCCGGCTGGCTCCCGGAGGCAGGGAATGACATCCACAGGCTGGACGTGAGCTTCGGCCAGCCCTGGTGGAAGTTGGCGGTGCAGCAGCCGAAGTTGGGCTCCAGGCCGAAGAGGTTGGACTCGGGACCGTCGGTGGTCCAGGGGGCGCGGTGGAGCGAGCACTCGACCTGGTTGGGCTCCTGGTTGTATTGGTGCGCCCACATGTCGTCGGTAAAGGTGCCGGGGAGGGCGTTGTAGCCGATCTGCTCCAGACGATCGCCGAGCGAGGGGTCGCCGAGGATGGACAGTGCCACCTCGAGCGAGAACATGGCCTCGACGACGGTGCAGAGCTCGGAGCCTTGCGACGGGTTCGGTCCGGCAAAGTGCTCGTCGCACGAGAACATGCCGTTGGGCAGGCCGTGGTAGCGGTCGAGCTCGGCGAGCTGATGGTGGATGGCGCCGCGGTCGGCTGGGGAGCCGGAGACGAGCGACCAGACGGGGGACGCCTTGAGCGCTTGGCCGTTGTTGACGCCGTGGGTGGCGAGCGCGGTGTCGCCGAGGCCGTTGTGTTCGCTGAGCTTGATGAACTCGGGCGTGATGCGGTCTTTGTATTTGAAGTCGGCGAAGTTCGCCTGCCAGTCGAACCCTTGGGTGTGGAGGAGGCGGACGAGGTCGAGCAGCCTGGGGTCGCCGTTGCGGTTGTAGAGCCAGAGGACGGTCTGGGCGTTGTCCTGGCAGCGGAACTTGCCCCAGTCGCGGAGGGGGCGGGTGGGGAGGGCGGCGATCTGGTGGGCGAAGTAGCGAGCGAGGACGGGCTCGACGCGTGGGTCGCCGGTGGCTTCGGCGTACTGGGTGAGGACCTTGAGCATGACCATGCGGGGCCACCAGTCGTCGTTGGACCTGGGGCCGATCATGCCGTCGGGGGCCTGGTTGTTGAGGGTCCAGTCGATGTAGCGCTGGGCCTTGGCTTTGAGGCGAGGGTCATCGAGCTGCCAGGCGAGGGGGACGAGGCCATCGAGGAAGTAGGGTCCGCGCTCCCAGGATTCGCCGGGGCCGCCGAGCCATCCGCTGTTGGGGCCGACGTCGGCCCAGGTCTCGTCGAGGTGGCCGCCGAGGCCGTTGGCCTGGATCTCGAGCTGACGGCGGAGCCATCCGGTCGGTCGGATGGAGCCGAGGGGGAGCAGGTCGAAGGCGTTGGGGGCGAGCGGGGCGCGGTTCGGGACCGGGGCTCCGCCGGTCGCTTGCGGCTTGGTTCCGGGCTTGGCTCCGGGTTTGGGGGCCGAGGCGGCGAGGAGCTTGCCGGGGAGCACGGCGGCGGCGAGGCCGGCGGTTCCGAGTTGCTCGAGAAAGCGGCGTCTGGATTTCCGGTGATGCTCGGCGGGCGATTTCATCTGGGGATTTCTCCGAGGAGAAGTATCGCATCTCTCGCTCGGAACCGGCTTGTCGCCCCACCCTACCCCCCTCCCTACGGATTGCGTGCAAAGTCTTCGATCGAGACGACTTAGATCTGGATCTGGGTTGGTTCAAGAACTAACTGAAAAGTCCTTAAAATCTTCGTCCGATCAGAGCTCGGCTCCTGTGTGTGTGTTCTCCTCTACTTCCATTCTAACGAGGTAGCTGAGCAGATACGCCACGATACAGAAGCAAGGGTAAAAGCAGATGCAGGTTCTCCGCCCTGGTCGAGATGACAGCGTTGGGACGCTAGCGCAGGGGTGTGCTGATCTGGAGGCCTCCGTCGGTGCTCAGGCGGTTTTGCGCGCGGGCGAGGCGCATGGGCGAGCCGGGGCCGAGGTCGCGGTGGAAGACTTCGCCGTAGTTGCCGACGGCTCCGACCACGTGAACGGGCCAGTGGTCGTCGAGGCCGAAGGGCTTGCCGACGCCGTCGGTGATGCCGAGGAGGAGGTCCGTGTTGGGGTCCGGGTGCGGTTTGGGGAGCTTGCTTTGCGCCTCGATATTTGCCTGGGTGAGGCCGGTCTCTTCGGCTTTGATCAGGATGTTGGCGACCTGGTCGACGAGGGAGGAGAAGAGCGGATCGTCCTGGCGCGTGGCGAGGGCGAGGGGGTCGTTGGCGAGGTTGTTGGGGAGGATCTCGAAGTTCTTCGCCATGCCGCGAAAGCTGATGCGTTCATAGGCCAGCTGGGTGGCGTCGGCGCTGATGGCGGCGCAGTTGCCGGTGATGAAGGCCGCCTCCATCTCGCCTTCTTCCTGAAACGGGAAGGGAAAGAAGGCGATGTTTTCGCCTGTCATGTACGCCCAGAGGTTGAGTTCGAGGTCGGTCTCGACGAGAAAGCAGATCTTTTTGCCCGTGAGGTCGCGCGGCGTGCGGAGGTTGAGGGCGGTGTTGACCATCAAGGCCTGCGGGTCGAAGAGGACCGTCCGGCTGAAGTTGAGCTTGCGGACGGCGGTGTTGGTGAGGGCGGGTGTGGCGGTGGGGATGAGGTCGACGGCGCCCTTCGCGAGCGCTTCGAGCGAGGAGTTTTCGTCCGAGTATGGCGTGACGGTGAAGTGGGCGCCGGGGCCGAGGATGGCGACGGCGACGGCCTTGCAGAGGTCGACGTCCAAGGCGGCGCGGTTGCCGTGGGCGTCGAGGTTGGAGTACTCGGCTTCTTCGCGGTTGAGGCCGCAGCTGAGGTTGTTGGCTGCCTTGATGCGGTTGAGGGTGGATTGAGCGGGGGCGGCGGCCGTGGCGACGAGGAGGAGAGCGAAGAGGAGTCGGTTCCGGGTAAGGAGCAATGTTTCCTTTTTTTGATTCGCTTGCGGGGATTTTTTCCAGTTAACAGTTAATAGTTAACAGTTAGGAGTTAGGAGTAACTGTTAGGAGTTAGGAGTAACTGTTAACTGTTTAGGAGTAACGGTTAACTGTTAGGAGTAACTGTTAGGAGTTAGGAGCTATGAGGGAACGGCTCTTTGGCCGTTCCCTCATAGCTCAGAGCAGACGGCTTAGTACCTCCATCCGCCGGCGGCCGGGTTGCCGGGGTTGATGTCGGGGCGGGGGTTGAAGTCGGCCGGAACGGGGTTGGGGAGAAGCGCGTCATCCGGTGTGATCTGGAGGACGCGGCAGCCCTGGCCGCCGAAGTGTGGGAGCGAGAGGACCTGAGCTCGGGGGATCACGGCGTACTGGGCTTCGAGGGGCGGAGCCGTGCCCTTGAGGCGGGCGTTGTCGAAGGCGGTGAACATGTCGCCGACGCCGGGGACCTTGGCATCGGCGGGACCGAGGTTGAGCTGGCCGAATTTGCTCAGCCCCTGCTTGCGGGCCAGGGCTTCGTCGGGGAGGTCGGCGAGCGGTGTGAGGTTGAAGAGCTCATCGATGAACTTGATAATGGAGGAGTGTTCGGTGCGTTCGTGCGAGACGCCGTGCACGACGCTGTAGGGCGAGATGACGATGGCCGGGATGCGCGGTCCCTGGTCGAGCGCGTTGCCGAGGGCGTCGAAGCTGCGGATTTTGGGTTGGGTGTGGTCGTACAGGCCGTCGGTCTCGTCGTAGGTGATGATGATGGCGCTTTCGGGCCAGTAGGGGCTTGCGGCGATGGCGTTGATCTCGTCGGCGAGCAGGGCTTCGGAGATCTGGGCGTCGGAGTAGGCGGGATGGTCGTCGTTGCCGGTGTAGTTGGCGCGGGTGGCGGGGTCCGGATCTTGCGGGACGAGGCCGTCGAGGTTGCCGTAGCCGCCGCGGACGTAGAAGACGCCGGAGCTCGGCAGAGCCTTCGCGCTGACGGCGGTGAAGAAGTCGCCCAGGCCCTTCAGGTGGGCCCTGGTCTCGACCGGGTTGTTGGCCTCGTAGCCGAAGTACTGTGGACCGTTGTGGTGCGCGATGTAGGTCGCGTTGGTGGTGGTGCCGGCGGGATCGGTGGACTCGTGGTTGTAGCCCTCCTGGAACCAGGCCCAGTTGACCGGCTTGTTGTTGTCTCCGGCGATGCGGACGATGTCGGCCTGCACGTCGAGCAGGTCGAAGGCCGGGTTGAGATCGTTCGCGATGGTGCTTTGGATGTCCCTGCCCATGAAGGAGAGAGGGAGGGAGGCGAAGGTGAGGTTGGAGGCGGGGTTGGTGGTGCCGGGGGCGCCGGATTCGGTGGGCTGCTTCTGTCCTGGGGGCGTGAAGACGTCGAGCGCGGAGCCCCAGAAGGGCTGGGGGTCGGCGGTGACGGGGAGGTAGGCGTTGGTGTGGGTGTAGTTGGCGCCGAGCGCGGGGTGCTTGACCCACTGGGTTTCGCCGGACTGGCCGGCGATCATCGCGATGGCGTTGGGGGTCGACGGTCCGATGACGGTGTCGAAGAAGTTGTCGAACAGGGTGAAGCGATCGGCGTAGTTCCAGAGGAACGGGACGGTGTCGCAGTCGACGTGCGCCATGACGAGTTCGCCGAACTGCGCGCGTGCGAGCGAGGGACGCGAGTTCGGCAGGCCGGTGGTGGGGTTCAGCGTGACGCCTTCCTCGACGAGCGAGTAGCGGTCGTTGCGGGCGTTGAAGTTGCTGTCGAAGTTGAGCTTGGTGTCCATCGGGACGTGGCCATGATTGACGGAGGCGGTGTCGGCGGGGTAGAGCGGGATGGTCCTTCCGGTGACGTCGACGATGGAGGCGGGGATCTTGAAGGGCTGGATGGTGGTGAGCTGGCCGGAGGTGGTGACGAAGGGCTGGTTGAAGCCGGGGGTGTTGGCCGGGGATTGCGAGTAGAGGTTGTTGGCGCCGGGGTAGGAGCCGAAGTAGAAGTCGAAGGAACGGTTTTCCTGGAAGAGAACGAAGACGTACTTGATGTGCTGCTGGATGAGCGCGAGTTTCTGCGCGTGCGTGAGGTTGGGCGCGGCCTCGACCGAGAGCATGTGCCGGGTGACGGCGGGGCTGGATTTGGGAGCGAGGGTGAGGATCTGTTTGGGTTCGAGGGGCTGGATGACGGCGGCGATGGGAGCGGACGCGGCCTGCTGCGCAAGGGCGGCGAAGGGCTGGGCGAGGAAGGCGGCGACGAGGGCAGTGGTAAAGCCGGCTTTGGCCCGAGGGAGGAGGTTCATGGTGTGGGTGTCCTTGAGGGAGGTAGGTGTGGAGAGAGGACGCGGTTGCCAGGCGCGGCGCGTGGGTGGAGCGCGGGCCGCCCGGGGGTGATCTCGGATAGGAGTGAGTTGATACGCGGAATTTGGACGGCGGAAGAACTTCGTGTGAATAGTGTGTGACTTTTTGCCGCTTGGTTGCGGAGCTTTGCGGCGATCTACTCTTCGCGGAGAACTTCGAGGGGCTTCTGGCCGAGGATGCGATTGGAGGCGATCCATCCGGTCGCGACGGTGAGCAGAGCGGTGAGGAGGAGGGCGGCGAGGGTCCACAGCGCGCGAAAGCTGTAGGTGACCTGGAGCGAGTGGAGGAGCAGGCGGGCGACGACGTTCGCGAAGACGAGGCCGACGATGCCGGCGACGAGGCCGAGGACGGCGAACTCGATCGAGAAGATGGTGGCGATGCGTGGTCGGGTGGCGCCTAAAGTTTTGAGGACGACGACCTCGCGGATGCGGCGGTAGCGCGTTCCGGCGATGGAGGAGGCGAGGATGACGATGCCCGCGAAGATGGAAAAGGCGGCGAGGAACTGGACGACTTCGGTGATCTGCACGACGACCTGGCGAACGGTCTCGAGGGCTTCGGCGACGTTGATGACGGTGACGGTGGGGTATCGCTGGTAGAGCGCTCGCTGGAGCTCGCCGACGCGCGATGGGATGGCGTGGACGCCGCCGTACCAGACGGTGGGGAGGCCGGCGAGCGCGGGCGGAGGGAGGATGAACTCGGCGCGGGAGAAGGCGTGGGTGCCGTCGGCGGAGGTGATGGCGGCGACGGTGGCGGTGAGCTGCGTGTCTTGCGCGGAGAAGGTGATGACGGAGCCGGGGTGGACGCCGAGGCGGTCGGCCTGACGTTGATTGACGGCGACGAGCGGATGTTTGGCGGCGCCGGTGGCTTCGGCGGCGGTCCACCAGTGGCCTCGGACGAGCTTGGTGCCGGGCGGGAGTGTGTCCGAGTAGGTCAGCGAGATGTTCTGCAGCATGCGCTTGGGGAAGTTCTTGAGCTTCAGGTCGGCGGCCGGGGTCCCGTCGATGGCGAGGATGCGGGAAGAGACGACGGGGAGGAGCTCGGCGGGCGCGGTGACGACGGGCTGGGCGGCGAGCAGGGCGTGAACGCCGTCGATCTCGTCGGGTGTGATGTCGACGAGGAAGACGTTGGGCAGCGTGGGCGAGGAGGAGATGTGCAACTCGCGGACGACGGCCTGCTGGACGAGGAAGACGGTTGCGATCTGCATCACGCCGAGTCCGAGCGCGGCGAGCAGAGCGGCGGAGGGATTGCCCGGGCGGTAGAGGTTGGCGAGGCCGTGTCGGAGCGAGCTGGGGAGCGAGAGTCGGGTGCGGTTGAGCAGGGCTTTGAGGCCGGCGAGGAGGGCGGCGGAGGAGAGAAGGAGGATCAGAAGAACGCCGACGAGGCCGATCGAGAAGTATCGGCCGACGACGGCTGAGTCCGAGAGCGTGGTGGCGATGAGCGTGAGGCCGAGCAGGATGAGGACGGCGGCGGCGATCTGGGCAGTATTCTTGCGCAGCCTGGCAAAGAGGTTGGGGAAGAAGCCGGTGCTGGGATCTTTAGTCTGATCGATCGCGCGGCGGAGGATCAGGATCGGCCGGATGTCGCGGATGTCGAGCAGCGGCGGAAGGGTGAAGAGGAGCGTGATGAGGATGCCCGCGGCGAGGCCGGTGAAGACGGTGCGGAGCTGGAGGTGCAATGTGGTGTCGATGTTGATGAAGCGGTGGAGCAGCCAGGGAAACGCGAGCTGGACGCCGACGCCGAGCGCCACGCCGAGCAGGCCGCCGAGCAGGCCGAGCAGGAGCGTTTGCAGCAGGTAGATGCGGAGGATGCCGCCCGATTGCGCTCCGAGCGCCTTCATGATGGCGATGGTGTCGAGCCGCTCGGCGAGGTGCGCGCGCATGGCCATGGCGACGCCGATGGCGCCGAGGACGAGGGCGACCAGGCTCATGAGCGAGAGCAGGGAAGTGGCGCGGTCGAGGCCCTGGGTGAGGGCCGGGTTGGTCTCGCGGTAGTCGATGACCTGGGCCTCGGGCAGGAGGGCGATGAGGCGGGCCTTGAGGTCGGCGACGGCGCGGTCGGAGACGCCGGCGCCGTTGGCCGGGGCGGGGACCTTGAAGAGGAAGCGCTGGCCGGCGTGGGAGCCGGGCGCGAGGAGGCCGGTCGAATCGAGGCCCTCGCGCGAGATGAGCACGCGCGGTCCGGCGGCGAAGGATCCGGACAGGCGGTCGGGCTCGTTGGTGACGACCGAGCTGATGGAGAAGACTTTGTCGCCGAGCTTGAGCTGGTCGCCGACGCGGAGATGGAGGCGGAGGAGGAGGTCGTCGGCGACGATGACGGAGGTGGGCGTGAGGGTCTGGCGGAGGTCGGACTTTGGGCTGAGATCGACCGTACCGTAGAAGGGGTAGCGGGTGGGGTCGACGGCTTTGAGGGAGATGAGCAGAGGGTCGAGGTTTTTGGGCGAGGAGGCCATCGAGAGGAGCTCGGTGACGGGGGTGATTTCGACGCCTTCGGAGGCGATGAGATCGAGGCCGCGCTGCTGCTCCGGTGTGGGCTGCTGGAACATGCGCGCGGAGAGGTCGGCGGCCATGATGGAGCGGGCGCGCGTGAGCAGGGTGGAGCGGAAGGAGGCGGAGAAGCCGCGCACGCCGGTAAGCGCGGCGACGCCGATGGCGACCGAGAGGATGACAAAGAGGAACTTGGCGCGCGAGGCGCGAAGCTCGCGGGCGGCGATGCGGGCGGCGGTGGTGTAGGTGAGGGTGGGCATCGGGGTGGTGCTTAATGATCCCACGGGTTGAGGACCGTCAAGCCGAGGCCGGCGAAGTCCCTCACGTTGCGGGTGACCAGGATCAGGTCATGTTCCAATGCAGTCGCGGCGATCAGGCCATCAGAAAATGGCAGCGTCAACCCTTTGACGTCGCGCTCCCCTGCAAGTCTTCCGACGCGCTCCGCGACGGTCTGTGTCACGGGCAGAATGCGACCCTCAAACCACGGGCGTAGCGTGCTATCGAGCCATGTATGGAGGTCCGAGCGGTGCTTGCTTTCGGGAAGCCGGTAGATGCCGCGAAGAATCTCCGCGAGCGAAAGAACGCTCATAAACAGCTGGTTGTCGTCCACATCGTTGAGCCACTGGATCACTTGGGGAGCAGGCAGGCGCCGGGTCATCTCGGACGGAATGTTGGTGTCGAGAAGATATCCGTTCACAGATCAGGACAGATCCGACACATCGGACAGGTCTGACAGATCAACGGGACCGAGCGGGGCCTTGTCGCGCGGGAAGTCCATCTCCGTTCCGTGGAATGGAGATTCGGCGAAGAGTTGCGCCAGGCTCTTTCGCTGGGACGGCGAACCGAATTCAATCTCATCTTTGTACGGCATGGCTTGCATGACGGCGATCAGGTCTGTCCCTGTCCTCTGTGTGCTCGGGGAGGAACCTTTGTTCGGGGCGCCGGGTGGCGCCGACTTCAGGGCATACAGAAGCACTTCTTCTATGTCATGGAAGGCGCCGCTCGCCATGTGCTTTTGAATCAGAGCTTCGAGTTCCGGCTGATGAATTTCGATGTTCATGGCCGCACGTCCTGTCTGGTGAAAGTATGGGAACTGTGGAGTACGAGTGTCGAGGTTGCATATATGTTGGCACTGCGTACCTGAACAGCCTCGTTCCTTTGCGCAAGGGAACCCAGCTTACTTTGCCGGGGACGATTTCGACTAGGGGGCAGTCCGTCCGTCCAATCGATGAGCGAGGTTTCGAGGGGATGAGCCATGATGTCAGGATAGGCTGGGCGGGGGTGGGATGGAAGGGGAGGACTAGATTGATGTCCCAGCCGATCTCCCACGAGGTGCGGACGGAGTGGCCGGGGAACAGCGTCGGCAGCTTTTTCGGTACGTTGTGATCGAACAGTACGCTTCAGGTTTGCGGTTGGTTTTGCTTGCAGGCGGCGTAGCTCAGGATCTCCCGGACGGTGTGCTGCGGCGTATCGAAGTTCTCGGAGATTTCCTCTACCGGCGAGCTGCCTGTGTAGTTCGCAAGAATGGTATCGGCTGGCAGTCGCGTTCGTTTGAGCAGAGTGACTTCGCTCACCTTGCCGGGAATGATTTCGACGAAAGGGCAGTCTGACCAATCGATTGAGGTGGCGTCTGTGTGGGCGAGGCATGTTGTGGGTGAACCGTTATTGATATCGACGTCTTTTGAAGGCTGCTAAATCACTAAGCTCCAGTCTGAACCATTCCCCGTTCGCGCGTCGATCCGCAAACCGGCGATGCCAATAGGCTTCAATACCCGCCGGGTCGTCAGTCGTAATCGTGTGAACCAGAGAGACAGCTTCAGGTAGCGAGATGCGAATTTCCTTCACTCTCCGTTCTAGTTCGTCGCTCCGACCAATTTTGTAATAACTTCCGGATTTTAGAAGGTAAACCGATCCTTGTAGTTTAGGCACAGGCAGCCCCGACGGCGATTCACTCGGTTCCGGTATGTCCGGAATCATCAAACCAATATCTTGGTCTTCTTCCACTTGGCTCGCGTGTGTTGCTAAGGCCTTAAGAAGCTGATTACGCGACGGAAAATGACTCGATATCGTGTTGTGGCTCGGGAACGAGGAATGCTTAGTGCGATAGAGTCTCATCTCCGCTGAGGTTGGAACTCGGCCATAGTGCCGGCATGCCTCTAGAATTTTTGCTAGCACATCTTCCGTTGCAAAACGGGCCTGGAGAACGTTCTTCTCGAACCCAGCCTCCGCTAGGGCGTCACTCCATCTTGCCCAAAGAACGCCACTCCATTGATGTTCGCGAATGCCTATTTGCTTAGCAAATATCTTTTTGCCGGGCGGCACCCCGTTCTCAGCAGCGAGTCTCTTTATCTCCGCTAAAATCTTCTCGCGCATTCCAGAGATCATAACCGGCTCAACCGCGTTGCGCTCGGCTTCATCGCCTCTGAACGGCTGGTCGTTGCGACCTTAATCAGCATCAGGACCTTGGCGTAGGGCGCGCTTGCTTACAGGACCCGGCTCGCCTTCCAGTCGCTCGAAGCTTCCCGGCGTAGCCCGATCTATTGCTGCCGCGACCGCGGCGGGGTTGAGCTTCAGGACGTTCCAGTCGATTGTTGGTAGAACGATGAGGGCGAGTTTACGGCCTCTAAGGTTCTGCTGATACGACAAGTTCTTGTCGCCCGTCACCATCACTTGGAATCCCGAGTCTTCAGCCTGCGAGAGTAGCTTGCCGTTCTCAAGTTGGTGCCAGCCCCATCTGCCGCGCCGTCCGGACCTCATGCTCTTGAACGTGATTGCGCAACGGCACCGGGACATTGTTGTCAAACAGCACCCTCACCGTTTCAGGGCCGGGTTCCGGTCTGCGACATAGTTGAGGAGGGCGCGGACTGACGCTTCCGGGAGCTCAAAGACTTCGGCGATCTCCTCGGCAGGGAGGCCACTGGCGTGGTTCTGCAGGATGGCGTCGGCGGGCATGCGGGTACCTTTGAGGATGGGCGTTCCGCTGACCTTGCGCGGGTTGATTTCGACCAGGGGGCAATCTGTCCAATCGATGACCGAGGTTTCGAGGAGATGAGCCATGATCTCAGCATAGGCCGGTCAGGGGGTCCTATGGAAGGGGAGGTTTGCGGCATGGTGAGGTATGAGGTGCTGGGTTTGGGCCCGATTGCGTTCTTTGGGGGAAGTTGGGAGACTGGAGGGATGGGTGTGGAGATAGGGGCGCGGGGGGTGGGTGAGTCGCAGTCGGAGCGGAGTGAGATTGTGTTTCCGGCGGACGCGAATGCTTTGGGGAATTTGTTTGGGGGGCGGTTGATGCAGTACATCGACCTGGTGGGGGCGATGGCGGCGAGTCGTCATGCGCGGGCGATCACGGTGACGGCTTCGATGGATCATCTGGATTTCGTGGCGCCGGTGCGGGTGGGGGAGTTGCTGATTTTGAAGGCGAGCGTGAACCGGGCGTTTCGGACGTCGATGGAGGTGGGTGTGCGGGTGATGGTGGAGGATGTCCGGGCGGAGCGGCTGCGGCATGTTTCGAGTGCGTACCTGACGTTTGTGGCGGTGGATCGGGAGGGGCAGAGGATTGGGGTGCCGGCGGTGCGGCCGGAGACGGAGCATCAGCGGCGGAGGTATGAGGATGCGGGGCGGCGGAGGGAGTTGCGGTCGGGGGAGACGGCGCGCAAGAAGGCGATGCGGGCGGCGATGGGGGATTTCTGGCATGTGTAGGGGGCCTGGGTGAGGTTGGGTGCGGGGCGGGAGAGTTCGGATGAGGGCGCGGGTTGCGGGGCAGGGCTGCGGGTCTGGGTCGTGGTCTGCGGTCAGGGTCTGGGGTGGATGTGGTCTAGGATCGTAGGGGAGGGATTTTGATGGGACATATGGGAGGTAGGCCGGCTGGGCCTGGGGTTGGTGGGGTTGGGGCGCAGGGGCCGCAGCCTTTGCCTGGCGTGGCGCATGTGGTGGCGGTGGGGAGCGGCAAGGGCGGGGTGGGGAAGACGACGGTGGCGGTGAATCTGGCGGTGTCGTTGGGGAAGCTGGGGTATCGTGTGGGCCTGATGGATGCGGATATCTATGGGCCGAATGTGCCGACGATGCTGGGGGTGTCGCGGCAGCCGAATGTGGTGGGGGAGAACCGGATTGAGCCGATTCTGGCGCATGGGGTGAAGTTTATTTCGGTGGGCTTGATCTCGCCGGGCGACAAGCCGATGGTGATGCGGGGGCCGATGTTGCACCAGATCATTCGGCAGTTTTTGACGCAGGTGGAGTGGGGCGAGCTGGATTTCCTGATTGTGGATCTGCCTCCGGGGACGGGGGATGTGGTGATTTCGCTGGTGCAGACGGTGCCTCTGACGGGGGCCGTGGTGGTGTCGACGCCGAGCGATGTGGCGCTCGAGGATGCGCGGAAGGCGCTGGAGATGTTTCACCAGGTGCGGGTGGAGGTGATCGGGCTGGTGGAGAATATGAGCCACTTTACGTGTCCGCACTGCCGGGAGGTGATCGACATTTTTTCGAGCGGCGGGACGGAGCGGACGGCGGCTCAGTTTGGGTTGCCGTTTCTGGGATCGCTGGATTTGGATCCGTCGATTCGCAAGGGCGGCGATACGGGGATGCCGGTGTCGTTGGCGGGGCCGGAGAGTGAGATAGCAAAGGGGTTTTATGCGGTGGCGCGGAGGGTGGCGATGGAGGCGGAGCGGATTGAGGCGCAGGGTGGGGGTGTGTTGGAGATTGAGTAGGGGGTGTGGGTGAATAATGGAACCGGCGCGCAACGATCCAGCTTGACACGCCTAAGAAGGGCAATCCCGTATCGGATATTGGTTGCGGGTAGGGTGTTCTCACACACTATTCGGCTTCTTCGGCGAGCCGTGCTTCTACCGGTACGACTCAGCCGGCACCTTCCCCGGAGATCCCGGAAAGCACTGGCGATCCAACTGGGACAATCGCCTCAGCACTAGTACGGTGACCTTCTAGAGTCGTACTCGAAGAGGATACTGCGCTTCGGTGTG
>CAXSGC010000049.1:0-23922 GCA_964236945.1 uncultured Acidobacteriaceae bacterium | reverse complement strand
GGTCCTCGGCCGTGAGCCCTGAGCCCTGAGCCCTGAGCCCTGAGCCCTGAGCCCTGAGCCGTGCGATCCGTCTCCGCCTACCCCAGCGGAAACTGACCGCCCTGCGCTCGCCGAACGCCGTCCGCGATGCTGCGCGCCAGGACCGGCAAACCAAACAGCGCGCCTGCCGTCACCGCCGTCGACATCACGTCATTGGCATAGAACGGGATCGCCGCGACATAGCACATCCCCAGACCGGCGAGACTGTGCGGATACATCCCGCTCCCCGCCCACACCACGAAATTACTGAGCACAAAGAACGACGTCGCTGAAGCTGCCACCGCACCCGCCACACGCAGCGCTGTCGTCCGCCTGTGCCCCAGCATCGCCCCGCCCATCAGACACACCGCGCCGTACCAGATCCAGGTCACCAGGTATCCACGCACATGAAACGCAAGACCGTAGACCTGCGTGGTCAGGTACACGTCGGTCAGGATCATCGCCAGCATCGCGAAGATGGTCTGCCAACGCGGCCGCCGAGCTCCAAAGTAGAGCAGACCACCCCCCACCGCGGTGAAGTTCACGCTGGTGGTATGGAAGGCGTGCGGCAGGATACGGCTGAGAACGGCGAGAAGCAGAACAACGTAAGCAGACATGGAGAAAGACCCTCAGGCAGCGGCGCCTCAAACCCGAGAGACAGAGAGGGCGCGCTCCTTTGATTGTCGCGGGTCATGGGCTTGGGGTCAACCGCCGGAGGTCCGTCGCGTTGGCCCAGGGTTCAGGATCCGAGCCGCGAGACGGCCTTTTTTACCGCTCCGCCCGGCCATTCATCTCCATCTCCACCAACCTTCGCTGCGGATCGAGGTAGACGAGCCCCAGCAGCGGCGAATGTTCGCGCCCATCCATCAAGGGGACGTCGTACATGAACCGGAGATCGCGGAAGCTCACCACCGTCGTCGCACCCTCCACACCCGTTGCATCGGCCTCACGCACCACCGGGAACTGCGACCAGTCCATGTACGCCCGTCCGAGCGAACTCGCCTCCGCGGCTCGGATCGCGGGCGTCATCGGCCCCCGATAGAAGATGTCCGCCTGCCCCGCGGAGGTCATCGTGCCGTTCCAGGAGTCGACCTGCCCCACCTGATAGAAATCCGCCGTCTCCACCACGGCCTGCCACCGAAACGGATTCCCCGGAAACGGATCGACTGTAAGTCGTCGCACTGTCGCTGAGCCGTAGTCCCCCGCACGCGCCACCTCCCGCGCTCGCATCGCCTCGTATCCGCGCACCCCCCAGAGACACACCGCTCCGATCAGACCGGCCCGCGCCCATCCCCGCCCGCGAAACCTCTCGCGCCGCGCGCCCACCTCGCTGCCGACCAGGCCGAACAGCGCCGGCGCCAACAGGGCTCCAAGCAGCACGACAAACAAGACCGGATCGAAGATAAACACGAACGACCCCGCATACCAGCGCGGGTTGAACGGAAAGAACGGCCGCACGCCATAGTTGTTCGTCCAGTCCAGAAAGATGTGGCTCAGCAGCGCAACGATCGCAAACCCATACAGCAGCCCCCATCGCACCGGAGCACCTCCGCTCCGACCCACCTTCGGCCGCCACCGATGCCACGCCCACACCGCCCCCACCAGCACAGCAGCCTCGAACGGCAGCCCCAGAAACGTGTGCGTCCAACCACGGTGATGCGCGAACCCCGCCACCGGCCCGCGCAGGCTCCACAACGTATCCAGATCCGGCATCTCCGCCGCCAGCGTCATCGTCACCGTGGCATACGCCGCCCTGCGATTGAGCCCCGACCGCGCCAGCACCGCGCCCGTCATCAAATGCGTCACCGGCTCCATGGATCGAGCATACCGCGACGGCTCGCGCTCCCGATCACGCGCTCAAGCGCGTCCACCGACACCGCAATCTCTATAATCCAGAGACCATGACCGCCGCCGCGCTGACCCCCGATCAGCAGATCGAAGCCTTGCGCGAAGATCTCCGTCACCACGAACATCTCTACTACGTCCTCGACGCGCCCGAGCTCACCGACGCGCAATACGACGCTCTGATGAACCGCCTGAAGGCGCTCGAATCGGAGCATCCCGATCTCATCACACCCGACTCTCCCTCGCAGCGCGTCGGCGGCAAGCCTCGCGAAGGCTTCAGCAAAACTCCGCACTCGCGGCCCATGCTTTCGCTCGATAACGCCTACAACGAGGCCGAACTCCGCGCCTGGGATGCCCGTCTGCGCGACGCGCTGCCCGCCTCCGAAACCGTTCGCTACGTCTGCGAACTCAAACTCGACGGCCTTTCGCTCGCCCTGCACTACGGCCCAGCCGAGGGCCGCACCCACCTCCTGCGCGGCCTCACCCGCGGCGACGGCTCCGTCGGCGAAGACGTCACCTCCAACGTCCGCACCATCCGCTCCGTCCCGCTCAGCATCCCCGCGGCCAGGCTCCGGTCGGCCGGGTTTCCGCCCGAAGCACTCCACGCCGGCTTTGAAGTTCGCGGCGAAGTCGTTCTCCCGCAAACCGCCTTCCGCAAGCTCAACGAGGAGCGCGAGGCCGCCGGCCAGGCCCCCGCCGCCAATCCACGCAACGCCGCCGCAGGCACCATCCGCACCCTCGAACCCAACATCGTCGCGCAGCGCCGCCTCGACCTCTACGCCTACTTCCTCCTCGACCCACACGGCGAGCCCCTCCTCCCGCAGCAATCCGACGCGCTCGAGGCTCTTCGCGGCGCCGGATTCCGCGTCAACCCGCACCTCCGCACCGTCAGCACCATCGACGAGGTCCTCAGCTTCATCGTCCAGTCCGAGCCGCTGCGTGAAACCCTCGGCTACGAGATCGACGGCATCGTCATCAAGCTGGACGCCGTCGGACAACAGCGCCGCCTGGGCTTCACCGGCAAAGCCCCGCGCTGGGCCATCGCCTACAAATTCGCCGCGCGCGCCGGCATCACACGCCTCCACGGCGTCGGCTTCGGCGTCGGTCGCACCGGCAAACTCACGCCCGTCGCCCTGCTCGACCCCGTCCTGATCGGCGGCACCACCGTCGCTCGCGCCACGCTCCACAACGCCGACGAAATCGGCCGTCTCGGCGTCCGCATCGGCGACTTCGTCGAAGTGGAACGCGGCGGCGACGTCATCCCCAAGATCACCCGCGTGGTGGACAGCAAGCAACGCGGAACCCAGGAAATCATCTTCCCGACACACTGCCCCGAGTGCGGCAGCAGCCTCGTCCGCGAACAGGGCGAGGTCGACTGGCGCTGCATCAACACGTCCTGCCCCGCACGTCTGCGCGAAGAACTCCTCCACTTCGCCTCGCGCAAGGTCATGAACATCGAAGGTCTCGGAGACGCACTCGTCGCCCAGTTGCTAGGCCAAACCCTCGCCGAGCAAACACCTCCGGAACACAACCCCGAAACAGCCCTCGCAGCCGACCGAAGCACACCCAAATCCTCCACCCCGCCGCTCGTCCAGAGCCTCTCCGACCTCTACCACCTCACCAAAGCGCAACTCACATCGCTCGAGCGCATCGGCGAAAAGTCGGCGCAGGCCGTCCTCGACGAGATCGATCGCTCGAAATCCGCCCCCCTCTCACGCGTCCTCCTCGGCCTCGGCATCCGCTTCGTCGGCGAGCGCACAGCCTCACTCCTCGCCGGCCACTTCGGCTCCATCGATGCCCTCATGGACGCTTCAGCCGCCGACCTCGAAGCCGTAAACGAAGTCGGCCCCCGCGTCGCGCAAGCTGTCGCCGAGTTCTTCGCCGAGCCGGAAAACCGCGCCCTCGTAAGCCGCCTCCGCGCCGCCGGTCTCACCATGCATGCCGAAAAACGCGCGACCACCACCGCCCTCGAAGGCCTCACCTTCGTCCTCACAGGCACGCTTCCCACCCTCACCCGCGAAACCGCCAAAGAAAAGATCGAAGCAGCCGGCGGTCGCGTCTCCGGCACCGTGTCGAAGAAGACAAACTACCTCGTCGCCGGCGAAGAAGCCGGCTCCAAACTCACCAAAGCCGAAAGCCTCGGCGTTCCCATCCTCGACGAGCCCGGCCTTCTCGGCCTGCTCAGCTCCGCACCGTAGCTCCCTTACAAAGCTCTACGCACCGCGAAACCCGCACGCCCGCATCGCCGCCGTCGCCTCCGGGTTGCGCATAAACGTCTCCCACACAAACCCCGACCGAAGATTCTCCGCCATCAACACCGAGATTCCCAGGTCGATCCCCAGCACATCCGCGTCATACCAGGACTTCGCCGGATGGAACGCATCGCACAAGCCGTACCGCCCCCACGCCTCGCGCCCGTACCTCTGCCGCAACGATCGCAACACCCGCAAACACGGCCCCGGCAAGAACGGCAGCGATCCCGCCGTCGCACACGGCACCACCGTCCCATCCACGCGCCCCTGCATCGGCGGCCCGCCCCACGCCGCGTACCCATGCTGCGAATCGGATGCACTCACACCCCAGTAATCGTCGTCATACCCGAGCTTCAACCCCAGCAGAAACGCCCTGTTCGCTTCGGTCGCAGTGACAGAATTACTGAAATAATTCGCGTAAGCATCGCGCTTCCCGCGAAAATCAAACCATGCATGACTGTACTGGTGCACAAACAAAGGGTCCGCCGCCGCAATGTAGCGATACGGCCCAAACTGCATCCACGGACGCGTCCATGCAGCCCACGTGCTCGGCGAAACGGGATGCGTCCGCGAACCGATCGCCAGCAGATAAATCATCATCAGCTCGCAGTAATGATTCCACCGCGCCGCCAGAAATCCCGTCCCCGGGTGCCACCCCATCGAGAAGGTCGTGCCTCCATTGAGCATCCACGGCCAGTCCACGCGCTCGTAGATCTTCGTCGCCAACTCACGGATCGGCGCATCGGCCCTACCGTCGAAGTAGGCCCGGCACGTCAGAATGCCGCACAAAAGAATCGACGTATCGATCGACGAGACCTCGCTGTTCCAGAGAACCGCCCCCGTCTCGACATCGTTGAAGTGATAAAAAAAGCCGTGCTCGTGCGGCAGCTTGCTCCAGTGAAACTCAAGCGTCGTCCGCACCCGCTCGCGAACCTGCTCTGAAGGCAGATACCCTCGCTTATGCGCGATGCAGAGTGCTGCAAGACCGAAGCCCGTTGCCGCGATGCTCGCCGCCCTGCGCGGATCGAGCGCTCCCGTCACCGTCCTATTGATCGCCCGATCCAGCACCTGGCCAGTCGCCGCCCCGGCCTGCTCCATAAAGTAGAGACATCCGGCCCTTTCGAGTTCGTCAAGAAAGGCATCATCCGCCGTCGATAGTCCGCCTGAAGTGCCGGCCTTCTCCATGCCCAAAGAACTCCGCCAGGGCATCGCCGACGAGAACATCGACCCCAGCATCAGCCTTCCCGCCGCCCTGCGCGAGAGCACGCTTGGCCTCATCGCGGCCTCGCTCTATCGCGCTCCATCCACCCTCACCAGCACCAGGCCCTGCGGCGGTACGCTCAGCCGCAGCCGCCCTCCTTCCAGCGTCCGCGTCTCGGGCGCCGCTTCCTGCCCCGCGGCACGCAGCGTAGCAATCTGCTGCCGCGACGGAAACGCGGGCCGGCCCATCGCGTCGAAGGTCTTCACAACATTCCCATGGTCCGCATCGAGCCGCCATACAGTCACCTTCGCCCCGGAACGCACGCCCGTAAACTGTACTTCGAAGCTCTTCGCAGGTCCAGGATCGGCCGGGGTCGGCGTGTACTTCGCGCCCTCACCATACGGCGGCGCGTAGTTCCAAAACGCGACTTCAACCGCACCATCGCCCGACTTCGTCGCAAGCACGGCATCTGAATTGACCTTGATCCGCCGGTCACCGAGCCGGTGCAGCATCGCAAATGCGTTGAACGCCGGCTTCGGGATCTGCTCCTCGGCGCGGAGGCCGAAGCCCCCATAGAAGGGCGTCTTCACTACACCCTGTTCCTCAAAGACATCGGAGAAGGTCCAGTAACTCATCGACTCCGTCAGACCGTCGCACAGCCGAATGTTGTTTGCCAACCACGGCCCCATATACACAGAATCTGTAACATCCGGTTCATTGGCATAACTCGCGTTGTACTCGGAAAAGATCAACGGCATCTTCGGGAACGGCGACCGAAGTATCTCCTCGTGAACCATCTTCACCGAGCGATATACCATCTGCTCGCGCGAGATTTTCTCGTTCGTCTTGAAGACATTGTCGGCAGTGTCGTTCCCATACACGTGGGTCGAAGCAAAATCGACCGGAATGCCCTTCTCCTTGCAATGCCGGAGAAACTCTCCTACCCACGCCGCCTGCGCCGTCGACGGTCCACCCACACGCAACCTTTGACTTACTTTCTTGAGGGACAGTGCGGTGTGATCGTATAACTTAAAATAAGTGGCCTGCTTCGGAACTCCTACCCAGAAATCGATATTCGGCTCGTTCCAAACTTCGAAATCCCAAGTAGCTACTTCCGCTATCCCATAGCGATCAATCAGGTGCTTCGCAAACGCCGTGATCATCGCGTCCCAAAGCGCATAATCCTTTGGCGGCGAAACATTTGGCTTATACCAGAACGCATGAAGCGCATCGGGGTTCGACGCCATCTTCTTCGGCATAAAGCTTAGCTCCACAAACGGCCGTATCCCGTTTGCAAGCAGGCCGTCATAGATCTGATCCACATACGAGAAGTTATAGGGAGAAGCTACTTCCACCTTCTCCGCCGCGAGCCCAGGATTCTGCGAAACCGGCTTCGGATCATAAAGCCCCACGTCATCCAGGAATATGCCGTGAAAGCGGACAGACGTGAAATCTGTAACTCCCTTTACCGATCGCAAGTCATCGCGGTAACTCTGCCGTAGTGAAAGCACCGCCCGCCCCGACCCAAATGTCTGCTCCCAGAAATGCGGAAAAGGCGTAGTCGCGGCGCTCACATCCACGACGACCCGCTCCTGCCCCCACAACCGGGGACCGGTGAGCAGCGACGTGCTCAGCAAGCCGACCGACATAAGACTCGTAAGACAAAGCTTGCGCGGCAAATTCATCATCGTTCCAATCTCCGCGGCTTCCTCCAGCAAGGCACGGCTGGTCTTTCTATGGTTCTTGTAGAGCGTCACCTAAAAGCTGAAGCGCGCCTGCAATTGAACCGTGCGAGACCCAAGCGCGGCATTGTTCCCTACTATAACGCCGAAGTTTGTGTTATTTATGTCATTCGAGATGCCACCGATGTTCAGGTTGGTCTCATTGAACAGGTTGAAGGCATCCGCCCGGATTTCGAGACCAGATCGCTCGCCGAGGAACCCGATCTTTGGCAGGCCAAAGTTCTTCGTAACTGTCGCGTCCAAGTCCTGATACTTCGGTCCGGTGAAGCTGTTGCGTGCAATGCCGGGTACCGGATACTGAACGATCGGATTGGGGTAGGACACCGGTGCATTAGCTGGCACAGTGAAGTATGCGAGTCCCGGATGCTGAAGGCCCGAGTTGAAGTTTCGGCTCGGTCCACTCGCCGCAATAAAGGCCCCATTCCCAGTGTCGCGTCCGGCGGCTCCGTTATAGGAACCCGGACGCAGCGAACCGTATCCGCTGCCATCATAATAAGCGTTCGGAAAGTTCGACACCGGCGTCCACGGGAAACCTGAATGGAGGTTATAAATTCCACTTAGATTGAAGCCGTTCAGCATCGTACGCAGGATCTGATGATCGCCGCGATAAAGGATCGGCGCATAGGTGCCGTAAGCTTTGAACGCCTTGCCGAAGTTGAAGTCCGAGCGGCCGCGACTGTAGTACGGGTTGTAAGGGTAGGGATCTTCTGAGTATGGGCCCGAGGCGTCGTCCATACTCTTC
This sequence comes from uncultured Acidobacteriaceae bacterium, assembly GCA_964236945.1. Taxonomy (GTDB): domain Bacteria; phylum Acidobacteriota; class Terriglobia; order Terriglobales; family Acidobacteriaceae; genus Edaphobacter. Next base: position 16,122 of record CAXSGC010000049.1, on the reverse strand, counting down.
GAATACGTAAAACTTGCGTCAAAGGAAAACTGGTGTGAAAAATTGTGTTTCAGGTCAACTAGGAGCGCGTTGTAGTTGGAGCCGCCTGTATCCCCGAAGTACTCGATAAACGGCGACGAAGGGTTATAGGCGAACCCGTGGTACTGGCCATTGATATAGAGGTTCTGATGATAGATCAGGTGCTTCCCCGAGCTGCCTTGGTATCCAACCGAAGCAACCATCTGGTGCCCAAGATCACTCTCCACATCGAGCGAGTAGTGATGGACCTGTTGGGTGTGCAGGTGGTTGGGAAGGGTTGTCAAACTGAAGCCCCCGGTCGTCGGCAGACCCTTCGGGCCATAGCTGGTGATGGTATTGGGATTGGGAGCGTAGCCGAACAGGGAAGAAGTGTTAGATGGAATGTTGTACTGAATGCGGGGATCGGCAGCCAAAGGTGTGCTCTGATTGAACGCCGGAGTTACAGCATCGCCTGGATTGTTCGAGGTGTTCGCCGAAATAGCGATCTCTTCCTGGTTGTAGTTCAGACCGTAGCCTCCGCGAACCACAAACCGTTTGTTGTAAAAAGACGGGTTGTACGCAAAGCCGAACTGCGGTCCGAAGTTGCCCTTGTCCGGCGTCCAGGCGCTTCCACCCCGCACAAGAGTTATTCCAGTAAAGGTAGCAGCTCCCGATCCAAACACCGCGTGCGGCAGATTGTTCTGCTTGGAGTACAGAGCGTCGAAATAGTTATAACGCAGACCGAAGTTCAGAGTCAGGCTCGGACTCGCCTTCCACGCGTCCTGAACGAATCCACCCCAGATGACCTCACGCATGTCGTAGCGGTTCGAGAAGGGCACGCCGGTAAAGCGGTTGAACGTACCGGACTCGTTGTAAGGAGCATCGTTCAGAAAGTTCCAGATATTATAGAAATTGAAGCTTGGACGAGCAGCATAGACTGCATCCTGCAAGTAGTGGAGCTGCGTGGCATCCGCGCCGAACTTGATGGTGTGATTGCCCAAAATCTTCGTGGCGACGTCCTTGTACCCGTAGGTCCACTGGTTCAAATGACTGGGCCCGGATGCGCCGAAGAAGTTGATCGAAGCGCTTCCCACATTGTTGATGCTGTCCGTCGGCAAGCCAAACGGCGCCTGGGGGTTGTCCGTAACCTCGTTCCAACGCCAACCGGCCGCGTTTGCCCGAGCCTCATTCAGAAATGTGGACGAGAAGGTGTGGTTGTAGATCAACGAGAATGCGTCATTGATCTGGTTATGGTTCCATTGGTTGTAGCCGCGGGCTGGACCATTGACGTAGTGCTGCACGTTGGGTTGCCAATAGATCGCAAAGGCGAGGTGGTCTTTCTGCGTCGCGTCCGCATCCAGACGGCCGTTGTACTGCGTCTGCGTTACGCTGGACGGCGTCGAAGTTTGGTAATGAGCGATATCCGCGACACCGTCCAGGCCGCCGCCGACGCCGGGGTTGCTGTTGGAGACGTATGTACGATCCTGTGTGCCTTTCGCGGTCCGCAGCGGCGAGCCGACGTCGAGACCCTGCCCGGCAACAGTCGCGCAGTTCATGCCTTCGGTTAAACCGATCGTGCTGCACGTCTCCGAAATCAAGGCCGCATTGATCGGTGCATGTCCATCGAAGGTGGTGAATTTGTTTGCGATGTTTCCACTCGGCGCACTGGCATCGAAAGCCGACGTCTCGTACCATCCGTTCGCGGTCGAACTGGAGTTGTTGCGAACCGTATCGTAGGCGAAGAAGGCAAACAGACGGTTCTTCAGAATGGGGCCGCCGATGCTTCCGCCAATATCGTTCAAACGCGCCTGGTCGCGGAGAAGACCACGGTTCTGCGGCGATCCAGACTGGAGCGACCCCGGTCCGTTGTAGCGCTGGTACGCATTCAGACCAGGGCGGTCCGCCCGAAAAAAGATGCTGCCGTGGATGTCGTTCGTGCCGGCCTTCGTCGTCACCTGCATATTGGCGCCGCTGAACCGGCCAAACTCAGCGTCATACGCGTTCGTACTGATCTTTACATTGTCCACCGAATCTTCGTTCGGCGTGATAATCGTCGTCCCGCCCCACACCGCGGAAGTCGTACTTATGCCATCGATGGTGATGCTGTTGGTCTCATACTGGCCGCCACCGGAGAGCGTTTGGGGGCCATTCTCCGTAGCGTAAATACCTGCAGTCGCTCCCGGACCACCAGGACCTTGCGTTCCAGGCAGGCTATTACTCCCACCACCGCCGCTTTGTTGAGCGTCCCCAAACGCCCCAGGCGCCAACTGCGCCAGCTGAAACACATCGCGTCCCGCCGATGGCAGATGCTGGATATCGTTGCTGCTCACGACGCCCTGTAAATTCGCCGTCTCCGTGTCCAGACTGGGCAGCGTGTCGGCCGAAACGTTGACCGTCGTCGACGTTTGTCCCAGCGCAAGTTGCACATCGACTCCGTTCGCCTGCTCGGGGATGATCGCCAGATTGCTGATCACCTTCTGCTGAAAGCCCTGCCGCGTCGTCGTCAGCGTGAAGTGGTCCGGCGGCAGAGCGTTGAAGTTGTAAACGCCAGCATCGTTCGAGGTCGCGCTCAGCACCCGACCCGTATCGTTGTCGGTCAGGGTCAACGTGGCCCCGGGCACCACCTCATTCTGCGGGTCCGTGACCGTGCCCGTGATCGAAGCTCGAAATTGCGCCGAAGCCGACGTCGAGAATACAGCCAAACCTGCCAGCGCCAACATAGCCTGCAGCCCGAAGCGCTTGGTACGAGGGATCCAAAGGTGTTTCATACAGCCTCCAAAACTCGAGCAGGCCCGCATCGCCATCCTTCTGGATACAATCTGCGGTTAATCGTTTGCCTACGCGCAAAAATACTGCATCGTGGGCGGAACAGATGTCAACCCCCTTCTCTCGGCTTGTTCCGCTCCGGTACCTGTGCCATCCTCAAGATCGTGGCCCGCGCCCCTCGATCCCCGAAATCGCCGACAAAGCCGCGATCCGGCTCAGGCGAACTTCCTTCGCCGGCACCCACCAGCCTCAAGGATCTGTCCGCGTATCTGGGTCTCTCGACCGCCGCCGTCTCGCGCGTCTTGAATGCAGCGCCAGCCGCCCAATCCATTCCAAAATCAACCCAGGATCGCATCTTCGCGGCCGCACACTCCCTCAACTACCGGCCCAATCTCTTTGCGCGCTCACTCCGCAACCGCCGCAGCCAGACCATCGGCGTCCTCGTCCCGGAAGTCAGCGAAGGCTACGCAACCCTCGTGCTCGCCGGCATCGAACAGGCGCTGCTCGACGCCGGATACTTCTACTTCCTCGTCAGCCATCACCACCGCCCGGAGATGATCGACCGTTGCCAACGCCTCCTGCTCGAACGCGCGGTCGAAGGAATCGTCGCCATCGACACGCTCCTTCCCCACCGCTGCCCCGTCCCCACCGTCACCGTCTCCGGCCACCGCGAACCCGCGGGCGTCACCAACATCGTCCTCGACCACCGGCGCGCAGCCGGGCTCGCCATCCAACACCTCAGCACCCTCGGCCACCGGCAGATCGCCTTCATCAAAGGTCAAAGCTTCTCCTCCGACACACAGGCTCGTTGGCGCGGAATCCAGTATGCCGCCCGGCGTTGCGGTCTCCGGATCGACCCTCGTCTGGTCGCGCAGCTCCGAGGAGATCTGCCCACACACGAGCCTGGCTACCTCGCTACCCAACGTCTGCTCGCCCAACGTCCGCCGGCTGTCTCCTGGCCACCGTTTACCGCGCTCTTCGCCTTCAACGATGTCTCCGCGATCGGTGCCGTCCGCGCCCTCCGCGAGGCCGGCCTTCGCATCCCTCAGGACGTCTCCGTCGTCGGCTTCGATGACGTCCAATCCGCGGCCTTTCAGAATCCCGCCCTCACCACCGTGCGTCAACCGCTCCACACGATGGGCAAGCTGGCCGCCGAATCTGTACTCAAAATGATCAACAGGCCCGAGGCGGAAACGCCGCCGCAACAGATCGTGGTCGAGCCCGATCTGATCGTCCGCGAATCCACCTGCCCCGCCAGGGCGGCCGACCATCCCAGCGCCTTACACCGCGCTCCGTGACCGGACAAACGCCCGCGTACCGAAAACCGCTGTCCCCACAAACAAAATTACGCCGGCAATCCGCATCTCCCGCCAAACATGCGCCCGTGAGAACAACACAAAACAGAATCCGAGGAGCGCCAGAAGCACCGGAAGCGGGTACATCGGCATCCGAAAACCGCCGCGCAAATCCCTCGCAACTCGATGTCGCGGCAGCAACACGGCCACCCCCTGCAACAAAAATTGAAACAGGATCCGAATGACTACCAGCGTCGAGATCACCTCGCCCAGACGAAACAGGCAGCAGAACAGCGTCATCCCGCCAAGCACGCGCAGCGAAACGTCCGGCACCCGGTGCTCCGGATGTAGCCGCCCAAAGATCGCGGGAAAGTTGCCATCCCGCGCCGCCGCATACGGTATGCGCGAGTAGCCCAGAAGCAACGCCAGGACGGATGCCCCCGCCGCGAGAGCAATCAACAACACAATCGCACCCGCCGCAAGCCGGCCACCATACACCCGCTGCATAAAGATCGCCATGGTGAAGCGCTGCGCCTCGCCTCCACCCAATCCCGCAAACTCTCGCCACGGAATCACCCCAAGCACGCTCACATTCATCAGCATGTACAACACCGCCACAATTGCGATCGATCCGAGGACCGCGCGCGGAATCGTTCGCCGCGGGTCCCGCACCTCCGCGCCCAGAAAACACACGTTGTAGTAGCCCCAGTAGTCGTAGGCCGAGATCAGCATCCCCGCGCCCAACCCCAGGAAAAAGGCGTGGTTCAGATGAAAGGCTCCCGGCGGAAAGTCAAAGGCCAGACGCGCGCTGAAGTGTGTCAAGCCCGAAACGATAATCCAGACCAGAGCTACCGCGACCGCCACTCCCAGCACCCGCACAACCCGGTCGATGCGATCGATCCTGCGATGCAGCACGATCATTGCCAGAACGCACACGGCCATCGCGATCAGCGACGACAGGCTCAGCACAACCGGCACTCCGGCGACCGACCCGGCGAACACACGTCCCCCGGCTCCCGGCCAGAAGTACGAGAGATACTGCGCACATCCGATACACCCCGAAGCGATGGAAAGCGGCGCGCTAAAAAGTAACTGCCACGCGTACAAAAAGGAAAACGCCCGCCCCCACCGCTTCTCGCCGTACATGTGCTTCAGGTAAGCGTACGATCCACCCGCCTCCGGATACGCCGTTCCCAGTTCGCTCCAGACCATGCCGTCGCACAGCGAAAGCACCGCGCCCAGCACCCACCCCAGCATCGCCTGCGGCCCGCCCATCGCTCCCACAATCAGCGGCAGCGTCACAAACGGACCCACGCCGACCATGTCGATAATGTTCAATCCCAGCGCGGAGTTCGCCGACAAACCGCGTCTCAGCCCGCCCTCAGCCTCGCTGTCCGGCCCCTGCCCATCGGTCCGGAGCCTACCCGGCATCCAGGCTCCCCGCCAGTTCTGAGCATAAAACGTGCAACTCCGCACGCGCCTCGCGGAGATCCTCCCCCGTATCTCGCAACCACCGCCGATCCGCGCCAATCTGCTCACACGCACGCCGTATCTCCGGCTCGAGCGCCCTGGCTGCAGGCCCACCGATCACCGACCGCACCTCGACGAAGTTTCGCGCGGAAAGCGACCGCAAGATGTCCTCCCCAGAAAGCACATTCATACGGAGCTCGCCATCTCCATGCTCAGCCCGCTTCGAAAGCTCGCGCTCGACGATGCGCGCCATCTCTCTCGCGTCCGAGCTCTCTCCCGACGCCGTCATCTCCTTCACCGCATGGCTCACCAGCTCATGCGCCGCCCCGAAGCTCATCCCGGCCCGCCGCACCAGCGTGTCCGCCAGCTCCGTCACCGAAAGAAAGTTCCTCTCCGCCGCCGCCGCCATCCGCGCCGTCTTGAACTCCGCCTCGCCCAGCACGCCCGCCAGCAGTCGCAAACTGCGCTCGCCATCCTCAAACGCCTCGTATACCAGCGGCTGCAGATCGTCCTCCGAATCGTTCATGTCCGCAAACGGCGTGTTGTGCAGACATCCCACCACGGACTGCGCACTCGTCATCGACCGGCTCGCCAACGCACGAACATGCTCGAGCGGCACCGGATTGCGCTTCTGCGGCATAATGCTGCTCACCTGAACGTATGCATCCGAAAGCCGCAAAAACCCGAACTCCGCCGTACTCCAAAGCAGCAGATCCTGCGCGAATCGCCCCATCGAAAGCATCAGCACCGCCAGCACGGAGCAGCTCTCCGTGAGGTAGTCGACTGCCGCGATCGCGCCGTACGAGTTCACCTGCACACCACCGAATCCCAGCATTAGCGCGGTAAATTCGCGATCGATCGGAAACCCCGATGTCGTGATCGCGCACGCTCCCATCGGGCTCCGATTCAATCGTCCATACGCTGAAATCAGCCGCTCCGAATCGCGCTCCAGGATCTCCGCCATCGCCATCAGATAGTGTCCCAGCGTCGTCGGCTGGGCCGGCTGATTGTGCGTATAGGCCGGCATCAGGTCGTCGCGATGTTTCTCCGCCAGCGCGAGCAGTCGCGCGCGCAACACCACCACGGATTGCAGAACGTCGCGCAAACGCTCCCGCAAAACCATCCGGTACATCGTCAGGTCGATGTCGTTGCGGCTCCGCGCCGTGTGCATCCGACCCGCGACATCCGCGCCGCAAGCCGCCGCCAGACGCTGCTCCACCAGGAAAAATAAATCCTCGCAGCTGCCGTCATACTCGGTCCGCCGCAGATCCGCGAGATCGAGCCCGTTCAGGGCCTCGATACAAGCAATCGCATGCGCCCGCGACAAGATGCCCTGCCGCTCCAACATCAACGTATGGGCGTATTCAATCTCGAGCAGCGGCCCGAGGAAATACCGCTTCGCCGCCTCAAAGATGCGTTGGAGCACCGTCTCGCGATACACCGGCGCCGGAAATACCGATCGACACTCCCCGATATCGTTCGTCATAGCTCTAAAAGTCGATCTTCAAGCCGAACTGAAGAATGCGCGCCTCAAGCACGCTGCTGGTCGGCGCAAAGGTCGGGTTGCCGGTAGCCGTAATCATGCCGGCGTTTGTCACCGTAGCCACCGCATTGATCGATGTAACATTCGACCGATTGAAGATGTTGTTGCCCTCAATCAACAGCTTCGGAGTCACGCGTTCGAACACCGTAAACAACGTCCGCGTATACCGCAGATCCGCCTGATAGATCGACGGCGTCCGCGCTGTATTCCGCCCCACAAACAAAGGCCGGCTCGTCGCGATGGCATCTCCATTCAGCTTCGGACTCACCGTAATATTCTGCTGATCGCCCGACGAAAGATTGGTCAGGAGAGCAAAGTTGTTGCCCGTAAACGCACCGTTCAGAAACCGATTCCCAAGGTGCGTCTGCGGCTGATACACCGCGCTCACGGTAAAGGAATTCGGCCGATTCACACTGCTGTTGCCTCGATCGCGCTTGCGATTGGTCGGATCCTCGATCGGCGTCGAAAACTCATACGAGTTCGCCTCCGGCGTATCCGAAATCGAGTGCGACCACGTATACGATGCACTCGCCGAAAGCCCCGCCGACATCCGGTGCTCATACGTCGCCGTCAAGGCGTTGTACGAAGTGTTCGATCCGACATCGATCAGCGTGATGTTGTTGAAGCGCGGATCGAGCCGCGTCTTCGCATTGATGGTGGTCGGCAGAAATACCGGCCGGCCATCCGCCAGCGCGCCCACTGGATTGATCAGGTTCATGTTGCGCAAAAATTGAAAATTGCGGCCGTTGGTCATCGTGTACCCCAACGTCAGCGAATCGTTCTTCGAGAACGCCTGCGCCACCTGCGCATTCGCATTCCACGTGTACTCGTTCTTGAACCGCGGCGTCACCGCATAGATGCTCTGAACAGGCAGGCAAGTCGCCGGAACCTGCTGCGGCGTGTTCGGAAACGCCACCGCGCACGCGCCCGCACTGGCTTCACTCGTCGCTCCACTCACCGTCGCGATAAACGATCCCGTCCCCGCGGCTCCATTGTTATACAGCGGGTTGTAGTACGTGTTCGTCGGCGTCGCCTCGTAGAACATACCCGCGTTCAGCCGCACCACCGTCGTCGAGTTCGGCGAGTAGGCAATCCCAACCCGCGGCGCAAAGTCGCCCATCGGCGTTCGGAAACTTCGCGTATACGCGAACGGCGCATTCGGCTGTCCATCGGGCGCACGGTATTGGTCGTAGCGCACACCATAATTCACCAGCAGATTCCTTCGCACCTGCCACGTATCCTGCGCAAACACGTCGAAGAAGATCGTGTGGTACGCCGCCCCCGGCTGCCCGATACTCGAACTCACGCTCGAGTACACATGCGGCGTCGCCCCGCTCTTCGCCGATAAATACTGCTGCAGCGTAGCAAAGGTGTACTGCGTAAAAACATCCGCGAGCTGCGTATCCAGATTCTTCTGAAACCCCACACCGGCCTTGAACGAGTGCGCTCCGCGAATCAAAGTCACATTGTCGCTGAACGACGGAATCTTCTCCTGAAATCTGTCGCCTGCACCGTTTGTTCCGCCGAAGTTCGCCACGCCCGAGATCGTAATCATCGGTCCCGGACCGGTCAGCGGTCCCGTCATATGACGCTGATTGCGATACGGCCACGATCCGCGAAACTCGTTCAGAAACGTCGGCGAAAACGTTGTAATCAGCTGCGCTCCGATAATGTGCGCACGATCGTGAAAGTCCGAAGCCGCGCTGATCGCATACAGCCCGCCGACGTTTGTGTTGAACGGATACTCGTTGCGGAAATAGTTGTACCGCACAAACGCCTGGTTCCGCTGGTTGATATTCCAGTCCCCGCGCACATCCACCCACTGCGCGCGCTGTACCTGGGCTGCCGTGTTGAAGTCCGCGGCATTCACCCCCGCCGCAATCAGAGCCGTCTGGTTCGCCGGCGTGATGGTGACCGCCTGCGGATTGGCCCGTTTCAGATGCTCATACGCTCCGAACAGAAAGAACTTGTCCCGGATCACAGGGCCGCCGACATTTCCAACGTAGTCGTCTACGTGCAGATCCGGCTTCGGCTTTCCGCCCCGCACCGACGTATCGCAGTTCTGCAAAATCGGGCACGAACTGGCAGCCTTCGGCCTCCAGATGTACTGCGCCAAACCGTGCAGCGTATTCGTCCCGGACATCGTAATGACGTTGTAGATGATCCCCGCCGTGTTCCCAAACTCCGGAGCGAAGCTGTTCGAAATCGTCTGCACCTCGCTCACGTACGCATCGGAGATCGCAAACAGCCGCAGGCCGTAGCGATCGGTCTCCGTGTCCACCATGCCGTCCAGCTGATAGTTCACGCGGTCGACCAGGCCGTTCGTATTCAGCGTGCGCGGAATGCCATTCTCCGGATTCGGGTGCCCACTCACCCCCGGCTCAAACAAAATAAAGTTGTAAGGATTGCGCGAGGTCAACGGTAAATTCTGCGTCTCCTCCGTCGTGATCGTCCGTCCGAGATCAAACCGTCCCGGCTCGATGATCGGCGCGTCCTCGGTCACCCGAACCTCCGTAGCCACCGACCCAAGCTCCATCCGCTCATTCACCGTTGCATCCGTGCCCGCCGAAAGTCGCACCCCCGTCTGCGTCATCGGAGCGAATCCACTCGCGTTCGAGGTCACAGCATACGTTCCGATCGGAAGATCCGGCACAACATAAAGCCCGGTATCGTCCGCCTTCACCACGCGCACAAAACCTGTGTCCAGGTTCTTCAGCGTGATCTCGGCCCCAGCGATCGGCGCGCCCGTCGCATCGGACACCGTCCCGCGAACCGTCGCGTTGATCGACTGCGCCTGCGCCCAAAAGGCCCCACGCCCCGGAGAGAACGTTGCCACGACGCCAAACCCGGCCAAAACAGCCCACCTTCGGAGAAGACCAACCATGAAAGCTCCTTCCATACCCCTCAACGCCGCGCGTTGGAGGCGCGCTGGGAACACCATGCCGTCCAACCTCACATCGGTTCTCAAAACAAAGAGTTGATGCATCGAGCCTATGCAGCCGTTCCCGCGAAGTCAATTGACCATCTTGCGCCGCGTTCACGAGATCTACATCGGATCTACATAAAATGAAGCGTTTGCCCTCCTGGGGGTGCAGAGGAAACTTTGCCGGTGGACGCCGGTGGACCCTTACGACGGTCTCCTTCCGCGCGAGTCGGGGGAAGGCAGGTGTAGCCTCAAAGAAAGAGATCAGCAAGAAAGAGCGACTCACAACAGAAGCAAAGGGGAAAGAAACTATGGACCGCAGAGCAAGCGCAATCTGGCATGGAGCATTGAAGGACGGCAAAGGAACCATCTCAACGCAAAGCGGCGTCCTCAAGGACACGCAGTACAGCTTTAGCACGCGCTTTGAAAACGGCGTCGGCACCAACCCGGAGGAGCTGATCGCGGCCGCTCACGCCGGCTGCTTCACCATGGCGCTCAGCGCGCAGCTCACCGACGCACAGCTTGTGCCCGAGTCCCTTGAAACCACCGCCGTCGTCACCATGGAGAAGACCGACGACGGCCCCACCATCACCAAAATCCATCTCACGACCAAAGCCAGGGTGCCCAACGCCGAAAAAGCGAAGTTCGATGAACTCGCAAAGAAGGCCAAGGAAGGCTGCCCCGTCTCGCGCGTTCTCAAAGCCGCCGAGATCACACTCGACGCAACGCTCGTCTAAAGTAGTTCTCCTGCTGGTGTATGCAGGAGAACTACTCTAATGCGCATGGCTGTGACCATGATGATGGCCATGCGCTCCCAGCAGCTCAGCCGAAGCTGGAGCACTGCACCCATGCGTCGTCTCGCATCCACCGGTCTCAAACTGAATCGTCGTGTGATGAATGCGGAATCGGTCGCGCAAAGCTCCATTGATCCCTGCAAGAATGCCGCTGCACTCCGACATCGGCCGCTCCTCGATCGTCACGTGGCTGGACAACGCGTGAAACTGCGATCCCAGGCTCCAGACGTGCAGATCGTGAACATTCACCACACCGCCCACCTCCTGCATCGCGCGCCGCACCTCCGCTAGCTGCAGGTTGCGCGGCGTTCCCTCCAGCAGGATGTTCAACGTCTCGCGCACAATCCCGACCGACGTCCACAAAATCATCGCCGCAATCACGATCGAAAGCACCGGGTCGATCCACGTCATCCCGGTAAACAAGATGCCCGCGCCGCCCACAATCACCGCCGCCGTCGATAGCGTATCGCCAAGCATGTGCAGAAACACCGAACGTATGTTCACGTCGCCCGAGAAACGCCACAACAGCGTAGCGATCGCGCCGTTCATCAGCACGCCCATCGCCGCTACACCCATCATCAGGCGCGGCTCCACCGCAACCGGCGCGCTCAGCCGGTGCAGCGCCGCAATCGCGATCCACGCCGAAAGCACAATCAGCGTCAACGCATTCACAAAAGCGGCAAGCACGCCCGCGCGCTGATACCCAAAGGTCTTCTTCTCGTCAGGCGGACGCACCTGCAGATACACCGCCACAAAGGACAGCAGGATGGCCAGCAGGTCCGAGACGTTATGTCCGGACTCCGAAAGCAGAGCCAGCGAGTGTGCCCGCAAACCAAAAACAAACGTCCCGACGACATACAGAAAAGTCGCCAGCATGGAGATCTTCAGAATCCTCTGCATACTCCGGTTTGGCGTGGCCACCATGTGCATAGCTCTAGTTTAGACGCACGCCACGCCCGATCCTGCCAACATCCGGCAACCGCCGTCGCTCGGCCCTCACCGTACTTCGACCACAGGTCTCGCCGCGCTCTCGACGGAGTTGTCGACCAGAGCCGCACCACGAGCTGCATCCACGCGCAGGCCGCTCCAGCCTTCGGCCACGACGATGCTGTCGCCAGGATTTCGCGGGTCGAAACGCACCTGCACCGGCAGGTCCATGCGAACGTTGCGAACGTGTTCCAGCAGCAAAGACACATCCTGCGCGCACTCGTACGTGACGCCCGCAATCCGGTACCGGTAGATAATGGTGTGTGGCAGCTCCCCGTTCCCTCCCGAGCCACCCGCCCCGTCCCCGTGCCACTCCGTAATCGTGCCGTCGACGATGCGGCCCGCTTGCGCCAGGTAGTCGCACCGGCTACGCTCAATCTCCTCGGCGGTCGGCTTGCGACGCGTGCTCTGATACCACATCACACCCGCCACCGCAGCTGTGCCTGCGCCAAAGAGGGCGATGGTCCGTGGGGATCGCAACGTGTTGGCCAGCTCGGATAACACCGACGAGAGCATCGAACGCCTCTCCCAAGCATATCGCAGATGCGCCCCGGCATCGGTCCGGGAAGTACCGCGAGATATACTGAGAAGTGCGCTTATGAAGAAAACTCCCCTCCCTCCTGGCCGACGGCGCTCCGTTTCCCGCCATTCTGCCGATGCTTTCCCTTTTTGGAACTCGCCCGTCCCCCGCCGCTCCGTCGCCGAGCCCTTGACCTCAGGCCACCCGCTCGATCTCGGCGACGGCCGCCGCATCCGCTCCACCACCGTCATCTGCGTTCGCCGCGGCGACTCGGTCGTCATGGCAGCCGACGGTCAGGTCTCGCTCGGCGCCACCGTCATGAAGCACTCCGCCCGCAAAATCCGCCGACTCTATCAGGACAAGGTGCTGGCCGGCTTTGCGGGGTCGACAGCCGACGCCTTCGCTCTCTTCGCCCGTTTCGAAACCAAACTCGAACAGTTCGCCGGCAACCTCGGACGCTCCGCCGTCGAGCTCGCCAAAGACTGGCGCACGGAAAAAATGCTCCGCCAGCTCGAAGCCCTGCTCATCGTCAGCGATCGCAAACAGACCTTCGTCCTCAGCGGGACCGGCGACGTCATCGACCCCGACGAGGGCATCGCCACCATCGGGTCCGGCGGCAGCTACGCCCTCGCCAGCGCACGTGCGTTGCTTGAAAACACCGACCTCAACGCCCGGGAGATCGCGGAAAAAAGCCTTCTGATCGCCGGCCAGATCTGCCTCTACACCAACGATCGCATCACGATCGAAGAACTCAAGTCGGAGTAGCCGAAAGGCCTCCCGCAAAGAAAGCAAAACACCATGGCAATCTATCTACCCGGAGCCGCTGAAGATCAGGCGCTCGCCCTCGACGAAATGACCCCGCGCGAGATCGTCGTCGAACTCGACAAGTACGTCGTCGGACAAGAGGCCGCGAAACGCGCCGTCGCCATCGCTCTTCGCAACCGCATGCGTCGGCAGAAGCTTGCGCCCGAACTCGCCGAAGAGATCATGCCCAAAAACATCATCATGATCGGGCCCACCGGCGTCGGCAAAACCGAGATCGCCCGCCGTCTCGCCAAGCTCACCAACTCGCCGTTCCTCAAGGTCGAGGCATCGAAGTTTACCGAGGTCGGATACGTCGGCCGCGATGTCGAATCGATCGTGCGCGACCTCGTCGAGATCGCCATCGACATGGTGCGCGAAGAAAAGCTCGAAGAGATCGAGGACAAGGCCGAACTCGCCGCCGAGGATCGCCTGCTCGACCTCCTCCTGCCCTCGACGCCCGCATCCACCACCGCCGAAAACGCCGCCGCCGCCATCCAAGAGCCCGGAACCAACCTCATCCAGCTGCCCGCCTCCATGGACACCGCCGCCTCGGCAGCCGCGGAGCCCGCAAGCACCAAGCAGCCGACCGCCGCCGAAACCAGGGGCGGAGGAGGCGAGCGTACCGGAAACGAGCGGTCCCGCGAAAAGCTCCGCATGCAATTCCGCGAGGGCAAGCTCGACGAACGCATGGTCGAGCTCGACGTTCGCGACCGCAATCAACCCAGCTTCGAGGTCATCAGCACACAAGGCCCCGAGGACATGGATATCAACCTCAAAGACATGCTCCCCGGCCTCTTCGGACAGCGCACAAAAAAGCGCAAAATGAAGGTCGTCGACGCCTTCGACTACCTCGTGCAGGAAGAAGAGGGCCGCCTGATCGACATGGATCAAGTCACCCGACTCGCCGTCGACCGCGTCGAAGACTCCGGCATGGTCTTCCTCGACGAGATCGACAAAATCGCCGGTCGCGAAGGCGGCCACGGCCCCGATGTCAGCCGCGAAGGCGTGCAGCGCGACATCCTGCCCATCGTCGAGGGCACCACGGTCAGCACAAAGTACGGCATGGTCTCCACCGACCACATCCTCTTCATCGCCGCCGGCGCCTTTCACGTCTCGAAACCGAGCGACCTCATCCCCGAACTGCAGGGTCGCTTCCCCATCCGCGTTGAGCTGAAATCACTCACCGTCGAGGACTTCATCCGCATCCTCACCGAACCCAAGTCTTCGCTCGTCAAACAGTCCACCGCCATGCTCGAGACCGAAGGCCTGAAGCTCGAATTCACCCCCGAAGCGATCGCCGAGATGGCCCAGTTCGCCTTTCGCGTGAACGAAACCACCGAAAATATCGGGGCGCGCCGCCTCCACACGATCCTCGAGCGCGTGCTCGACGAGATCAGCTTTCAAGCCCCCGACCTCTTCAAGGAACCCCGCCCCCAGCCCTCCGAAGAGGGCGTGGTCGCGGCCGTCGGCGGCTCCGCCTCGCTCACCGGCGAACCCACGCCGGCCTCTCCGCCGCTGCCCGTCATCGAGCGCCAAACTCCAACCGGCGTCGAAAAGGTCATCGTCGTCGACCCCGAGTACGTCCGGCAGCAGGTCGCCTCCATCGTCAAGGACCAGGACCTCTCTCGCTACATCCTCTAAGCCAGCGGCAGCGGCGTCGTCACCACGGGCGGCGGCGCCGGCTGCGTCAGAACGTACCGTCGCAGCCGCAACGCCGGCAGCTCGATCACGTAGCGCGAAAGCAGGCTCACCCCAGTCGTCACGGTCAGAATCGTCACCAGACGCATCGCGTACGCCCGAGTGTCGCCGACGGGGATCGGTCCGCGCCACCGGTCGTACAAAAGAATGATGTACATGTGGCTCATGTAGAACGCGTAGCCAATCAATCCAAAGAAGCCGAGCGCACGGGATCGAAAGATGGCCTGCGGCCCGCGCTCCCCCGCATGCGCAATAATCAGCCCCAGCAAGCCCGTGAAAAACATCACCATCCCCAGCAGATCGAGCGCACGAGGATAATACTTCGCGTCGACGAACGACCCTCCCAGGTACGCCAGCACCACCAGCCCGGCACCGGTAAAGAGCGTCCCCGAAAACCAGAGATTCTCGCGCGACCGCGTCCCGGCGTCGGTCTGCCGCTGCTCAAAGTAGCAGGCCAGAAACGCGCCCATCGCCAAACCATCCAGACGAAAGATCGTGAGGACAAAATTGTTGTGCCTGTCCGCGGCGTCCACAAACCGCAGCGAAGCGCTCACGATCGCGATCGCCAACGCCATCCGGCCGATATTTCGCACCGTCTGCCGACGAATCACCGCTGGCCAAATCAGGTAGAACTGCTCCTCCAGAGCCAGTGTCCAGAACGGTCCATCGGTGGGTATGTGCAGAAATCCCGTAAAGTTCGCGAGAAAAATCGAGGATAGAAAGATGTAGGGCCCGGAGTGCGGAATCAGGAGGTACACCGCAATCAACGAAGCCACGTAAAGCGGCAAGATCCGCAGCGCGCGGCGCCAGTAAAAATCGTGATAGTACGAGACCGAGGAGCGCCTCTGCAGCAGGATCGAAGTGATGAAAAAGCCCGACAGGACAAAGAAAACATCCACCCAGGAGTTCACCGACCGCGAAAACAGATCGACTCCGTTGATGAGTCTGCCCCACCCGGCCGCGTCGGGAAATGTCCCCAGCGCGTGGGCAAAGAAGACGATCAACGCCCCTGCCCCTCGAACTCCATTCAACTCACGGATGACCGGGCGCTTCCGGGTTACCTCGTCGGAAGTGACTTGGGAGACAATGGACATTGGTTCAGAGAGAGCCCGGAAGTCTGCGGAACTCCGTAAAAACGATAGTATCCGGAGATCGCGGAACCCACACCCTCTCTTCGGTAACCTTGCACCTCATCGCAGCACCGTGGTACCCAATGGCACGCCGGCTCCCAACCGACGTGACATCTCAGGTCTAGTGCAAATTACCTGTAGGTGTATAGGGAGCCACAGGTATCGACGCCGTTTTCTCCGGAGGAAAACGGCTCT
>CAXSGC010000048.1:737-24417 GCA_964236945.1 uncultured Acidobacteriaceae bacterium | reverse complement strand
CACACCGAAGCGCAGTATCCTCTTCGAGTACGACTCTAGAAGGTCACCGTACTAGCCCACATCCTGTCATCTCCGCCGGGAAGCTGGGTGCCCCATCCTCCGCGACAGTCTCATCGTCGTGAAGGGTGGGGTATTCGCGCGAAACCGCCCGAACCGCTCTTCCCTCCAACCACCCTGTCATCTCCGCCGGGAAGCTGGGTGCCCCATCCTCCGCGACAGTCTCATCATCGTGAAGGGTGGGGTATTCGCGCGAAACCGCGCGAACCGCTCTTCCCTCCAACCACTCTTTCATCTCCGCCGAAGCTGAGAGACCCTCGGGTATATTACGAGCCGCCGTCATTGCTCCCGCGATGACGGCGGTCGCGCTTCCGGCCCATTCAACAACAGCCCCGTCGGAAACACCCCCAGCCCAAAGTCCCCCCGCCCGAGCGCCTCCACGTACTCGTCCTTGTCATGGTTCGGCACATGGGCAAACTCCACCACAGACCGCGGCAACGCCCCCGCCCGCACCGTCACCACCCGATACCCCGCCCAGGCAAACATCACCACCCCAGCCGCCGCCAGCACCGCCGAGCACCCAGCCGCCCAACGCAAGCAACCCGTCCGCCCACACACCAGCAAACACCCCACCGCCGCGACCTCCAAAACCCTCGCCCCCGGATCCGAGATCCCCAGCGCCGCCCCCGGAGCCAACAAATACACCGGCAAAGCGATCAGCGCTCCCACAAACAAAAACCGCACACCAGACCCGCGCCGCAAACCGCCCCGCGCCCCCCGAACCAGCCCCACCAGCAAGCACCCACACAGCACCGCATTCACGGCAAACAAACCCACAAACCCAACCTCACCAAACATCCCAAGCGTCGCCGACCCTGCCCTCGTCCCCAGATTGACCCACCCAAACGACTTCAAAAACGAATTCGCCTTGAACGCCCAAAACGCCGCCGACCCCCACCGCACCGCGCTCACCATCCCCGCCGCCCCATCCGCGTTCCCCGCCATCCCAAACCGCCCCACCACATACCAGACGCTCACCAAACCCGGCAGCACCATCTGCCGCAACATCCGCCACCGCCGGCTCTCGACCGCATACACCACAAACAGCAGCGCCATCATCAGAAACGCAATGGAGTGCGAGAAGAACCCCAGCAGCAACAGCACCCCACACACCCAGGTCCGCCGAGCCCCGCCCAGCAACTCCGCCAGCAACAGCACAAGCCAGCAGATCCCCAGCTCAAAGTTCAGAAACCCATAAAAAAAGTTCAAATTCAAAAACAAGGCCCCCGGCGCAATCACCCACATCGCTCCGGCCATCGGCCGCACCCGGTCAAACCTCCACAGCGCCCACCCCGACAAGCCGATCTGCCCACACAACCACAGCTTCGCCGCCCCAGCCCAAGGCAGCACCATCGACAACAGCCCGATCCCGACCGTCACCGCCCCATTCGGCACCGGGTACCGCTTCACCGCGTGCGCCGCATCCAGCAGCCCGCGCATGTGCCGCCCGAGCAACACGCCCTGATACGTCAGATCCCCATAGTCCCCCAGGCTCGGCATGCCCCGGTGCGCCGCGATCAACACCACATACAGCCCAAACAGACTCGCCGAAAACACCTTCACCCCAAGCCGGCCCAACTCCGCCCGAGACCCGAGCAACCCACGCCGCCCCGAACCCCGCCCCATCACACCCAACCTACGCCACCGCTCGCCGAGCCCAAACCGACCGCCACCGGCCAAATCGCCCCATAATGGGCACCTCGACCGTCCGATACAGCACCTCTCCCACAAGCGCGCTCAACACGATCGAAAGCCCAATCACCGCCGACTTCAGCGCCATCCCATGCATCTCCGCGCGCAACAACAGCACAGCCACCAGCGGCAGGACAAACCCATGCGAAAGGTAGATCGAGTACGAAGCATCTCCCATCTCCAGAGCCCATCGCGGCGCCCGCGGCCCCAACGTCCGCTCCAACCCCAACGCTCCCGCCAGCACCGCCAGCGCCGGCAAACCCCACAGGAGCGGCCGCCACACCGAGATCATCGCCCACGGCGTCAGAATCAAAACCAGCGCCCCCACTCCGACGAGCATCGCGCTCCCCCATCGCCCCGGCAACCTCCCCGCACCCGCCGCCTTCGCCAGCAACATCCCAAAAACAAACTCCAGAACGATCGGATTCGCCCACCCGCGCAGCAAAACAAAGGGCAACGTCGAGACAAACGCCATCCCTGTCAGCACCGCCAACACAGGCCCAACCACGCTCATCACCGGAGCCCGAAACCACAGCGCCAGCGCAATCAACACATAAAACAGCATCTCCAGATCGAGCGTCCATCCCACCACCACCAGAGGCTCCATCGTCCCCGTCGGCCCCAGGCTCGGCAAAAACAGATACGACGCCACCACATGCCACGCCGTCCCCAGCACATGGATCGCCAGACCCGGAACCAAGAGCATCGTCAGGAGCTTCACCGTCGTCACCATCCAGTAAAGCGGCGCCACCCGCTCCAGGCGCCGCAAAAAAAACCTCGCCCCGGCGCTCACCCCCCGGCCCATCCGCGCCGACGTCAGCATCATCACAAATCCGCTGATCACAAAAAAAAGATCGACCCCCGCCGTCCCCCCCATCCAGATGCTGTTCGGCTCCCGCATCCGCTCTTCCAGCAAAATCGTCGCATGGTGCGCCACCACCATCAGCGCCGCCACCGCCCGCAATACTTGCACTAATCTGAGCTTCTCCCGGCCACCGACCGTCGGCTCCGCGGCACTCCTCTCAGGCAACCCCAATCACCTGACAAAGCTCCTTCACCGAGTCCGCGCTCCGCTGCAACGCCGCCCCCTCCTCAGCCGTCAGCTTCACCTCGACAATCTGCTCCAGGCCCGCCCGGCCCAGCTTGCACGGCACCCCAACATACAGCCCCGAGATCCCATACTCCCCCGTCAAGTACGCCGCGCACGGCAAGATCTTCTTCTTGTCCTTCAGGATCGCCTCCACCATCTCCACCGCCGCCGCCGACGGCGCATAAAACGCCGACCCCGTCTTCAGATACTTCACAATCTCCGCCCCACCGTCGCGCGTCCGCTGCACCAGAGCCGCGATCCGCTCCGGCCCAATCAGCTCCGTAATCGGAATCCCCGCCACGGTCGAGTAGCGCGGCAGCGGCACCATCGTGTCGCCATGGCCGCCCAAGACAAACGCGCTCACATTCTCGACCGATACCTGCAACTCCTCCGCGATAAACGTCCGAAACCGCGCCGAATCCAGAACCCCCGCCATCCCCAGGACGCGCTCACGCGGCAAGCCCGCCTGCCGAAACGCCGCCTGCGCCATCGCATCCAGAGGATTCGACACCACAATCAAAATCGTCCCTGGCGACTCCGCCACCACCTTCGTCACTACATCCGACATGATCTTGAAGTTCGTCTGCAACAAGTCGTCCCGGCTCATCCCCGGCTTGCGCGGAATCCCCGCCGTAATCACCACCACATCCGACCCGGCCGACTCCGCATACCCGTTCGACCCCACAATCCGGACGTCGCAACCCTCGATCGGCATCGCCTCCAGGAGATCGAGCGCCTTGCCCTGCGGTATCCCCTCCGCCACATCCACCAGAACTACGTCCGCCAGTTCCTTCGCCGCGATCCAATGCGCCGCCGTCGCCCCCACATTGCCCGCCCCCACTACCGTCACCTTGCTCCGCATCGTCTCTCCCAAAAATCGAACCTGCCGCATCCAGCCTACCGGCCCTTCGGCGTCTCCCACAAGTAAAGCGCGTTGCCATCGGGATCATGAAAGTGCACAAAGCTCCCACCATCCCCGCGCACCACCTCACCCACGTCCTTCGCCCCACTGGCGTGCAGCCTCTCCCGAGCCGCCTCAATCCCGTCCACATTCAGACCCACCACGATCGCCCCATGCGTCCCCGGCACAGGCTGCTTCGCCTCCTGCGGATGCAGCCCCACCGTAAACCCGCCCGCCTCCACCGTCGCCCAGTGATCCCCGTACCGGCTCGTCACCGTCATCCCCAACACCGTCGTATAAAACGCAATCCCCGCATCCATACTGGTGATAAACACCGTCGCATTCCCGCCCGTCACCATCGCCAAACCTCCCCTTTCGCGCTTTCTTTCCATCATACGACTCTGCTAGCCTAGTCAGACATCTGGTCAGGAGAGAAATCCATGGCAAGCTGGAAGCTCCAAGACGCAAAAGCCCGATTCAGCGAACTCATCAGCACAGCCGAACACGAGGGACCGCAAGTCATCACCCGCAGAGGTGTGGAAACCGCAGTCATCGTCCCCATCTCCGAGTGGCGCAATGTTGCGAAACCACCAGCGAAGACGATGCTCGAGATCCTGCAATCAGGACCACGGTTCGAGATTCCCCTACCCAAAAGAGGAACACGGAAGATGCGAAAGCCGGTCGCTCTCTGATCTACGCACTCGACACAATGATCGTCTCCGAGCCGCGTAAACCGCGACCTCACGGAGCGGTTCTTGCCTGGTACGCTGCACACCCTGTATCTGCGTATGCCGTTCCCGCCATCGTCTTCTATGAATTGCAGCAGGGCGCCGAAATAACACGACGCCAGGATGAGCCGAAAGCCGCACAGATCGACGCCTGGATCAGTCGTATCGCTTCAGAGGCCACCATCCTCGCATTTGACGCGGAAGTCGCTCGTGAAACCGCGCGACTCCTTCGCCACAGCACGCAACGGCTGTTCGAGGATGCAGCCATCGCAGCCACTGCACGTGTATACGGCTTAACTGTCGCCACACGAAACACCCGTCATCTCGCCGAATTCAAGGTGCCGCTGGTCAACCCTTTCCTGTTTCCCTTGAAGTGACGCACTCCCCGTGCAGTCACCCCATATTCTCAATCATCCGCGACGCAAACTCGCTCGTCTTCGCCTTGGTCGCCCCCTGCATCTGCCGCTCAAAGTCGTACGTCACAAACTTCTGCCCGATCGTCTTCTCCATCGACCGCTCAATCAGCCGAGCCGCCTCCGGCCATCCGAGAAAGTCGAACAGCATCACCCCCGAAAGCATCACCGACCCCGGGTTGATCACATCCTTGTCCGCATACTTCGGCGCCGTCCCATGCGTCGCCTCAAACACCGCATACCCGTCGCCAATATTCGCCCCCGGCGCAATCCCCAACCCGCCCACCTGCGCCGCCGCCGCGTCCGAAATATAGTCCCCATTGAGGTTCGTCGTCGCTAAAACGCTGTAGTCCGACGGCCTGATAATAATCTGCTGAAAGATCGAGTCCGCGATCCGGTCGTTCACCAGGATCTTCTTCTTCCATTGCCCCTTCCCGTGCGTCTCTCCGATCGACTGCAACACCGATCGCACCTCCTCCACCACACCCAGCCCAAACTCCGCCGGAGCAAACTCCATCCCCGGCTCGATCCTCCGCGCGTTCTCCTCCGGCGTGATCTGCGGATTCTCCTCCACATTGCCCAGAATCCAGCTCTCCCGCTCCGTCACCGTCTCCGCGCGAAATTCGGCGGTCGCCACCTCATATCCCCACTCGCGAAACGCCCCCTCCGTAAACTTCTGAATGTTGCCCTTGTGCACCAGCGTCACCACCGTGCGCCCATGCTCGATCGCATACCGGATCGCCGCCCGCACCAGACGCTTCGACCCCGTAATCGAGATCGGCTTTACCCCCACACCCGAGTCCAGCCTGATCTTCTTCTTTCCACCCTTCAGCATCTCGTCGTTCACAAACGAGATAAACTTCTTGGCCTCCGGAGTCCCCTCGCGAAACTCGATCCCCGCATAGATATCCTCCGTATTCTCCCGAAAAATCACTACATCCAGCTTCTCCGGAGACTTCACCGGACTCGGCACACCCGCGTAATACTTCACCGGACGCACACATTGATACAAATCCATCAACTGCCGCAGAGCCACATTCAAGCTCCGGATCCCGCCACCCACCGGCGTCGTCAGCGGCCCCTTGATCGACACCCTGAAGTCCACCGTCGCCTTCACCGTATCGTCCGGCAGCCAGTTCTCCGTCTGCCGGTACGCCTTCTCCCCGGCCAGCACCTCAAACCACTTCACCGCCCGCTTGCCCCCATACGCCTTCTCCACCGCCGCATCGAACACCCGCTGCGAAGCCCGCCAGATATCCCGCCCCGTCCCATCGCCCTCAATAAACGGAATCACCGGAGTGTCCGGCACCGCGTACTTCCCATCGCTATACCCAATCGCCTGCCCATCGCTCGGCACACAGATCCCGTTGTAACTCTCCTGCATCGCGCAATACCTCATTCCTGGAAGTCGATCCAGCCTACCATCGCATTAAAACGACTTGCAACGGACACCCCGAAGTCGGCGAGGACTCACTTGGCCGGATATCAGCAACATTTGCCAATCGCCTCACGCCTATGAGTTGTCATCGTGAGCGGAAGCGCTGCCGCCTATTGCGAGAGCTTCAGTCGAAGGATCTGCGTTAGTTTGCCTCACCAGTCCACACGGGCCACGGCCTCGTTCCAAACGGGAGCACTCTGCACGCTTTTGAGCGTGCTCAAGCACGCGAAATAGCCGCCTCTACTACCCACGACAACTCCGGTTGTCATGGGCAGTTCTTCGAAAACGCCATCTTTTGGAGCAGGATGACTCTTGCTACGTAATTACATGGCCCGTGCGAGACCACCTCGTCTTATCGAAGAAGTGGAGGGCTATGTTTAGAAAAGCCTCTAGACGGCCCGAGAGGGTGGCCGACTGTGCTTCGAGGTCCGTGGTCCCTGCGTCAAACGACCAATAGTTGAAGAGAGGTCTGCCAAGGATGTTTCCGCGAGGAACAAAGCCCCAATATCGGCTATCAGCGCTGTTGTCGCGGTTGTCCCCCATCGCAAAGAAGTTGCCCGGAGGAACCACTAAGTCGCCACCGGCGAGATGAGACGCAATCTCCTCCGACCAAACAGCCGTAGCGCCCGGCGGAGCACCAAGGGCTGGGAAGTCGTCGCGAGAAGGCGTGTACGAGTCTTGAGGGTCATTGCTCTGGGAAGGAAGAAGCGCGTGTGGCTCTTCTTGACGCACTCCATTCAGGTAAACAATCCCGTGATCCAGATGTATGCGATCCCCTGGCAAGCCAATCAGGCGTTTAACGAGTATAAGGTCGGGCCTCTCAGGATTCGGTTTCAGGAAAACGATAACGTCACCACGTTGGGGCTCCTGGTAGTGAACAAACGGTGCCCATCGCGTCGGAGAAGCAAAGGTCATCCGGTCCACCAGAACATGGTCGCCCACGAGTAAGGTCTTCTCCATTGAGCCGGAAGGAATGAGAAAGTTCTGGGCAACCCCACTCATAGTAAACAAGCCTATGACTAGAACAACACAGATGGAGGAGAAGGACTCCAGGGGCGTTTCAACCCGTTTACCGGCTCGGGGTTTCTTAGGTGGGAGCGGATCTTCTTTAGATTGAGCCAAGAGTTAACCTCGTTCACAGGACACGATTGCGAAGGATCGCTGCTAGCGATTCTAATCCGTGGCAAAGTCGCCTTTGTTGTCGGCTCCGCTGAGTTCCAAGCCCAAGTAGAGCAACCGGGATCGGATCGCGCCTCTTGTCCTTTGGTGTGCCACGGCAAGCTTCCTTGTATCTTCGTTTCTCCGGTAGGCGTTCTCCAGCCTAAGGTCCTCTTCCGAACTCCACGGCTGTGCCGCCCTTGCTCTGCTCGTACTACGCCTCGGCCTGGCTCCCCCAGCTTTCATCCGGAGCGCCTCAGCACCGCTGAACAACGCCCGAACAATGTTTGGTTCCTGAAGAACAGCGTCCGCCGTCAGCTTCGTATTTGTTCTAGGGTCGCAAACCCCTTGCGAGAAGTGCGAGCGTGCGGGCCGCCTCTTCCCTTTGGTCCGCCAGCTTGTACATCGAGTTCCTCCCTGTCGCTTTCACCTCCCGGAGAGTCTAGCAACAAAAGACAAGGCGCTCCATGTCGAACGGAGCGCCCCACCTGCACCTTTCGAGCTATCAACCCCAGCCCTAAAACTGCCCCCAAAGCATCTGGTTATAAACATCATGATGAAACTGCACCTCAGGCCCCTTCACAATCGTCCCCAGCAGCTTCGCGCACCGGTCCGCCGAAGCCTCCTTCAGATCCGCATACCGCCCCTTCACATCCTCCCCGAGCAGCTCCGTCGTCCACGGCGCCGCGCGAAAGCTGTCGATCGCCTTGTACACATTGTCCGGCAGATACCTCTGCGCCTGCCGCAGGTTCTCGATCTTCGACGTCTCCCCCTCCAACCCCGAGCGAAAGATCGAATACAGCACCAGGTAAGGATTCGCGTCCGGCCCAACCGACCGCACCTCCACCCGCGCCGACTTCTCATTGCCGATCGGAATCCTGACCATCGACCCGCGATCCGTCGCCGAAGCCTTGATCTGATTCGGCGCCTCAAAGTGCGGATCAAGCCGCCGGTACGCGTTCACGCTCGCATTCAACAAGAGGCAAAGCTCGTCGCCATGCGTCAAAATGCGATCCACAAACTCCCAAGCCTGCGCTGAAATCTTCTCGTTCCCCGCCGGATCCCAGAACAAATTCTTCCCATCCTTCGTGATCGAGATGTTGGTATGCATCCCGCTCCCGTTGACCCCCACCACCGGCTTCGGCAAAAAGCTCGCCGTCATCCCCATCTGCGTCGCCACCTGCCGACAGATCAGCTTGTACAACTGAATCTGATCCGCCGCCGCCACCACCTCACCATACGTGTAGTTGATCTCAAACTGGCTCGGCGCCACCTCCGGGTGGTCCTTCTCGTTCTCAAACCCCATCGCCCGCTGCACCTCCGCCGCAACATCGATAAAGTCGCGCAGCGGATCGCCCGGCAGCGAGTGGTAGTACCCACCCTTATTCACAAAATCAAACGTACCCGTCTCCAGGAAATTCTGCTCCGCATCCACACCGTCGAACAGGAACCCCTCGATCTCATTCGCCGCATTCAGCGTGTACCCGTTTTTCGTGAACTGCTCCTGCGAAAACTGCTTCAGCACGCCGCGAATATCGGCCGAATACGTCCCTCCGTTCTTGTCGATCACCTCGCCGAACACCAGAACCTTGCCCGGCCCAAACACATCCGCCGGAACCCAGTAAAAGGCGCTCCAATCCAGCCCGAGCCGAAGATCGCTCTCCCTCTGCGCCGTAAACCCACGAATCGACGACCCATCAAACGTCAGGTTGTCGAAGCTCTTCGCCAAAAACTTCGAGTCATAGTCCAGCATGTGCAGACGCCCCTCAAGATCGCTGAACAGCACCGTCACCGCCTTCACCCCAGGCGTGTCTGCGAGGTACTTCAAACGCTCCTCCTGCATCTGCTCGATCGGCACGCGCCGCTTCCGCTGATCCTTGGCCGCAAGGTTCAAATCCTCCAGCTCGGCATACGACAGTTCAAGAAAATCCCTAAAATCCCTCATGGACACTCCCTCTCGAAAATCTGCAATATCGCTTGAGCTACACACAGCTCCTAAAATCCGAAAGAAACAGAGCCGGCAAAGACCTGAAGACCTGAAGATCTGAAGACCTGAAATGTCGGGTAAGCAAAACGGCCCGCCAGGAGCAGACAAGCCACTTTGTGAGTTCACGGTAACAGATTCCCCACGCTCGTCAAAGCACTTCCCAAGCCATGGTCAAAGCACTTCCCGAGCCCGGCTGCCTTCCCCCGATCCCATCCAGGCCATCGGGTACAGTGCCGGAAGGCCATCCCTACCCGCACACCTCTTCATGCTACACTTAGTCATATCGAGGTGACCAATGTCTCACGCAGCCCGCCTCACAAAACAAGGTTCTCCAACCGCCGGCCTCTCGCTCGCCAAAGCGAAGGCCACTCTCTCGGCAGTCGTCGATACGGTCGAGCAGAAGCGCACACCCATCACCATCCTCAGGAGAGGCATCCCCGTGGCCCAGATCATCCCCTTCCCCGAAACTCCCCGACCCCTGCTGCGCGGCTCCATGGCCGGAACCGCCCGCGAACTCGGCGACATCGTCTCCCCACGCTTGCCAGAGTGGACCGTGAGCAACGAGTGGACACGACAGAAATAGGCGGGCGCCTGATCGGAGCAGCGCCCCGCTTCCTGCTCGACACCCACATCTGGTTCCGCTACCAGGTCTCGCCCGCTGTGCTTCGGGTCGCCGCGCTCGGCGCCCTCGACGAAGCCGCGCAACGCGACGCGCTCTTCGTCTCCGTCCTCTCCGTCTGGGAGCTCGCCATGCTCGAACGCGATGCGTACGTCGAACTCAATGGCGGAGTCGCCCGTTGGACAGAGGCCGCGCTCGCAAAGCCCGGCCTCTCCCTCCTTCCCTTGTCCGCAAAAATCGCCATCGACTCCGTTCAACTGCCCGACCCCATGCACAAAGACCCCACAGACCGCATCCTCGTCGCCTCCGCCCGCGTGGAGCATCTCACGCTGGTCACATCCGACAAAGCAATCCTGAAATTTGCGAAGTCCGTTCACCTCCCCTGCCTCCGCGCCTAGAGCAAATTCCCTGTCGATGTATAGGGAGCCACGGGTATCGACGCAGTTTTCTCCCAAAGAAAACTGCTCTGCACGAACATTCCCGCTCCACAGCAACAGGTAATTTGCTCTAAACATCCAACCCACTGCCATGCCCCCTAAACGAAAATCCATCCAAGTCGCCCTCATCCAGATGTCCATGTCCCCCGACCCGGACCTCAACCTCAGCAAAGCCATCAGCCGCATCCAGCAAGCCGCCCACCTCGGCGCGGACCTCGTCTGCCTCCCCGAGCTCTTCCGCGCCCAGTACTTCTGCCAGCGCGAAGATCACGCCCTCTTCGACCTCGCCGAACCCATCCCCGGCCCGTCCACCCAAGCCCTCTCCGCCGTAGCCCGCGAACACAGCATCGTCCTCATCGCCTCCCTCTTCGAACGCCGCGCCCCCGGCCTCTACCACAACACCGCCGTCACCCTCGACGGAAAGCCAGACGGAAACCCAGACGGAAAGCCAGACGGAAACATGGACCCGGCATCCTCCGCCCCCGACGCCATCGCCTCCGTCTACCGCAAGATGCACATCCCCGACGACCCGCTCTTCTACGAAAAGTTCTACTTCACCCCCGGCGACCTCGGCTATCTCGCCCCCCACACCAGCGCCGGCCCCATCGGCACCCTCGTCTGCTGGGATCAGTGGTACCCCGAAGCCGCCCGAGAAACCGCCCTCCGCGGCGCCGAAATCCTCTTCTACCCCACCGCCATCGGCTGGCACCCCGCCGAAAAAGCCGAGTTCGGCGATCGCCAATACTCCGCCTGGCAGACCGTCCAGCGCGCCCACGCCATCTCGAACGGCGTCTTCGTCTGCGCCGCCAACCGCGTCGGCCACGAGCTCGGCGACGTCCTCCTCCGCACCCAACATCCCGACGGCAGCGTCACCGAACATCTCAACCGGGTCCCACCCACCATCGGCGAAATCGTCGGCCAGACCGGCGACTTCAAAGTCGGCCCCAACCCCGGCCTCGAGTTCTGGGGCGGGTCCTTCATCTGCGATCCCTTCGGCCGCATCCTCGCCCAGGCCTCCCACGACCAGGAAGAAATCCTCACCGCCACCCTCGACCCCCGCGAAGTCGAAATCACCCGCCAACACTGGCCCTTCCTCCGCGACCGCCGCATCGACAGCTACACCAGCCTCACCCGCCGCTTCGTCGACTAAGTCAACTGGACTAAGTCCACCTCGCAGTTCCGAGAATTGCCGCCCGCACCCCCAAAGGCATACAGTATCTCCGTCACGTGATCCAGGAGATCCTCCCTCATGTCCTCATCCACCCTCTCCCGCCGAGGCCTCTTCAAGGCCGGCTCCGCCTTCGCCCTCACCGCCACCCTCCCCACCGCCCTCGCCACCCAAACCGCCGAAGCCCAACCCATCCCCTCCAGCCTCCTCACAGGAGCCCAGGCACTCCCCGCCTCGCTCCAAAACGCCTTCACCTTCCAAAACCTCATGATGGACGCCTACGCCGCCGGCGCAACCGTCCGCCTCGCGCAGAGCTACAGCGACCAGGCCCTCGGCGCCACCGCCTTCACCTACGACAACGCCGTCTCCATCCACGCCTATCTCGCCCGCGGCACCGCCGACGACCTCTCGCGCGCCCAGGTCCTCGGCAACGGCCTCCTCTACGCCCAGGCCCACAACTTCCCCTTCAACGACGGCCGCTTCGCCCAGGCCTACTTCGTCAACACCCGCAACCCTGACGGCGTCTACATCACCCCCGCCGCCGCCCCCTTCTACTTCTACACCAGCGCCACCGGCGACCAGGCATGGGCCGGCATGGCCCTCGCCCAACTCTTCGCCCGCACCGGCGACGCGCACTTCCTCACCGGCGCCCTCCTCGTCGCCAACTGGATCGTCCGCAACACCTACAGCACCCTCGGCGCCGGCGGCTTCTCCTTCGGAACCAACATCAACCCCCTCAACCAGTCCGTCCCCTCCACCAACGGCAAATCCACCGAACACAACATCGACACCTTCGCCTTCTTCACCATGCTCGCCCGGCTCACCGGCGGCGGCGGCTCCACCGCCAACGGCATGTCCTGGTCAGCCCTCGCCGCCCACGCCCTCACCTTCGTCAACTCCACCTTCAACGCCGCCGGCTCCTTCTTCTACACCGGCACCCTCGGCGACCAGGTCACCATCAACCCCGCCCCCATCGCCGAGGACTGCCAGACCTGGTCCTACATGGCCACCTTCAGCAACCACACCCGCCGCACCATCGACTGGGCGCTCGCTCACCTCCAGACCACCGACACCTCCACCTCCCCCCACACCAGCCTCACCGGCAACCAGACCATCCACGGCCTCGTCTTCGACACCGCCAGCCTCACCACCACCTTCGCCGACCCGCACGCCGTCTGGATCGAAGGCACCGCGCACGCCGCCGCCTCGCTCGCCGCCCGCGTCCTCCGCGGCGGCGACACCCTCCCCGTCCTCATCTCGGACATCACCACCGCCCTCTCGCTGCTCAACCAGTGCGCCCGCGCCCAAACCATCCTCGGAGCCGGTCAGACCGCCGGCGGCCACCCCATCCCCACCGGCCTCGGTCTGGTCGCCGCCACCGGCATCCTCGACACCGGCTTCGGCTACACCTACGGCCCCTCCCTCCACATCGGCGCCACCGGCTGGTACCTCCTCGCCGGCCTCGCCGCCAACCCCTTCCAGCTCGGCTACCGCGTCCTCGGATAGAGCGCCCCGCCCCATATGGCAGGCCCGGACTTTAGAGCAAATTACCTGTAGGTGTATAGGGAGCCACAGGGATCGACGCCATTTTCTCCCAAGGAAAATGGCTCTGCACAGATATCCCCGCTCCATAGCAACAGGTAATTTGCTTTAGCTCACTCAAGCCATCCCACCAGCCGTTCAGCTTTCTTCTTCCTCCCGCTTTGCTTAAGGGCACGGCTTCAGCCGTGCCGCAAAGCTCTCCCTCAGAACGCGGCTTCAGCCGCTGAGGTCGCCCCGCGAGAACCTGAACTCTAGACCAACTCCACCACAGAAAACAGCGGCCAGAGGATGACAAACCCTCTGGCCGCTGTCTCGAACTCCACCTACACTTCTACAGCTTCTCGAAAAAGTCGCAAGCCGAGCAGGAGATATACACCCCGCCCGGAACCCCGCGCTCCCGGTCCTTCACCCGCTTCACAATCCGCGTCGTCTTCGAGCACTTCGGGCACTCCGTACTCTTGTTCGTGTCCATCACCTTTTTGCGGTCGCCGGTCTTGGCAATCTTTGCCATAATGCTGATCTCCCTTGATATTGGTGCGCCCTGCACGCCGGAGAAGATCTCCATCCCCCACGGCCGATCTCAAGCAGCACATGCCGCGAGACCGCACAGTCGCTCAAGCTAAGTTTACACCAGCAGACTAGTTCAGGGCCGAACCCGCATTGCCGCGGACCAGCTGCGAAGCCGGACTCGGTCCCGCACCGCCTCCACTCGCTGGCTTCGCCGTCGGAAACTGCACCTGCCCCGATCCACTCGGCGGCGCTGCCTCCCCGGGCTTGCGCAAAGTGGGCGGCGCCCCGGTCCCACGAGATGCGTCACCCCCACCAGCCTGCACATCCCCCATCACAATCTCACGCGTCTCCGCCGGGCTCGTGTAGGCCCCCATCTCATCCTTGTCGTAGAGCGCCAGCGGCTTGCCCAGCTCCGCAATCTCCACCTGCGCCACCCGGTCCCCCTTGAAACGAATAAACCGCACCGTCTGCGGAACATGACCGTAGATCCACTCCTCGTACCGAGCCCCACTCCCACCAACGCCATCGCGCTCGCGCATCTTGCTCTCCGGAGCCCCCAGCGCCGCCAACACCATCCGGTGATTCATCCCCACCAGCACATCATGGGCGGCGATCGCATCCTTCAGGTTCTGCGGCAGCGTGTCGGCATACGCCTGCTCCGAGTTCTTCACCCCAAAATCGATCAACGGCTCCAGCAGCGCCTTCACCTCGGGAGCCGAAATCTCCGGCACCCTGCCCTCAAATACCAGCGTAATCCGCGCCCCCGTCGGCTTCTCGGCCGCCTGCTGCACCACCGGGTTGTCGTTGAACGACACGTGACTCAAAAACCGGTGCTTGGCATACGGCCCGCCATTCAGATCCAGGATCAGCCGGTCCGCCTTGATCGTCAGATTGGTCACCATCACTCGATCGCCCGGCCCCGCCGACGTCCCCTTCTCATACAGCATCCGCTTGTACTGCTCGGCCCCCGGCGTCAAATGTCCGTTCGCGATCAGCGTCAGGCCGGCGCCCAAGGGCAGCGCTCGATGCGCAAACCCCTGCTCAGCCTCCAAATTCCGGATCAGCTCCCGCCGGCCGCGCTCCGAAAGCGTCCCCGACGGCAAGTCCACCCGGGTCGGCGTAAACGCAGTATCCACCCCCGCCGTCGCCGTCTTCTCCCCCACAACAAACACCTGGCCGGTCGCGGTCCGCGCCCCGGGGAGCGACACCAACACCAGAGAAGCAGCTAAAACAAACGATCCTCGCGCGTGAGCAGCCATGCCCGGGCACCTCAGATATAGAAATTCTGCGCCCCCCACCGGCACCTTGGCAAGCTCCCCTTTCGTGGGAGTTTCAAACGGTCGAACTTGTGACTCCCAAATCCCGAAGATCCCTCAGCCCTCAGCCCTCAGCCCTCAGCCCTCAGCCCTCAGACCCTCAGACCCTCGAGCCCTCAGCCCTCAGCCGGAAGGCGGCGGCGCCGCCGACCTCTCCTTCGGCGTCGCCGGCAAAATCTGAACCAGCGGCGCCGCAGCCCGGCTGCTCTCCTCCTCCGCCGCCGCCACAGCCGCGTGAGCGGCCGGCGGCGCAACCTCCACCGGATATCCGCCCGCAACGATCGACCGGTACGTGTAATTCCAGCTCCAGTCCCGCGTCAGCCGAATCAACGCCGCCGCTGCCACCAGGAGCGCGACCACCGTAAACGGCGCAGCCTCCACGCCGAATCGACCGCCCGTCAAAGCCCGGCTCCCCACCGCCGCGGTCTGCACCACCGAAGATAGATCCGTCGATCCGCCGACCGGAAGTCCAAACAATATCCCCTCCGCCGCCACCCAGGCAAAACCCAGCCCCCACCCCACCCACAGCCCGCGGGTGCGCATCCAGGCGCCCGAAAGCAGAAGCCCCAACAACGAAACCACAGCCACACTGACCAGAGGAGCAGGGGACCCATGACCGGAAGCCAGACCCAGACCGAAAACCACACCGAAAACCAGCGACAGCAGAATCGAAGCTCCCGCGGCCCCGATCGCCTCCGTCATCCGCCGAAATGCATACCCCCGAAATCCAACCTCCACCCCCAGCGCCCCCATCGCCGCTCCCAGCAGATTCGCCCCCAGATACACAAACGCTCGCGGCTCCGTCCACATCTGCACCCGCAACCCACCGAACACAGCGACCGGCAACACCGCTAAAATCAGCGCTCCCCACCCAATCGCCGCTCCCGTCGCCCACTCCCGCCCCGACGTCGGACGCCGCGGCAAACCCAGCATCGCCCGCGTCGACGATCGCCGCCGCGACATCATCTCCAAAGCGGAAATCCCGACAACCAGAAGAAACAGGAGAAACAGCGGCTTCAGCACAGATCCAAGCGCCATCCAATCCAGCCTCTGCGAGATCCCCGCCGCCGATCGCGACGCCAGATCGCTGGCCACGAAAAACCAGCACAGCGCAGCCATCGAGACAAAGAAATCCCCAACCTTGCTGGGTCGCGGTGGTGGCGGAGATGGTCGGAACGCCGGCAAAATATCTACTCCATCTCCTTCACTCAGGCGGTCGTTGCCGTCGTATAAAACTGCGCAATATTGCGAAACTTCCGGTAACGCTCGTCCAGCCTCTGCTCGGTCGACATCGCTCGCAACGCCGCCAGATGCGATCGGAGCCGGTCCCCCACCAGCCGAATCGCACCCTCCGCATCCGCCTGCGATCCCCCCGCCGGCTCCTCGATCACATCATCCACGCAGCCCAGTCGCTCGACGTCCGTCGCCGTGTACTTCAGCGCCGCCGCCGCCTGCTGCTTCCTGCTCGCGTCCTTCCACATAATCGACGCGCATCCCTCGGGCGAAATCACCGAATAGATCGCATTCTCCAGCATCAACACCCGGTCCGCCACCGCCAAGGCCAGAGCCCCGCCCGATCCACCCTCGCCCGTAATCGTAGCGATCGTCGGCACACGCAGCCGCGACATCTCCAGCAAATTGCGCGCAATCGCCTCGCCCTGCCCACGCTCCTCCGCACCGATCCCCGGATTCGCCCCAGCCAGGTCGATAAACGTAAACACCGGATGCCCAAACTTCTCCGCCAGCTTCATCGCCCGCAGAGCCTTCCGATACCCCTCCGGATCGGGCGATCCAAACCTCCGCGCCACCCGCTCCTTCAACGTCCGCCCCTTCAAATTCCCGATCGCCATCACCGGCTGCCCGTCCATCCGCGCCATACCGCAACTCATCGCAGCATCGTCGCCAAAGGCCCGATCGCCGTGGATCTCGCTCCAGTCGGTAAAAATCCCTTCAATAAAATCCATGGGATACGGTCGCTGCGGATGCCGAGCCGCCTCGGTCTTCAACCACGCCTCTGGAACCGCAGGCGCCGCCACCGCCTGCACCGTCCCAATACTTCCGATCTCTTGGTCTGCCATCAGTCTTCGGTCTGCTTCTTCAGATTGTATGTCAGCGCCCGGAGACAGTCGTCCAACCTCACTCAATCACCCGCACCCCACCCCGCCCCACCAGATCCTCCACCCGATCGATAAACAACCGATCCGCCGCCACCTGAACATCGTGCGGCTCCAGCACCGCGCAAAACTCCCCCGGCTCCTCCAGATCCAGCAACAGCTTGCCCTTCCCAGGAGCCCCCAGAAAAATCGCATGGAGCTTGTTCAGCAGCGCCGCATCCGGATTGTGCAGCGGAACCCTGATCCGCAGAGCCTCCGGCAGCTTCAGCTTCACATCCTCGATCGCCTGAATCGAAGAGATCGCCAGCTTCGGCGCCCCATCCTCCTCCCCGCGCAACACCCCGCGAACCAGCACCGGAACATCGATCTTCAGCCGCTCGGCCAGCTGCGCGTAGCTCTGCGGAAACGCAATCAACTCAATCTTCCCGACCGTATCCTCTAAACACGCCTGCGCATACATCTCGCCCGACCGCTTCGACTTCGCCACCTTCAACCCCGTAATCACACCCGCGATCGCAATCTCATTCTGCGGCTGCTCATTTCCGCCGCGACGATAGACCTGCGGCTCCGGCTTCATCTCGCATGCAGTTGACGTGTCAACCACCTTAAGATTACGTAACTTCTCGCGATACTTATCCAGCGGATGGCCGGAGACAAAGAACCCCAGCACCTCCTTTTCATTCTGCAGCCGCGTATGCTCGTCCCACTCGGGCAACTTCGGCAGCGCGTCCTCCCGCTCCACCTTCGCCGGTCCGTCGTCGAAGATCCCAAACAACCCGTGCTGCCCGGAAGCCTCGTCCCGCTGCGACTTCTGCGCACGCTCCATCGCCTTGTCCAGCGCCTGATTCACCTGCGCCCGATGCCCAAATGCATCCATCGCTCCCGCCTTGATCAACGACTCCAGCACCCGTTTGTTCAACAGCCGAAGATCCACACGCTCGCAAAAGTCATACAAGCTCGCAAACGGTCCCGCCGCCCCCTTCCCTGCTGTGCCGTCCTCGCCCGAACCATCCGGGCCCGACCCCTCGCGCGCCGCCAGAATCGACTCGATCGCATTGTGCCCAACATTCTTGATCGCCGCCAGACCAAACCCGATCGCATCCCCCACCGGCGTAAAATCCGCAAACGAAACCTGCACATTCGGCGGCAATACCGGAATCCCGATCTCGCGACACTCGGAGATGTACTTCACCACATTCTCCGGCTTCGACGTCTCACTCGTCAGCAGCGCCGCCATAAACTCCACCGGATAATGCGTCTTCAGCCACGCCGTGTGATACGCCAGCAAAGCATACGCAGCCGAGTGCGACTTGTTGAAGCCATACCCCGCGAACTGCGCCATCAAGTCGAAGATCTTTCCCGCCACGTCCTTCGGATGTTTGTTCGCGGCCGCGCCGGACATAAACCGGTCGCGCTGCTTCGCCATCTCGCCGGCATCCTTTTTACCCATCGCCCGTCGCAGCAGATCGGCCTCTCCCAACGCATAGCCCGCTACCGCCGCCGCGATCTGCATCACCTGCTCCTGATACACCATCACGCCCAGCGTCTCCTGGAGAATCGCCTCCATCTCCGGCAGGTCGTACTCCACCGCCCGACGACCCCATTTCCTCTCAATAAAATCGTCGATCATCGACATCGGCCCCGGCCGATACAACGCATTCAGCGCCGTCAGATCCTCCACCCGATTCGGCTTGTACCTCCGAAGCACGTCGCGCATCCCACCCGACTCAAACTGAAAGATCCCCGACGTCAGAGCGCGATGAAACACCTTCTCAAACACCTCCGCATCCTCCAGCGGAACCGCCGACATATCGATCAGCACGCCCCGATTCTTCTGCACCAACTTGATGCAGTCGTCGATCACGGTCAAGGTCGTCAGGCCCAGAAAATCCATCTTCAGCAGACCCATCTTCTCGACGGCCTTCATGTCGTACGCCGTCACGATCGCCTCGTCTTTTGTGCGCGTCACCGGCACAAGTTCCGTCAACGGCTGCGGCGCAATCACCACACCGGCAGCATGAACCCCCGCCCCGCGCACCAGGCCCTCCAGCCGCATCGCCGCGTCGATCAACTCGCGGATCTTCGCATCCCCCTCATACGCCCCCGAAAGCGCAACCGAATCCTTCATCGCCTGGTCGATCGTGATCCCGATCGTCGCCGGAATCATCTTCGCGATCCGATCCACCTCCCCATACGGCATGTCCAGCGCTCGTCCCACATCCTTGATCGCCGCCTTCGCCGCCATCGTGTTGAACGTAATAATCTGCGCCACCTGGTCGGATCCATACTTCCGCCGCACATACTCAATCACCTCACCGCGACGGTTCATGCAAAAATCGATATCGATATCCGGCATCGAAACGCGCTCAGGATTCAGAAAGCGCTCAAACAAAAGCTCATTCTGCAGCGGATCGACATCCGTGATCTCCATCACAAACGCCACCAGCGACCCCGCCGCCGACCCACGCCCCGGCCCCACCGGGATATTCTGCTCGCGCGCATACCGAATAAAATCCCAGACAATCATGAAGTAGCCCGGAAACTTCATCGCCTTGATGCACTCCATCTCGCGATCGAGCCGCGCATAATACTCCGGAATCGTCTTCTTCAGCAGACCCCGGTCCCGCAGCTGCGCCACCGACGTCGCCAGCCGCTTCTCCAACCCCGCACGGCACACCTTCTCGAAGTAGCTCTCCAGGCTCTCGCCCTCCGGAACCGCAAAGTCCGGAAACGGATCCTTCACCTTCGACATCTGCACATTGCATCGATCCACAAACTGCATCGTCCGCGTGCACACCTCGGGAGCATGCGCAAACGTCCGTTGCATCTCCTCCGCGCTCTTGATGTAAAACTCCTGCGTGTCGAACTTGAAGCGCTTCGGATCGTTCATCGAACCGGCCGTCTGCACGCACAGCAAAATCTCGTGCGCCCGGCTGTCGTCCTCCGCCACATAGTGCGAATCGTTCGTCGCGATCAGCGGAATCCCCAGCTCCCGCTCCATCTGAAACAGCTGATCGCAAACCCCCTTATCGGGGGCCAGCCCATGATCCTGAATCTCCAGAAAAAAATTCCCCTTGCCGAACATGTCCTCAAAGAGCCCAGCCGACCGCTTCGCCTCCTCGTACTTCCCTGCCATCAAGCGCTGGTTCAGCTCCCCCGCCAGACACCCGGAAAACCCGATCAAACCCTCCGTATGCTTCGCCAGAAACGCCTTCGAAACCCGCGGCTTGCGATAGAACCCATGCAGCGCCGCCTCCGACGTCAGCCGCATCAGGTTCCGGTACCCGGTCTCATTCTCCGCCAACACCAGAAAATGGTTGTACCCGCCCGCCATCTCCCGGTGATCCTCCGTCTCCGAAAGATAAAGCTCGCACCCGAGAATCGGCTTCACCCCCTTCTTCGCCATCGCGTCGAAAAAGTGCACCGCCCCATACATATTCCCGTGGTCCGTAATCGCCGCCGCCGTCTGCCCAAGCTTCGCCACATGCGCCGCCAGCTTGTCCACATCGCATGCGCCATCCAAAAGCGAGTAATCCGTATGAAGATGAAGGTGCGTAAACTCAGCTGCGGCCATGCACCTATCTTAGTGCTCAGCCACCGAGGTCCAGGCGGTGCACGACGTGGAAAACCAGACCGAAACTCCCACCCTTCACGTCACCAACTGCGTCGCCAGATCGACATACAACTCCACCGCCTCCAGCAACTCCGACTTCCTCACCCGCTCGTCGAGCGTATGCGCCACATGGATCGACCCCGGCCCCAGCAAAAACGGCTCCCCCCAAGCGTCCAACGACGGAATATCCGTCGTAAACTTCGCAATCATCGTCCGAAACCCCTCCACCGCACGCATCCGCACAAACGGCAGGTCCAACGAAAACTCCACCTCCGCCCGCCCCCCAACCACCCGCACAATCTCCGCCCGCGTCGCCTCCGACGGCCCCACCAGACGAATCAGCAGGTGTGCCTCCGCCTCATCCGCAATCACATTCGGCGCCCGCCCCCCCCTCACCAGACCGATATTCAGCGTCGACTGCCCATCCACCCCCAGGCTCGGCTCAAACGGCAACCGCATCGCCAACAAATCATGCAAAACCCCCACCAGCTTGTCGATCGCCGACTCCCCCAGCTCCGGATACGCCGAGTGCGCCATCCGCCCCCGCGCCCGCAACTCCAGCCGCAGCGCCCCCTTGGTCGCCAGCGCCAACCGATTGTCCGTCGGCTCCCCATTGATCAAAAATCGTGATCCGCGCGCATGCAGATTCGCCACCGCCGCTCCCGCCGAATCCCGCTCCTCCCCCACCACAAACAGCAGCCCCCCCCCCACCCCCGCACCCCGCAGCCGCTCCGCCGCCGCAATCTGCGCCGCAATAATCCCCTTCGCATCGCACACCCCCCGCCCATACAAAAACTCTGCATCCTCCGTGCACGGAAAAAACGGCGGAACCGTATCCATATGCGTCGACAGCACCACCTCCGGTGCACTCCCCGCCGCCGCCGCATACACATTCAACCGCCCCTCCGCCTCCCCCGCCGGCGCCCCAGGCGTCGTCCGCGGATCGGCCTGCTCCACCCGCATCGGCTCCACCGCATACCCCATATCGCGCAACAGCGTCACAAGAAACGCCCCCACCGGACCCTCGTGATACGTCGTCGACTCAATGTCGACAAGCTCGCGAGTCAGCGCAACGACATCGACCGAACGGACTGGATCCACTGGACTGGCCGCCATAGAGCCCAGCATACGTCACCCCCAACCAGCCCCAGCAACCGCCC
Organism: uncultured Acidobacteriaceae bacterium; assembly: GCA_964236945.1. GTDB lineage: Bacteria > Acidobacteriota > Terriglobia > Terriglobales > Acidobacteriaceae > Edaphobacter. The sequence goes on along the minus strand of CAXSGC010000048.1, from coordinate 2,474 downwards.
ACATCCCGACCCACACCCACCCGCTAAACTGAACGCTGTGCCTGCCTCCCCCGCACCCCCGTCGCACCTCCAGACCATCACCGACCTCCGCGGCCCCGCCGGCCGCCTCGAAGCCCTCCTCAACACCGGCCGGCCCCACGTCCCCTTCGCCGCCCTCGTCTGCCACCCCTACCCTCCCGCCGGCGGAACCATGCACACCAAGGTCGTCTACCACGCCACCAAGGCCTTCCTCCGCTTCGGCCTGCCCGTGCTCCGCTTCAACTTCCGCGGCGTCGGCCTCAGCGAAGGCCTCTTCGACCACGGGGACGGCGAACAGGACGACGTCCGCGCCGCAATCGCCTGGATCGCCGAACACCTGCGCCTGCCCATCCTCTTCGCCGGCTTCTCCTTCGGCTCCTACGTCGGCCTGCGCGCCTGCTGCGAGGATCCGCGCGTCGTCGGCCGCATCGGCCTCGGCCTTCCCGTCCAGGCCGCCGGCCGCGACTACACCTACCACTTCCTCCGCACCTGCACCGGCCCAAAGCTCTTCCTCAGCGGCGACCACGACCAGTTCAGCCCCGTCCCCGAACTCACGCGCATCGCCCAAACAACCCCCGAGCCCACGCGCCTCAACTTCATCCCCGGCGCCGACCACTTCTTCCAGGGCATCCCCAGCTCACCCACCCCCAAACTCGACCAAATGCGCTCCGAAATCGAACTCTGGCTAAAGGAAACCTTCTCTCTCCTCCACTAAAGCAAATTACCTGTCGGTGTATAGGGAGCCACAGGTATCGACGCCGTTTTCTCCCAAGGAAAACGGCTCTGCACAGACATTCCCGCTCCATAGCAACAGGTAATTTGCTCTAAGGCCGACACCTATACCAGAGGGCTGAAAGCCCGAAACATAACAGCCTGGGCCAAAGGCCCAGGTAAAGCGCAAAATCCGAAAGAGGGCTGAAGGCCCGGCCTATATCAATAAAGAAACGACCTCAGCTCGTCCGCGCCAGCCACTCCAGCATCACCTCATTGCACGCCTCCGGCATCTCCTCAAATGCGATATGCCCCACCCCTGGCAAAACCACCAGGCTCGAATTCCGCAAGTGCTCCTGCAGCTTTCTCGCCGAAGCGACACCCACCGCCCGATCCCGATCCCCCCAGATCAACAGCGCCGGCGTCGCCCCGAGCTCCGGCAAAACCGACCGCAGCGCCCGCATGTCCGCCGCCCAACCCCGGACGACCGCCATCACGTGCCCGATCGTACCCGGCACCCGAAGCCCGTCCGTATACCCCTCAATCGTCCCACGGGCAACGCGCGCCGGATCGCCAAACATCCGCCCCAGAGCAACCTCCTTCAAACGATCCGGAAACCAAGGAATCGTCCGCGCAAACCCATTCCCCACAGACGTCCGGAAAAACCGCAGCAGACCCTCAGCACGATCGCAAAACGGGTTCGCCGGCGCAAACAAAACTAGCCTCCCCACCCGTCGGGGATGCCGCGCCGCCAGCATCATCGCCACCGCCCCGCCATGCGAATGCCCCGCCACATCCGCCTCGTCCAGGCCAAGCTCGTCCATGCACGCCGCCACCCGGTCCGCCGTCGCCGCGAGCCCCGCATCCAGCCCCGCAAGCCGCCCCGACCGCCCCATATTGGCCAGATCGATCGCATACACTGACGCCCCGCTGCTCAGAGCACCCATATTCCGCCGCCAGTTCTCGGTCGACCCCACCAGACCATGCAAGAGCAGAAGCGGTCGTCCC
>CAXSGC010000048.1:0-727 GCA_964236945.1 uncultured Acidobacteriaceae bacterium | reverse complement strand
CACTCCGGACGTAGTGCACCGACAGTCCATCCACCTCGAGAAACGAGTCTTCCACGCCGACCTGGGAACTGCTGGGCACGCCGCTCACCCTCACTTAATACACGATCCTTGAGCCGAGAGACCCGCCTCAAACTGGGTCCCGTTAAGGGCACGGCCGGGTGCCCGATCCTCCGCGACAGTCTCATCGTCGTGAAAGCGGGGCCCCCGCCGGCTTCGCTGGTGGGGTGCAAAGGGTGGGGTATTCGCGCGGAGACGCGCGAACCATTCTCTCGCACAGACTCTGTCATCCAGGAGAAGTTTCTCGCCTCAAACCGGGTCCCGTTAAGGGCACGGCTTGAGCCGTGCCGAAACCCACAGCGCAGCAACGCGGCTTCAGCCGCTGAGGTACCCAGACCCACAGAAAATCGCCACCACCTGGCGTACTTACTCCACAGACCTCGTAGAATGGAAATAGAGGCAAATACAACCGGTCGGTCGCGAACGAAGGCCCGACAGGAGAAAGGCTGTAACTCGTTGATTCTGGCTATTTTGGACGCAAAGGTTTAAAGAATCAACAACTTACAGACACCTACCACCTGTAACCTGTTGAAAGGAAAAGGTTTGTGCCAAGGCAACCCCCTAGGTGGGGGGGGTACCCCCTGCCTCCACCGTCCACATCCTCCGTTTCGCTTACCGTCTACATACTGAGTTTCGCTTGCCGTCTACATACTGAGTTTCGCTTGCCGTC
>CAXSGC010000047.1:0-24484 GCA_964236945.1 uncultured Acidobacteriaceae bacterium | reverse complement strand
GCCCTCTGTCACACCCAACTGCATCTGTCCAGACGGTTCAGACCAACCGCTTACGGTAGAGTACGAGATCGACACGATGATCAGACTCCAGTGCGCCTCGGATCTCGTCGTAGCGGCTGCTGGACTTGGCAACACGTTCGTATTCGATAGCGAACTTCTTCTCCTCGCCGTCCACCCCTATTGTCACCACTGCGTCGTAATCCTTGGCAGCCTGGCCATAGAGGGCCAGGTTCTCGGAGATGATCTCCATCTCCCCTTTCCACGAGATCAGCAGATTGGAACGAAGCAGCGCCAGCCGAATATCGTTCAATTCGACCATATGGATGATCTCAGCATTTGGCGTAATGGTTTTGCTAAAACTGCCGACCGATAACAAGGAGTGTCCGTGAGACTCCAGCACGGAGAGTCCATCGTGGGTGATGCTGTAAACCGGCTCACCGAAAAAACGCTTCTCTTCGAGTGCACAGAGAAGTCCCACACGTAGCAGCCGGTTCATCCTCCATCGAGCACTCGACCGGCTGACCTCAAGCTGGGTCAGCAGGAGCATTTCGTAGAGCTGGGATGATCGGATCGCCCGCGCATCGCGGACCAGAAGCAGAAGAGGGATGTCGCGATCCAGAGTGATGGAGATGTGGCCCTTATAGTACCGCATGGTTATCTCTGCCTTCCTGAAGGTCGAACCGTCCTGTCGCAGCCTCGACACACCAGCGTCCGGTGGAAGTCACAATCCACTGACCGGGCTGAATCAGGACCATCGCTTCGTATCTCTCACGTTGTTTGCTTACGGCAATCGGCTGAACTCCGGGCGAACGCCAACTCCTGTCACGGAACTCAATCGTCCCATGGTTCTCGGGGTGGAGTGTCACCAAGTACGACTCGGGTGTCTGCCCTGTCGCCGGCAGTTCGAACAGGAGATGAATCTTCCCGCCATAGAGCTGCGGGCCGGAGGTGCGAAAGGTCCGTCCGGCGATTCGTTCCACAAACTCCGGATCGAATCCACTCGTCCGGTTAAATCGCAGTTGCCCGGGATAGATGTGGCAGTCGCGTTTTCTCCGCCCGTACATCAGGGTGGTGGAATTGAAATAGGCAGCTTTGCGCCGGAAGCAGAAGGGGTCCTCGAGATTCTTGGACCGCATCCCCCACCAGTGTGTGCCGCAGCTCAGGATACAGACGATCATGCGAGCGCGTCCTGCTGCGCCATATACAGCCAGGTGATGGTATCGAGGTAGCGCTCCTCACCCTCCAACTCGTGACTGTGCTTGAGGCCCTCGGCCACGCTCGCAGTCAGCAGCTTCCCCTTTGTCCCGAGATCGATGAGCGTCTGGCTCATCTCCCTGATGGTCTGCGCGTATTCGACGTCTTCCTCGGCGACACCCTGCGCCGCATACTCCTCCCAATCGGATGGGCTGCGCCGCGGCCGCTCCGCCTGGAATGCAATCCACCGGGAGTAGAACGGGTTGTGTTGCCTGATGTACTCGAGCACTTCCGAAGGGGCAACGGTCAGAGGGGCGTCCTCCAGTTCATCCGACGTCGCGAGTTCCCGGATCAGCTGGGACCGGAGTTCGTCGAAGTGGTCCGGAAACTCCTGCCGCGACAGTGTGGCCGGCGATTCAAAGCTGGCTGTGAGTTCCTAACTGAGATGGACCCCTGTGTCTCGAAGACCGTAAGATGGCGTCCCGCTTGGCCCGGAATGCGAGATACAAGACGCATTGCTACCCTGGGTGTTCCCCGCTGAGGTCGGCTTCGGCGAATACGGCAGGATGCAATCGCCGAGATATCCGATCGGCGCAAACAAGAGGATGCGACGACGAAGCCCATTCGTCCGATGGCCAGAAAAGGGTCCAGCTCTCGGGATACTCACAGAGCCTTTTGGATTTCTGCGAGGGTGGGGACCAGACGGCGACTGAGAAGCCCGAGGATTTCTCGGAGCAACAGTAAGGGCCGGCAGAAAGATTGAATAATGCCAGGCTCGATAAGCCCCCGGCAAAGCAACGGTGCTCTCAGAAAGCGTGATAGCTAACTTGGCCATGTGGGAGTATTCTCGACAGATGAGAACAGTGAACATCGGCGAACTGAAGAATCAACTCAGCGGCTATCTCCAGTACGTGAAGAACGGGGAGGAGATCGTGATCCGGGATCGCAGTGTTCCTGTGGCTCGGATTTTGCCTTTCCGGCAGGGCCCGGGATGGGATCAGGAAGCGCAGCTCGTCGCTTCCGGAGCGTTGCAAATGCCCGAGGAGGAGATGGACTGGAATCGGTTCTTTCTTTCTCCCGCCGGCAATGTCGCGCAGAAAGTCGCAGTTGAAGCCGCGATCGACAGCCGGGGAGACCGGTGACCCCTGCCTTCTGGGACACAAGCGCCCTGGTGCCTTTATGTGTTCAGCAACAGCCGAGCCCCACGGTGCGGCAGCTTCTTGAGCAGCATGAAATTGCAGTATGGTGGGCTACCCCGGTCGAGATGCGCAGCGCCTTCGAGAGACTCTTGAGGATGGACCAGTTGACGGCCCCGGAACACGCGGCTGCGGGCGTACGGCTCGAGAAACTTCGGCGCGGGTGGCGGGAGCTGCAACCCCGTGAGGTGCTCCGGGCGCAGGCGGAAACCTTTCTGATGAGCTATCCCCTGAAAGCCGCTGATGCGCTTCAACTCGCTGCTGCGTGGACCTGGTGTTCGGGTAATCCCCGGACTTGCATTTTCATCTCGGCCGACGCCCAGCTTCTGGAGGCCGCCCGGCAGGCCGGATTCCAGATCGTCACTGTCTGACAATGAAGCGGTGATCTTCTCGATCTTCGGCTTTTGATTGTTCACGGCTATGCATAGTTTGAGCCGCGTCTCACCTGTCGTCTCAAGATCACGTCGCGCTCGGCTCAAGTTGCTTAGGAATTTCTAGCGCTTGCTTCTGATCGAGACGCGCCTCGTCGGGATTGGTCGATGCGCGGTTTTGGCTGGGTGGATTCGCGCTGGTTTAGGTGTCCGCCAATCTTTATGAACACTCGCCATGTGTTTAGGCTCACTGCTGCCGCGAGATCGTGAGCTCATTCCTGTTCGACCGGCCTGAGCAGGCGCAGGGGTCGTGCGCGGCGCAGCTGAAGACGAATCCAAGTCAAATGGGATGACGCGAGTGGGCGCCGCTAAAGGCACCTGGAATGCTAAAAGCCGGCGGTGAGTTCGGACACGCTCGTGGAAAGACCATCGGCTAGTTGCTTGAGCATGCTCAGGCTGGGATCCTTTTTGCCCGTTTCGATCTCCGACAGATAGCTGCGGTCCATGGCCAGCAGGTCCGCCATCTCCACCTGGGTCCAACCGCGCTTGATCCGGAGGGCGCGGACGCGCTGACCGAGTTGGACACGAATGTCGGTGGACACCCCTTGATAATCGGGTCGATCTGGCTGTAGCATGTAGGCGTTAGCCTACAGACGCAGCCTTTGCATTGAGTTTGGGCGACCCTCGCAGGATCCTGAGCGTCGTTCCGTTCTCGATCAACGCTTTGCTGCCAACGGGCTTCGGCTGCTTGATCGTGGACTTAGATGTCGGGCACACCTCTCTGCCCTCCCCGCCGGGAGCAGGAAAGGGGGCGTCACCGCGGGCGCTTAATTCATCCGAACAGGAGAAAATTACATATGGATTGTTCCGAGTGTGGTCACGAGATCGACGACTGTAACGAATCGCAACCTGTTTGCCCGGCCTGCGGCTGTCCTGACGCAGTGGACGACTATCAGTCCCACATCGCCTGCGAAGACTTCGAACTCCTCAAAAAGTACCCGGACTACTCCCCCGACCTTGAGGTCGCGTTCGAAGACCTCCCAGAATATCTGGACAACTCCCTCAAGAGCACACGGGCACCTATGGTTGCCAAACGCCCATACAAGAATGTCTGCTGGTACTGCCATGCTCCCGTCGCCAGCGACAACGCTGCTACACCGCAATGTCCGAAATGCAGGTGGTATCAGTGTGGGGTCTGCGGCTCCTGTAAGCGAGGATGCTCCTTCTCATCTAAATAGCGGCGGCATTCTGAACGGATTCGACCACCGTTGACAATAGGGCATGACATGCCACCCTGAGAACCAGTCCGGGCAGCACCGGACGGAGTCCATCGCACGTCCTTGGAAAAACAGTGAAGGTTGCAGGCGACAGATGGAGGGCGAGAGCCGGCTTATCCCCCTCGGCGTTTAGTAAGGCGGCTATCCAGTGAAACAGCAGTAGACTCAACTACCTGTACCTGGGCGGCACGGGAATGCCGTGGGTTTAAAAGTCTATTCCAGGTAGCTGGGCAGAGCACGGACGGGACCGCGAGGAAGAGATGCTCACCGGTCCGCAGCCAAGCGTCGCCAATAGCCCGGGTCAGCGCAGGCTGATCCCTCCAGAAAGGAGGCAGGGCCGCAGGGTCAATCGTGGTCAACGTGGGACCGTCCGGGGCTTCGATCCGCATGAGCGGGAAGCTCGATGGCGCGCTGCTCAATCCAACCTCTAGATAGGCGAGGTGCTCGAGCAAGGCACCGGATGCCGTCTCTGACATGTAGACGACCCGAGAGCCGGCACTGTGCCACCTGCCGCTGACACGCCGTGCTCCCTCACCGGTCAGGTCGGAGAACCGGCTGGTACGCCAGAGCACTTGCATCTATGCCGCAAACCCTTCTTCCGCGCCGAGAATCCACTCCTCGACAAGCGCCGCACCGTGTTCCGTTTCCGCCATCTCCAAGGGAGTCTGGCCCGCGAAGCGGGATTTCGGCGCGCGCAGCCATGTAAGGCCTAGATCCCGATCCCCAAACAACTCGGTCGCTCGCAGGACCATGCGGGTAACCCGGAGGATACGGCCCGACTCTTCGGCCGAAAAGGTATCGCGGTCTCCCTTTCTACGCTGCAGCGTGCGGTGTTTCCAGGTACGCGGGGAGATCACGTGCCGTGCGACTTCGGCCGGGGTGAGCCCGAGCTGCAGGAGACCATCACGCGCGCCCAGCGCCAGCCCGCTCTTTACAAGCCCTGCAAGTTCAAGGTCGGAGTACGCCGGCAGACCCAGCGCGGAGCTGATAGTCATTGCATCAATGGACATGAAGCACCTCGATGACACAATTGTCGCCTGGTGATGACATTTATGTACAGCATTTTCATGAGAGCCGCTGTGGGGTCCGGTAGAAGGACTCGTGGACGCAGCACTGCTGCTTGTGCCTGCGACGCTTCCGCGCCCAGGCTTTTCAGCAGCCTCCGCTCAGACGATACAGGGTGCTTCATCTTGCACCCATGGCTATGCTGACCCCGACGTTCGGATCTGGTCCTCACGCCCTAATAGGGCGGCGCCGATCGGGCCCGTTCCAGATCCCGAAGTCGTCAGCTCACCTTCAGACGAGCCTTGCGTAATTTTTAGCTATTCTCCTTGCGATACGGCTGCCGAATCCGCAGCTTCGTAGATTGTTCGCTGGTAGATTCGCGGACTCTGATTCTGCCAGCCAGCCTCTCGGTTTCCTAATGGTCCTGAAGAGTAGAGAGGTTCATTGGCAAGACCTTCCGAACAGGACATCGGTGGTGCTTCATCAAGCAATCCCGGGGATCATTCCTACGCAGTTTGCCAGTCGACCTCTCTATTGGGGGGTTCTCGACGGTGTTAACCCCTCTACTAGAGAGGCCGGCTGGCACACTAACGGTTTAGCTCAGGAATTGTTGTCAAATCGCACTAGCGGCAGTGCATTTCTACTGCCCTTGAACCTCGCACCCTCATATTTTTGAATTGATCGACCGTCAGAGAGGTTCGCTGGCAGCGATCGTCATCGAGCGAGAAGTCAGTAGGAGTGATTGAGAGGTGCACTGGTACAGATGCGAGAGGTCGACTGGCAAAATAGAGAGGTTCACTGGGATAGAGCGTGGGGTCTGCTGGCACATGCATAGTGTGTATGGCTGGAAATACCTGAGAGGCTGGCTGGCAAAGGGCGAGAGGTGCGCTGGCAATAATTGTGCTCTAAGCAGCTTATTTTGAAGCAGTTGTGGCACCTTATAGTTTTTATACGTTTTAAAGTTGTTGACTTTTCTTTTAGCATTCAGCAAACAACAAGGATCGCATCATGACGAACCCAAAAAATAAGGGCCAGCAATTACCTCCAGTCTCAACGCTGATGCAAATCGCTGTTGATGTTGATCTCGTTCGGTTTGAAAAAAATCTGCTTCAAATCGGATTTTTTGGTGCTAATGATGCTCGTGACAAGAACCGTACCTCACGGCGGATCGAGCAAATCGTCGTTCGGAATGGAAGTAAGATCAAGGTTGCTGCTGAGTTTCGGGGATCAGAGTCGTTGGGACTTCCCTCCACAACCGACAGGGATAAATTTATAGCGCTGCTGAAAATAATCAGCGAAGAGCGTGTGAAGACCGGCTCTATCTCAAATCCGATCCGTTTCAGCGGGTATCGTCTCATCCAGGAACTTGGACTCTCCCGGAACGGTGAGATCTATGAGGAGATCGTGCGCTGGGGCAAAAGAATGACGGACACGACGATCACGTCTGAGCACGTAGTCTATCGGGCTGAAAAGAAGACGTACTCAGACGAGGTACTACATGTCTTTAGGTCATTCAAGCGCACCGGCAGTAGCAATTTGAATGGCACAGAGCGCCAGGAACACTATGAGGTCGTCCTCGAGGATTGGTTGTTGGAAAACCTGAACCAGCGCTACGTAATCCCAGAGGACTTCAATGCGTATAAGCAACTCACAAGGCCAACAGCAAAAGGCATCTTCGGCAATCTGCACCTTTGGTTCCATGCCAGTCAGGGCCGACAGGTAGAGAAAGACTATTCGGATCTCTGTAACCTTTTGAATGTTCAAGCATACCCGCATCTCTCGAAGATCAAATCGACAATGGGCCTGGCTCTCAACGAGCTTGTGGCGATCAAATATCTGTCGAAGTGGGACGTACAAAAGATGTCGAGCAAGGCCGGCTACAAGATCGTCTTGTGTGCCGGTGAAGAATTAATGGCAATCCTGGAAAATACGCGGCCAGAACGGCGGGAGCACTCCCCTGCACTCTCAGATCGCGTCACAGGCGATAAGGAACTTTTGCAACCGACCGCAGAAGAGCAGGAGGCCCTAGACATCCTGAAGGAACATGGGGTGCTGCCTCTTAGAGCGAATAAGTTGGTGGCCAGTTTTGGCGCGAAAGTAGTGTGCGAAACCGTCGAGTACCTGGCAGCACAGGCCGTGCAGTCCAAACGCAAGAGCGTCGATAATCCTGCCGGCCTTATCATCTATTCGCTAGAGAACGCTCTGCCTGTTCCTGCTGGATTCGTCAGTTCGCGTAAACGGAGGGCCGCAGAAGAGGTGGAAAGCAAGAGGCGGATCTACGAACAAGAGTTGATGCAGCAAGAGTTCGCGTACTCGAAATGGCTAGACGGTCAGCAAGATCAGCTCGTCAGGGAGCGTTATTCAGAACCGGAACTCGAAGTAAAGCTGAAGCAATTGGTCGCCGAACTTGGGCGCCGCGATGAACGGGTCCGTAGGATGACCGAGAATGCCCGTCGCGATGTTGCACTCCGCTTTCTCCGAAAGGAGCTCGCTTCTCAGCTGGAATTACCCTCTTTTGAGGAGTGGCGAACTTCAACTGAACAGACCCGGCTGTTCTAGCGCCTCTGCCTCTTCCAGCAGTTCTTCTAGCATTCGGTGCAACGTTGACGAACTGAATCTTCACGAGCTACTGGTCGCGTACCCTGTTCCCAAATGGTCGCGAACGATCGGAAAGCTCCGTTTGGGTGAAGCAATCGAGTAGTCGCGTATTGGTCGCAATGTGCAATGCGAAGCTATGCCGGGTGGTTCTTGACGCAGCGGTGGATCGAACGACGCAGAGTATCAGCCGGGCTCGCCCGCGATATCGAGCAACTGCGAAATGGAATCGTTGTAGGTAAGCTCGTGGCGGTCGGCATATCGCAGGAACCTCGCGTACTGAGACTCTGTCATCCTTATGGAAAGTGTCCTCGCGGCGTGCTCCCGATTGACCCTGCGACGACGCGGCGATTCGGGCGGCCGGTTGCGTTCCCGACTTTGAAAGCCCGCTGCTTCCGCGAGTTGATCAGATTCGATGATAGAGTGGGGCGGCCGGTCCACCGGAGTTGGCTGGAATTGAAGCGCTAAATCTTGAGGCGGTTCGGACTGCTCCGGAATAAACCCGAACTTGCTTTCAGCCACGACTGACCCCCTTCTTGCATTCAGCCAAAATCCCCAGCAACTCGTCCGTAAGTACGTGAACGTTATCCAGCGCCGCATCGAGGTTTCCTACACGTAAATGCGTGAGTTCATGCAGAGACAGCCGTTCGCTGAAAACTGCTTTGTAGGCCTGGCGTTCTGACAGAGTGGTTTGGAATCGCCCAATCTTGGTTTGTTCGATCTCGGCTTCTAGATGGCGTTGAATGGTCGAAACAGGAGCCCCAGGTGCTGGCGTCCGAGTCATGAGCACTTTATGGGGAATGCGGCGCTTGGGATTCGCGCGCTGCACAAGCCTCTCCTCGCTGCGAACCGCTGAGATTGCTTTCTGCGCCTGCCGTACGTCGACTGCGCTAGCCTGGATAGGGATGATAACGAAATCAGCGAAGGCGATGGATCGTGAAACGAGGAGGCTAGCAGTTCCTTCGAGGTCCACGAAAACAAAGGTGTGTTTACTGGCCTGCTCTTCAATGCAATCCATGATTGAATCCTCGCGGGCATTGCCTAATACCTGGAGGCTGGATGTAGAGTTGCCGCCGTTTTTCCAATCTTGGATCGGCTGGTTTGGATCTGCATCGATGACACAGGTTTTAGCACCCCGATGAGCAAGATTACAAGCGATCAGCAAAGTAGCAGTGCTCTTCCCTGACCCGCCCTTCGGATTTGCGACCGCGATAACGGGCATATGGACAGGATTCTCCAATCAGGGCGAGCATAGGCGGGCTGCAGCTATTAAGTTGCAATACAGTAACAATACAGAAAGCACATCACCGCGTCAAGGGCTGTTGCTGCGATACAGATCCACGATCCTTAGCATACAGGACATGCATGGAAGCCGTGCAGCAACAATACAGCAGCAACACAGCAGCAGTACAAGGATGCATAAAGGCTGTAAAGAAGGTCGTGTCGCCATGGAAGATGGGCAATTGGCACCGAGGGCGGCAGGATTGAGGTCAGATTTGGGATGGTTGAATGTGCAACTGACAACCATAGCTAAAGCGGTGTCTCACGCCTTGCCCGCAGGTCCGCCAGAAAGGCCTCGATCTCGTCCTCGCTCGCTGTCGGCGGCGTTGCGGGTGGCTCGATCAGCTCTTGCCAGCGATCGTCATTTTGCATGACGGAGGCAAGCGCGGCGAGTGACTCCAGTAAACCCTCGGCGGTCGCGGCGGCAATCTCGAGCCGTCCGGGCGAGAGGCGGACGTTTGCCGGTAGGTCGGGGAGCATGGCGGAGCGTAGACCGGCGGGCAGGGCGACGCGGAGAGGTTTCGGGCGAGGTGCGGGCTCAGCTTCGTTCATCCGCGTCCGGAGTTCCTCCTCCATCATGGGTGCCTCGGCCATCCGGTCCAGAAACGCGAGAAGGGCTGTCCGGTTGACGAAGTGGGCACCGGCGATCGGCTGGCGCTCGCCGATCGCTTTCATGAGCGACTGGGCGGAAGCGCGGCCGACCCCGAACAGGTGTTCAATATCCCGGCGACCCCAGGTCTCCGTGCGCGAGCGTGCGGCCCGCTCCCGGATCGCGGGAAGCTCACGGGACCACTTGACGGGCCTGGCCATGGCTAAACCTCCTTAAATCGTTGCCCTCAGGATACCGGGATTACTGGCACACCTGCCATTAACTCCGAGAGTAAGCAACAAAAATTACCCACGACAATGCCAATTGTGGAAGGTAAACCCCGTGCTACCCTCATTTGTGCAACAAGCTGCTGCACAATTGGCCTAAACCCATGCCGAACCTCTCCCCAACCTCGAAGTTGCCCGACAATCTGGTCGCTGACCTCCGCCACCTCATCAGGGAGGCACGGCGTCAAGCCGCGTCAGCGGTAAACGTGGCCTTGACGCTCCTCTACTGGAGGGTCGGGGATCGCGTCCGGCGCGAGGTTCTCGGCGACGTGCGCGGCGGGTACGGGGAGCAGATTGTTGCGACACTGTCGTACCAATTGGTGGCCGAGTTCGGCCGCGGCTACTCGGAGAAGAACCTGCGCCGCATGGTCCAGTTCACCGAGGCGTTTCCGGACCTGGAGATTGTCGTGACACTGTCGCGACAATTGAGCTGGTCGCACTTTCAGGCGCTGCTGCCTCTGTCCCGGCCGTTGCAACGGGAGTTCTACGCCGAGATGTCCCGCATTGAGGGCTGGAGCGTCCGCACCCTCCGCAAACGGATCGATTCGATGCTGTACGAGCGAACGGCAGTCTCGAAGCAGCCGGATACGCTCATCCGGCAGGAACTGGCCAAGCTTCGGGCCACGGGAGAGGTGTCCCCGGCCCTGATCCTGAAAGATCCCTACGTTCTCGACTTCCTAGACCTGTCGGACCGGTTCCTCGAGCGCGACGTGGAGGACGCCATCCTGCGCGACTTGGAAGCATTCCTGCTGGAACTAGGCGCCGGCTTTTCCTTTGTCGCCCGCCAGAGGCGAATCCAGCTGGATGGGAATGACTTTTACATCGATTTGCTTTTCTTCAACCGCAAGCTCAAGCGCCTGGTCGCGGTGGAACTCAAGCAGGGAGGCTTCAAGCCTGAGTACAAAGGGAAGATGGAACTCTACCTGCGTTGGCTTGCCCGGTACGAGAGGGAAGAAGGGGAAGCCTGGCCCCTCGGAATCATCCTCTGTGCCGGCAAGGAGTCCGAACAGATAGAACTGTTGGAGCTTGATGCCGCTGGGATTCACGTCGCGGAGTACCTGACCGTCCTTCCTGCCCGGCACCTTCTTGAGCGGAGACTGCACGAGGCAATCGCGACCGCCCGGCTGCGCTTCGAGAACAGCGAGCTGGGATCGGATCTTTCATGAGCACCGGTCTGGTCCACGTTCCGAAACAGCCTGAGCCATGGCCCGCCTACGGCCACTTCCACGAGTTGCGCCGGACGGTGCTGAACGGCGTCGCCTCGGACAACTCCAAGCGCAATTACGCCCTGGCCCTGGATGAATTGGCGGCTTTCTGCGCACAGCAGCGGGAGCCGGTCTCGCGGGCGCTGCTGCTGGAGTTCAAGGCCGCCCTGCTCGCACGGGATCTCAGCGCTTCGACCATCAACGTGAAGCTATCCGCCATCCGCAAGCTGGTCGATGAGGCCAAGCGCGCCGGTGTCCTCGGTTCGGAGGAAGCGTCCCAGATGTCGGACATCCCGAATGTGCCGATTCGGGGCACCCGTCTCGGCAACTGGTTGACCAGGGAACAGGCAAAGCAGCTGCTCGCCGTCCCGGATCGCTCTACCCTTAAGGGCAAGCGCGATTACGTCATCCTGGCGTTACTCATAGGGTGCGCGCTGCGTAGAAACGAACTGGCTATGCTCGATGTCGAGACCATCCAGCAGCGGGAGGAGCGATGGGTGCTCGCTGATCTGGAGGGGAAGGGAAGACGGGTCCGCACGGTGGCCATCCCGGTGTGGGTCAAGCAGGGCATCAATACCTGGATGACGGCGGCCGCCATCGAGGACGGACGGCTCTTGCGCAGGGTCTCGAAGAGCGGGAAGAAGCAGGGCATCGGACTGAGCGACTGGGCGGTCTGGTCGGTCGTCGAGCAATCCGCCAAGCAGATCGGCATCGATCGGTTTGGGGCGCACGATCTCCGGCGCACCTGCGCGAAGCTCTGCCGCAAAGCGGGCGGCGATCTTGAGCAGATCAAGTTCCTGCTGGGGCATTCTTCCATCCAGACGACGGAACGCTACCTGGGGTCGGAGCAGGAGATCGCCATCGCGGTCAATGACGCCCTAGGACTGTAGATGCCGGGCTTTCTTAAGATCACGCCCCAACAGCGAGGTCGGCCCCGACCCCGCAAGATAGAGGACATTATCAAATATATTTGAGACAACACAGCAAAGCCCATCTGATCGCCTGGATGAGTACGCTATCAGAGCGAAATCAGCAAACGACTTCATCTTGGGCTAACAATCTAAACAGGTTTTATGTGCTCAAGATCAAAGATTGCAAACGCGAGTTTCGTGCGGATGTAAGCTTTTTCGTGCAATTTCCAGCAGATGATGGTGATGCGTGAAGAAGAGTACCTGAGTGGACTTGGCAAGCTCGCCGAGAACGCGAAAGCCGGCTTCCGCACGCTGATCGTCGAAGTTGATGAAGAGGTCGTCCGCCAATACGGGAAGGACGGAACCGGCTTTGACGGACTGCTCAATTGAAGCGATGCGCAGTGCCAGAAAGAGCTGGTCGATTGTGCCTTCGCTCATGCCGTCAACAGGAACGGGTCGAGATTCATCGGCACAATTGCCTAGCAGCACTGACGAGCTGCCGTCGTCGTATACGAATAGGCTGCTGTAGCGACCGCTGGTAAGGATGCTGAAAAGCTCGCCGGCACGAAAGAGCAGGGGATTCTGGGTCTGCTTTCGTTTGCGTTCTATCGCCCAGCGCAACAATAGCGTTTCTGTGCGTTTCTGTAGATAGGCTTCGGCCTGCACGTCCATCTCGGAACGCGCCATTTCGGCATCGGCTGCGGCCTCAGAGGCGCTGGCTCCGTGATCAAGCGCCTGGAAGCTGGTGCGCGAGGCGCCAGCCAAATCCGCAGCGTCCCGAATCTGCTTGCCGATCTTGTCCAGATCACGCACGAGTTCGTCGGACCGCCCGGCAAGCTGGTCCGGAGTTTTGTCTTCGACCTCTTTGAAGAGAGCGGCCAGCGGCAATCCATCCCCGAGAGACAGAACAGTATGGGTCAGGTCATGGATTTGTCCAAGTACCGTTCGAATGCGTTTGGACTCCTCGACTTCTTGAGAAAGCGCCGTAAGGCTCTCTACACAAGTTAGCTCCAGCAGAGGAGCGAGGCTGGACTCGGCAGCTTTACGTTTGGCTTCGGCTGTGCGGTGCTCCTGCTCGCGCGTTTGCAGGGTGGCGGTGATGGTGTCAACTCGCTGCTTATCTTCACGTGCACTCTGCAGGCGTCGCTTCATCAGCTCGATACGTTCCGCAAACTCGGCTGGTAAAGTGGGCATGTCCAGAGCGGTCCAAAGTGTTTGTGTCCGCATCAGAAATTCCTTTTGCGCACTGCTGGTGGACTCGATTTCTCGCTCAAGATCCTGAACGGAAGCGGCTGTATTCCGCACCAATTCCACGGTATCGAGTTCCGCTGCGCTTATAGACTCATTCAAGCCCACTTTTTCAATTGCTTGTTTCCAGACATTTTGCCAGGTCCCAGTTTCCGCCAGATTACGGTCGATCTTGCGTGATTCCTGCAGAACCTTGTTTTCGGCTTTGCTGAGCTCCTGTTTGAGTTGGCTAAAGGTCGCAGTGCTATCCAAGGCAATCTTCAAAATGGATTCGGCTCGATCCAGCAGCTTGCGGAATGAGTTGATTGCTGCTGTTGTAGCTGGCTGACCGATCGCTTTTGCGAGCGCTTGTCTGGCGCTATCCAGCGCAGATTGGGTTGTAACGACAACCGCGCCAGACTTTTGAGCCCGAATTAAATTCTCAACGGCGTCGTCTCGAAGAACGAGCCATTCACGCAAACGGGAGACCGTCACCACCGGCAAAGACCTGGAGGAAAGCTCTGCCGACCACTGCACCATTGACTGCTGCTGGGCTGCTGCGGCAAGCTGGACACGGGTCGTTGCTTGGGCTAGATGAAGCTCCGCAGTAGCTACGGCCGCATCTGCCTGCGCAAGCCGCCCGGAGGCCTCCGCCGAAAGGAAGCGCTCGTCTGCACGGCGATCTGCTTCGTTTCTCAGGCCCTCGAATCGGTCGGCTTCTGTGCGCGGGCTGGAGAGCGGTTTCCTGCCCTCGACATGCGCCCTTATCTGATCCCAGGAGGCATTCCTTGACAAGCGGGCTTCAGCAACAGCCGCGGCGGACACACTGGTCCCCGACTTCAGCAGTAACTCGCGTTCCAGGGCACGGGCATCCAGCTGCTCACGCAACTGGTCTTCTTCCTGGATTGCTTCGGTATGCGTCGCTGCAGTGGCAAATTCCCGGTCGCGTGCGGTCTGGAGAATGTCTTCCAATGGAATTGTGAGTCTGCGCAGAGATTCCGCATCTCCGGCCCAGGGCAACAGACGTGCGAAAGCATCTACGACTTCTGCCTTGTGCTCTTCGTGAAGCTTGAGGGCCTGCTCAGCCTGGCCGTCAGGATCGCCCAGACGACGCGCGGCTTCAACCACTTCCTGTAGTTCGATTGCGGTTTCCACAAAGTTATGGTCGGCCAGCGCGCGAGCAGACTCGTCGCGTTCGTTCGTCGCGTCCGCGTGTGCTTCGCGCAAAGTTCTTAAAGAGCCATCGAGGGTCGTGCGCTCCTGCAAGAGACGCTTCAACTCGGAGACCGTAGCTCGTGGGGCAAGCGTAAGCAGAAGCGATGCGGCGGGAGCCTCCGGCAGGTGCAAGGCCAGGAGGGATTGCTGGAGTTCCAGCTTCTTCTGGTGAAGGCTCGCCTGTTGCGCGGGCAGCCCGTTCAAAGCGCCTTGACGTGTTTTGCGCTCTTCCACCAGCGCCTGGATTTCGTCTTCGCGCTCAATGCAAGGCTGATCGAGAATAATTTTCTCAAGGAGCTGTTGCTGTTCGACGCGCAATCGCTGGGCTACATCCTGCTGCAGTGTTGCCTCTGCGTGCAGGGCGAATGTGGTCTCGAAAAGGGCTTCCATGGCGGGTGTGAGGAGGGAAGAGGTCTGCCCCGCGAGAGACGTACGCAGGGTGTGAAGTTGCTCGACTGGCTTAAGAGTCCGACGCGCTCGTTCTACTGTGCGTTGTTCTGCGGTCAAGACCTGTTGCTGCTCGTCCAGGTCTTTCTGCTGTTTTTCAAGCTTCAACAGTTCATTGTGCGCGGTACTCCACGCCGAGGGTCGCACCTCTGCGACTTTCAATCGTTTCTCCGCATCCTTCAACTCGTTGCTTGCACGAGAGTAGCTCCGGCTTGCCTTGGCTCGAGGGCCCCAAATCTCATCGCTCTCCTTCTCCAGGGTTTGCAGAGTGTTTGTCACTCCGATGAGCCCTGAGCCCGCTGCGAAGAGAGCCTGGCCGATATCGTTCTTCGCCGTGATGATGGCCTGTCCGCCCTCGCGCAATAGACGGTGGTCCAGGCTCCAGGCGGCATGAAATGTCTCTCGCGTCTGACCGTGCAGCATACCGGTCAGGAGAGCTTCTTCGACGGGATTGTCCTGACCATCCATGAGCGACCCGCGTCCGCGCTTGCGCCGCACGTACGCCCGTTGCGAGCCTTGTTCGAGAACTCCGCCAACACGCAGCAGCGAAGCGTCGAAGCGATAGGCCTGCGAGATGCCATGCGGAAACCCGAAAAGAAGGTCGCCGACCGCGGAGAGCGTGGTGGACTTGCCCGCTTCGTTTGCCCCAAAGATTATGTGGAAGTCTATAGGCTGCTTGGGAAAGGTAAGGTCGCAGCCTTCAAAGTTTCCGTATTTGAGGAGGTGAAGTTCTTCGAAACGCATCAGTTCCGGGCTCCTAGAAGACGTGCGCGCAAGGCGGCTGCGGCTTGAGAGACAAGCGGCTGCCAGTCACCCTTGCGCACCGACGCATTGAGACATTCCTCCCCTGCAATGGGGGCGGGCGTCGTCGAAAAGAAAGCAGCAAAGTCGTTCGCCAGAACCTGCAGTAGCTCAGGGTCGGAGGACGCCTGATCGAGTATTGCGAAAAGATCCTGGGAGTCCCCCTCTCCTATATCGTTGTCATCGTGAGCCACGATGACAACGGTTTCGCTGGTTTCAAGAGACATCTTTTCAATCCAGAGGTTTTCATAAATTTCACCCGCAATAGCTCGCAACTCGTCGCGCAGCAGGGATCGAGTATCCTGCAACTCCGAATGCAGCCCAGTGGCCCCGGTGATGGCTACTCGAACGACGAGTGGCCGACCGTCTGCTTCTGTCTCGACGGCGTGGCGAAGTACGGTGCGCATGCGTTGATACACGTCGTCTCTGGTTTCCAGGGCGGAACAGTCCACCACGAGGCGGCTCCATCGAATCACGTCGAATGAGATGGGCTTGCAACTGCGCACGGCTCCACCTTCGACCTCAACCAGGACGGCACCCTTGACCCCTGTTTCCGTGATCTTTCGCCCTTGCAGGACGCCTGGGTAAACAATGTATGGGTCCTCAGATAGGACGGCGTAATCGTGGACATGTCCCAGCGCCCAGTATTGATACTGCTTGGCCGCCAGGGCCGCGATCGACGTAGGAGCATAGGTTTGGTGCTGCGCATAACCACCCATGGAAGTATGCAAAACGCCAATATTGAAGTACCCACTGACGGGCGCGGGGTACTGCAGGGCCATGTCTTCAGAAACATGGGCGTTGGCAAAACTCTTTCCATGCAAGGCAACCGCGTGATCTTCGAGGAGGAGCGTATCTACTTTCCTGGAGCTGAAGAACTGCACGCCAGGGGGCAGAGGCAAACGCTGCGTAATCGTGGATTCAGCATCGTGGTTCCCCTTCAGGAGATACACCGGGATGTTCGCCGTGCTGAGCTTTGCCATGGTGCCCGCAAAGAATAGACCCGTGCCCATGTCCTGCCATCGGCCGTCGAAAATATCGCCTGCGATGACGACAAAGTCGACATACTCCGCAATGGCGAACGAGACCAGCGCCTCTAGTGCTCGTCTCGTGGCACCGCGGATTTCTTCCACGGATAAGCCCTCATACCGCGAAAGACCGCGCAAAGGACTGTCCAGATGCAGGTCAGCTGCGTGCAGGAATCTGAAGCTATGTCTCATCTTGTATTCTG
The DNA here is from genome assembly GCA_964236945.1 of uncultured Acidobacteriaceae bacterium. GTDB lineage: Bacteria > Acidobacteriota > Terriglobia > Terriglobales > Acidobacteriaceae > Edaphobacter. Next base: position 7,652 of record CAXSGC010000047.1, on the reverse strand, counting down.
GTATCCTCCCTTATAAATCGATATTAGGCAATTGGAGCAGGTGACGCCGTGTCTCCCCACGTGGAAGAGATTGACAGTACTACTGCCAGCGACCCCCTCGCGGCATCGGCAGACCCGCTCGAAGTCAGCTGCTCAATAGAAGCGTCGGTCTGTGCAAAGCTGAGCTTCGCCACTCACCAGAGTGCCGTGCCGGTCCTGCGCGATCTTCGGGTCACCAACAACTCAAGTCAGACTTTGCAGAATCTCGAGCTTGAAATCTCTTCCGATCCGGCAGTATTTGTTGCGCGGATATGGAAACTCGACCGAATTCAGCCCGGCAATTATACCGATATACGGAATCGGGACCTGGTTCTGAATGCCGAGTTCCTGCTCAGTATTGAGGAAGCCGTAAGCGCGCGAATTGTGCTCAAGCTTTGGCCGGATAGCGGTCGCGGCGAGGATGCGAGCTGCATTGCAATTCAAAGCTATCCTGTAGAAATTCTTGCTGCGAGTGAATGGGGCGGAGCCGCCAGCATGGCAGAGTTGCTCGCCATGTTTGTGCAGCCTAACAATGCAGCTGTTGCACGGATCCTCAAGGCTTCGGCCGAGGTGCTTCGGAAAGCTGATAAGCCCGACAAGCTGGATGGGTACGAAGCGAAGACCAGGGCGCGTTCGTATGAATTGGCTTCCGCCATCTGGTCGGCGATCTCCGGGTTACGGCTCACCTATGCTTTGCCTCCAGCAAGCTTTGAGACACAAGGCCAAAAGGTCCGTGCGCCGCAGCAGATCGTGGAACAGGGGTTAGCGACCTGCCTCGATACAGCCCTCCTGTTTGCGGCCGCCCTGGAACAGATCGGATTGAATCCGATTATCATCTTGACCAAAGGCCACGCCTTTGCAGGCGTATGGCTGCAGCCACAGGAGTTTGCCTCCCTCATGACGGAAGACGCCTCGGCCGTACGCAAACGGGTAGCGCTGCAGGAGCTTCTGGTGTTCGAAACGACGCTCTGCATGCAAAGCAGCTGCCCCGGGTTCGGCAAAGCAATCGCAGAAGGAAACAGGCAGATCGCTGAGGAGCGTGAAGCAGACTTTGTCATGGCTCTGGACTTGCGGCGTGCTCGTATGCAGCGGCTGCGTCCCCTGGCACTGCCTACCCTGTCGCACACTGAATCGAACACCGGTTCCACCTCTCTTCATTCAGAAGAATCGGCGGACGTCAGTCTCGAAGCAACCCCTGCATTACCCGCCTTTGACATCACGGAATCAGAGATTGCTGCTACTCCAGAAGGTAGGCTGCAGCGCTGGCAGCGTAAGCTGCTTGATCTGACCGCACGCAATCGCCTGCTCCATGCACCTGTTGGAACCTCCGGTATCCCAATTCTTTGCCCCGACCCTGGGCAGTTGGAAGATCGACTTGCCGATGGCAAGAGCTTTCGTATCGTCGCCGCGCCGCAGATGGAAGGCACAATGGGTAGGGATGCTGAACTACATAAGATCCGGACAGGCGAGGTGCTTGATTCTGCATATGCCTCGGACGCACTTGCTCGCGGGGAAGTTCTTTCTTTGCTGCAGGAGCCCAAGCTGGATGCCCAGCTGGTGGAGTTGTTCCGAAAGTCGCGTTTGGACTTGGCCGAAGGCGGCTCCAATACTTTATTTCTGGCAGTTGGCTTTCTCAACTGGAAGAAGAACGCAACTGATACGCGCGTATACCGGGCGCCACTGCTGCTTTTGCCAGTAAAGCTGGACCGTCGCAGTGTGAGATCGGGTGTGCGCTTGTCCCTGCTCGATGACGAGCCACGGATGAACCTGACCCTTCTGGAGATGCTGCGACAGGAATTCAGACTGGAAGTTCCTGAACTGGCTGCAGGTCTTCCTACCGACAGTCATGGCGTCGATGTCGCGCGGATTTGGACGGCAGTCCGAAAGGCGGTGCGCGATACACCCGGCTTTGAGGTTGCAGAGGATGTCCTGCTGGGGTCATTCTCCTTTGCCAAGTACCTGATGTGGAAAGACCTTGTCGATAGAACGGAGACGCTGAAAACGAATCGCGTTGTCCGTCACCTACTGGAAACACCCCGCGAACCCTACCCCTACTCGGCCTACCCTCCGCGTCCGGAACAGCTCGATCAGGAGATTGCGCCTGGCGAGCTTTTTACCCCTCTGCCGGCCGATTCATCGCAACTTGCGGCCGTGGTCGGTTCGGCGCGCGGTTGCGATTTTGTTCTGGACGGTCCGCCTGGAACCGGCAAGTCACAAACCATCGCGAACATGATCGCTCACAACCTCGCGCTCGGCCGCAGGGTACTGTTTGTAGCTGAAAAGCGCGCTGCGCTCGACGTGGTCCACCGACGCTTACGAGCAAATGGCCTTGGGCCTTTCTGCCTTGAGCTCCATTCCAACAAGGCTAATAAGAAGGAAGTTCTGGACCAGCTTGACCGTGCCTGGACGACGGCGGAGGAGCTGCCTGCGGAGGCCTGGGCAAGAGATGCCGAAGCCATCTGCCGGGAACGCGATGCCCTGAACGCTTTAGTGAAAGCCCTACACTACGTTCATCCGAATGGGTGGACGGTGCACCGTGCGATCGGTCGCGTGCTGCTGGATGTAGCCAGCCCCGTGCAGCTGCAGTGGCCTCAACAAGTAACTCACGACGATACCTCCATGAGGGCTCTGAAAGACGTCGCCCGCAGACTTGGATTACAAAGGACTGCAGTTGCTACCCTTGACACGGCTGCTTTCCAGCCAGTAGGCGAGACGGAATGGTCCAACGCCTGGCAAGCCAACCTTTTAAAGGCGTCGTTGTCCTTGGCAGGAACTGTTGCTGCGTGCACATCAGCACGCGCTACATTGCTGCATAAACTGGGTATTGAGCTTCCGGCAAGCGCTATGGGGCTTTCGGCTTTGTCGGAGCTGGCAGACTTTCTTCCAGATGCAGCGCGGATGAACCTAGGATTCGTCTTCACTCCAAATGCTTCCGCGGCACTGGAAGGCGTTCAGAAGGCGACGGCACTCATCGCCGGTTACGCCGAAGCTTCTCGCGGGTTGTCCAGCCAGTATTCTCCAGATGCCCTCAAGGCACTTCCTTTGGAACACCTAGCAAGTGAGTGGAAGAAGGCGAAGACCGCTGCCTGGCCCATGTCCGCATTTAAACGGAAAGCAGTTCTACATGAGCTTTCCACCCTGGGTGTGCCCAACCTTGACCTGGATCAAGACCTCGACCGACTCCGCCAAATGCGCGAAAGCCAGGAGACCGTGGCACGGCTTGGAGAACAGGCAAAGACAGTTCCAGGTTGGAATGGCGTTGGTACAGATACGCAGGCAATGGAAAAAACAATAGCCGCTGCCGCAAAGCTGAGGCTACTCGTTGCCCGAGCTGCAGATAGCCCTGCGCAAATCGGAGCGCTACGACTAACCCTGCAATCTCTTCTGAGTGAAAGAACAGAAGAACTTCTCGCTGGATCCCCTTTGCACCAAGCAGCGGCGGAGTACAGCCGCACCTATGGTCTTTTTTCCGGTGCTCTGACTGAATTTGAACGTTTGGCTGAGCCTTCTGACTCAGCCAGCAGCCCGGACCTGCTTGACACAACAGGGCGTCAAGCTGCGCTGCTGATCCAGAACATCTCTGGGCTTAACCGCTGGACCGCATGGCTCCGTGTTCGCAAGGAGGCGCTCTCCCTCGGTCTGGAGCCGCTTGTCGACGCACTTGAACAAGGGGCTATCTCGCCAGCGGACACGCTCCCGATGTTTGAATCTGCCTATGCGCGCTGGTGGGTTGAGCAGGCTCTGGATGACGCGCCTGTTCTACGCACCTTCAACCTGGCAGAGCATACGGACCGGCTGGCGCGTTTCAGGTCGCTCGATGACGAGTTCGCCAGCCTGACCAAGCGCTATATCCGGGCTAAACTATGCGGTGTCATCCCTTCCAAAATTGACCCTAAACTTCCACCCGGGTTTGCGACGCTGCACCATCAACTGCAGCTTTCGAAGCGCCATAAACCTGTGAGGCAGCTCGTGACCGAGATGGGAACAGCACTCACGACGCTGGCTCCTTGCCTCTTGATGAGTCCGCTTTCCGTCGCGCAATACCTGCCGGCGAATGCACCGCTCTTCGATATCGTCATTTTCGACGAAGCCTCGCAGATTGCGCCTTGGGACGCGGTTGGAGCGATCGCCCGCGGACGGCAGCTGATCGTCGCCGGGGATCCCAAGCAGATGCCGCCCACCAGCTTCTTCAACAAGGCGGCCGGTGCCGACGACGACAGCGACCTCGCCGACGACCAGGAAAGCCTGCTCGACGAGTGCCTAGGAGCAGCCCTGCCCCGGCACCGGCTCACATGGCATTACCGCTCGCTGCACGAAAGCCTGATTGCCTTTTCAAATCATCGGTACTACGAAGGCGACCTGCTGACCTTTCCCGCGCCCGTAACCAGGGACACCGCTGTTACCCTGAAGCGCGTGGCTGGCTCCTGGTCTCGCGGCAAGTCACGCACAAATCAGATCGAAGCGGAAGCCATCGTCAAGGAAGTTGTAGGCCGGCTAACAGACACTTCCCTCGCTGATGCTGAAGGACACTTCCCAAGCATCGCAGTCATCACCCTAAACGCCGAACAGCAGAAGTTGATCGAAGATCTGCTCGATAAAGCTCGCGCTCAGAATCCGGCCATCGAGCCATTCTTCGCCGAAGACGCTGCCGAGCCTGTCGTAGTCAAGAACCTGGAAACAGTCCAGGGTGATGAGCGCGACATCGTTCTCCTTGGCATCGGGTACGCTCCCGAAACCCCGGATGCGCCCTCCATGCCCATGAACTTCGGCCCTCTTAACCGGGCCGGCGGGTGGCGTCGCCTGAACGTAGCCATTACACGTGCCAGGCGGGAGATGCTGGTTTACACCTCCTTTCCCCCGCACCTCATCGATCTCAATCGCACCGCCTCCGAAGCGCTGCGGGACCTGAAGCATTTCCTAGAATTTGCCGAGCAGGGTCCACGCGCCTTAGGCCAAGCCATAGCTGGAAGCCTAGGTGGGTACGAATCTCCTTTTGAAGAAGCCGTTGCCGAGGGTCTTCGCAATCTAGGCTGGAGCATCGTTCCGCAGGTCGGCGTGTCACGCTACCGGGTAGACCTTGGAATCGTTCATCCCGATCGTCCAGGAGACTACCTGGTTGGGGTGGAATGTGACGGTGCCATGTATCACAGCGCTGCGACAGCACGCGACCGGGACAAGGTAAGAGAATCAGTCTTACGCCAGTTAGGCTGGAAGCTGCTCCGTGTCTGGTCTACCGACTGGTGGATCGACCGTAAAGCAGCTCTTCAACAGCTCCATGCACGCTTGGAGTTTCTGCTCACAGAGCGTAGGGATACCGATCAAGAGACAGAACGTAAACGTCTGGAACAGGAGGCTCTAGCGGAGAGCGCAGAGCGGTTTGTTAATCTAGGCTCGCTGGATTTAAGTTCACCCGTTGATGTATCCGAGCGGATGTATCCGGAGCTGTCGGCGGAGAGCAAAGAGCTAACACTCGAAGAGTTTAAGAATAGCTATCCAGACATGAAGTCGGTGGAAGGCCCCGCTGAGAACCTAGAATCCTCTGGCGAGCAAGTGTTCTTAATAGTTGAGCAAGAGCCAGCGCAACAGTTTTCGCCCCTTGACGGGCAAAACTCTTTCACCAGCCCGGCATCTTCAGTGCCTGTCGAGCAGTTGCCCATTGTAACAACTTCTTTTTTACAGACTGCCCATGAGCCAAACTCCACCCCAAGCACTTTTCAACAAGGCGTTTATAGGGCAACCGCCTTCGATGATGTGAAATCACTTCTTCAGCCCGATCAGTTTTTCGAGGCCAGCTACTCAATACAGTTAGCAGAATTCATAGCGAAGATCGTGCACCAAGAAAACCCTGTGAAGGATGATGTTCTTGTGGAAAGAATTGCCAGAGCACACGGTTTCCTGCGCTCCGGCAATCGTATTCGTGAGCGTGTCCTGTCTCTGACACAATCCGCACATCATCTTCTGACGGAAGAGGGCGGAGCAACATTCGTCTGGCTTGACGTTGAAACCGCTAACAGTTGGAGCTTGGCAAGGTACCCTCAGACAAACGATGATTGCCGCTCTATTGAAGATATTGCTCTAGTCGAGCTCGCAGCGGCCTTCCCAAAGATTGACCCGGGCGCTCACGTGACTCAAGTGGCCCGCAACTTTGGTGTAAAACGCCTTAGCGTGCAGGCTCGTTCCAGGCTCGAACGTGCTTACGCTATACATTCTGGGAGTGTTTGAGATTTGTGCCGTAGCTGCTGTGGGCACACGTATTCCTTATTCTTTCTTTTAGAATATAGAACATCTAGGATAGCTAAATGCTACGGCTTCTTGATATTGCAGCGTTGCTGAAACTTACGCTTCCAGGAGCTGGAGAGTCGTCATTCCAGAAACTTGCTTCCGAGCTTCACGTCGCCAGCTCCGAGGTGCACGGGGCCGTCCAGAGGGCGCGGCTATCTGGGCTGATGCAACACGATGGACCCAAAAAGGTAAACCGCTCAGCACTCCTGGAGCTTTTGGGGCATGGCATGAGGTATGTGTATCCGGCGGTACGGGGAGAACTGACGAGGGGTGTGGCGACTTCTTTTGCAGCCGAGCCGTTACGTAGTGTCATTCACGATAGCGGAGCGGAAGTGCCTGTGTGGCCTTATGTTTTGGGGAAAGTGCGCGGCTATACCTTTGAACCCCTCTATAAACATGCTGCCGAGGCGGCTCTAGCGGACTCTGCGTTTTACGAACTCCTTAGCCTCGTCGACGCGCTCCGGGATGGACGAGTCCGCGAGCGAAAGATTGCCCTGGAGATGATGAGCAAGAGGCTACTTGAAAATCGCTAGCAATCTGCCCCTGCTGGAGAAAGCGGCCTTGAAGTTGAAGCATCTGCTGCCTGAGGTCGTCTTCGTGGGAGGATCGACACTCGATCTCATCGTGACCGATCAGGGCTACGCTCCGATTCGATCCACATACGATGTAGACGTGATCGTTGCGGCCGACTACGCCGATTACTCGGCCTTCTGTGATCGACTACGAGACATTGGCGTTGATAACGACACCCGTCCCGGTGCTCCGCTTTGCCGTTTTCTCCACGGCGGCCTGATGCTAGATGTCATGTCGACCCAAAAAGGCGCACTCGGGTTTCCAACCGTTGGTATGAACTGACCTGCCCCCGGAAATCTCTACCATTTGAAGCTGGAGTTTCTCTCGTAGGTTGAACGGGAGGACGGAAGCATGAAGAAGAGCCGGTACAGCGAAGAGCAGATTATTGGGATCCTGAAGCAGAGCGAAGCTGGTGTGAAGACGCCGGATCTGTGCCGTGAGCACGGGATCAGTGCGGCGACCTTCTATGGGTGGAAGTCGAAGTTCGGTGGCATGGACGTCAGTGAGGCCCAGAAGCTGAAGGCGATGGAGGACGAAAACCGTCGGTTGAAGCAGCTGGTGGCTGAGCTGAGCCTGGACAAGGAAGCGCTGAAGTCGGTCATAAGAAAAAACGGCTGGAGCTTGCCGGCCTAGGGCCTGTTATGACGTTGAGCCGAGCAGGTGGAACATGCGGGCGAGCATAAGTGAGGCAAGACAGAGAGAGTGAAAGCCTTTGAGCGGAGTGTCGAGCCGTTCGTAGTCGCGGGCCAGGCGGCGGAACCGGGCCGCCCAGGCGAACG
>CAXSGC010000046.1:0-26432 GCA_964236945.1 uncultured Acidobacteriaceae bacterium | reverse complement strand
AAGAACCCTCAGGCAGCCAGACGCAAAAACAAAGGCTTAAATCAGACCTTCCCTAGAGCAAATCTATCGGGCCATCTACTCGCAATTTGCCCTGTTTGCTCTCGCAGATGTAACCTATTCAAGGTCGTAAAAGCTTCAGGAAACGCGAGGTGCTGTTGCAATTCTTATTCCCTAGCTCCATCAACCCTTTCAGCTCGGCCAACCCCCTCCGATCCTCCCTCCTCCTCACCCTCTCCGCCGGCACGCTCCTCGTCTTTGCCGTCGCCACACACACCCCCCTCTCTCCCCTGGCACCCACCCCCGCCGCCCTCCGAGCCATCCCCGCTCCCACTCCCGGCGAGCTCCGCAACTCCTCTGCGCACCCCAAACGCCGCAACCTCTTCTCCGGCATCGCCAGCTGGTACGGCAGCGTCCTTGAAGGTCATCACACCGCCAACGGCGAAATCTTCGACCCCCACGCCCTCACCGCCTGCCACCCTACCCTCCCCTTCGGGACCCTCGTTCGCGTCATCAATCTCCACAACCGCCAGTCAGTCGTCGTGCGCATCAACGACCGCGGCCTCACCCCCAGCCGTGTCATCGACCTCTCCGCCGCCGCCGCCGAAAAGATCAATATCCTCCACACCGGCCTGGCCCCTGTGCGGCTCGAAATCGTTCCCGCCGATCCCCTCTCCCCGTCCATCGCCGCGAAGCTGTAAACCTCTTCTCCTAAGCTCCCAACAGGATCGAGGATCAGTCCAGATCGATTGAAGATTTCAGGCTTGTTGGCGTTCTTCCAGGTACAGATCCTCCCATGCAGTCGGCGGTAAGGATGAAGCGATTGACGATCCTCTCACCGATATCCCGGCATCGGACGCCCCGGTTGCCTTCCGTCCAGGTCATGAGTCTTTAACAACTCCGACGAGATCGACACAGGTGCGGACAGCGATCCCTTAGGCTCCCAGGGCCGCCACACTCCGGCAAGGAGTCGCACTCTGTAACCATCAGCTAATCAGATCTAGTCTAATGAGCCATCATCACCTCCATCAGCCGGTCTGCAACCAACTCAGATGGGACATGGTACAAGCCTGCCGCGATGCGTGCCTTTAACGACGCGACTTTCGTACTTCGCGAGGCGTCATCCATCGGCTCCAGACCGCGTCCTGGTTCACTTTCGTTTGCTGGTGACGCCAGAAACCCCCCATTCCGGGACAACTCACGCTCAAGCGCCGATGTGCTTTCCACAAAGGCGCTGCCACGCCAACTCCGATTTCGAGGTCCACGAACCATAAATCATCCCTCTTCCTCGGTTATCGTCAGCCGGCGCAAATACTTTAGCGATCTCACAAACTTTCCTGTGGAAAACTTTGCCTGGCAGCTACCGCACCACGCTCTGAAACAGCGGCGAAGTTAAAAGACTCGCAAACTGACTGTCCGAAGACGAATAGTCCACCGACAAAGTTCCCGAGTTCGAATCGATCGTCGTCTGCTCCAGGGCCGACTTCTCGAGCGGCGTCCCAGACGTCTTTTTTAGCAGAACCACGCCCTTCATCAGCGTCGCCGCAGTTGCCGCGGTCATCGTGTCGGACATCACCACCGATAGATTGAACTTCACACCGTTCTGGAAATCGAGCGTATACCGCGAGCTCCGCATCCGGTTCCGTACCGTGTCGTAGTCGGCCAGCCCCGACGCCTCGCCAAGCACGCCCTTCATCATCGTCTGCGTGCCTTTCTGGTCCAGCAGACTCCACACCGCCCGCTGATCCACGGCCGCCATCTCGTTCACCATGTCGCCGTTCGACAGCAGATTCGGTGTCATTCCGTCGCGCGCGTCCAACGCTGCCTTCACCGCCTCACGGTCCCCAAACACCATCGTGGTCTGGTTCAGAAACACCACACTCATGCCCGCCGCGCCCATCGGATACACGCTGTTGTTGCGGATCACCAAAGGTTTGGTCTTCGTCTTGGCAAAATTCTGCAGGATCTCGCGCGTGTGAAACTGCCCCTGCGCTATCCCCACCGTCCGCGTCCCCTCACCACCTGCCACCCGAAACGCCGCAAACGCCAGCGTATCGGCATCCCGATCCACCTTCAGACCGGAGCTCTTCAGCGCCGTCTCCAGCCGCTTCAGGTCCGGCGGCAGCGTCCGATCCTTCAAACTCATCGCCACCGGCGAGTTCTGCATGGCGCGGTAATCCACCACGATCAGCTGCTGAACATCGTGCGGAACAGCCGCCTTGGCATCGCTCGAAAGCGAAGCGGCAAAGCCGGCCATGGAGACCAAACCAAGCGAAAGCGAAGCAACAAACATCCGAAACGTGCGCAAAGGGAACTCCGTAGGGGCGGCGGCAAGATGTCGCCGCAACCAATCCATTCTTTCGTAATACACCGCAACAGGCAACCTGCGCTATGGCTTGGACGAGGGATCGACACGAAGGTCTCTTCTCCGTTACCCAACCCGAGATTCACGGCCACCCGATCGGCCGCAGGAGCTTGCGCTCGATCACCTTCTGCTCCGGGTCAAAGTGCGGAATCTCGCCGATCCATCGCTCTCCCCCGTCAAACGCCGCTTCCGGAATCAAGCCGATCAGCTCCGCTTCGGCGATCTCCGCACCCTTTCTCCTCGCCAGGCGATCGAGCATCGCAAACACCTCCGGCATCGGCGTCACCCGAAAATCCGTGATATTCATGCTGATCTGCGGCCGGCCGTCAGCCACCACACCGATCGCCTTTACCCCTTGCATCCCGCCGGAAGACGCCCGGATCTCCCGCGCAATCGACCGTGCCGTCGCAATGTCCCCCGACCGCAAGTACACGTTGTAAGCGATCAAAAACGACCGCGCCCCCACCGCGCTCGCACCCGCGCTCAGATGCAGCTCCGGCCCGCCCACATCGGGCCGCCGACTGCTGTCACGCGCCGCCAGCTCCCGCAATCCCTCAAACTGGCCACGCCGCACATCCTCCAGCTGCACCCGGTCCGGCCGCGTCGCCGCCGCTCCATAGAAGTACACTGGCACCCCAAACCTCCTCCATATCTGCATGCCGGCCTGCCGCGCCAGCGTCGCACAATCCGCCAAGGAGATCCCACACACCGGCACAAACGGAATCACGTCCGCCGCCCCGATCCGGGGATGGACGCCCACCTGCCCGCGTAGATCGACCAGTTCAGCCGCCCGTCCCGCCGCCCGCACCGCCGCCTCTGCCACCGCCGCCGGCGGCCCCGCAATCGTCACCACCGATCGGTTGTGATCGCGATCGAGCGACCAGTCCAGAAGTCGCACGCCGTCGACCTTCATCGACCGCACTACCGACGCCACCTTGCGCTCGTCCACGCCCTCGGAAAAGTTCGGAACACACTCCACGATCGCGTCAGACGGTGCCGTCGGCGCCGACCTGTCCGTATCCGATCCGAAGTCCTTGGAACTCATCGCCGCCAGCCTACTTCCACCAGCTGTAGCCGAGCGAAAATTGCACGCTCGCATTCACCCCAGGGTTCCGGTCACCCAGCGACGCCGACGAGATATGCACAGCGTTGGCCCCCAGATCGATCGACCGCCGAGCGCCCACAAAATAGTGCAAGCCAACCCCTCCCTGCGGCGTAAAATTCCACACGCTTGAGTCGCTGCTCGGGCCGCTGTTCACAACATCCCGCTCCGTCGATCCAAACGCCGGATACTTGTGATTCGTCCATAGGATGCCGCCCGCGCCCTGCACCCAGGGCGTCAACCGTCGCGTCCCGGCAAAGTTCCAGCGCAGAATAATCGGCGTCAGCGTCACCCCCGAAAACGTCCCGCCAACCGTGTACGGAGCCGAACAGACCGTGCTCGTCCCCGGCCCCGCCGCAAAGCTGCACTTCACTCGCTCAAACTGCGGCGTATACGACTGCCAGAAGGGAAACAGCTCCGCCGCATACTCAAAGTTCCCCCGCAGGAGCCCCGGCCCAAGCTGCCCGGTCAGCACCTTGCCCGCGTGCACGCCCGCCATCAGAAACTTGAAATCGTTCCTCTGATCCGTAAGCCCGACACCTCCCTGAACGATCGCGCCCACCTCGATCGGCCGGCCCGTTGCTGACGCCTTCTCCCCGCCAGGCAGACTCTGCGCCCGCAGCCCGAGAGAGCCCGTCACCAGGAGCACCCCCGCCACCACCACTCGCCCCAGGCTCCGCCAACCTCTTCGCAAACCGTTCAAAGCTCCAACTCCCTTCAATCGCATCCCCGCAAAACATCCAGATCTGCAGAGAAAAGCCGCCGGAAATCCGATATCCGGCGGCTCGTTCCTCCGAAACCTCACTCACCCACGCTCAACCGGCAACCTCGGCCATATCCATGTCGAAGTTCGAATACACATTCTGCGCGTCGTCCAAATCCTCCAGCGTCTCCAGCAACCGGATCATCGCGCTCGCCTGCACACCTTCGAGCTTCTGGTAGGTCGACGCGATCATCGTTACCTCTGCGACCTCCGTCGGCATCTTCGCCGCCTTCAGAGCATCGCGGACCGCCTCAAAGTCCTTCGGATCTGTCGTAATCTCCCAGCTGTCTCCCTCGTCGGCCAGGTCCTCGCCGCCCGCATCGAGCACAATCTCGGTCAGCCGATCCTCATCCACACCGGACTTCGGAACCACGATCAAGCCCTTCTTCTGAAACAGGTACCCAACCGATCCGCTCTCGCCCAGGTTGCCGTTGTTCTTTGAGAACGCGTGCCGGATCTCCGATACCGCGCGATTCTTGTTGTCCGTCAGCACCTCGACGATGATCGCCACGCCGCCCGGACCGTAGCCCTCGTACGTGATCTCCTCATAGCTCACACCTTCGAGTTCGCCCGTACCCCGCTGGACGGCCCGCTTGATATTGTCCGCCGGCATATTCTCCGCTTTGGCCGCCGCAATGGCGCCGCGCAGCCGCGGGTTGCCATCCGGATCGCCGCCACCCTGCTTCGCGGCAATCGTAATCTCCTTGATCAAACGGGTAAAGATCTTGCCGCGCTTGGCATCGAGCGCGCCCTTTTTATGCTTGATGGTGGCCCATTTTGAGTGGCCGGACATGGGGCACCTCTCCAGACAAAATTTGCCGGCGAAACAGGGCTCACGAGCCGTCGCGACCAGAGGAGTTTAGCACGCAGAGCCAGCCACTTTCGAGTTCCGGATCGCCTCCCGGCACCCACAACCCGAGCTACACGAGCAGTTCCGGACCCAAGAGATCGTCCATCGTCTCCCGTCGCCGGATCAGCCGCGCCCGGCCGCCCTCGACCAGCACCTCCGCCGGCCGCCCACGCGTGTTGTAGTTCGACGCCAGGCTCATCCCGTACGCGCCCGCGTCGAGCACAGCCGCCAGATCTCCCGCGCCGACCCGCGGCATCTCGCGATCGCGCGCAAAAAAATCCCCGGACTCGCACACCGGACCCACCACATCGGCCACCATCCGCGCCCCGTCCGCCCCCGGCTCCCGCACCGGCACAATCTCGTGGTGCGCCCCATACAGCGCCGGCCGGATCAGGTCGTTCATTCCCGCATCCGTAATCACAAACAACTTCGTTCCGTTTCGCTTCACCTGCAGCACCCGCGTGACGAGCGCGCCGGCCTGCGCCACCAGAAACCTCCCCGGCTCAAGCAGCAGATGCACCCCCTCCACGCCCGCCAGTGCCGCCTCCACCGCCGCCGCATATCGCACGACCTCGGCCGCCGGATCGAACCTCTCCGCGCCGCCATACTCGACCCCCAGACCGCCGCCGACATCCACATACCGGATCAGGTGCCCGTCCGACCGCAGCTCCCCCACTAGCGCCACCACCCGCTCCGCCGCCGCCCCAAACGGAGCCACCGACCGGATCTGCGACCCGATATGCACGCTCACCCCCGCCGCCTCCATCCACGCCGACCGCGCCGCCACCCCGTACATCTCCCGCGCCCGCCCCATCTCGATCCCGAACTTATGCTCCCGCAGCCCGGTCGAGATATACGGATGCGTCTCGGCAAACACATCCGGATTCACCCGGAGCGCAAACCGCGCCCGCACCCCAAGCGCCTCCGCCCGCCCGGCCAGCAGCCCGATCTCCGCCTCGCTCTCCACATTGAACAGCAGAATCCCCGCCCGGAGCGCCGCGTCCAGCTCCCACGCCTGCTTGCCCACACCCGAAAAAACCACCCGCCCCAAAGCCGCGGCAGACCCCGGAGCACACGCCCTCCGCACCCGCTCCAGCTCCCCGCCCGAAACAATGTCGAACCCCGCCCCAGCTTCGCCCAGCAACCGCAGAATGGCCAGCGACGAGTTCGCCTTCACTGCATAACACACCGTGTGCGCCCGCCCGGCAAACGCCCCGGCAAACATCTCGTAGCGCTCCCGGATCTGCCTCGCCGAGTAGACATACAGCGGCGTCCCGAACTCCGCCGCGAGCGCGCCAAGCGTCACCCCATCCAGACAGAGCTCGCCACCCTCATACGCAAATGGCCGCGCAGCGTCACCGATCGCCCGCTCCGCCAAACCTTACAGTCTCCCCGGAGGCAAGACATTCGGCGCCTCCGGAACGATGATCCACGCAATGGCGTACAGAATGGGCACCAGAACCACCGCAAACAGGATCGCCACCACCACCGTCACGATCCGGATCAGCGTAACGTCCCAGCCGTAGTACAGCGCAATTCCGGAGCAGACACCCGCAATCATTCGCGGATGCCGCGGCCGCACCAGCCGGCCACCATACGCCCGACCGTTGCCGACCGGAGCCTGCCCAGCGTACGGAGGAAACGCACTCCCAGGCGGCGGTGGAGCTCCCCACGCGCCTTCTACCGGCGCATACCCGCTCGCCGCCGTCGCTGGCGCAACCGCCGTCCCACACACCGCACAGAACCGACTTCCCGAGCTCACTTCCACACCACACTTCGGACACAGCATCATCACTCTCCTCGCCTCACGTCCAGCCTTTCGCGACCGCCCGGCCAACCCTCCACGAGACCTCACGATCCTCGCACGTTCTTCCTGCTTTGTTCTATTCTTGTCGCCGTCTCTCTGTTCTCTTCTGCCTCTCCCAAGCCCTACCTTCCGCTATACGGCGTCTTCATATACCGCCGCGCGGCATCCGCCTGCGACTGATCCCCTCCACCCGCACTCGCCATCTGATACTGCCGCATCGCATTCGCCCGGTCGTGGAGCAGATCGAACATCTCCCCCGCATTCAGCTGCGCCCGCCGACGCAGCCACTCCGAGCACTTCGGCTGGTCCGCCGCCTCCATGTAGTGCTGCGCCGCCGACCGCAGATCGCCCTGCCCCCGCTCCGTATCCGCGAGCCCGAACCACGCCATCTGCAGTCGTGGATCGATGTAGTACCCCGGCCGCCGGGCATCCGCCAACACCGACCGGTACGCCGCGATCGCCCCCGGGCCGTCGCCCTTGTCCTTGGTCAGGTTTGCCTCCTCCAGGCGAAATAGGTAGTTCCGCGGATACTCCGTCGCCAGACCGTGCTCCACCGCCAGCGCCTCCGCGTAGCGTCCATCATGCCGCAAAAACAGGCTCAGAGCCGTCTGCGATTCAACCTTGTTCACCACACCATAGGCCGCGCACTCCCGCAGCAACGCCAGACCTCTCTCCTTGTTTCCGCCCACACCCGCGATGCCCACCATCAGCCGTACCAACCGCGGCAGACTCGCCACCGCAAACTGCTGAATCCCCACTGCCATCTTCGCGTCCGCATACTCCGGATCGAGCTTCAACACCTCTTCGGAGTCGTTGCGCGACGCCAGACCCTGCCGCGCTGCCGCCACAAAGGTGTGATCTACCAGCGTAATAAACGCCGCATGCATCCCGCGCGCATACCCCCGCGCAAACCACGCATTCTTATCCGCCGGATTGCTCTTGATCTCTTCGTCCGCCTCGGCAGTCGCCCGGTTCGTGAGCTCCTCGATCCGCGTCCGCGTCTCCGCCGCGACGTTCACCGTGCGCTTTGAACTCAAAAAGCTGTCATGGGCGTAGTACGTCGTGTCCAGGAGATCCTGGTGATACAACTCACGAAAGATCAGCACCATTAATACATAGTCCGTCGCCAGCGGATTCTTCGGGTTTGCTCGCTCAATCGCCTCAAACCGCTGGAGCGCCCCCTCATAATCCAGATTGTAGAAATGCTCGTGCGCTTCCCGCACCGCCGGTGTTAGATTGATGGCGTCCGTATGCGCCGCCGCTGCACCGGTGCCCTTCTGCGCCCACACCCCCGTGGAAACGAGAAATACGCTCAGCCATACCTGCAGCCCGAAGACCACGATCCCTGAAACCTGCAGCCCACAAGCCAGAAGCCCACAAGCCAGAAGCCAAGGGCGGCGCACAAATCGGGAAAGCACCAGGCCCCCGCCTGCCACCTCCTGTCTTCCCCTCGGACCCATCCGCATCTATCTTGCAATCTCCACTGCCGTTGACTTCAGGCCCGGTCTCTCCAGAGGAAGACCCCAGTACGTTTCACTATAAACCTGCACGCACGTCGCCGCTGCTCCGCTCTCACACCCGCCCGTGCCTCGCTTCCGTGAAATTCTCCCTCTGGCGTAGTCCCCACGCTCTTCGCCGCCGTCTCCTAAGCAGCAATGGCGCAGATGACTCCGAAGTCTCCTATGAGCCGTGTCGACCTCCTCCGCCTCGTCATCCAGCAGGCGCGACAGAACGGATTTCGCTTCCGCCAATGGTACATCGGCCGGCTCGGCCTCCCCTGGACCGGCACCGAAGCCGGCATCGACCTGCTCAACCGCGAACGCCGCTACTACGCCCTCGTCTTCTCCCACGACTTCGCCCAAAGCTTCTGGAAGCCCGGCGAAGAGATGTCCCTCGAGATCCCCGCGCAAAGCTTCTTTCGCCGGCGCCCCGACGGCTCGCTTGTCAGCATCCGCCGGTCCCCCCACCTCCGCCGCCGCACCCAAACCGACTCCTGGCGCTACCACCTCCAGCAGATGAGCCTCGCCGAAGACCCCCTGCGGTACCTCCGCCGCTTCATCCGCGTCCGTGAAGATCTCGCCCCCGAACCCCCTCCCCCAAGCCTCAACCTCGTACCGTCCGAGCGCGACCCCCGCTTCATCATCGACGAAGAAGATCTCCTCCCCGAAGATGACGACGAGTAGGGAGAAGCAGCCCCCGTTCTGCCCGCATCTACGTCTCCTGCTCCATCGTCCTCCGGATCTGCCGGACATGATGGAGCCCATGCCGCAAGTGGAACTGCCGCCACTCCTTGGGCGTCATCGGACCCAGGATCGGGTGAGTCACCGACCGCACCCGGCTCCCAAAAACCTCCTCCGCCTCACACAAAACGCGCTCCACACCACCGAGCCGCTCGCGTACGGCCGCACAAAGCGTCTCGCCGCCGACCCTCTCGCCCACCCGCGGCACCACCATCTCCGGAGACTTGCGCCCCGCCGGAAAATATCCCACCACCGTAATCATGAATCGTCCTACACCCTGGCCAAAGCTCGGCCGTGCACTCGCCGCCGTCCCCTTGGCCAGCCGCGCCCGGACGTTGCTCTCCGTCGCCGCATAGCTCAGCAAAAGATGCTCCGCAATCTCATGGACGCTCCACTTACCCGGCTCCCGCCGCCGCGCCGTCGCGCTCTCGTCCAATCCTGCAAGCGCCCCCGTCAACGCCGCTTCCAGCCGATCCAGAGTTCTGCTCATCCAGCACCTACTTCCCACCAATCGCCTTCTGCGCTGCCTTGGCATGCTCCCCATCCGGATCGAGCTTCAAGTACGCCTCGAACTCCGCGGCCGCCTCCTCCTGCCGTCGCATCTTTTGAAGCACCCCTGCCAAGACAAAGTGCGTCTCCGCGTCCGCCGGCTGCACCTTTACCGCATCCTTGGCGCGCAGATACGCCGCCTGCAAGTTGCCGGACTGCTGGTAAAACTTCGCGACCGTCATGTCCTCCGTAGCCCGGTCCTCGTCGCTCTGAATCCGCTGCGGCTTCGGCAGCTTGCGCCGCGACGCTCGCGTGCTCCCTTCGCTCCCAACATCATCCAGCCCCGGGCCGCCGGTTCCCGACGCGCCTGAACTATCCGGAGCACTCGAACCTGAACTGCTGCTGCTCCCGCCCGAACTGCTAGAACTGCCGGCCTCCGGACCGCTCTCCCCAGTACCCCCATTCTCTCCAGGATAGGGAAACTTGTCCGCGGTAGCAGGCGCCGCAGCCCTTCCCCCCGCACCTTCACCCGAACCGCTCGGCCTCGACGTGTTCGCCGACGATGCCGGCCCGTCCGGCACAGCAGAGCGATCGCCCTCTCGCTTGGCTGGTACCTCCGGACTCTCTCCCGAACTCTCACCCGGATACGGAAATCGCTGTGCCGTCTTGGGGGCATCCTGCCCCGCCCCAACCTCGGCCGGCACACTCGCCCCCGCGGGCTCACATCTCCCCTCCGCAGGCACCTTCCCGCCGCCCGCCGGAGATCGATCCACACAGGGCCTTGGCCCCGGCGCTGGCACCGATGCCTGACCCCAGCCAAAGGTCGAGAGCACAAGAACTGCCGCTCCCAATCTCCCCAAACGACACCGCGCCAGTCTCACCATCGCGCTTTCCAGTCTAATCGCTCACCCCTTTCGATCGCACCTCCTTTGGACGTACCCCGGTGTCCGTTGAGCATGCCCCCGCAGAGGTTTTGATACACTCGCCCATCACCGACTCATGCTCCCACACCTCATCATCCGCTCTTCCTCCATCCACGCCGCCGGCTGCTACACCACGCGCCCCATTCGCAAAGGCGCCCGCATCTGCGAGTACGACGGCCCGCGCTTCTCGAAAGCCGAAGCCGACGTCCGCTACCGAGACCGCATCGTCACCTACCTCTTCTCCTTTGGCACGGAGGGTGCCGTCATCGACGGCTTCGGCACCGCCATGTTCATCAACCACTCCTGCGCCCCCAACTGCGAAACCGAAGAAGACAACGAACAGATCTTTATCACTGCCCTCCGCGACATCCCCGCCGGCGAAGAACTCACCTACGAGTACCACCTCCACGACTCCGACGACACCGACGGCACCTGCCACTGCGGAGCCCCCAACTGCCGCGGAACCATGTTCTCCGAAGGGGAAGTCAAACGCCGCGCCCGCCGCAACCGCCGCGAAGCTCAGGCCGCCAAAGGCTCCTCAGCTCGCCCTGGCGGCACCGTATCCCTCTCGTAAAAAGGAATGAAAACAGTAAAATGGGATTAGAGAACAAGCCCGTGAACGATCTACGAAGCCCCGATAAATACGATTGGCATGGCTGCGAAGTCGTCCAGTTCAACTCACTGAAAGTGAGCGGCCGGGCGACCGTCAGAGACACCCGCATGGACGCCGACGGCATCCTCGACAACTTCGTCGACGGCCTGACGATTGACGAGATCGTCGAAACCTATGGCGTCGATCGTGCCGCAGTCGAGAAGATCCTGGCCTTCGCGGCTACTAGAGGGCTGAAGGCCATAGCGTGAAAGTCCTGCTGGACCACAACGTTCCAGCACAACTGAAGCCACTCCTCAAAGACCACACCACCTCTACCGCAAGGGAACTGGGCTGGGATCGCCTCGCGAACGGTGGCCTGCTCTCCGCAGCAGAAGCAGCTGGCTTCGGCATCCTGATCACTGGAGACCGGAACCTCGCCTATCAGCAAAACAACTCCCGCAGATCTGTCTCCCTGGTCGTAGTCACAGACACCAAGCTCAGAGTCATCCTGACCTACTTCCAGGAGATCAGCGCAGCCCTCAGCCGCGCCTCTCCAGGCAGCTATGAAGTCGTCTCGCCACCCTAGAAAGACATGGGCCTCCGGACGATAGAATAGGGAAGTACGCTCATGCCCTACCAGGTCCTAGCCCGCAAGTACCGTCCCCAGCGCTTCCGCGACGTCGCCGGCCAGGACCACGTCACCACCACGCTGATGAACGCGCTCACCCAGGGCCGCATCGCCCACGGGTACATCTTCTCCGGCCACCGCGGCATCGGCAAAACCACCGTCGCCCGCATCCTCGCGATGGCCCTCAACTGCCGGTCTGAGATTGGTACCGACCGCCGCCCCACCGCGGAACCCTGCGAGACCTGCGAGTCTTGCACCGAAATCCGCGCCGGCAACGCCGTCGACGTCCTCGAAATCGACGCCGCCACCAACCGCGGCATCGACGAAATTCGCGAACTCCGCGACGCGGCCCGATACCGTCCCGCACGCGACAAATACAAGATCTACATCCTCGACGAAGCCCACCAGATCACCGACGCCGCCTTCAACGCCCTGCTTAAAACCCTCGAAGAACCCCCCGAGCACATCGTCTTCATGATGGCCACCACCCAGCCCGAGGACATCCCTCAGACCGTCCGATCGCGCTGCCAGCACTTTTCCTTTCACGCCGTCAAGATGCTCGACATCCTCGCCGAACTGCGCGGCATCGCCGTCGAGGAAAACGTGGACGCCGGCGAGTCCGCCCTTGCGCTCCTCGCCGAAGCCGGCGACGGATCCATGCGCGACGCCCTGTCCATCATGGACCAGGCCATCGCCTCCGCCCCGGTCGAAGACGGCCGGCCCCGACTCGACCCCGGCCAGATCCGCGAACTGACCGGCGCCGTCCCCAACACCACCCTCGAACGCATCTTCGAGGCGGTCGACCAAAACCGCTCCGCTGAAGTCATCACCGTCGCCAACGACCTCATGGACGCCGGCAACAGCCCGTCCCAGCTCGCCCGCCAGTGCGTCCGCTACCTCCGCAACTGCCTCATGGCCAAGATCAGCAACCTCAACCCCGAAGGCGTCACCCCCAGCGGCCACCCGCCCGAACTGCTCCAGATCTCCCCCGACGAGCAGCGCCGCGCCGCCCGCACCGCCCAGCTCTTCTCGGAAGAAGAACTCACCCGCTTCCTCCAGGTCATGCTCCGCACCTTTGACGAACTCGGCTACCGCCAGGAGCAGCGCTTCCACTTCGAGCTCGGCCTCCTCAAACTCGTCCACCTCCGCCGCCTCCTCCCCATCGAAGAGGTCCTCAGCCGCCTGCCCGCCGCACCCGCGCTCGCCGCCGCAAGCCGCCCCGCATTCCCCGCTTCATCGCAAGACCGACCCACCACCGGGACCTCCACCATCCCCGCCCCGGCACCCACGCCCCCGACGAAGCCCGCCTTCTCTCCCTTTGAAGCCGACCGGAGCCGCAAACGCTTCGACTCCCCGACGCCCGCACCCGCGTCTGCAGCTCCGGATCCCATCCGTCCCGTGACACCACCGCCACCCATCATCGCCGACCCAGCCTCTCTCACACCGCTCCCCGCACCAGATCCCTCTGCCGCCGCAACTCTAGACCCACAGACAACCCCTACCGCGGAAGACCTCCAAACTCGCGTCGTCGAGGCCCTCCAAGCAGCCCCCTCCCAAAGCTCCGCCGCCGACGCCCTCGCCGACAGCACATGGACCATCGACGGCTCCAGCCTCCGCGTCGAAACCACCCTCTCCAAAATGATGCTGCCCATGGTCCTCAACCCCGAGGCCGATCGCATCACCCGCCAGACCCTTCGCGAAGCCGGGGCCGCCCACCTCCGCCTCGATCTCGTCCCTGGCCGCGCCTCCACCACCGCCGCACCTAAAAAACCCCGCACAGCCAAATCCGGCTCCGCCCAATCCAAGGCCGAGGAGCATCCCATCGTGCAGGAAGCTCAGCGCCTCTTCGGCGCCGAAATTCGCAAGGTCATCGACCTCAGCACTGACAACTGACAACCGGCAACTCTTCACTGAACAGAAACGACGCTGCAAGGAGCACCACCCAATGGACTTCAACGACCTCAGCAAAATGATGGAACAAGCCCGCGACCTGCAGGGCGAGATGGAAAAGAAACTCTCCTCGACCATCGTCGAAGCGACAACCGGCGGTGGCGTCGTCACCGTCCGCATGAACGGCAAAAAAGAGGTTCTCCGCCTCAAAATCGAGCCCACCGCCGTCGGCTCGACCGGCGCCGATCTCGAGCTGCTCGAAGACCTCATCACCGCCGCCGTCAACGAGGCCGGCCGACGCGCCGACGTCGCCATGCAGACCAACGTCCAAAGCCTGATGGGCGGCATGGATCTACCAGGAATGCCCGGCATGGCCAGCCTCGGAGACCCGAGCGAGGACACCGATTGAACCGCTTCGCCGAGCCCATGACCCGGCTCATCGACGAACTCCGAAAGCTCCCCGGCATCGGCACCAAATCCGCCCAGCGCCTCGCCTTTCACGTCCTCCGCTCCTCGGACGTCGACGCCCTCGCCCTCGCCGAAGCCATCACCCACCTCCGCCAACGCCTCACCCTCTGCTCGGCTTGCAACAACATCACCGACGTCGACCCTTGCGTCTTCTGCACCAACCCCGCCCGCGACCATCGTCTCGTCTGCGTGGTCGAAGAACCCACCAACATCGCCACCATCGAAAAAACCCGCTCCTGGAACGGTGTCTACCACGTCCTCCACGGCACCCTCTCGCCCGTCAACGGCGTCGGCCCCGAACATCTCCGCATCCAAAACCTCCTCACCCGCCTCCCCGATCTCGACGAACTCATCCTCGCCACCTCGCCCACCACCGAGGGCGAAGCCACCGCCGCCTACCTCTCCGCCGAGATCCGCCGCCTCCGCAAAGACCCCACCGCCAGCCTCAATCCCAGCCTCCGCGTCACCCGCATCGCCACCGGAGTCCCCGCCGGCTCCGACATCGAGTACGCCGACGAAATCACCATGACCCGCTCCCTAGAAGGCCGCCGCGAAGTCTAGCCGGTCGTCGCCCTTCTGGTTGTCATTCCCAAAGGGAATCTGCATCTCGCCGGGTGCCCATCCTCTCGCGGCCGTACCGCGAAAGGGTGGGGTATTGGGCGGAGCCCGACCGCTTCTCACGCCCTATACTTCAGAAGAACGACCAACCACAATGCCGGAAACCCTCCGCTTCCTCTGGAACAGCACCCGCGGGCACCGCCTCCAGCCCTGGCAGAGCCCGTATCTCCGCTGGCGCCTGGAAACTTACACCGGCAAAAAAGCCGAAGCGGTCCATCTCCGCGACTTCACCCATCTCCTCTGGACCGAAAGCCGCCAACTCCTCCGCTTCAGCCGATGGCTCCAGGAGATGCGCACCTTCAGCCGCCCCAAACCTCACCGCTAGAGCACCGGGGCAGGGAACCGAAGCCCAACGAAATAACGAAACACGAACAACAAAAAGGAGCACACCCTCACACATGGGAACCCACATCCAACTCACCGCCAGCGACGGGCACCAACTCAGTGCCTACCTTGCCCAGCCCAAGGAAAGCCCGGTCGGCGCCGTCGTCCTCCTCCAGGAGATCTTCGGCGTCAACCCGCACATCCGCTCGGTCGCTGACCGCTACGCCAGCCAAGGCTTCCTCACCCTCGCCCCCGCCCTCTTCGATCGCATCGAGCGCGGCGTCGAACTCACCTACGAAGGCGACGACATGAAGCGCGCCGTCGGCTACATGCAGCAGCTCAAGCCCGAAACCGCGCTCCTCGACATCGCCGCCGCCTTCCAAAAAGCCAAGGAATCCCACGAGGGCATCGCTGTTGTCGGCTTCTGCTACGGCGGCTTGATGACCTGGCTCGCCGCCACCCGCGGCGAAGACTTCAAGATGCGCCCCGACTGCGCCGTCTGCTTTTACCCCGGAGGCATCGGCAAGTTCGCCACCGAGCAGCCCTCCTGCCCCGTCATGATCCACTTCGGCTTGGACGACACTCACATCGGCCCCGACCAGATCGAAGCCGTCCGCTCTGCCAACCACCCCGAAGTCCAGATCTTCACCTACCCCGGAGCCCAGCACGGCTTCCACTGCGACGTCCGCGCCTCCTTCAACCCCGAAGCCGCCCACCTCGCGAACCAACGCACCGTGGAGTTCCTCAGAAACAACCTGGCCTAGTCCGGGGCTCCACCGGCCCGCATTGCCCCGCCCCCCTACCAAATGCTATCCTTCAAGACATATAAGACGGGCAAACCTAGAGAAGATCAGAGGCAAAGAAAGCAGTGCTGGCAACCGCAAGAAAATCCGACATCATCGAGAAATTCCGCACCCACGAGTCCGACACCGGCTCCCCCGAGGTCCAGATCGCCATCCTCAGCGAACGCATCGGCGAACTCACCCAACACTTCAAAGAGCACAAAAAAGATCACGGCTCCCGCCGCGGTCTCCTCATGCTCGTCTCCAAGCGCCGCCGCCTGCTCGACTATCTCAAGAGCTTCGACGCCGACCGCTACCGCGAAGTCATCGGCAAACTCGGCATCCGCAAGTAAGCTCCCTCACACCTCCCCTGGCCTCCCACACGCCTTCAGCGATCCTCCATGGAGCGGACCTGTCCCGCATCTCGGCGCTCGCGCACGTTGTCCTCCCGATGCACAGCCCATGCGCCACAGCATGGAGCCCAGCCCAGCCAATCGGAAATCCTGATCCCACACCCCCGAAAAACGCGCCCATACAAGAGAAGAGAAAACATGATGGAAGACGTAACCGTAAACCTCGCCGGCGGCAAACAGATCCGCTTTGAAACCGGCCGCATGGCCAAGCAGGCCTCAGGCGCCGCCCTCACCTCCTCCGGCGACAACGTCATCCTCGCCACCGCCGTCGCCTCCCCCGACCCCAAGGAAGGCATCGACTTCTTCCCGCTCACCGTCGAATATCGCGAGTTCACCTACGCCGGCGGCCGCATCCCCGGCGGCTTCATCAAGCGCGAAGGCCGGCCCAGCGAAAAAGAAGTCCTCACCTCCCGCCAGATCGACCGCCCCATTCGCCCCCTCTTCCCCGAGACCTTCCGCAACGAAACCCAGGTCGTCGCCTTCGTCTACTCCGCCGACAAGGAAAACGACCCCGACGTCCTCGGCATCAACGGCGCCTCCTGCGCCCTCGCCCTCTCGGACATACCCTTCCACGGACCTGTCGGCGCCGTGCGCGTCGGTCTCGTCGACGGCCAGTTCCTCGTCAACCCCACCTACACCGAGCGCGCGACCTCGAAGCTTAACATCATGGTCGTCGGCACCAAAGACGGCATCGTCATGGTCGAGTCCGGCGCCAAAGAGTGCTCCGAAGAAGACGTCGTCGGGGCCATCGAGTTCGCCCACGAGCAGATCAAAAACATCTGCTCCGCCATCGCAGACCTCGTCTCGCGCGCGGGCAAGACCAAACGCGTCCCCGGCGCCGCCGAAGTCGATCAGCAGTACCTCTCCGACCTCCGCTCCAAAGTCGGAGACCGCCTCACCGACGCCCTCGACACCCAAAAACACCCCAAGTTCGACAGCTACGCCCTCGTCAAGACCATCAAGGACGAGCTCAAATCGCAACTCCCCGCCGACGAGCCCTCCGCGTCCAAAAAGCTCTCCAAATACTTTGAACTCCTCCGCGAAAACATCTTCCGCGAACAGGTCCTCAAAGACCGTATCCGCCCTGACCACCGCGCCTTCGACCAGATTCGTCAAGTAACGGTTGAGGTCGGCGTCCTCCCCCGCGTCCACGGCTCCGCCCTCTTCACCCGCGGCGAAACCCAGGCCCTCGTCTCCGCCACCCTCGGCACCACCGACGACGCCCAGCGCCTCGAATCCTACGAGGGCGAACAAAAACGCCGCTTCATGCTCCACTACAACTTCCCGCCCTTCTCGGTCGGCGAAGTCGGCCGCATGACCGGTGTCGGACGCCGCGAAATTGGCCACGGTGCCCTCGCCTATCGCGCCCTCGAAGCCGTCCTCCCCTCCGAGGAAGAGTCGCCCTACACCCTCCGCGTCGTCTCCGACATCCTCGAATCCAACGGCTCCTCCTCGATGGCCACCGTCTGCGGAGCCTCGCTCGCCCTCATGCAGGCCGGGATCCCGCTCAAAGGCGCCGTCGCCGGCGTCGCCATGGGCCTCGTCAAGGAAGACGAAAACTACGCCATCCTCACCGACATCGCCGGCGCCGAAGACCACTACGGCGACATGGACTTCAAGGTCGCCGGCACCCGCAACGGCATCACCGCGCTCCAGATGGACATCAAGATCATGGGCATCACCCCCCAGATCATGCGCGAAGCCCTCGAACAGGCACGCCGCGGCCGCCTCCAGCTGCTCGACACCATGGACGCCACAATCTCCGGCGCCCGCCAAGAAAAATCGCAGTTCGCCCCCCGCATCCACACCATCCAGATCCCCACCGACAAGATCCGCGACCTCATCGGTCCCGGCGGCAAGGTCATCCGCGGCATCATCGACGCCACCGGCGTCAAGATCGACGTCGACGACACTGGCCGGGTCAATGTTTCTTCAAGTGATGCCGACGGCCTCGCCCGCGCCATCCAGATGATCTCCGACCTCACCGCCGTCCCTGAAGTCGGCAAAACCTATCTCGGCAAGGTCGTCCGCATCGCCGAGTTCGGCGCCTTCGTCGAAATCTTCCCCGGCACCGACGGCCTCCTCCACGTCTCCGAGATCGCCGAACACCGCGTCAAAGAGGTCAAGGACGAGCTGCGCGAAGGCGACCAGATCCTCGTCAGGGTGCTCGCTATCGAAGGCAACCGCATCAAGCTCTCGCGCAAAGCCGTCCTCCGCGAACAGCGCGCCAAACTCGGCCTCCCCGAACCCGGCCAGACCGAGTCCGCTCCATCCGAAGCCGGGAGCCGCTCCAGCAACGGCGCCCGCACCTCCCAGAGCGCACCCCAGAGCGCATCCCAGTCCATAGCCGCTCAGGCCGACGGCGACGACGCCCCCAACCTCGACGTCTCCGGAGAGTTCGAAGACGACGACGACACCGACGACGGCTCCTTCCACTCCGACTCAGATTCAGAGTCCGACTCCGAAGACGAGCCCAACTTCAACCGCGCTGACCCCACCCCCGTCCCCGTCGGCGCCGCCAGCTCCCGCCAGCCCGGCGGTCGCCCCAGCGGTTCGGGCGGCAACCCCAACCCCAACCCCCGCCCCGCCGGTTCCGAAGGCCCAGGCGGCCAGCGCCGGCCCGGCGGTGGCTCCGGCAGCCGCCGCCGCCGAGGTGGCCGCCGCCCCGGAGGCCCAGGCGGCAACTCCGGCCCACGTCCCACCGGCGGCAACCAATAGCAAGCTCCGAACAAAAACAATCTTCAAACAAGAGCGCGGTTGCAGACCCGATCAATGATGGCCTGCAACCGCGCTCTTCTTTGCCACAGACACTACACTCCCTAACTCACCACCGACTTCGCCTCCCCAAGCAGTCGCCGATGAAGATACACAGACGTAAATGCCAGAAGAAGAGGAACGGAACCCACAGACACATAGAGATAAAGAGTCGTATAAAGACCCAACTTCCGCGGTCCGACATGGAAGTTCGCGAACGCCGAAGTGAGCAGGAAACGAGCAACAAACCAGGTCCCGAGGACGACCGGCAGCCAGATAGCAAGAGCTCGCCGCCGCCCAGCGCTCGTCATCTGAAACAGAATTAAAGCAGCTACCCCGACCCGCAGGATCACCGCACCGTGAGGCAACCACCACAGGCAACACGCGGCAAAGGAGCCTAGCAGGGATGCCCCCAGGCTCAACTTCGTCAGCTCATCACGAACTCCGAAGCGTACAGCCGAAAAGACCGCCTCCGCCCACAGCAGCATGCTGATGCTTAGGGATAGGAACGCGACCGCTGCGACCTGTGGTGAGTGCAACTGCTCCGAGAGGTGAAGGCGAGACCCTGTGATTGCGAACGGCCACCACGCAAGGATTCCAGCAACAGCCGCCAGCAGCGTAGCCACTGGCGTCCGCCAGGAAAACACCACGCATACCCAAACAATCGAAGCCCAAAATCTTAGACTTTCGCCTACCGTAGGAGCTCCCGCACGAGTCTCAAGCTGATCGCCGACGATCTCCGAAGCCCGCTGTCTATCCACCACTCTCCGCAACATCCACTCCGCTACCCTAGCCCTATCCATGTCTCTCTCCCAGTAAGTCCAAACCAACCAGCAAACTCCGAAACGCCGTCTGCGCCGCCACCAGCCGCCCCCGCCCAGCCTTCGTCACCGTATAAAACCGCTTCGCCCGCCCGCCCCGCTCCGGCGTCGGCTCCCCCGATCGTCCCGTCACCAACCCCTTCCCCTCCAGTCGCTCCAGCGTCGTATACAGTGCCCCCGGCGAGACCTTCCTACCCGTGCACACTTCAATCTCCGACCGTATGCTCACCCCATACGCCGCATCCGTTAGCCGCAAGATCGCCAGGAGAACCACCTGCTCAAACTCACCCAGACGCGCCTCGATCTTCGTCATGCCCACAATGTAGTACATATGGGAGCTAGCTGTCCATAGGGATACAAGCTGACAAGAGGAATATAGGAGAAGCAGGGAAGCATAGCCCGGCGCTCCGGCCTCACCACAATCTTGAACTACGCTGAACTGTGAAGCTCCCCACCGCCGCCTTCGCCATCTTCTGCCTCCTCTCCGCCTCGGCCTGGCTCCTCGCCGACCCAAACCCAGCCCCCGCACCCCTCACCGCCCAAACCATCCTCTACCCCGCAATCGCCCTCCTCGCCCTCGTCCCCGCGATCGCCCGCTCTCACCGCACACCCCCCACCCACCTCCTCCAACTCATCCCACCCAGCCTGGCCCTCATCACCGCCCCCGCCCTCCTGCTCCGCCAAGCTGCCGCGCACCTCTCCCCATCCACCCTCACCGCCCTCCTCACCCTCATCCCGCTCGTCCTCGTCCTCGCCCGATCCACCTCCAACCCCGGCGCCCGCCAACTTCTCCTCCCCGCCACCACCGCCCTCGGCGGCGCCCTCTTCCTCATCCCCTTTGAGATCCCGACCACCACCACCGCCATCCCCAACCTCGCCGCCGTCTTCGCCGCCACCGCCCTCATCACCTGGGCCAGCCTCAACCTCCACCGCCAGCTCCAAACCCTCCCCTTCGCCCCCAGCCTCGCCACCTTCGCCGGCGCTAACGCCCTCGCCCTCCTCGCGCTCAGCCTAACCCTCGAACACCCGGCCCTCACCACCCTCACCCGCCCACTCCGCAACCCGACCGCCAACCTCCTCCAGGCCGCCCAGATCCCCCTCCTCCTCTATCTCCTCCGCGCCCTCCCGCCCCTGCGCCTCTCCACCCGCTTCCTCTTCATCCCGCTCCTCACAGCCCTCGAAGGCGCCCTCCTCCTCCGTCCCACCCTCACCGCCCGCACCGTCCTCGGAGCCCTCACCCTCCTCGCCTCCTCCCTCATCCTCTTCCGCGCCGACGAACTCGCAGACACAACCCTCTCCCTCCGCCCACCCTCCACCCCGACTCACCCCTGATACCTTTCCCCACACCCCCGAGCCGGATACACTGACCAGCAATGGCCGCCTCCATGTACATCGTGGTCGAAGGCGACGACCCCGGCTTCGACATCTTCGTCAACGGCCGCGCGCTCGCCCGCCACGAAGACGCGCTCGAAAAACTCGCCCTGTCGCTCGGCATCCGCCCCCTCATCGAGTTCTTCTCCGCCGACGAGAACTCCATGGCGCTCCTCATCGAAGAAGGCGCCGGCAACCAGGACCTCCTTCGCCGTCTCCCACCCCCGCAGTGGTACACCGGGGCCGAAGGCCTCCGCACCGTCCAGGCCCTCGTCGCCGCCCTCGAACACGCCCCCCACCAACTCGGCTCCGAAGGCCCCAAAGTCCTAGCCGAACTCACCGAATACGCCCGCGTCCTCCAAAAAGCCGAATCCCGCAACCTCCGCTGGCACCTGGCCGTAAGCTGGCGCTAACGCCTCCCGGCCCGGTCATCTCGACCGGAGCAGCTCGAGAGCAAATTACCTGTTGCTGTGAAGCGGATGTACCCGTGCAGGGCCGTTTTCCTTGAGAGAAAACGGCGTCGATACCTGTGGCTCCCTATACACCGACCGGTAATTTGCTCTAGAAGGCGACACCGGTCAGGTCGATGTACAGTGGGACGTTTGCTCCGTCGATCTCAAGGGAAGTGTGGGTCGGGCCACCGGCCACGCGCGCGAAGAAGACGTCGACCGTGCAGGTCGCATTGATCGCCAGGGTCGCGGGACAGTTGTTCACCAGGGTATAGTCCCGAATCGCGGAGCCGCCGACCGCATCAACCGTGAACGTAAGCATTAGGTCCATTGTGCCGACGTTGGTGAATGTGACGGTCTGGGGCGCCGACACGGTGCCAATCGCCTGCGCCGCAAAGCTCAGACTCTCCGGCGCGTAGGCGAAGGTGGAGAGGGGCGCAACTTGTCCGTACACCTGGATGTTTCCGGTGGAAAGCCCGATCGTGTCCGTGGCCACGACGTAGACGTTGGCGCCGCCGCCGCCGGTCGCGGCCGTCGGAGCATAGGCGACGCTGAGCGTGCACGGCGTCGATGCGCAAAAGGTCGGGCCAGTGAAGACAAATGGCTGAGCGCCGCCGTTTGCCGTAGATGCAAGCGACGCCTGGATCGGATGATTCTGGTAGGCGTTCACGGTGATCGTCTGGGAGGCGCTCACGGTACCGATCGGGACGTTCGAGAAGTTGAGATTGGTCGACGCGGTGAGCACCGGGACAGGTGTGGTCGCGGTGGCGGAGAGGGTCACCGACCGCGTGACGGCGCCGGTCGTGTCAGTGTAGGTCAGCGTGGCTGAGCGGATTCCGGCTACGGTCGGTGTGAACGTGATGGAAGGAGAGCAGCCGGAGGCGCAGGTCGGCGTCGTAACGGAGAACTCGGCCGCGTTCGGGCCGGAAAGGACCGGCGCGTTCAGCGACAGCGGGGAGACGGTGCCACTGTTGCGGATACCCACCTGTGAGACCAAAGGTGTGCCGATCGGTGTGCCGCCGAGATTGAGAGCGGTGAGAGGCGCCGTAGATGGGTACGGTCCTCCGCTCCCGTAGATCTCGAAGTCCACACCCGCGGGGTCACCCGTCCCCGTCAGGGTGAACCGGCCAAAGCCCGCCACGTTGACGTAGGCCGTGCTGGTGCCAGGCGCGGACGGCGTGTAGAAAATGTCCAGATAGCAACGATAGTTGCTGCCGCGGTATAAGTAGGTGCAACTGCTTGCAAGAACGGAAGATCCCTGGGCTAACGAGAAGTCCCCCGGCGTTCGGGCCCGTGATCGTGAAGTTCAAAGTTCCAGAGGTGCCGGGGCCCACAACTTCAAACAGCTCCTCGCCCATGGCGCCGATCGACCAGTGTCCGAAATCGACAAGCGCCGGAAATCCAGCGCCTACTAAGCTCGGAAAGCTGAGATGGGCCACCTGAGGTTCGGCCGCGGCGTAATCCACCACCGTGAGTGTGGCCGACGTGTCAAAGGTGTTTGTCGGGACCGACACCTCGATCAGGCAGGAGGAGGATGCAGGGAGCGACGATCCGCAGTTGTTGGTTTGCGTGTATCCCGTGCTCGAAATCCGGATGCCGTTGATGGAGAGTGGCATCGATCCGGCGTTGGTGAGCGTGAGCGTCTGCGGTATGCCAAGCTGCGCGAAGGCAAGGCTGCCGGGGGAGAGCGTGACCGGACCGGCGGAATCCGCGGTGCCGGTCCCCGAGAGAGCGATCGCGATACTGGGATTGGCCGACGTGTTGCCGAGGATGAGGTAGGCGGCGCGGGGACCCGCGGCCGTGGGCATGAACGAGATCCGAAAGCTGCACGTGGTGTTTGCAGCCACCGTGATCGGGCAGTCGGACGCAGCCTGGGGGAACGATGGCAAAATCCGAGGCATTGACGCCGGTGATCGCGGAAGACGCGATGTTCACCCCGCCGGAGGTCCCGTTGCTGACCGTGACCGTCTGTGTCGGCTGAGAAAAGCTAACCGGGGCTGGAGAGAAGTTGACCGCCGAGGGGAGATGACAAAGAGAGAGTTGGCCAGCAGACGGACAGACAAGTCCGGCGGAACGATCGTCTCGATCGGCTGAAACGGAGAAATTGGCGGGATAAGGGCATATAGGGCCGCCGTGTTCAGCGTGGGGTTGTTCGCCAGGTTCAGAAGCGCAGCGACGGTGTCGGTGGGGGTCACGCCGCCCGCCGGCAGCGTGAGCGCGAAGAAACTCCCGCATACCGTGCCGTCGCCGGAGACGCCGCCGGGCGAATTAATGCACGCGCCGAGCAGGTCGGCGATGGTGATGATCCGGGCCACGGGAACGGTGTAGTTGGACGGCACGTTCGCCCCGGGGGTCCCACCCGTAGCGGAGTTGGCAAAATATCCGGCCTCCGTAAATGCGGAAGCGAGAGCGGCGGCGTCCGGGGTGCCCGACCCAATCGCGAAATCGACGACATGAATGGCGCAAGGGCGTACACCGCCGCCACCGTGGTGATCTCGTTGATGTTGACGAAAGGGAAGTTCGCGAGCAAGCCACAGGGTCCCAGAGCAGCCATGAGCGCGATCTGAGGGTTGAGCGTTCACGGTGCCGGACTTCCGCCGGTGGCTGTGATGTAGACGGGCGTCGCGGGGGTCGGGCAGATGTAGTTCGCGGCCATGTAGAACTGCCCATTGGTGTCCGAGAGAACCGCCTGTGGGAGCAGCGGCGTCGCGGCCGAGCCATCGCCCTGCACACCCACGGCATAAAGTTGAAGCGTGGCTCCAGACACAGGTTGCTGGCCGCCATAAACCGACCCAGACATGCCTTTGCCAGGAGATGTCCTCTCCAACGGAGAGTTCGTGGAACACCCCGCAAGAAAGAAACCGACAGCAGAACCGAGGCAGACACACGAGCGATAGAGGAACGGAGCATAGGAACCTCTTGAGCGAAACATCTGAATGCGCCAGCTTTTCCAAGCTTCAGGCTGGGCAATAATACGCCTCCCGTCTGTAACTGAGTAACCTCGTGCTGAAGCCGTGAAGCGGGCAGGGAGCCCAACAAAGTATCCTCATCTTCAGACCCCAGCATGCCTCCCGCCGTCTTCTCACGCCCGCGCCAGCCCGACCCCCGCCTCACCCCCGCCCGCCTCTCCACCGCCCTCGCCACCCTGCTCGCCGCCCTCGTCCTCCTCCCTCTGCTCGGCCATCGCATCCTTGCGGAATGGGACGAAGGCATCTACGCCGAAGTCAGCCGCGAGATGCTCCACGCCCATAGCTGGATCACGCCCCTCTGGAACACGGAGCCCTGGCTCGAAAAACCGCCGCTCCTCTTCTGGATCACCGCCGCGTCCTACAAACTCTTCGGCCCCACCGAGTTCGCCGCCCGCCTCCCCTCCGCCCTCAGCGGCATCGCCCTTGTCGCCCTCCTCCACCGCTGGCTCCTCCCCCGCGAAGGCCGGCTCGCCGCCTGGATCTCCACCCTCCTCCTCCTCTCCACCCTCGGCTTCCTCCACCTCTGCCGCGTCGGCGAAACCGACGTCCTCCTCTCCCTCTGGACCACCGTCGCCCTCATCGGCCTCACCACACTCGACACCCCAACCCAATCACGCCCCCAAACCGCAAACCAAATCCGAGCCTGGCTCCTCTTCTTTCTCGGCTTCGCCCTCGCCACCCTCACCAAAGGCGCCGCAGCCATCGTCCTCCCCCTCACCCTCATCCTCGTCGCCGCCGTCAGCCGCTGGCCCCGCACCCGCTTCGGAGCGCCATTCCTCCTCGGCGTCGCCCTCTTCGCCGCCCTCGTCCTCCCCTGGCACCTCCTCATGCTCCACCGCTTCGGCCGCCTGTTCCTCCGCGAATACCTCGGCTTCCACGTCCTCGCCCGCGCCACCCGCGCCATCGAACACCATCCCACCCACCCCTGGTACTACATCGGCGTCCTCCTCGTCTCGGCCGCCCCCTGGGTCCTCCTCTATCCCCCCGCCCTTGCCGACGCCCTCCGCCGACCCACCCCGCACCCCCAAACCAACCTCCGCCCCTGGGCCATCTTCTCCCTCACCGTCCTCGTCTTCTTCTCCCTCGTCCAGACCCGTCTCCCCCACTACATCGCCCCCGCCTACCCCGCGCTCACCCTCCTCACCGCCACCTATCTCGCCCGCCGCATCCAGCCGTTACTAGCCCGCAACCGCATCCTCCTCACCGCCGTCGCCACCCTCCTCTGCCTCGTGTCCATCCCCCTCACCAGCCGAGGCCGAAGCCACCTCCGCGCCCCTACCCTCGTCAACGGAGTCCCGCTCCCACAAGACAAAGACGCCGTCCTCCTCGTCAAAGCAGTCGCCCCCCTTTACCCCACCCCCAACCACCCCGTGCTCCTCTGGCGAGCCGGTCCCATCCAGTCCATCGCCACCACCGTCTTCTACGCCCGCCGTCCCGTCCAGCAAGTCATACTCGACCCCAACCACCTCAACCAAACCCAATCCCCAGACAAGTACTTCTACAACCCCAAACCCCTCAGCGCCGCCGTCCGCCCAGACCCCTCGCTCATCGTCCTCGACACCAGCCTCGTCCCCCACATCCCCCCGACCTACCTCTACTATCCCCTCCAAACCCGAGGCTCCGCCCAGATCGGCCTCATCCTCCTCGCCCACTCCGTCTAGCCCTCTCTTGTTGTCATTCCCGAGGGAAACCTACGTCTGCCTTGCCGTTGCACTGTCTCTTCTCGTTGTCATTCCCGAAGGGAATCTGCGTTTGCCTTTACGCTTTAGATGTGGTGTATTAGCAGGTTATTGACATCGAGTCCGGATCGGGTAATG
>CAXSGC010000045.1:0-28847 GCA_964236945.1 uncultured Acidobacteriaceae bacterium | reverse complement strand
CCCAACCTCCAAGCCACCACCCCCAAAAGAGCAGAGAAGCCCTGCCGATCCCACGCACCCAGAATCAGAAGCCGGCAATCAGAAAACAACAAACCAAAGCCGGCCCAAGACTCACCGCGGTCCCTAAATCTCAGCAAACAAAGCCGCCCGCGGATCCTCCGGATTCAACTTCGCAAACTCCCGCAGGATCTCCTTGGACCGTTCATCCTGCACCTTCGGCACCACAACTCTCACCTCAACAATCTCATCCCCGCGTACGCCCTCCCGCGCGGCACTCACCACACCCTTCTCCCGCAGCCGCAGCTTCTGCCCCGTCTGCACTCCCGGTGGAATCTTCAGCTGCGTCCACCCTCCACCCTCATGCGTATCGATCGTCGGCACGTCCACCTTCGCCCCCAGCGCCGCCTCCGTCACCGTCACCGGCACCGAGATGTAAATGTCGTCGCCCGTCCGCGTAAACACCGGGTTCGTCCCTCCCTTGCTGGTCAGAAACAGATCCCCCGCCGGCCCCCCATCCATGCCCGCGTTCCCCTTTCCCGCCAGCCGGATCCGCTGCCCGTCCCGCGTCCCCGGCTTGATCCGAAACTCGAGAGGCTCCTTGCGCAGCACCACCCCCGACCCCTGGCACGTCCCGCAGCCGTTCTCCACCTTTCCCGTCCCGCCGCACATCGGGCACTGAATGTTGAACTTCATCCGTCCGCCCATCTGCGTCACCTGCCCCGTCCCATGGCACTCCGGACACTCCACGCTCCCCCCCGTCGTCGCCTTTCCCTTGCACGTCGGGCAGGTCTCCTGCCGCTCAATCTCCAGCCGCGTCACACCGCCCCGAATCAGCGTCCAGAAATCCACGCTCACCTGGTACTCGAGATCGGTCCCCGCTTGCGGACCCCGCCCCTGCGCCTTTCCGCCACCGCCAAACATCCCGCCGAAGATGTCCCGAAAGCTCCCTCCAAACCCGCCCCCGGTCTCCGGTTGCGCCGGTCCCGCACCCCGGGCCCCACCTCCCGAGCTCTGAAAATCCGAAAAATCGAATCCCTCAAAATCAAACGGAACCTCCCTCGTCCCACCCCGTGCCCCCCGGCCCCCCGACCCACCCC
This sequence comes from uncultured Acidobacteriaceae bacterium, assembly GCA_964236945.1. Lineage (GTDB taxonomy): Bacteria > Acidobacteriota > Terriglobia > Terriglobales > Acidobacteriaceae > Edaphobacter. Next base: position 27,750 of record CAXSGC010000045.1, on the reverse strand, counting down.
CCCCCCCCCCCAAACCCCCCCCCCCCCACACCCCCCCCGCCCCCCCGCCAACCCCGCCCCCGCCATACCCCCCCCGAGCCGCCGCCTCCGCCGCCGCCGGATCGATGTTGTCCGAGTAAAAACCAAGCTGGTCATACACCTTGCGCTTTTTCTCATCACTCAAAACATCGTTCGCCTCGGAGATCTCCTTGAACTTCTCCTCCGCCTTCTTGTCTCCCGGGTTCACATCCGGGTGATACTTCCGCGCCAGCTTCCGAAACGCCTTGCGAATCTCATCCGCGGTCGCCGCCTTCTTCACGCCCAGCGTGCCGTAATAATCCTTCTGCTGTGTCGTCGCCATCTCTTCCTCGCCTACGCGCTCCGCCTCAGCAGAGCGCCTCTCCCATCCACCGGAGCCGGCTCAATCGCCCTCGCTCCAGAGGTCTCGCGCGCATCTCGTGCCAACTCCAACTCATGCCGCGCCTGCAAATTCATCCAAAACTCAGGCCCAGTCCGAAAATACTCCCCCAAACGAAGCGCCGTGTCCCCGCTGATGCCTCGCCGCTCATGCAAAATCTCCCCAATTCGAGTCGCCGGCACGCCAATCGCAATCGCCAAAGCGTTCCCCGTTAAGCCGAGCGGGAGAAGAAACTCCTCCCGCAACATCTCCCCCGGATGAATGGGATCAGTGCGGCTGCGGAAGGGAACCTGCCCCTCAGTGGTAGTCCGTGATCTCGACTTCGCTTGCATGTCCCTCACTCCAAACAAAACAAATACGGTAATGGTCGTGCACCCGAATGCTGTACTGTTCCGCGCGCGCTCCGCGCAAACTTTCCAACCTGTTTCCCGGAGGAAACTGCAGGGTCTCAACCCTGACGGCTGCCTCGATCTGCAAATTTCCGCAGCGCAATCCTTGCAACAGGCCCAAATCGGCGGCTAGGCTCCCGTAAGAAGATCCGCCTCGTCTCCTTATCTCTGAAGCTCCGAATCACAGGTAAATCATACTACGAACAACGTTACACGCTGTCCGTTCTGCTCATCTCTGACATCCCGGACACCAAAACAGATTCCGTCCCGCCATCTCCTCCGTGCGAACCTCCGTCCCACACACAAAACACGCCTTGCCGTGGCGCCGATAAACATAGTGAGCCTCCTCCTTCAGCGGCGACTCGTCCTTCACTCCCATCCTGTACATCGGCCGGTGCTTCGGCTTCGTCGTCACAATCCGCCGATCCACCATCCCCGCCCGCATCAGCGGCAACGCGTCCCTCCAAATCGACTTCACCACCTTCGGCGACACCTCACTGCCCGGCGTAAACGGGCTCAGCCCCGCACGAAACAGCAGCTCCGCCCGATAGATATTCCCAATCCCCGACACCACCGACTGATCCATCAGCAACGCCCCAATCGACGTCTTCCGCTTGCCGATCGCCTCCACCATCTTTGCCGATCCGTCGCCGTTCAACGGATCCGGCCCCAGCCGATCCAGCAGCGCCTCCCACTGCGCCCGCGGAAACACCCGGCAATCGGTCGGCCCGCGCAGCTCCAACCACGCCACCTTCTCCGCGGCAATATGCCCCGTCCCATCATCATTCGAGTACCACGCATGCCGCTTGCTCTCCCCGGGCTGCACCCCCCGCCGCACCGCCGCCGCGTTCCACATCCGCAGCCGCAAAGCCCCCCGCTCCGCCGGCAGAGGTCCCGTGCCCTCCGTAAAATCCCCATACATTCCCAAATGCACATGGAGAATCAGATCATTGCCAAACTCATACCCCAGGTGCTTGCCGACCGCCATCACCCGCCGCAACTTCTTACCATCCAGCCGCGATGCCTCCAAGAACCGGCTGCTCGCAGGAGCCTCCACCCGCACACCTCTGCCCGCAAACGCTGCGGTATGTCGCTCCGCCCACCGGTGAATCTCATTGCCCTCAGGCATCGAGCGTCTCCATCTCCTTTCGGTGCTCCACACTCTCGCGCGCCTGTGCCTCCACCGCCAGCCCCGACTCGCCTTCCAGAACCTCCGCCGCCGCCGCATCCAGCTCCAGACGATCCTTCTGCTCCCGCAACCGTTCCGCACGCTCCGCTCGCCGCTCCGCCGATCGCTTCCCACGCGGCGATAGCCCCCCCACCTCCAACTCATACCGGTAATGCTGCATAATCCGCTCCGGCGTCCACAAAGCCCAGTGGTTCGCCTTGTTCTCATGCATCCGATGCAGCTGAATCTCGTCCATCTGTCGCATCAGCTTGCGCAGGTCTGAATAATGATCGGCATACGGGCTGTTCTTGCCCTCCACCATCGGCTGCATGTCGATGTACACCGGCTGCGCCCACTCATAAAACGTGTGCCAAACATCGTAGATCTCCAGGTGCCCCTTCTTCACCAGCAAACCGACGTGCTCGTAGAAGTCCAGCACCTCAAACGCGCTCACCGGAGGATCGTCGACCTCACAGCTCCGCAGCGACTTTCCATCCGCCGCTAGTCGGTCCGCCGCCAACCTCCGCCGCGCAGCTGTAAAACCCTCAGACAGAAAAAAGCCAAGCTGCTTCTCCAGATTTGCCACGGATCGGTAGGCTCGCTCATGGCGCAACTGCACTCCGGCATAGGCAATCGCACCGGCGCTCGTCAACACCAGACAACTGTTCGCCATCGCCTCCACCTGCGTCCAGTTCACCATCTCGGGCCCTCACCTCTCCGCAATTCTGCAAGCCCATCGAGACGCAAAGACCCGCAGTTCTCTCTGCCCCGGCACTTGTTCCTTCCAACTCAAATTGCTCGTGCAACACTGTGGCGCTGCTTCAGTTCCAAACCTGCCGAGCCGCCACCGCCTCTACCGAAAACATCTGGTCCGGCTCCGCCTGCTGCATCCTCCGCGCAAACACCTCCGCCTCCTCGCGCGTTCTGAACATCATCCGGCTGTAAAGCTGACCCGCTCGCATCTGATCGCACCGCCAAATTGTCTCTTCCATCGCCTGTCCTCCCGTCATCTGGTTGAAACCAACCGCGCAACTCACGTCCAGATTTTCCCTGTCTCCGCTCCCCATCGTGTTTCTCCTCTCCTAAACAGAGAGGGGCACCCCAAGCGGGAACGCCCCTTCTCCAAAACCGCCGCCTCGCCAAACTTCGCTAGACGGCCCGCATCCATGGCCGTGAGACCTTACTTGTTCTCCACGTCCACATACTCGGCATCGATCACGCCCTCATCCTTCGGCTGCTGCTCGGTCGTACCTTCCGCCGCCGTCGCTCCATCCGTCGGTGCCGCCGCCGAAGCCTTGTACATCGCCTCCGCCAGCTTGTGGCTCGCCGTCGTCAACCGATCTTTCGCCGCATTCAGCTCCGTCGCTCCCGGAGTCCCAACCAGCGTCGACTTCGCATCTGCAAGAGCCGTCTCGACTTCGCTCTTATCCGATCCCGAAACCTTGTCGCCGGCGTCCTTCAGCATCTTTTCAACGTTGTAAACCATCGAGTCGAGACCGTTGCGCGCCTCAACCGCCTCGCGCGCCTCCTGATCCTCGGCCGCATGCGCCTCGGCATCCTTCGCCATCCGCTCGACCTCGTCCTTGCTCAGGCCCGACGAACTCGTGATCGTGATCTTCTGATCCTTGCCCGTCGCGTTGTCCTTCGCCGTTACATTCAAAATGCCGTTCGCATCGATATCAAACGTCACCTCGATCTGGGGAACGCCGCGAGGAGCCGGCGGGATGCCGCTGAGCTTGAACTTGCCCAACGTCCGGTTCTGCGCCGCCATCGGTCGCTCGCCCTGCAACACATGCACCTCAACCTCGGTCTGCGAGTCCGCCGCCGTCGAAAACGTCTCCGTCTTCTTCGTCGGAATGGTCGTGTTGCGCGTGATCATCCCCGTTGCCACCCCGCCCATCGTCTCGATCGACAACGTCAGCGGCGTCACATCCAGCAAGAGCAGGTCCTTCACCTCACCCGCCAGCACGCCGGCCTGAACCGCCGCGCCGATCGCAACCACCTCGTCCGGATTCACGCCCTTGTTCGGTTCCTTGCCAAACAGATCCTTCACAATCTGCTGGATCTTCGGCATCCGCGTCTGGCCGCCGACCAGAACCACCTCGTCGATCTTGCTCGCGTCGATGCCGGCATCCTTCATCGCCTGCTTGCACGGCCCGACCGACTTTTGCAGCAAATCGTCGACCAGCGACTCCAGCTTCGCGCGCGTCAGCTTCCGCACTAGGTGCTTCGGCCCGCTCGCGTCCGCCGTGATAAACGGCAGATTGATCTCCGTCTCCTGCGCCGTCGACAACTCGATCTTCGCCCGCTCCGCCGCATCTTTCAGCCGCTGCAGCGCCATCTCGTTGCCCTTCGACGTCAGGTCCAGACCCGTCTCCGACTTGAATTCCGAGATCAGCCAGTCCACAATTCTCTGGTCCAGATTGTCGCCGCCCAGGTGCGTGTCGCCATTGGTCGACTTCACCTCGATCACACCTTCGCCAACCTCAAGAATCGAAACGTCAAACGTTCCGCCGCCGAAGTCATACACCGCGATCGTCTCGTCCTTCTTCTTGTCGAGCCCATACGCCAGCGCAGCCGCCGTCGGCTCATTCACAATCCGCTTCACATCCAGGCCCGCAATCTTGCCCGCATCCTTGGTCGCCTGCCGCTGCGCATCGTTGAAGTACGCCGGAACCGTGATCACAGCCTCCGTCACCGACGTGCCGAGGTAATCCTCCGCCGCCTTCTTCAACTTCTGCAAGATCATTGCCGAGACCTCAGGCGGCGTGTACTCCTTGCCCTGCGCCACAATCGCGACGTTATCGCCCTTCGCCACCACCTTGTACGGCACCATCTTCATCTCGTCATTCACTTCGTTCGGACGTCGGCCCATAAAGCGCTTGATCGAATAAATCGTGTTCTCCGGGTTCGTGATGGCCTGACGCTTCGCCACCTGGCCCACCAGCCGCTCCCCGCTCTTGGTGAACGCAACCACCGACGGTGTCGTCCGTCCACCCTCTTCGTTCGGGATCACCTTCGGCTCGCCACCCTCCATCACGGCAACGCAGCTGTTGGTCGTCCCTAAATCAATCCCGATAATCTTCGCCATAACCTCACCCTCTCCTTATCGGCCAATCTGGCCAAAATTTTAGAACTTTTTCTGTAGCCAATTCAGACTCACATATGAGTGACCTACTGTCAATCAATATGATGCTCGAACTGCTAGCAGGATGCACATTCCCACCCCAACGCCCTACAGAGTAAGATCCAGCCCCTAAACGCCCGAATTCGCAATCCATCCACCACCCACCACCTCGTCCCCCTGGTAAAACACCGCCGACTGCCCTGGCGTCACCGCCCTCTGCGGCTCATCAAACACCGCGCGCACCCGATCCCCACCCTCCGGCAGCAAGGTCGCCGGAGCCGGTTCGTGCCGGTGCCGGATCTTCGCCTCCACCCGAAGCCTCGAGCCCAGCGCCCGCGTGAGCCCCGCAACCGAAATCCAGTTCATCCGCTCCGCCACCAGCTCCCGCGTGTACAGCGCCGCATCCTCCCCCACCGTCACCGCCCGGCTCTCCGCGTCGATCGACAACACATACAGCGGCGTCGGAGAACTCAGCCCCAACCCCTTCCTCTGCCCCACCGTAAACCCGTGAATCCCGTCGTGCCGCCCCACCCGGTCTCCGCCAGCCGTCACCAACTCCCCGGCCGCCGCCGGCACCGGCTGCCCCTGCTCCTCAAGATACGCACGCAGAAACGCCGCATAATCCCCTCCCGGAATAAAGCAGATCTCCTGCGAATCCGGCTTTGTCGCCAAGCCCAGCTCCGCCTCGGCCGCAAACTGCCGCACCTTCGGCTTGGTCATCTCCCCCAGCGGGAACAGCGTCCGCGCCAGCTGCTCCTGCGTCAGTCCAAATAGAAAATACGTCTGATCCTTCGATCGGTCCGCCGGTCGCGACAAGATCCACCGGCCCCGCCTCGCGTCAAAATGATTCCGCGCATAGTGCCCCGTCGCAATCCGGTCCGCGCCAATCTCCCGAGCCGTCAGCAACAGCTGATCGAACTTCAAGTGGTTGTTGCACAACGTACACGGAACCGGCGTCCTGCCCGCCAGATACTCCGATACAAACGGCTTCACCACCTCCGCCTCAAACCGCTCCTGCTGATTCACCAGATAGTACGGAATCCCGAGCTGTTCGGCCACCCGCCGAGCGTCGTACACATCGTCAACCGAGCAGCACCTCCCCTGCACCGCTTCTGGCACCCCCCCGTGGCCCGCCAGCCGGCGCTGGTTCCACAGCTGCAACGTCAACCCAATCAGCCGGTACCCCTGCCTCTGCAGCAAAGCCGCAACCGCCGACGAATCCACCCCCCCCGACATCGCAACCGCAATCGTCTCCACCTCTGCCATCGCCTTCCGCCTCTCCTTTAGAGTAGACGTTCCCATGGCAGCAATCTGCTCTCCATCCCACTTATTCACCCAAAAAGAGATGACCCCCGGGGGATGCCGGAGGTCATCTTCCTAATCCTAAGTACTTTACGAGATGCTGGTCACCTTGTCCCGCCGCGCCTGGTCCGCAACTCCGTCCGCGTCAGGGCTTGGCGCAACTGCCGACGACGGACTTGCACTCCGCCTGGACCCCCCGCCCTTCCCATCCGACCGACCAAACAGAACATCCAGCCCAGCCTTGACGCCGTTCACAACCCCAGCCACCTCCAGCACCGGCGTTTTGATGCTGCGCTGCACCGTGTCCGAAATGTCCGAAGTCGCCTTGAGCGCGGTGCTCACCATGTCGTCCACCCGCGTCACCTGCGCCTTCGCCTTCTCCTGAACATCGTTGACCGTCGCATCAGCTTGATCGATATGGGAGCGAACCTTGTCGTTCACATCGGAAAGCATCTGATCGACCTGCTCCACTTTGGCCATCACCTTCTCATGCAGTCCCGTGATCGTCTGGTCGATGTGCTCAACCTGTCCCTTCACCTTCTCATTCACCTGCGTAATCGTCTGGTCGATGTGCTCAACCTGTCCCCTGACCTTCTCATTGACCTGCGTCACCGTCTGGTCAATCTGCTCGACCTTCGCCTTCACCGTGTGGCTCATGCTGGTCACATCGTCGCTCACCGACTTGATCTTCGGCTTTAGATCGTCGACGATCTCGTTCGCCTTTCCGATCAGTGGCATCGACTTCCGCTTCAAATCGTCGATCGCCGCCGTCGCCTTCTTCTTCGCGGTCAAAGCAAAGTACCCGATCGCTGCAAACGCCGCCAGCTGCACCAGGCTCGCCAGAGCCATAATCCCGACCAGGATCAGGAGCAGCGTCCAATTGTTCGGCGTCGCTTCCGGCGTCTGAAACCATGCCATCGATAAGACCTGCACCATAGGGACTCCAATCTCTCTCTATCGGTTCTCATAAAAAAGGGGCCCGGCTGCACCGGCAAGCATCATGCCCTGGGCGACCAGACCCCACGTTCGCTACTCGTTGCTCCCTTAGCTCTGCTGCTCCGAGGTGGTGGTCGTATACGCCTGCTTGCCCGCATCCACCGCCGCGGTTACCTTGTCCTGTTGGTCCTGCACCAGTTCCTTGCCCTTATCCACGTACTGTGACCACTGGGTCTTGCCTTTTTCCAGCAGGTCCTTCCCCTGGTCCACATATTCGTTGGCCTTCTGCAGGGCGGGCTCCGCCTGCTGCTTGCCCTGCTCAATCAGATCTGACGCCCGCTCCTTGCCCTGCTGAGCCAAAGCAGATGCCTTGTCCTTGGCTTCAAGCGCGCTCGCCATCAGATCGTCCCGCGTGTCCCGTCCAGCCTTGGGCGCGTACAAAACACCAACCAACGCACCTACGCCAAGACCAGCCAGAAACCATCCCAATCCGCCTCCGCTGCTGTCGTTATCTGACATGTATTCAATCTCCTCTTCAGAATTAGGATAAAAACCTTTGCTACTTGAAATACGAGCATAACTGGCTCCCCGCAGACACGCCCAGATCATGGCTCACTGTCAAAGGAAGATGCTCTATCAAGTAACGTGTCAGTTCTGTGGATGCCCACCCCGGAGTTTAGGTTGCGCGTTGGCGACAACACGCCTCGGAGACCCTCCGTTTGCGAGTTCGCTATGCCCCCCGCTTGCCTCCTCCGGCGCACAGCAACCTCCACCCGCGTCAACCACACACAACGCATGCGGCGTCTACCATATAAGAGCTGCAGCGCATCGGTGCCGCCCTACGCTCCCAAACCGTGCATCCGCAGCGCAGCAATCCTGTCCGTCAGCCCACGGCTCAAAACACGAAATCCGACCGGGCCCGACAGGACCCCAAACCAGAGGAGATCATGCCAAACCCAACATCCACAAGACAGACCGACGCCTCCCCGGAACGCCCACAGACCTCCATCTCCGCCTGCCTACTCGCCCTCTGCCTCGGGTTCAGCGTCGCCGGCTGCAGGCACGCCGCGACCCCAGCACCCGACGACAACGCCGCTGCCATCGACCTCCGCAACCGCCTCTCGGCCGACGCCGCCCTCACCTCCGAACAGATCCAGACCTCCGTCCAGAACGGCGTCGCGACCCTCAACGGCTCCGTCTCCAGCGAAGCCGCCCGTGCCCTCGCCGCCTCCGACGCCAGCCAGGTCTCCGGAATCCGTACCGTCGTAAACAACCTCACAGTCCAGACAGTCCAAACTGCCCAGACCCCCCTCCAAACCCCGTCCTCCACCGGCACCGTCACCGCACCTCCCCTTTCCCCCGTCCCAACCCTCTCCCGCAAGCCCTCCGCCCGCGTCGAACCCAAATCCGCCACCCCCACTCGGTATGGAGACCGCGGCCCCAACCAGAACGCACCGATCGAGCGCACCTCGCCCACCGCCGGCAACACCGCACCCGCCCAAGTCGTACCCCAGGCCGTCCCAGCCCCGCCACCCCCACGTCCCGTCACCCGGGAAGTCACCGTCCCGGACGGCACCTCGCTTCCCGTCCGCATCACCCAGACCCTCGACAGCGCCAGCACACAGGAAGGTTCAACCTTCTCCGGCACCCTCGCAACCGACGTCCTGGCTGACGGCTTCGTCGCCCTACCCCAGGGCAGCAACGTCACCGGCCGCGTCGATACCGTTCAGGACGCCAGACACTTCAAGGGCAGCTCCCTCCTCGTCGTCGAACTCACAGGCGTCTCCGCCCACGGCAGCCGCCTCCCCATCTCCACCGACACCTTCCGCCAGGAGGGCACCGGACGCGGCAAAAACACCGCGGTAAAAGCCGGCGGCGGAGCTGCCGTCGGAGCCATCCTCGGCGGCATCTTGGGTGGTGGCAAGGGAGCCGCCATCGGCGCCGCGGCCGGCGGCGGCGCCGGTGCCGGCGTCAACGCCGTCACCCGTGGACAGCAGGTCCAGATCCTCTCCGAAACCGTCGTCCGCTTCCGCCTCCAAACCCCCATTATCGTCCGCGTCACCCCCGGCGCAGCCCCTTCCATCCCCGACACCGACCATCGACGTCCCCTCAATCCGAGCGGCAGCTCCCAGAACCCGCCGCAAAATCCCTAGCCCTTTCCCGCCGAATTCGCCCCGAAAATACGGAGCCGCACGAAGGGCGTCTTCCCGGACGCCCCTTCGTCAATAAGGGAGGAGGCGGGCAAAACGATGCATCGAGCACAAAAATACGGCCGGCTCATCACCTTGGCCGCGGCATTGCTGGTCAACTCCAGGACCGCACCGGCCCAGGCCGACCTCAGCCCCAACGTTCCCTTCGCCGGAGGGGAGATGGTCCGCGGAACCGTCACCGCCGCCACCCCCAATCGCCTCACCGTCAAAACCGAAACCGGTGACCTCTACCAGATCACCGTCACCGACAACACCCGCATCCTGAAAGCCCGCCAGCCCCTCAAGCTCGCCGACATCAAACCCGGCGACAGCATCGGCGCCGCCGGCAACGTCGACCCCAGCACCAAAACCGTCCACGCCGCCGTCCTCATGGTCGTCGACGCCGAACAGGTCCGCCGAGCCCAGGAAAACCTCGGCAAAACCTACATCACCGGCCGAGTCAAGGCCATCGACGACCTCAAACTCACCATCAGCCGCCCCGACGGCGTCACACAAACCATCGAGGTCGACGAAGGCACCTCCTTCCGCAAGGGCGGCCGCGGCATGGGCCTCCTCCTCGGCGGAGCAGCCATGGCTATCGGCCCCGGCTGCGACGGACCCGGTCGCCCCGCCAAGTCCCGAACTCCGCACCCCTCACAAGACCCCGGCGGCGAAAGCATCACCCTCGCCGACATCAAAGTCGGCGACTCCGTCCTCGGCCAGGGCTCCGTAAAACACGGCGTCTTCGTCCCCACCCAGCTCGCCGTCATCACCCCCCGCAACCATCGCCGCAGCCCCTCCGAAGCACCCGGAGCACCCGCTCAAACAGGAGCCTCACCCAAGTGAGCCCGGAACCCCAGAACTCCAGGGCAGGCAAACTGCAGCTCCGCCCGCGACCCCTCCCCTACGCCGCCGCCTGCACCCTAGCCACCACCTGCCTTCTCCTCCCCGTACCCTGCGCCCGCGCCCAATTCGCGCCCACCCCGCCCAGCAATCCAAACCCCGCAACCTCCCTCGCAAACCCCACCGGCGGCGAGATCCACGGCGCCGTCCACGCCGGCGCCACACCTCTCCCCGGCGTCGGCATCACCGCCACCAACACCCTCACCGGCAAGCGCTACTCCGCCGCCACCGGCCCTGACGGCGCCTTCCGGATGTCCATCCCCCACAACGGCCGCTACGTCGTGCGCGCCGAACTCGTCGGCTTCGCCCCCCTCACCTCCGAGGTTCTCCTCAACGCCGGCGGCCAAAACGGCGGTCAACCCATCGCCACCGCAGAGTTCACCCTCGAACTCGCGTCCCGTGTAGCCGCGCGCACCTCCATCTCCGAAGCCGAAAGCAACTCCGCCACCCGGGCCATCTCCAGCGCCCTCAGCCGCGGCACCCTCTCTCTCAATCCACTCGCCGGTGGAGCGGACAGCACCGCCACCGGCATCAACACCGGAGCCGAAGGCGCCCAGCTACCCCTCTCAGGCGCCGATGCCGCCAACCTCAGCACCGAGTCCGTCGCCATCAACGGCGCCGCCGGCCAGACCAACGGTCTCGCCTCCGTCAACGAGGAGGACATCCGTCGCCGCGTCGAAGACGCCATCGCCCAGGCCCGCCAGGCCGGAGGCGCCCAGGGTGACATCGCCAACGCCGTCGCCGGCATGCTCGGCGGCCTGATGTCCGGACAGTCCTCCGGTCCCGGAGGCTTCGGAGGCCCTGTAGGCTTCGGCGCCGGCGGCGGACGCGGCAGTCGGGGCGGGGGCGGCTTCCGCAACTTCAATCCCACCCAGCCTCACGGCTCCGTCTTCTACGCCGGCGGAAACGGCGCTCTCGACGCCACCGACTTCTCGCTCTCCGGCCGCCCCGTCCAGCCGGCTTACAGCAACAACCGCTTCGGCATCACCTTTACCGGCTCCCCCTTCCTCCCCGGCCTCACCAAACCGAACCCCAGGCAGTTCCTCTTCTTCAACCTCACCGCGCAGCGCAACCTCAACCCCGTCAACCTCTACGGCACCGTCCCCAACCTCGCCGAGCGCACCGGCGACTTCTCCGCGCTCACCCAAACCGTCAACGGCGCGCCAGCCCCCGTCAGCCTCTACGACCCCAGCACCGGCCTGCCCTTCGCCAACAACGTCGTCCCATCCACCCGCCTCACCCCGCAAGCCCTCGCCCTGCTCAGCTTCTACCCGGCCCCCAACGTCCCCGCGGCCGGCACGCAGGGGTACAACTACCAGACCGTCACCACCGTCGGATCCAACCTCGCCAACGTCTCCCTCCGGTTTGTCCGCAACTTCGGATCCGGTGCCGGCGGCCCATTCGGCGGCTTCGGTGGCGGAGGCCGTCGCGATGGCGGCAACAGCAACGGCCCCAAAACCCTCCGGCAAAACGTCAACTTCAACGGCAGCTACTCGCACAGCGCCAACGATCTCCGCGCCCTCATCACCCCCGGCGGAGGCACGCAACAATCGGACGGCTACGGCGTCACCGCGGGCTACACCATCGGCTACGGCCGCCTCACCAACAACGCCTCCGTCAACTGGAATCGCTCCCGCAACACGGTCCGCAACTACTTCACCGGATCCTCACTCGACCCCGCCACCGCGTCCGGCGTCCTCGTCCCCAGCCGCGGCCTCACCGGCGTCCCTGCAGGCTTCTACAACGGTCTGCCCAACCTCACCATCACCAACTTTTCCAGTCTCACCGAAGTCACACCGCGCGACAGCATCGGACAAACCATCTCCTTCTCCGATTTCGTCAGCTGGAGCCACAAAAAGCACAACGCCCGCTTCGGCATCGACCTCCGCCGCGTCCACGCCGATTCGGTCGGCGGCAACAACGTCGCCGGCAACTTCATCTTCTCCGGATACACCACCCAAAGCCCATCCGACCGCGCTCTGGTCGATGCCGGAAAGACAGCACAGGGCCTCACCGGCGCGGGCTTCGCCGACTTCCTCCTCGGCCAGCCCCAGTCCACCACCCTTCAGGCCGGCCTCGGCAAAATCTACCTCCGCGAAAACGTTTACGACTGGTACGCGCAGGATGACTGGCGCCTTCTCCCCAACCTCACCCTCAACTTCGGCCTCCGCTACGAATACTTCTCCCCGTACGTCGAAAAAAACAACCGCCTCGTCAACCTCGATCACAACCCCGACTTCACCTCCGTCAGCCCCGTCCTCCCCGACGCCCGCGGTCCCTTCACCGGCCGCTTCCCGCGCTCGCTCGTCAACCCCGACCGCACCATGTTCTCCCCCCGCCTCGGCCTCGCCTGGCGCCCCAAACAGCTCAAAAACACCGTCCTCCGCGCCGGCTACGGCATCAACTACAACACCGGCCAGTTCGCGACCTTCGCCCAGTCGCTCGCCTTTCAGCCACCCTTCGCCCTCACCCAAACCAACGTCCTCGCCACCGCCGCCAACCCCTCCGGCTGCACCTTCCAGAACCTCACACTGGCCTCCGGCTTCGGCTGCTCCACCAAACCCGTGGAGAACAACTACGCTGTGGGTCGCGACTACCGCCTGGGCCGCGTCCAGGTCTACAACCTCGACCTCCAGCGCTCCCTCCCCAGCGGGATCGTCCTCAACCTCGGCTACAACGGCTCCAAGGGCGCTGATCTCGACATCCTCCGCGCCCCCAACCACACGCCCACCACCGTCACCACCGCCGGAGCCCAGGCCTTCACCTTTGAAGATTCGCTCGCCACATCCCGCTTCAACGCCCTCGTCGTCAACGCCCGCAAACGCCTCCAAAAAGGCGTCGCCCTCCAGCTCACCTACCAGTACGGCCACTCCATCGACAACGCCTCCTCGATCGGCGGCTCCGGCAACGGCACCACCGCCCAGAACGACCAGCGTCTCGACCTCGAAGAAGGCAACTCCACCTTCGACGTCCGCAACCGCCTCACCGGCAACTGGGTCCTTGAGCTCCCCTTCGGCCCCAACCGGGGCTTCCTCAACAAAGGCGGCGCCGCCGCGAAACTCCTCGACGGCTTCTCCTTCTCCGGCGACTACACCTTTGCCACCGGCTCCTACTTCACACCGCAGTACAGCTCCTCCGCCGCCCAGATCGCCGCCGGCGGCACCTACACCCTCCGCCCCGACCGCGTCTTCTCCCAACCCATCCCCGGCCCCGGCAAACTCGGCCTCTGGTTCAATCCCGCCGCCTTCACCGCCCCTGCCAACGGCTTCGGCACCGCCTCCCGCAACTCGGTCCGAGGCCCGGGCGTCGTCGGCATCGACAGCTCCCTTGCCCGCACCGTCCCGCTCGGGGACACACGCTCCTTTGAAGCCCGCATGACCGCCTCCAACGTCTTCAACACCGTCCAATACTCCGGCATCAACACCGTCCTGAACTCCTCCACCTTCGGCCAGGTCACCTCCGTCCAACCCGCCCGCCGCCTCACCTTCCAGGCCCGCTACCGCTTCTAAAAACCTGCCCAACCATGCCCAGCCTCCAGTCCCTCACCCTCACCACCCTCCTCGCCCTTGCCTTGGCGAGCCCCATCTTCGCTCAAACCCCCGCCACCACCCAGCCCGCCTACACCCTCAAAGTCCAAACCGGCATCGTCCTCACCAACGTCGTAGTCCGCGACAAGAAATCCGGAGCCGTCGTCCCCAACCTCAAACCCACCGACTTCACCGTGCTCGAAAACGGCAAACCGCAGCGGATCGTCTCCTTCGACTACCAAAACGTCAACGCCGCCGCCGTCCTCGCCGAACAGGCCGGAACGACCTCCGGCAAATCCGTCGCCGACCTCCTCAACCGCAACTTCGCCGCCAACCCCGCGTCCCTTCGCGACCACCGCCTCATCGTCCTCTTCTTCGATCTCAGCACCATGCAGCCCGAAGACGTCGACCGCGCCGTCGAGGCCGCCACAACCTACATCAACACCCAAATGCAGACCGCCGACCTCGTCGCCTCCGTCAGCATGAGCACCGGCCTCACCCTCGACCAGGACTTCACCGCCAGCAAGTCCGCCCTCCTCCGCGCCGTCGGCCGCTACAACGGAACCCAAGGCACCGGCTTCTCGAACGGCGGCACCGGCACTACCGAAGGCACCGCCGACGATGCCTCCACCTTCTCCGCCGACGACAGCGAATACAACTCCCTCAACACCGACCGCGAACTCCTTGCCATCCAGACCATCGCCCGCTCCCTCGAGCGCGTCGACCAGCGCAAAAGCCTCCTCTACTTCTCGGGCGGCCTCACCCGCAACGGCATTGAGAACCAGAGCAGCATGCGCTCCGCCACCAACGCCGCCGTTCGCGCCAACATGAGCATCTACGCCGTCGACACCCGCGGCCTCGAAGCCCTCCCGCCCGTCGGCAACGCCTCTAGGGGATCGCTCCGCGGCGTCTCCGCCTACAACGGGGCCTCCATGCAAAACCAACTCAACGCGAACTTCGGCTCCCAGGAAGTCCTCAGCACCCTCAGCACCGACACCGGCGGCAAATTCTTCTCCGACTCCAACAGCTTCACGCCCGCCTTCCAGGCCATCCAGCGCGACACCGAGGCCTACTACATCCTCGGCTTCCGCTCCTCCAACCCCGCCCGCGACGGCAGCTTCCGCCGCCTCACCGTCAAACTCAACCGCCCCGGCGCCCGCCTCGAATACCGTCCCGGCTACTTCGCCCCCGCCGACTTCCAGCACCAGAGATCCGAGGTCCGCGAACAGGCCCTCACCGAACAGTTGCGCTCGGACTTCCCCGCCACCGACATCTCCGTCTACCTCCAGGCCCTCTACTTCCGCATGGACGAGAACCGCTTCTTCGTCCCCGTCTCCCTCATCGTCCCCGGCTCGGAGATTCCCTTGCTCAAAAACGGCGGCCACAACAAAGCCAGCCTCGACATCCTCGGCGAAGTCAAGAACGCCCAGGGCATCGTAGTCGGCAACATTCGCGACACCGTCAAACTCGCCCTCGACGACACACAACAGGTGCAGCGCAAGAACATCCAGTACTCCACCAGCTTCAATCTCGCGCCCGGCCGCTACCACCTCAAGTTCGTTCTTCGAGAAAACCAGACGGGCCGCCTCGGCAGCTTTGAAACTGACCTCCTCGTCCCCGACCTGCGCAAATCCTCGCCAAAACTCAGCTCCGTCGTCCTCTCCAGCCAGCGCTCCCCCAACCCCGCCAAAGACCCCGTTAGCCCGCTCGTACGCGACGGCCTCGAGTGGATCCCAAACGTCCCCCACGTCTTCCGCCCCGACCAGCACCTCTTCTTCCTCTTCGAACTCTACGACCCCACCCGCGACAAATCTCCCGAACCGGCCAAAGCCCCAGGCGTCACCCGCCGACCCTCGGGCGCCATCCACGTCGTCACCAGCATCGAGTTCCTCACCGCTGGCGCCAAAGTCCTCGAAACACCGCTGGTCGAGGCCACACAAGTCAACGTCCCCGGCCGCAACGCTGTCGCCTTCCAGTTCGACGTTCCGCTCGCCAGCCTCAAACCCGGCGCCTACATCTGCCAGGTCAACATCATCGACGACGCCGGCGGATCGTTCAGCTTCCCCCGCCTCGCCCTCCAGATCACGGCCGCAGCGCCTTCCGCGCAGGCGGAGCTCGCAGCTCCTGCCAGCGTTGGAGCGACGTCCGCTCGTCCGGAGTAGTTGACATCCGCAACCCCGGCGCGGAAGATAGACGCCTCCCTCGTCGGAGGTCTTCCCGATGTCTCTGCCGCTCACCTCGCTCCGCCTCCCTCTCCTCCTCCTCGCCCTGACGACGCTCGTCCCCGCCGCCCTGCATGCCCAGATCCCATGGCAGTATCTTGCGGAAGGCGACCCCGACCGCGCCAATCGCCATCAATCCAACGACTGGCTCGTCGTCGCTCCCCACCTTCCCGACCCCGCCACCGCCACCGCCGCCCAGCTCCAGATGGCTGGCGACATCCTCCGCGCTCGTCGCCTGCCCGAAGATGCCGTCGAGTTCTACCGCTACGCCCTCCGTCGCGGCGACGGAAGCGAGGCCGTCCTGCTCAACCGCATCGGCGTCACCGAGCTCGGCATGCAGCACATCACCGCCGCCAATCTCTGCTTCAAACGAGTCGTCAAGATCGAGGCAAAGCTGGCCGAAGGCTGGAACAATCTCGGCGCCACCGAGTACCTCGGCCGAAACTTCGGTCGAGCCATCTCCGACTACAAACGCGCCGTGAAGCTCAGCGGGTCCACCGCCGTCTACCACTCCAACCTCGGCACTGCCCTCTTTGAACAGAAGAACTTCGCCGCCGCCCAGAAGCAGTACGAAACCGCCATCCAACTCGACCCCGACATCTTCCGCCACGACGGCGCCAACGGCGTCATGGCGCACGTCCTCTCGCCCGACGATCGCGGACGCTTCTGCTTTGAGATGGCGCGGCTCTCCTTTCACCACAACGACGTCGACCAAATGCTCCACTGGCTGGCCAAAGCCACCGAGAGCGGCTTCGACATCCAGAGCGCCCTGAGCGCCGACCCCGAGATGAGCGCTCTGCGCAAGAGCCCAGAGATCGCCGTGCTCATCCACAACGCGGCCGCGCTTGGAACGCGGGAAGTTGCGTCGACGCGCTCCGCTCCAGCGCTCCCTGCCGAGACGCCCAGCGCTCGCTAGCTTCGATAGGGGCAGTGGCGGCAATCCGAGTTACAGCAGAAGCCTCGCTTCAGGTGATAGCTCGCTGTGAAGACGAGGAAGGGGCCTTCGAAGTAAAAGTCCTCGGGGGCGAGTTCATCCGAGCCAGGCGTTGATCCGGTCTCGTCATCCGGTTTGCGCGCATCGGGCTTCATGGGGCAAGACCCAAAGCTTCGGTGTGGGATCCAGAAGGCGGATCCGCGGCGGGTTCGGGAGCGAGAGGCAGCGAAGCGGACTCGCCTGGCTCCGCCGGGACGAAGGCTCCGTCCCGGAATTGCACCTGTTTGCCCGGAACTGACGCGGGACGAGCTCCGGGAACCACGATCCCGACCAGATTGACCGGATCCGAAGCCGAGACGATTGTTACGTCCGTGTCGTTCGGGAGGGTTCGCGCCGAGCGGAGGGAATCGACCGCTTCGGGCAACGCGAACTGCTCGCCCGAGACACCGGACAGAAAGCGTCCGCCGCGCGCCTCGCCGCGAGCTTCCAGCCGCCGGAGAACGGGGGCGAGATCGCGCCACTTCGGTGCGTTCGGCTCGCGCGCCAAGAGGTCGCGGAACAGAACGCCGTAGCGGTGGAGCAGCATGCGTGCAGCCGACTCGAGCGCAGCCTCGCGGACGCGCGCTCTGGCGATCGGGTCTTCTGGCGAGACGTCAGCGGCATCGGCGCACAGCAGCGACCATCGCCCAGATGTGCTGCGCACGGCGGAGCGACGGCGAGGGCTGTCGGCCACTGCCGCAGGCTTGCGTCGCGGATCCATCAGGCAGCGCAGCTGGTCGAAGCCGTCCGCGCTGGCGATGCCGGCGGTCGCGAGCTCCCAGAGCGCTCGCTGCGCCTGCTGTCGCGAGAGGAGCAGAAGACGTTCGAGGTCGGTGGCGAAGCACGCTCCACGCTCGCGCAGGAGGGTTCGCACCCGCAGCGCGTCGGGACTCAGCGCGCGGGCGAGGTTGGGTTCCTCGACGCAGTGCTCGAGCAGAGCGTGCGGCAGCCAGTCGGCGGTGTCGCGGACGAAGAAGGTGATCGGTGCGGCGTTGGTTGGGACCACACGTCGCGGAGCGGCACCGCCGCCGACGGCCCACGCGGGATGCGGCGAGATGCGTCCCCAACCGATCGCTCCCGAGAGACAGAGCGAGTCGAGCCATCGCGGGTCGTAGTCGGCGACGCGGGCGGGAAGCAGGGTTCGCTCCCACTCGACCGCTGGTGCCTCGAAGCCTTCGAGCTGCGAGAGCGCTTGAAGCAGGCCGTCTTCGCCGGCGAGCTGCGTGTGTGGAGCGAGGTGCTGCCAGCCGAGCAGCCAGCGCATAAAGGTTGCTGGAGAGACGGGCTCGACCTGCTTGCGCAGCGTCCCGAGCGTCAGGCGATGGATGCGCTGGAGGAGCCGTCGATCGCACCACTCGATCTCGTACTCGGACGCAGGCGTTCCGCTGTGCTCGAAGCTGCCGCGCAGCACCAGACCTTGCATCTCGATGGCGAGCAGAGACGCGTAGAGATCGGAGGCAGAGATCGACAGGAGCGTGGCGAGGCTGCTCGCGGTGACAGGCCCAAGCAGTTGCATCCAGCCGTGGACGCACTGCTGCAGGAGCTTGGTTCGGGCCTCGTCCGCAGCCGCGTCCGAGTCCGCGGGCCAGAGCGCATGGACGTCGCTGAGGTGCTCGGTCGCTACCAGGAACGGAGATCCTCCGAGATCGACGGTTTGCGCTCGACCGGCGAGGCGGAGTCGGTCGTAGAGCACAGGCCAGTGCTGCGCCGCTTCGGTGTCCAGGAAGGAGAGCGGCAAGGCGAAGACCGAGAGCAGGAGATCGTGGAGCTCGTGCTCGTCGCGCAGGTCGGGCCAGCACTGTTCGCGGACCGTAGCGATCGCGGCAGGGTCGAGGCGTCCAGCGTCTTCGGCGACCGAGGTTGGAAGTCCGCGGCGAAGCGTGACGGCGCGAGCGCGGCGCTCTTCCGCTCCTGCCTCGTCGAGGAAGGCGTAAGGCATGGCGTTCAGGAGCTCGTGCGCGAACTGGGACGGAACGGGCGTATCGACGGCGAGGCAGCGGATCGTTCCTGCCTTGATGGCGTCGAGGATGTCGTTCAGGCCGGCGAGATCCATGGCTTCGCCGAGGACATCCTTCATCACCTCGCGGACGAGCGGATGATCGGGGAAGACGACATCGCCGACGATGGTCTCGAAGCAGGCCGCGGCTTGCGGGAAGACGCTGGCGAGGAGGTCGTCGGAGCGGGTGCGCTGGACCTGCGGGGCGACGCGTTTCCCCTTCTGCATGCGGAGCAGCTGGAGGCTTCGGCCAGCGGCCCATCGCCAGCGATTTTTGAAGATCGGCGAGGTGAGGCAGGCTTGCTCCAGGAGCTCGCCGGCGGTTTGGCTGGTGAGGAACTGGAAGACGTCCGAGAGCGGGAAGCTGTGCTGCTCGGCGAGCGAGATGTTGATGCCGTTGTCGGTCGCGGCGGCTTGGAGCTCGAAGTTGAAGCCTCGGCAGAAGCGTTTGCGGAGGGCGAGTCCCCAAGCCTTGTTGACGCGACCGCCGAAGGGTGCGTGGAGGATGAGCTGCTGACCTCCGCCTTCGTCGAAGAAGCGTTCGGCGATGATGGTGGACTTGGACGGAACGGCGCCGAGGACGGCTCGGCCGGCGACGATGTAGCCGATGAGCTGGGCTGCTCCCGACGGACAGACGCAGCAGGTTTCGGCGAGCCAGTGCGCGGTCGCGGCGACCTCGGGATGCGTCGGGTGGAGGTTTGCCGGAGAGACGTTTGGCGTCTGCGCGGAGATCGCCTCGCGGAGATCGGCGACTCCGTCGGACAGGATCGCGGTGCGTTGCGGAGCTTCGCCCTCCCAGAAGGGGATCGAGGGAGGAGCTCCGTGCGCATCCTCGACGAAGACCTTTCCGGTGGACTCGATGCGCTGGATGCGCCAGGAGGTGTTGCCGAGAAGGACGACATCTCCGGGCGAGGAGTCGACGGCGAAGTGCTCGTCGAGCGTGGCGATCTGGACGCCTTCGGGTTGGAGGATGACGGCGAAGAGCGACGTATCGGGGATTGCGCCGCCGTTTGAGATGGCGATGGATCGGGCTCCGCGACGAGCGTGGAGATGATGGTTGACTCGGTCGCGGAGGAGGTAGGCTCCGAAGCGTCCGCGGCTCCTTTCGATGCCTCCGTGAAGCAGGTTGAGGAGCTCGTCGAAGTGCTCGCGGGTGAGGTCGCGATAGGGATGCGCTCGACGGACGACGTTGAAGAGGTCGAGCTCGTTCCAGGATTCGGCTCCGCAGGCTGCGGTGATCTGCTGCATGAGGATGTCGATGGGCGCTTGGGGGATCTCGAGCCGGTCGAGATCGCCGGAGCGCATTTTGTCGACGAGTGCTGCTCCTTCGAGCAGATCGTCGCGAGTGGTGGCGAAGAAGCGTCCTTTCGGGACGGCTCCGCGCCAGTGTCCGGCGCGGCCGACGCGCTGCATGGCGACGCCGACCGAGCGCGTGGTGTTGATCTGGCAGACGAGATCGACGTTGCCGATGTCGATGCCGAGTTCGAGCGAGGCGGTTGCGACGAGGATGCGGATTTCACCTGCTTTCAACTTCTGTTCGGCGTCGAGGCGGAGCGCGCGGGACAGCGATCCGTGGTGCGCGGCGACGGCTTCCGGGCCGAGGCGTTCGGCGAGCTCGAAGCTGATCTTTTCGACCAGGCGACGCGTGTTGACGAAGACGAGCGTCGAGCGATGCGCGAGTGCGTGTGCGGCGAGTTTGTCGAAGATCTCCGACCACATCGCGGTGGAGGCGATAGAGCCGAGTTCGTCGGAGGGGACTTCGATGCCGAGGTCGAGGGTGCGGCGTTGGCCGACCTGGACCACGGTTGCGGGTTGGCGGCTGGGGTGAGAGCCGGTGAGGAAGTTGGCGACGAGCTCGATCGGGTTCTGGGTTGCGGAGAGGCCGATGCGCTGCGGCGGTTGGTTGCGGCCGGTGAGAGAACCCGCGGCTGCGAGTTGGTTTTCGTTGCACACGAGAGCTTCGAGGCGCTCGAGGGTGAGGCTGAGGTGCGATCCGCGCTTGTTGCCGGCGACGGCGTGGATCTCGTCGACGATGACGGTGTGGACGTGGTTGAGGCGATCGCGGGGTTTGGCCGAGGTGACGAGGATGTAGAGCGACTCGGGCGTGGTGACGAGGATGTGCGGCGGATGCCGGAGCATGTGGGCGCGATCCTTGGCGGGCGTGTCGCCGGTGCGGACGCCGGTGAGGATGGGCGTGCTGAGGTAGCCACGGTTGAGGGCGAGTTGCTGGATCTCGGCGAGCGGACCGTCGAGGTTTTTCTGGACATCGTTGGACAAGGCCTTGAGGGGCGAGATGTAGACGACATGCGTGCGGGGCGCGAGCGTTCCGGCGATGGCTTCGCGGAGCAGGCGGTCGATGGCGACGAGAAAGGCGGCGAGCGTCTTTCCCGAGCCGGTTGGGGCGGAGATCAGGGTGGGGTCGCCGTGGAGGATGGGTGGCCAACCGCTGATCTGGGGTTCGGTGGGTGAGCCGAACTTTGCCAGGAACCACTCGGCCGTGACGGGATGCGCCCATTGGAGTTCGGGCGGGATGGTTGGGGCGGGCATTGTCGGTAGTTTACGTCTGTTCGCGGTTTGTTCGCTGTTTCCACCTTTGGCTTCTCGTGGTCTGATTTCTGGTTTCTGGTCAGTTGTCAGTTGTCAGTTTTCAGTTTTGTTCGGTGGCTTCGGGGGCGAGGTGTTCGCCGGTTTCGGACTCCGTGACTTCCTGGACTACGGTGGAGGGGTGGGGCTCGGTGGTGGCTTTGCGGACGTTTCCGGAGGCGAGCTGGAGGCCGTAGAGGATGGGTCCGGCGCGGCGTGGGTCGATGCGGTTGCGGGCGAGGGCGGTGACGACGAGGGAGATGGCGACCTGGATGGATTCGGGGTCTTCGAGTGGGGGGAGGTTGAGTTCGGAGAGGTGGAGGAGGGCTGGGTTGGGGAAGCTCTGGACGATGTGTTCGCCGTTGGGGCCGAGGACGACGGTGGTGTCGTGGGTGGAGATGCCGGCGGTGACGGCATGGTGATCGGACTTGGAGCGCTTGTGGAAGTAGCAGAAGACGGAGTCTTGGCGCTGCGGGGATTTGCAGCGTTTGCCGTTGATTCGGACGTGGCGACAGAGTTTATAGGACATGAGGATCTCCTGAGATTTTTAGGGGGGTGAGGGAGCGGGGCGCACTCCCCCACCCCCCCTCCCCCCTGGGGGTTGCCTTGGCGTAAGCCTTGTGTTTTGTTGAGGATGCAGGTGGTCGGTGTCTGTAACTTATTGAAAAATAATACGTTTGCGTCCAAAATAGCCAGAATCAACGACTTAGGGGCGTTTTTCGGATATTGAGGTGGTTGTTTGGACTTTGGGTTGGGGCGGCGCGGGGACGAGGTTGCGGCGAAGTTTGCGGGCGATGCGCTCGTGGACGGGGAGGTAGAGGTGCGGTTTTGGGTGCTCGGCGCCGAGGGTACGGAGGCTGACTGGTGTGATCATGATTGCTGACTCCTTTGCGGGTGCTTTAAATGGGATCGGCTGCAGGGCTCGCCGGTAGGGGCGAACGTCTGCAGCCGTGGGGTGTTTCCGATCCTGTTTTTAGTTTAGCGGATCGGGTGGGGTGGTTGCGCCACGTGATGGGCGATTTATGTGAGGTTATTTTGTGGGGGGTGCTGCTTGGGAATGTGTTGAGCAGAGATGGGTGAAGGGCGGACCTCAGCGGCTAAAGCCGCATGGGACCTCTGGGAGCTTCGGGAGTGAGATCACTGTACGCCGTTTCGGTTGGGGACGGGGTTATTTTTGGGTGTGTTGTTTGAGGTAGTCGGCGAGGTTGGGGACGCCGGCTCGGCCGAGGAGTTCGGCGAGGGTGCTGTTGTCGCCGTAGCCTGGGGCGAAGTGGGGGCCGAATTGTTTGCGGAGGTCGGCGATGGTGGTGGTGCTGGGGTCGGGGGAGCGTGGCGGGGTGGGGGTGGTGCCCAGGAGGGTTTTGACGACGGGTGGGTGGGGGTGGTTGTTTTTGGGGTGTGCGGGGAAAGGCGGTTCGCGCGTGTTCGCGCGAATACCCACCCTTTCGCGATAATGCCCCGCGAGAGGATGGGGCACCCGGCAGAGAGCGGTTGGCGCGTGTTCGCGCGAATACCCCAACCTTCACGACGGTGAGGCTGTCGCGGAGGATGGGGCACCCGGCAGCCTCTGGACCTCGGGCTACGCTCTGCTTCGCTCAGGATGACAGGTTTTTGGGTGTGGGGCGTTAAAACACGAAGACCGCAGGAGCGTTTGGGCTCGTGCGGTCTCTGGTTATTTGGAATTCTCCGACTTACAACTTGCGGGCGTCACTGGTGCGCGTCCCGGACCGGTCGTGCAACGGCCAGGCGGCCGAGCCGAAATTTTAGGCGGGCTGGATGTTGGCAGCCTGCTTGCCTTTGGGGCCTTTGGTCACTTCGAAGGAGACTCGCTGACCTTCCTGGAGCGACTTGAAGCCGCTGGAGTTGATCGCGGAGTAGTGCGCGAAGAGATCTTCGCCGCCGTCTTCGGGGGTGATGAAGCCAAAACCTTTAGAGTCGTTGAACCACTTTACTGTTCCGTTTGCCATGATGCTCCTACCTTTGGGCGAGAGTGTATCGCCGGTATAGACAATAGTAACAGGGATGCAAGGTATCTTTTGTGAAATGTGCAGATCTGGGTGAAAGATTGCGGGAGGCAGGCAATGTGGAGCGAGATGGGGGGAAGACGATGACGGCGGAGGATCGGGCGCGGCGGGTCAAGGTGTTGTTGTTCGATGTGGATGGTGTGCTGACGGATGGTCGGATCACGGTGGCGCCGGGGCTGGACGGGGGGCGGACGGAGGTGAAGTCGTTTTCGGCGGACGATGGTTTGGGGATGAGCCTGGCGCGGATGGGCGGTTTGCGGCTGGGGGTTGTGACGAAGCGGCAGACGGCGGCGGTGGCGATCCGGGCGCGCGATCTCAGGATGGAGTTTGTGTACCAGGGGCAGCACCACAAGCTGCGGGCGGCGGAGGAGATTGCGGGGCGGGCGGGTGTGGGGATGGAGGCGGTGGCGTTTGTGGCGGACGACCTGGTGGATTTACCAGTGATGCGGGGGTGCGGTTTGGCGGTGGCGACGCTGAATGCTCGTCCGGAGGTGCGGGCGGAGGCGCACTGGGTGACGGAGCATGGGGGAGGGGATGGGGCGGGTCGGGATGCGATCGACTTTATTTTGCGGGCGCAGGGGTCGTTCGAGCGGGTGGTCGAGGAGTATATAGAGGGGGAGAATGCGGCGGGGGAGCTGCGGTAGTGGTGTGTGGTGGTTCTTTGGTTTTGGTCAGTTGTCAGTGTTCAGTTGTCAGTGGTCAGTTTTCAGTAGGGGTTAGTGGGCTCCGGCGGGGGCTTTGCCGGGTTTGACTTTTTTGAAGATCCAGACGACGGCGACGCAGCCGAAGCAGAGGAGGGCGAGCCATCGGAAGACGTCGACGAAGGCCCAGTTGAGGGCCTGGTTGCCGAGTTGCGTGTAGAGTTGGCCGCGGGCGGGGGCGAGGGAGTTGGCGGGGCCGTAGTGGTGGGTGAGGGACTGTTGGGTAGCGGCGATGGAGTTCTGGAAGGCCTGGCCGGTTTGGGGGACGGAGTTGATGATGTCGTTCTGGTGGGCGTCGGAGCGGCGGGTGAGGAGGGTTTGGGCGACGGAGATGCC
The DNA here is from genome assembly GCA_964236945.1 of uncultured Acidobacteriaceae bacterium. Taxonomy (GTDB): domain Bacteria; phylum Acidobacteriota; class Terriglobia; order Terriglobales; family Acidobacteriaceae; genus Edaphobacter. The sequence continues at coordinate 2,977 of CAXSGC010000045.1, read as the reverse complement.
GATGGATCCGCCGACGTTGCGCATGAGGTTGAAGAGACCGCTGGCGTTGCCGATTTGTTTGGGGTCGAGGGTTCCGTAGGCGGCGGTGGAGATGGGGACGAAGACGAAGGAGAGGGCGAAGCCGGCGATGAGGATGGGGATGAGGAGGGTGGTGGGGGAGATGCCGAGGGTGACGTTGCCGAAGTAGAGGGTGGAGAGGCCGAAGACGCCGAAGCCGAAGGTGAGGAGGTAGCGGGGGTCGACCTTGTTGGAGAGGAAGCCGATGACGGGCATGCCGCAGACGGCGCCGATGCCGCGTGGGGCGACGGCGATACCGGCGGTGAAGGCGGTGTATCCGAGGAGTTCCTGGTAGAAGAGCGGGAGGATGGTGGTGGTGGAGTAGATGGCGACGCCGAAGAGGAAGATGAGGGCGCAGCCGACGGCGTAGTTGCGGTCTTTGAGGACTTTGAGATCGACGAGTGCGTCTTTTCCCTTCCAGGAGTGCCAGATGAACCAGAGGAAGGAGATGACGAGGGCGGCGGTGGCCCAGCGGATCCAGACGGCGCCGAACCAGTCGTCTTCCTGGCCTTTATCGAGGATGACCTGGAGGGCTCCGGACCAGACGATGAGCAGGCCCATGCCGAGGTTGTCGAAGCGGGGCACGCGGGCGTTTTTGATGTAGGGGGGATCGACGATGTAGCGGTTGATCATGAACAGCGCCATGCAGCCGATGGGGATGTTGATGTAGAAGGCGTAGCGCCAGGAGTAGGCGTCGGTGAGGTAGCCGCCGAGGGTGGGACCGAGTACGGGGGCGACGACGACTCCGAAGGCGAAGACGGCCATGGCGGCGCCGCGTTTGGCGGGGGGGAAGCTTTCGAGGAGGATGGCCTGGGAGATGGGCTGGAGGGCGCCACCGCCGGCGCCCTGGACGACGCGGGCGAGGAGGATGAAGCCGAGGGACGGTGCGGCTCCGCAGGCGAAGGAGGAGACGGTGAAGATGGCCACGCAGGTCATAAGGAAGCGTTTGCGGCCGAATTTGAGGGAGAACCAGTTGGAGGCGGGGAGGATGATGGCGTTGGCGACGAGGTAGGAGGTGAGGACCCAGGTGGCTTCGTCGTTGGTGGCGGAGAGGGAACCGGCGATGTAGGGGAGGGCGACGGAGGCGATGGAGGTATCGAGGACCTCCATAAAGGTGGCGAGCATGACGGAGGCGGCGATGAGCCAGGGGTTGACGCCGCCGGTGATGTCGGAGGTCTGGTCGGGCTGGGCTTGGGCGGCGGCGGCCATGCTGGGCGAGGTGTTCTCTTTGGGGTGGCGTGGGCTCAGGCTTGGAGCACCCGGAGCGAAAAAGGAGAGGCGGCGCCCCCTTTGCGGCCTTTGGGAAGGGCAGGGAGGGGAGGTCCAGGATTCGGTTATAGAGTAGAGGCGCGAGCGGAGGGGTGGGATGCTTTGTTTCGCGGGGTGGGTTGTGGGGAAGAGCGGTTCGCGCGGTTTGCGCGAATACCCCACCCTTGCACCCCACCAGCGAAGCTGGCGGGGACCCCGCCTTCACGACGGTGAGGCTGTCGCGGAGGATGGGGCACCCGGGTTTTCTTGGCTCGGGTCAGGAGGCGGGGCGAGTTGTGGCGAAGAGCGGTTCGCGCGGCTTTTTGCGCGAATACCCCCGCCTTCACGACGGTGAGGCTGTCGCGGAGGATGGGGCACCCGGGTTGGTGGCTTCAGGGGCGGCGAGGCGTACCTCAGCGGCTGAAGCCGCGTTCCATCAGAGCGCCTTTGCGGCACGGCTGAAGCCGTGCCCTTAACAGGACTGGGCTGCGCTCTGGGTCGGAATGGCTGTTTGTGGAGGGCGGGAGAAAAAAGCAACCGCGGGTCTCGCCGTTCGCGCTTTGCGCTACGGTCGAGATGACAGGAGTTTTGGGTGGGGCGTCTGGTTTCAGCGTTTGGTGAGGAGGCCGGTGCCCGTTTCGGCGCCGCAGTTTCCGGAGAGGGTCCAGTTGGAGATGGTGAGGGAGGTGGCGTCGTCGGAGAAGGTGCCGGTGGCGGAGACGGAGTTGTTGGTGCGGGTGTCGGTGTAGGTGGCGGCGACGGTGGATCCGGTGACGACCGAATCGGTGACGACGGGGGTGTTGAGGCAGGGGTTGTTCGAGAAGGTGGCGTTGCCGGTGAGGTGAAACATGCCGTTTTGGTCGGCGGTGGTGGTTTGGGTGAGGGTGGCGGAGACGGGGAGGGCGGTGCCGTCGTTGCCGTTGAAGGTTCCGGTGTAGGTTCCGATGATGGGCAGGTACTGCTGGGCGATGGCGGGGGTGGGGTTGAGTCTGGGGGCGGGCGCGGAGGTGTGGGCGGCGGGGTGGGCGCACGGGAGGCCGGTGAAGGCGAAGGAGATGCCGGATAGGGAGCGACCGTCGGCGGAGAGGGTTCCGGAGACGGAGAGGGCGGCGGCTGCGCCGGGCAGGCCGACGGAGCTGAGGGTGAGTTTGCCGGAGGTGCTGATGGAGCCGGCGACGGGGATGTTTGACGGCGAGGAGCAGGTGCCGGAGATGGGGTGGAGGGTGCCGGAGATGTCGGCGCCTGAGACGGTGAGGTTGCCGGCGACGGTGGTCGCGAGGCTGGCGGCGGTGGTTGCGGAGGAGAACTGCCAGTTGCCGGCGACGTTGGCAAAGGCGTCTGGAGCGGCGCTGGTGGCGGAGGTGGAGCAGCCCGAGAGCAGACCGGCGAGGAGGCCGGCGAGGCCGAGGGAGGTGACGACGATGATCCGGCGTTTGCTGCTGGAGGGGAGGACTGGCGTGGGGAGAGGCATGTGGGGGACCCCGATCTTTGGATACAGGGTAGAGGTCGGGATGTGGGGATGGAATGGCTCGTTTGGGGGATGGGGTGGGAGGGAAGGCGGGGAAGGCGGAGAAGGGCAGGGAAGGCAGGGAAGGCAGGGAAGGCGGGGAAGGGCAGGGAAGGCAGGGAAGGCAGGGAAAGGCAGGGAAGGCAGAGTGAGGCGGGGAGGGCG
>CAXSGC010000044.1:0-28871 GCA_964236945.1 uncultured Acidobacteriaceae bacterium | reverse complement strand
TTTCCGACGGTGAAGCTGTCGGAGAGGATGGGGCACCCGGTTTTTATGACTTACCTCGGTGGCTGAAGCTTACCCACCCTTTCCGACGGTGAAGCTGTCGGAGAGGATGGGGCACCCGGTTTTATGACTTAACTCAGCGGCTGAAGCTGAATCCACCTTTCCGACGGTGAAGCTGTCGGAGAGGATGGGGCACCCGGATTCCCAAGGGTGCGGAGATCTGCTCCGAGGAGGTTTTGCTGGGCTGCCTTTGCCGGGGCGAGAGGAGTTAGAGGGGAAGTGCGTTGCGGAGCTGAGCGGTTAGCCGGGGAAGGCGATCGCGTTCGGCGACGGCATCGGCGTCGAGCAGAACTTCGAGCTCATGGGCGCAGAGCGAGGCTTCGGTGTAGCCGTACATGCCCAGTGAGCCGGCGAGTTTGTGAGCGGTTGCGGCTGCCTCCATGCGGAGGCCTCGGGAGAGAGTTCCGGCGGACGCGCAAGCGGAGGCACGTTCGAGCAGAGCGATGCGGGCGCGCATTTCGGGGAGATGTTTTTGCCAGAGCGACGCGATGAGGGCGGTGAGCTGCGCTTCGGCGGGGGCAGTTGCTGGATGCTTTTTCATGGTTATGGAGTGGGAGATCGGGTTGCTGGAGTTTGGAGTAATGGGGTGGGTCGGAGTTTCGGTTTTCTGGTTTCTGGTCAGTTGTCAGTTGTCAGTGGTCAGTGGTCGGTGGTGAGTGGTCAGTCTCTCCAACCGAGGGCATCGGAGATCTGGCTGGCGAGGGTGAGCGGGTCGAAGGGTTTGAAGAGGATGGCGGCGACGCCGAGGCCGGCGAAGCGGCGTTGGTCGACGCCCTGGACCTTGGCGGTGAGCAGGAGGACGGGGATGTCCCTGACGCGGGAGTCGGCCTGCATGGTGCGAAAGGTGGTGGGGCCATCGACGCCGGGCATCATGACATCCATGAGGATGGCGTCGGGCTGTTGGGCGGCGGCGATCGTGATTCCTTCTGCGCCGGAGCGGGCGGTGAGGATCTCCCAACCGGCGGTGGCTTCGAGAGAGAGCGCGGCGACCTCGCGGATGTCGTCTTCATCGTCGATGACGAGGATGCGTCGCATGTGGACTGTCCTTTCCGATGGGAGATACGTCGGGGATGGGCGTGAGTTCCGCCTAGGCGGAGTGCTGTGGGGCTCCAAGGCCCGTCTGTACCGAAGCAGGGGATGGTGGGCGGTTGAGGGGCGGGGCTGAAGGGGTGGGGGGAGCGGAGGAGGAGCGAAGCCGCTGGACCATGGAAAGCACAAGGGCTTCGACCTCGCGTGGCTGGACCTTGGCCTTGGTGAGGAATTCGGTGGGGCCGAGGCGGAGTTTGGAGCGTTCTGCTTCGGAGATCTCCTGGCCGGAGTAGACGACGAGAGGAAGGGTTCGGAGGCGGGGCTGCTCGCGAATCCACTGGACGAAGGAGAAGCCGTCGCCATCGGGGAGGGTGAGATCGAGGATAAGGAGGTCGGGTCGGCGGATGAGGCAGCGGCGGATGGCTCCCTGGCGGGTGCTGGCGTGATCGACGTGGACATCGGCCTCGCCGAAGGAGGCGATGACGACGCTGGCGAGATCCTCGTCGTCTTCGACGAGAAGGATGTGGGCGGGACCTTCGCCGCGGTGGAGGACACGGCTGAGCTCGGAGAAGAGGAGGTGGGTATTGAAGGGTTTTTGCACCCAGCCCTGCGCGTCGCCGGCCACCTCGGATCGGAGAAGCGGGGAGAGAACGCTGAGCACGACGACGGGGATGGAGGACGTGGTGGCCTGATTGCGGAGGCGCTGCAAGGTCTCCCAGCCGCTGAGGCCGGGCATGTAGAGGTCGAGCAGGATGGCCTCGACGGGGTGTTTTTCCGCGAGGGCGATGGCCTCCTCGCCGGAGGAGGCCTCGATGACCGTGTATCCCTGCCGGAGGAGGTTTTCGGCGACGACGGTGCGGATGCCGGGGTCGTCGTCGCAGACCAGGACCGAACCGTTGCCGGGTCGCAAGGGAAGTTCTTTGGGCGGGAGGATGTCGGAGGAGCGGGAGGTGCGTGGAAGCATGACGGAGATGGTGGCGCCGGCGCCGAGGTTGCGCTGCGCCCAGATGGAGCCTGAGTGCTGCTGGACGATGGAACGGCAGATGGCGAGGCCGAGGCCGGTGCCGCCTTTCTGTTTGGCATCGCTGGGTTCGATCTGGCCGAAGCGGTCGAAGATGGCGTCGAGTTTGTCGGCGGGGATGCCGCGGCCCTCGTCTGAGACCTTGAGAACGATGGACTCGGAGGTGGTCTCCATCTGGATGCGGACGGTGGAGGCTTCGGGCGAGAACTTGATGGCGTTGGAGAGGAGGTTGGTGATGACCTGGAGGATGCGGTCTGCGTCGCCATCGAAGTAGAGGGTATCGCCGGCGGGGTCCGTGGTGGGATTGACCCGGAGGAGGTGCACCATGGCGGCATCTGCCATGCAGGTCATGGTGTCAATGGCCTGGTCGGCGAGATCGAGCAGGGAGCATCGCCGGAGCTGCAGGGGAGCGCGGCCGGAGTCCATGCGTTCGAGGTCGAGGATGTCGTTGATGAGACGGATGAGGCGGTCGGTGTTGGTGACTGCGATCCGAAGGAGATTCTGTGCTTTTGGATCGAGGTTGCCGACGGTTCCGGAGGAGAGGAGGCCGAGTGAACCGCGGATGCTGGTGAGTGGGGTGCGCAGTTCGTGCGAGACGGTCGAGATGAACTCGTCTTTGATGGTGTCGAGCTGCGACCGTGCGCTGAGTTGGAGCTTGTCTTGTTTCTGCTGTTCCGTGATGACACGGATTTGTTGTTGGAGGTCCCGCTTCTGCTTTTGGAAAGAGAGCAGAAGCGAGACAAGGAGGACCACCATGAAACCAAGCGCGACGTACAGGTAGCTGGCCAAGGGTTCGCCGATCAGGTGTTTCGTAAAGTAACCGTCCGGTTCGCCATGGTAACCAGGTCAGCGGGACGATGTGTGTAACTCTACTCCACGGAGAACAGCGTAGCCCAGAGGTTTCATTGCTTCGAAGGCAACTTTTCTTCCCATTTTTACGCGTTTGGAGGAATATTTGGCGAAAACACGGAATACGTTACCGAGGTGTATAGACGTAAGTTGTGAGGTACATCCGCCTTTCTCAGGCGGAGACGGGCTCGGGTGCGGGAGTTGATACGCGGTCGAGGATCTCGCTCCAGCGTTTGCCGGTGCGGTTTTTCGCGGCGTTCTTTTGGAGAGCGTATCCGGCGATGAGGGGAAGCGCGAGGGTGATTTCGGAGAAGACCATCTGCTCGAAGGTGGTGTCGACCTTGCCCCACGAGGAGGCTTCTTTGAGGGTCGATCCGGAGAGCGCGCCGTCGCGGGGGTCGGCGACGGTGATCTGGATGGCGTACTTGTGCATGGAGGCTTCGACGCCGAGGATGTCGGCGGCCACGACGATGTCCTGGGCGAAGTTCTTGGGTACGCCGCCGCCCATCATGAGGAGGCCGGTGGTGGGGTTAGCGATTTTGAGTTTGGTGATTTCGAGGAAGTCTTTTGCGGAGTCGATCGAGACGACGGGCTTGCCTTCACGGGCGAACTGGTGCGCGACCAGACCGAAGCCGGCGGAGCAGTCGGAGAAGGCGGGGACGAAGATGGGGACCTGCATTTCGTAGGCGGCGAGGGTGATGGAGTCGCGGCCGCCGGCCTGCGGTGTCTTGCCGTGGTCGACGAGGTACTTGCCCATGCTCTGGATGAACTCGCGCGAGGAGTAGGGGCGGGGTTCGAGCGAGTCGGTGATCTCGCGCGTGGTGTCGTCGCAGATGCGGAGCTGTTCCTCGTCGATAAAGGTGTCGTAGATGCGGTCGATCATCAACTCGCGGAGGACGCCGTCTTCGTTGCCGTACTTGTACTGGTCGGAGGCGATGTAGTGATTGAAACCGAGCGCCTCGAAGAAGTCCTGATCGACGATATTTGCGCCGGTCGAGACGATCGCGTCGACCATGTTGTTGCGGAGGAGGTCGACGAAGATCTTCTGCAGGCCGGCGGAGACGAGCGATCCGGCGAGGCAGAGGATGACGCCGCACTCGGTGTCTTCGAGCATTTGCTGGAGGATGTGGGCGGCACGGGCGGTGTCGCGGGCGGTGTAGGCCATGTGGCTCATCGCGTCGACGAGCGGGACGACGTTGTGCTGGCTCAGATCGATGTGCTGGATGCGGTTCTGGAGGAGCTCTTGTTTGGTCGGCGGCATGTGTTTAAGGATACCAAGTGACGGAGGCCGGGTTGGTGAAAATCCGCGACATTTTGGGGGGATTGACCGGGTGGAAGCTGCTCCCTTTGCATCCAGAGCAGGTCTGGATTGCCGCGGAAGTTGCGTGATCCATTGATACGCTGTGGGGGAGGCTACCTGACCGATGAATGTGAATTTTGCCGAGCGGGCCCATAACCACAACTGGAAGGTCGACCCGATCGTGCGGTCGCTGCTCGATACGGACTTCTACAAGCTGCTGATGCTGCAGTTTATCTGGAAGAACTTTCCGGGCTGCCATGTCACGAGCCAGGTGTGCAACCGGACGTTGAAGGTTCGGCTGGCGGAGCGTGTGGGGGCCGGCGCTCTGCGCGAACAGATGGAGCATGTGAAGGGTCTGAAGTATCGGCGGTCGGAGCTGGTTTGGCTGGCGGGAAATACGTTTTATGGAGTTCGCAGCATCTTCGAGCCTGGATTTCTGGATTGGCTGAGTCGCGACTTTCGTTTGAGCGACTACGAGATCGCCGAGCGGGATGGGCAGCTGGAGCTGCGGTTCAGCGGCCTGTGGACCGAGGTGACGATGTGGGAGATCTATGCTCTGGCGATCGTGAGCGAACTGAAGACGCGGGCGGCGCTGGCCGAGCTGACGGAGCTTGAGCTGGACATCCTGTACGCCCGAGCGAAGACGCGGCTGTGGGACAAGATCGAGCGTCTGCGCGGTGTGGAGGGCCTGCGGCTGTCGGACTTTGGGACGCGGCGGCGGCATAGTTTTCTGTGGCAGGAGTATGCGGTGGGCGCGCTCCGGGCGACGCTTGGCGAGGAGTTTACGGGCACCTCCAACACGGCGCTGGCGTACAAGCACAACCTGGAGGCGATCGGCACCAATGCCCATGAGCTGCCGATGGCGATGGCGGCGCTGGCCTCGCGCGGAACGGACGAGGATCTGCGGGAGTCGCAGTACAACGTCCTGAAGCTGTGGCAGCGGAGCTACGGGGGCGCTCTGCTGATTATGCTTCCGGATACGTTTGGGACGACGCAGTTTCTCGAGCGCGCGCCGGAGTGGGTCGCGGACTGGACCGGACAGCGGGTCGACAGCAAGGATCCGATGGTGGCCGGCGATGAATATATAGCGTGGCTGGAGGAGCGGGGCCACGATCCGCGGGGAAAGCGGCTGATCGCGTCCGACGGTCTCGATGTCGGCGACATTCTGGGGCTGCACCGGTACTTCGCCGGTCGGATCCGCTTCAGCGCCGGTTGGGGGACGCTGTTGACCAACGACTTCCGCGATTGTCATCCGCGCGGCGAGGACACGTTCGATCCGCTGAGCCTGGTGTGCAAGCTGACGAGCGTTGAAGGCATACCGACGGTGAAGCTGAGCGATAACGCGCACAAGGCGACCGGTCCGTGGACCGAGGTGGAGCGCTACCGCGAGGTGTTCGGGAGTGAACGTCTGGTGGGGGCGGAGGTGCTGGTCTAGGTACGCGGAGGTGGTGGTCCAGGCTGCTGCGACCTGTTGAGTCGAGGCGTAACTCCTGCTGGTTATACTGCGGGGATGATGGCGAGATGGTCCGGGTTGGGTAAGCGTTGCGCGGCGGCTGTGCTTCTTGTGCTGGTGGCGTCGCCTGAGGGTTGGGCGTGGGGTGGCGAGGGGCATCGCATGATCAACCGGATGGCTGCGGCGAACCTGCCTGCGGAGGTTCCGTCGTTCCTGCGCAGTGGCTCGGCGGTTGAGGAGATGGAGTTCCTGGGGCCGGAGCCGGACCGATGGAAGAGCCCGGCTGAGCCGGAGCTGGCGGCGGCGTCTTCGCCGGAGCACTACATGGATCTCGAGTGGGCGGAGCTGGCCGATGTCTCGGGGGCGCTTCCGCGACGGCGGTTCGACTACATCCGCGCTCTGGCGGCGGCGCAGAAGGTGCATCCGGAACTGACGCTGACGCCCGAAAAGGTGGGTCTGCTGCCGTACGAGGCGGACGAGGTTTGGGAGCGGTTGAAGGAGGCCTTGCGCGAGTACCGGGCCGTCGCGGCGGCGCACGGGGACACGCGTCCGGTCGAGAGGACGGCGCTGTTTTACGCCGGTTGGCTGGGGCACTATGTCGGCGACGGATCGATGCCTCTGCACACGACGATCCAGTTCAACGGCTGGACGGGGCCGAACCCGAACGGATACACGACGGAGCACCGGATTCACGCGGATTGGGAGAGCACGTATGTTGCCGCGCATGTGACGCGGCGCGAGGTCGAGCCGATGGTGGCCGCGGCTCCGCCGCGCGTGGTGGGCGACGTCTGGACGGAGTTCCTGCGGTACCTGCGGCAGTCGAATGCGCTGGTCGAACGGACCTACCAGATCGAGAAGCGGGGCGGCTTTGCCGGCGAGGGAACCGCGGAGGGAAAGCAGTTTACGGAGGAGCGTCTGGCGGCTGGAGCTGAAGAGCTGCGCGATTTGATTCTGACCGCGTGGGTGCGTAGCGCCGACCCGGTGCCGGAGCGGAGGGGTAATGGGTAGGAATGTTACTGCGGACCGGAAAACTTCGGTTGGGTGCTGAAGTTTTGCGCTCCTGTCTGGCTCAGTTAGTGGAGGCTGACATCTTTTGAAGGTCTGAGCCGACGCCGGCGGTGGGGGCCCCCCACCCCCCCTGGGGGGGTTGCCTTGGCGTATCTCCTTCAGTATGTTCAGCTTACCGCAGGGTGGTGTCTGTAAGTGATTGCAAAGTAAGACCTTTGCGTCCAAAATAGCCAGAATCAACAACTTAGAGCAAATTACCTGTTGCTATGGAGCGGGAATGTTCGTGCAGAGCCGTTTTCCTTGGGAGAAAACGGCGTCGATCCCTGTGGTTCCCTGTACACCGACAGGCAATTTGCTCTAGGGCATTTTCGGGCTTGTGAGGGTGGAACTTAGGTGATGATGTCGGCATGGCCGTCTCGGATCGGGTGAGAATTTGGTCCTGATACGGCTTAGTTCTATCTTAGGCGTTGTGCAGGGTGGATGCGCCACTTGCGGCTCGCTCGTAAGTCGTTTGGAAATAAGGGCATAGCGGGAGATGCGAGGAATTTGGGCTTGACAGGTTAGATCGGGCGATCGGTGGAGAGTCGGGAGATCTCCTCATTTGTTTCCGGCGAGTCCCAGTCGACGGACATCCGCATCTGTCCTTTGCCGGCGCCGAAGGCACCCTTGCGCGAGCGCGTCTTCTGCTCGGCCAGGACGAGTTTCACGGCGGGTTTCCCGTTGCGCGCGACGACGACCTCTTCCCCGTTTTCGGCGGCGGATGAGTTACGAAAGGCTTCAACTCAAGTCGGGAGCGGCTGTCCCAGGTACCATAGCAGCGAGGGTGGACCCTTGTGACTGAATTTGCGCACTAAGTATGAACCCAATACCATTCTGATTTTCTATTATTTTAATTGCTGGTGTATGTGTAAGGCTTGCGATGCAGGCATGGTGGAGAGAGAGAATTGTGTCCTGGAGATCTTGATTGGACTCAATTTCAATAATTTTCAAGCCTAATTGTTTAAGCTTGTCCCGATGGATATGGCGTGAGTGAGTCTTATTATTACTATGGCTGCTTAGCTCGGCAATGATTACACCAGACTTGCTTGTCGCGTCGGGTTCGCCGTCAAGCATGCCGTTATTGAGCCAGTCGGAAGTCATATCTGCCGACCATTTGATTGCGTTTTGGCACTGCCCGATCAACGTAGGCGCATATTTTGCGATGATCGGCTGCCAGACAGCGATCTTCGCTTGAAGCTCTTGTTGACTGGAGGCCGCGGAAATCTCTTCTGAAGCACGGCGGAACTCCTCCAGTACGCCCTGTGCTGGAAACATACCGATCTGCGGATCTATTGGACCGAGATTCGAGTGCTTTCCCATAAGGATTTCTTTAGAAGCCAAAGCAATCATCGTTCCAGCCGACATCGCCAGCTGTGGCACTATAGCTCGTATATCTTTCCCGAACATTTGGCGGAGATAGTCGACTAAGGACTCAGTCGCCGCAATGTCTCCTCCAGGAGTGTGTAGGACGAGATCCAATCCCTTAGATCGGTCCAGTTGATGGATGGTGGCCATGAAGCCGTTTTTATCGTTATCGTTGACGCCCAGATGCGGCTGAAGAAAAGGAATATTTGGCTTCTGTAACCAGCCTGAATAGTACAAGATCGTGTTTCGACCGGTCTGGCAGCTAAGTTTTGCAAGGTACTTGCGCCGTACTACATCATGCCCTGATCCAACGGTGTTGGCTTCCGCAACGATGTCATTCAGATTTGGCATTTACTGTTCACTGCGATTGTACGTTGCGTATGTCTTTACCACGCTTTCAACGTCACGATCCTCGAGCGAGCTAAGCGCCGTGAAAGCTTTTCTTTGCCGGTCATCTTCGCTCTTCAATTCAAGTTGCTCGAAGATAGCGTCGATCTGATCCTGAGTCATAGTCATATGCTTGGCTCCAATTACTGCATCAATCTGCGATAACCATACACGTATTTTATCGTGTAAAGGAGTGGTCTTTCGTTGCAGAGATGCTTCACGTAGCAGTGTTGTCACTCGATCAAACGGCAGAGCCGAAGCTCTGCCCTTGTTGTGTTTGAGCGAAGCATTATCTTACTACCGCGTAGTACCTACTTGCTGGCAGCGAATTCTTCTTGTTCGCCTCTCATGCTCATCTCATGCGCATCTCATGCGCATCTGTTCGAGTTCGCGCCTTTCGGCATGATGACTGCCGTGAACTTCTGCTGGACCTCGGCTGCCGCTTCTTCGAGCTTTGGGGAGAGCGCAACGTCGTGGTGGCGCCGGGACTATTGCGATCATCCGCTATCAGGTCAATGACCTTTGCGGTGAGCCGATCGGGATCGTAAAGGGACCAGAGCAGGACGTTGGAGTCGAGCAGAAGCTTCAAATGTTCCCGTCCGATGTGAGCGGAGCGTCACACATCAGAGCTTCGATCTCCCTATCCATTTGCTGCCATTCGTCGATCGTGGGCACGCGAAGTTCTCCACGGCCCGCACCGAGGATGCGTCTCCCTTTGCGGGTTGGAGGCGGCGCCGTTGTAGGGATGAGCGTGAGCTTCACCGTCGGCTTTTCGGGACGTGTGATTCTGACCTCTTCTCCGCGATCGGCGGCGGAGAGGAGTTCGGTGAGGTGCTCTTCCGCGTACTTGAGGCTGACGTTCACGGCTCAAGGCTACCGGGTAGATATCGGGTAGTCAATGCAAAGCCAACGGGCGGACTCTCCCGAGTCCGCCCGTTGATTGTTGGAGTGGCGCTTGGTTCGCGCTCTGCGTGATGGTCCACTCATGACGGTGAGGCTGTCATGAAATGGGGCACCGGGTTATTCGCTGGCGGCTAGTTCTTCTTGTTCGCCTTCCATGCGCATTTGTTCTAGTTCGCGCTCTTCGGCGTCGTGGGCTTCCTGGACCTCTTGTTGGACGGCGGCCGCGGCTTCCTCGAGCTCGGGGGAGAGGGCTACGTTGCGGTAGTACTCCATGCCGGTGCCGGCGGGGATGAGGCGGCCGACGATGACGTTTTCCTTGAGGCCGCGCAGCGTGTCGATCGAGCCGTTGATGGAGGCTTCGGTGAGCACGCGCGTAGTCTCCTGGAAGGAGGCGGCCGAGATGAAGCTGTCGGTCGAGAGCGAGGCTTTGGTGATGCCGAGGAGGAGCGAGCGGCCGATGGCGGGGCGGCCACCGTTCATCAGGGTCTTCTGGTTTTCGGCGTTGAAGCGGAAGCGGTCGGTCTGCTGATCGACGAGGAAGCCGGTGTCGCCGACCTCTTCGACTTTGACCCAACGGAGCATCTGCCGGACGATGGTTTCGATGTGTTTGTCGGAGATGGCGACACCCTGGAGGCGGTAGACCTCCTGGATTTCGTTGACGAGGTACTGCTGGAGGGCGCGTTCGCCGAGGACCTCGAGGATGTCGTGCGGGTTGCGTGGGCCGTCGATGAGAGCATCGCCGGCGCGCAGGCGCTCGCCTTCCTGGACGTTGACGTAGACGCCGCGCGGGACGGAATACTCTTCTTCCTGTCCGTTGTCGGCGGTGACGTAGACCTTGCGCTGCCCTTTGGTGACGTCGCCGAAGCGGACGACGCCGTCGATTTTGGAGATGATCGCCGGGTCTCGGGGCTTGCGGGCCTCGAAGAGTTCGACGACGCGGGGGAGACCGCCGGTGATGTCCTTGGTGCGCGTGGTTTCGCGCGGGATCTTGGCAAGGATGTCGCCGGGGTGGAGTTCGTCGCCGTCGGCGATCATGAGGTGGGCGCGGGAGGGCATGAGGTAGCGCTTGTTGCCTTGGGCGGACTTGATCAGGATGGCAGGCTGGCGTTTTTCGTCGGGCGCATCCGCGACGACGAGGCGGGAGAGGCCGGTGACCTCGTCCACTTCTTCGTTGAGGGTGACGCCTTCCTGGAGGTCCTTGAACTGGACGGTTCCGGCGACCTCGGTGAGGATGGAGAAGGTGTAGGGATCCCACTCGCCGAGGGTGTCGCCGAGTTTGACTTGAGCGCCGTCTTCGATGCGGAGTTTTGCGCCGTAGACGATGGCGTAGCGCTCCTTTTCGCGGCCTTTTTCGTCGATGATAGCGATGGATCCGTTGCGGTTGAAGGCGACGAGGCCGCCTTCTTTCGAGCGGACGGTGACGAGGTTGATGAAGCGGACGGTGCCGGCGTTTTTGGCTTCGAGGTGCGAGGCGTCCTGCACGCGGGAGGCGGTGCCGCCGACGTGGAAGGTGCGCATGGTGAGCTGGGTGCCGGGCTCGCCGATGGACTGGGCGGCGATGACGCCGACAGCTTCGCCCATCTCGACCATTTTGCCGGAGCCGAGGTTGCGGCCGTAGCAGAGGATGCAGCAGCCGCGCTTGGATTCGCAGGTGAGGACGGAGCGAATTTTGACGCGTTCGATGCCGGCGGCCTGGATGGCGGAGGCGCGATCTTCGTCGATTTCCTGGTTGATCTCGACGATGGTTTTGGCTTCGAAGTCTTTGAGTTTTTCGAGCGAGACGCGGCCGATGATGCGGTCGCGGAGCGGCTCGATGGTTTCGCCGGCTTCGATGATGGGCATGACGTAGATGCCTTCGACGGTGCCGCAGTCGACCTCGGAGATGATGACATCCTGGGCGACGTCGACGAGACGGCGGGTGAGGTATCCGGAGTCGGCGGTTTTGAGGGCGGTATCGGCGAGACCCTTGCGGGCGCCGTGGGTGGAGATGAAGTACTCGAGGACGGTGAGGCCTTCGCGGAAGTTGGCTTTGATGGGCGACTCGATGATTTCGCCGGAGGGTTTGGCCATGAGGCCGCGCATGCCGGAGAGCTGGCGAATCTGCTGTTTGGAGCCGCGGGCGCCGGAGTCGGCCATGATGTAGATCGGGTTCATGGCTCCTTCCTTGTCCGCGCGCTTCATGTTGTTGAACATCTCGTCGGCGACGCGCTCGGTGACGCCGGACCACATCTGGATGACCTTGTTGTTGCGTTCGCCGTTGGTGATGGCGCCGTCGAGGTACTGCTGCTGGACGGCGATGACCTGTTTTTCAGCTTCGCCGACGACGGTGTACTTGGACTCGGGGATGACCATGTCGTCGAGACCGACCGAGAGACCGGAGCGGGTGGCATAGGTGAAGCCGAGGTCCTTGATGCGGTCGAGGGTTTTGACGGTGACTTCGAGGCCGAGGTTGAGGTAGCAGTAGTTGATGAGCTGCCCCATGCCCTTCTTTTTGAGCAGGCCGTTGACGTACGGCATGCCTTCGGGGAGGGCGTCGTTGAGGATGGCGCGGCCGACGGTGGTGGAGATGAACTGTTTGTTGAACTCGACGGGTTCGGTGTGGGTGAGGTCCTGATCGTCGTAGGCGGTGGTCATGTCGAGGACCATGCCGGTGTAGCGCAGGCGGATGGGGGTGAGGGTCTCGACCTGCTTGGCCTCGAGGGCCATGAAGACCTCTTCGATGTTGGCGAAGACGCGGCCTTCGCCGATGGCGTTGACCTTGGCTTTGGTGAGGTAGTAGATGCCGAGGACGAGATCCTGGGTCGGGACCGTGATGGGCTGGCCGGACGCGGGCGAGAGGATGTTGTGCGAGGCGAGCATGAGGACGGAGGCCTCGATCTGCGCTTCGGGGGAGAGGGGGATGTGCACGGCCATCTGATCGCCGTCGAAGTCCGCGTTGAAGGCGGTGCAGACGAGCGGGTGGATTTTGATGGCTTTGCCTTCGACGAGCACGGGCTCAAAGGCCTGGATGCCTAGGCGATGGAGGGTGGGCGCGCGGTTGAGCAGGACGGGGTGATCCTTGATGACTTCCTCGAGGATGTCCCAGACGATGGGTTCCTGCATTTCCACGAGTTCCTTGGCCTGTTTGATGGTGGTGCAGTGGCCGGTCTGCTCGAGGCGGTGGTAGATGAAGGGCTTGAAGAGTTCGAGCGCCATCTTTTTGGGGAGGCCGCACTGGTGCAGTTTGAGTTCCGGGCCGACGACGATGACGGAGCGACCGGAGTAGTCGACGCGCTTGCCGAGGAGGTTCTGGCGGAAGCGGCCCTGCTTGCCTTTGAGGGTGTCGGAGAGCGACTTCAGCGGACGGTTGTTGGCGCCACGGAGGACGCGGCCGCGGCGGCCGTTGTCGAACAGGGCGTCGACGGCCTCCTGGAGCATGCGTTTTTCGTTGCGGACGATGACCTCGGGCGCATGGAGGTCCATGAGCTTTTTGAGGCGGTTGTTGCGGTTGATGACGCGACGGTAGAGGTCGTTGAGATCGGACGTGGCGAAGCGGCCGCCGTCGAGCGGAACCAGCGGACGGAGCTCGGGCGGGATGACCGGGATGACGTCGAGGATCATCCATTGCGGGAGGTTGTCGGACTTGCGGAAGGCTTCGACGATCTTGAGGCGCTTGGAGTATTTGAGTTTCTTTTGGAGCGAGGTTTCGGTCTTCATGCGTTCGCGCAGTTCGATCGAGAGCTCGTTGATTTCGACGCGCTTGAGCAGTTCCTTGATGGCTTCGGCACCCATCATGGCCTTGAAGCCGGAGGGGCGGTACTGGGCGTCGAGTTCGCGGAAGCGGTTCTCGTCCTTGATGACTTCGCGTTCTTTGACGGGGGCGTCGCCTGGATCTACCACGACGTAGGACTCGAAGTAGAGAACGGCTTCGAGCTCACGGAGGGAGATGTCGAGGAGGTGGCCGATGCGGGACGGGAGGCCCTTGAAGAACCAGACGTGGGAGCAGGGGCTGGCGAGCTCGATGTGGCCGAGGCGCTCGCGGCGGACCTTCGAGAGGGTGACTTCGACGCCGCATTTATCGCAGATGACGCCGCGGTGCTTCATGCGTTTGTACTTGCCGCAGAGGCACTCCCAGTCGGTGATGGGGCCGAAGATGCGGGCGCAGAACAGCCCGTCGCGTTCGGGCTTGAAGGTGCGGTAGTTGATGGTTTCGGGCTTGGTGACCTCGCCGTGGGACCAGGAGCGGATCTTTTCGGGGCTGGCGAGCTGGATCTTGATGGCGTCGAAGTCGGCGATGGGGCCAGTGAGTTCAAAGGGGCTGGAGCGGAACATAGGGTCTGTGTCTCCGGGTGCTTGGTAGCTTTTAGCTCTTAGCTATTAGCTTCTAGCTGGTTGCTGGTGCTTGTCTCGCGGTGACTTGCGGCGCATCGCGATGCCGTTGGTTCTGGTGCCAGGTGCTTGTCTTCGGTTGTCGGTTGTCAGTTGTCAGGTGGTACGGAGCTCTTAGCTTCTAGTTTGCTTCGCCTCCGCTGCTAGCTCCGGCCAGTAGTTTGGCTAGGAGCTAGCAGCTAAAGGCTAGAAGCTCGCGGTTAGTCGGCTGCCGCGATGGCGGGCAGAGGCTTGTTCTGGTCGGCCTGTTTGATCAGTTCGACGTCGAGGCAGAGCGACTGCAGTTCGCGGATGAGGACGTTGAAGCTTTCGGGGACGCCGGGTTCGATGGCGGCCTCGCCCTTGACGATGGCTTCGTAGATCTTGGTGCGGCCGAAGACGTCGTCGGATTTGGCGGTGAGGAGCTCCTGGAGGATGTATGCGGCGCCGTAGGCTTCGAGCGCCCAGACCTCCATCTCGCCGAAGCGCTGGCCGCCGAACTGTGCCTTGCCACCGAGCGGCTGCTGGGTGATGAGGGAGTACGGTCCGATCGAGCGAGCGTGGATTTTGTCGTCGACCAGGTGCGAGAGTTTGAGCATGTAGATGTAGCCGACGGTGGCGGGCTGCTCGAAGGGATCGCCGAGCATGCCATCGAAGAGCTGCGTCTTGCCGGAGGAGGGGAGGCCGGCGGCTTTGAGGAGAGCTTTGATCTCGGTTTCGCGCGCTCCGTCGAAGACCGCGGTGCCGAACCAGATGCCGCGCTTCATGCCGGCGGCGACGCGCATGGTCTGTTCGTCGTCGAGGTCGAGCAGCTGGTTGAGGGCGGCGGTGCCCTGGAAGCGTGCGCGGAAGAGTTCGCGAACGTCGGCGGCGTTGTCGTGGGTGGCGGCGATCTCGGCGACCTGACGACCGAGTTCGTGCGCTGCCCAGCCGAGGTGGGTTTCGAGGATCTGACCGACGTTCATACGGGAGGGGACGCCGAGCGGGTTGAGGACGATTTCGACCGGTGTTCCGTCGGGGAGGTAGGGCATGTCCTCCTCGGGCAGGATGCGGGCGATGACGCCCTTGTTGCCGTGGCGGCCGGCCATTTTATCGCCGACCGAGAGCTTGCGCTTCATGGCGACGTAGACCTTGACCATCTTGATGACGCCGGGGGAGAGCTCGTCGCCCTTGGACATTTTGCCGATTTTTTCGTTGGTGATTTTGCGGAGAACGTCGATCTGGCGCGAGGTCATCTCCTCGATCTCGTCGATCTGCTCGTTGACGCGGGGGTCCTTGTCGGCGTAGCGGATGCGTTTGAGGTTGCGCGTGGAGATGAGTTCGATGGCGTCGCGGTCGAGGACGTCGCCCTTGTTGAGGAGCTTTTTGTTGGTGCGTTCGTCGTGGAGGTCGGTGAGGACTTCCTTGGCGCCGAGGATGTTTTCGAGGCGTTTGAGACGCTCGTCGGTGAGGATGCGGATCTCGTCGGCGAGATTGCGTTCGAGTTTTTCGACCTGCTCCTGCTCGATCTGCTTGGCGCGTTCGTCTTTTTCCTGACCCTTGCGGGAGAAGATGCGGACGTCGACGACGGTGCCTTCGATGCCCGGGGGGCAGGTGAGCGAGGCGTCGCGAACGTCGCCGGCCTTTTCGCCGAAGATGGCGCGGAGGAGCTTCTCTTCGGGGGTGAGCTGGGTTTCGCCCTTGGGGGTGACCTTGCCGACGAGGATGTCGTTGTGACCGATTTTGGCGCCGATGCGGATGATCCCCGACTCATCGAGATCGCGCAGGGCGTGCTCGGAGACGTTGGGGATATCGCGCGTGATCTCTTCCGGCCCGAGCTTGGTGTCGCGGGCTTCGATCTCGAACTCCTCGATGTGGATGGAGGTGTAGTAGTCGTCGCGGACGAGCTTTTCGGAGATCAGGATGGCGTCCTCGAAGTTGTATCCGCGCCACGGCATGAACGCGACCAGGACGTTGCGGCCGAGGCCGAGTTCGCCCTGCTCGGTGCATGGACCGTCGGCGATGACCTGGCCTTTGAGGACGCGGTCGCCTTTGCGGACGATCGGCTTCTGGTTGATGCAGGTGTTCTGGTTGGAGCGCTTGAATTTGGTGAGCTGGTAGATGTCGGAGCCGACCTCACGCGAGAGCTGCGTGGGGTGATGCTCGCCTTCGACGCGGACGATGATGCGCTCGGAGTCGACCGAATCGACGATGCCGTTGCGTTTGGAGAGGATGACGGCGCCGGAGTCGCGGGCGGTGACGCCTTCCATGCCGGTGCCGACGTAGGGGGCTTCGGCGACGAGCAGCGGGACGGACTGGCGTTGCATGTTGGCGCCCATGAGAGCGCGGTTGGCGTCGTCGTGCTCGAGGAACGGGACGAGCGAGGCGGCGACGGAGACGAGCTGTTTGGGGCTGACGTCGACGTAATCGACTTCGGCCTTGTTGACGAGGACGAAGTTGCCCATGCGACGTGCGTTGACGAGATCTTCGACGATGTTGAGCTGCTCGTCGAGTTCGATGTTGGCCTGCGCGATGGTGTGCCGATCTTCTTCCCACGCGGAGAGATAGAAGGAGAAGGGTTCGAGCTCCATGGAGCGCTTGCCGGCGGCCTTGAGGTCGGCGTTTTTGGAGCGCGAATCTTCGATTTCGAGGTAGTCGCCCTGCCGGAGGCCGGACTCGCCGGCGTTGGAGACGGCGACATAGTCGAGGACGCGACCGTCTTTGACGCGGCGGTAGGGCGATTCGATGAAGCCGTATTCGTTGATGCGGGCGAAGCAGGAGAGCGACGAGATCAGGCCGATGTTGGGGCCTTCCGGGGTCTCGATCGGGCAGATGCGGCCGTAGTGGGTGGGGTGGACGTCGCGGACTTCAAAGCCGGCGCGCTCGCGGGAGAGGCCACCGGGCCCAAGCGCGGAGAGGCGGCGCTTGTGGGTGATCTCGGAGAGCGGGTTGGTCTGATCCATGAACTGCGAGAGCTGGGAGGAGCCGAAGAACTCGCGGATGGCGGCCATGACGGGCTTGGCGTTGATGAGGTCGTGCGGCATGGCCGTCGACATCTCCTGGTAGACCGACATCTTTTCCTTGATCGCGCGCTCCATGCGAACCAGGCCGATGCGGAACTGATTTTCCATGAGTTCGCCGACGGCGCGAACGCGACGGTTGCCGAGGTGATCGATATCGTCGACGGCGCCGATGCTTTTGCGGAGCTTGAGCAGGTAGCGGATGGTGCCGTAGAAGTCTTCGGGGGTGAGGGTGCGGCGTTCGAGGTGCGAGGCGTCCTGATCCTCGTAGAGCTTGATGTTGAATTTGAGGCGGCCGACGCGGGAGAAGTCGTACTTGCGCGGATCGAAGAACATGCCTTCGAAGAGGGCGGTGGCTGTGTCGAGCGTGGGTGGGTCGCCGGGCCGGAGCTTGCGGTAGATCTCGATGAGGGCTTCTTCGGGCTTGCGCACGGAGTCGCGGCGAAGGGTGTTGGTGATGATGTTGCCGACGTCGTCGCGCTCGGGGAAGAAGACCTCGAAGGAGGCGACGCCGGTCTGGAGAATTTTGTGGAGCTTGTCGGCGGAGATCTCCTGGTTGGCCTCGTAGAGCAGCTCGCCGGTGGTGAGATCGACGACGTCGGAGGCGGTCATGGCGCCGTCGAACTCCGAGGTTTCGACTTCCACGGACTCGATCTTGCCGGAGCGCAGGCCGCGCAGGGTATTGGGCGAGATCTTGCGGGTAGCGACGGCGATGTCTTCGCCGTTGGCGCCCTTGACGGCGGTGGAGGGACGCGTGCCGAGGAGGTTGGTGGGGGTGTTTTCGGCGCTGACGGCCCAGGCGAGTTTGCCGTCGCGCACATGGATGGTGTCGACGGTGTAGAAGGTCTTGAGGATCTCCTCGTCGGTGCGCAGACCGAGGGCGCGGAGGAAGATGGTGCCGAGGAACTTGCGTTTGCGATCGATGCGGACGTAGAGGGTGTTCTTCTGGTCGTACTCGAACTCGACCCACGATCCGCGGTAGGGGATGATCTTGCCGAGGAAGTAGGTGCGGTTGTTGGCGGTCTCGAAGAAGACGCCGGGGGAGCGGTGGAGCTGCGAGACGATGACGCGCTCGGTGCCGTTGACGATAAAGGTGCCGTTCTGCGACATGAGGGGGATGTCGCCGAAGAAGACTTCCTGCTCCTTCATGTCGCGGAGGCTTTTGACGCCGGTTTCGGGGTCCTTGTCGTAGATTTTGAGGCGGATGGTGACCTTGAGGGGGGCGGAGTAGGTCATGCCGCGCTCTTCACACTCGGCCTGGTCGTACTTGAGCTGAAGGCCGACGGGGTCGCCGCACTTGGTGCAAAAGTCGGGGGTGTTCTTGTTGTAGGTACCGCAGAAGTTGCAGAGGACGTCACCGGGGTGGAATGGATCGGTGATGACCATGTGTCCACAATGGGTGCAGGCGGTACGGAGGTGATTGAGACCTTTGAGGTAGCCGCACTTGCACTCCCAGTTGCCGATCGAGAAGTCGACGAATTCGAGTTCGGAGACGTTGCGGAAGTCGGTGATGGGAAAGACGGAGGTAAAGACGGACTGGAGACCGTTGTCTTCGCGCTCCTGGGGGAGCTTATCCATCTGAAGGAAGCGCTCGTAGGATCGGCGCTGCACCTCGATGAGGTTGGGGATCTGAATGGATGTGGGGATCTTGGAAAAGTCGAGACGACTGCGGATCGCGCGCATTTCTGTGGACATGCTCTCTCCTGAGACTTACTCTGTGAGACCTCCCGACCTCCCGGATCGGCATCTGAATGTCCGTGACGGGGAGACTAAGGAGTGAGGGCTGAGTAGGAGCCCTCCTTGGTTGCGTACAGCAGATGCGCTTAGCGGTGTTCCCTGGCGTGGATTGCAGGGCTGCCATGCGCAGAGTTGGGGTCGACGGCATGGGCCGCGACCGAGACGCCGGTGAAAGACGAGATGTTGGACTGCCTGGGTCTGGGGCGCCCGCGAAGCATTCTGCTGGGCTATCTCAGGTCGCTCGCAAGGATCTGCGGACGATGCCGGCCTATGGGAGTTAAGACGGCAACGCGCTCAAAAGGGCAGCGTGCCCCATGAGCGCAAGGTCGAACTCGTGCACTGAATCGATGGTGTGGATCGTGATGCCTGCCGCCCTATGGGAGCTCGCCATGCCCCAAAGTTGCTGCCGCTGTCTGGTTCCAGATGACACCCTGCGTATCCGCCGCCCGAACACAGGATGACCGGCTCCGTAGCCTGCAGAATGGAGCAGGATGAGCCGGGATAAAGCTGACTTTGATAATGTTTGCGATGCCGATAATGTTTGCGATGCCGATGTTGTCGGTGCCAGCCGATCCGGTGCAAGCCCGGGCGGATGGCATCCTTAGATATTCAAGAGTAGACCATCTCACCCGAGTTTGCAAGTCGGCGGAGCTTACTTGATTTCGACGGTGGCGACGCCATCGAACTTCTTGGCGATGGCGGCCGCGTCGTCCTTGGAGATGTTCTCCTTGAGCGGCTTGGGTGCGCCGTCGACGAGGTCTTTGGCTTCCTTGAGGCCGAGGGCGGTGACTTCGCGAACGGCTTTGATGGTGTTGATTTTATTGGCGCCGGCGTCTTTGAGGATGACCGTGAACTCGGTCTTCTCTTCGACGGGGGCGGCGGCTGCGGCGCCGCCGCCTGCGGGAGCTGCTGCCGCGACGGCTGCGGCGGCCGAGACGCCGAGGCGCTCTTCAAGTTTCTTGACCAGGGCCGAGGCCTCGAGGAGGCTGAGGCTTACGATCTGATCTTCCAACTGCTGGATGTCTGCCATGATGATATCTCCGTAGATTTAGGTGCTGCCTAGAATTTTGCGGTGCGACGTCTTGGACGGGTGAGGCCAGGGTGGAAGCGCCTCACGGGATGCCTCTGATCTTTGTCCGGGTTTCCGTTGCGCCCAGACTGGCGCACCCGGGAGGAGATCGGAGGCGAACTTTTGGGGGGAGCCGGTGAGGTTAGCCCTCGACCGGGTCGGTGGTGGCGGCTTCTCCGGCCTGAGAGGCGGTGCCGTTTTCGGGCTGTGCCGGGTCGGGCTCGGAGGGGAGCGGTGTGGCGGCGACCGGATCGGCTTCGGAGGCGGGGTGCTCGGCGATCTGCGCTTCGGGCGCGGGCGACGGGGCGACTTCGGGGAGCGCCTCCGGGAGCGCTTCGGCGGTGGCCCCTTCGAGGACCGGGGCGGGAGCTTCGACGGCGTGCGCTTCGGCGATGAGTTGACCGTCCGCGATGGCCGGGGTGGAGGGCTCGGCTGCGGCGGGGGTGGAGGATGCTGCTTCGGAAGCGGGGGCAGGGCTGGAGGAGGCCGCTTCGGCTGCCGGAGCGGGTGTGAATTTCTCTTGTTCGACGGCCTGGTTGATGACGACCGCGAGGTTGCGGCCGGTGGCGTTGATCACGGTGGCGAGGCGCTGGGCGGGGGAGTTGATCAGAAAGAGCAGCTTCGAGAAGAGCTCTTCCTTGCCGGGCATGGTGGCGAGCGCGCCAATCTCTTCGACGGAGATGACCTTGCCGTCGATGATGCCGAGCTTGAAGGTGAACTCCGCGTTATCCTTGACCCAGGTGGAGAGCGCCTTGGCGAGCGCAACCGGGTCGCCCGAGGTGTAGGCGACCGAGGAGACGCCCTTGAGGCCCTGAAGCGCGGCCTCGATCTTCGTGCCTTCGCCGGCTTTGGCGGCGAGCTTGTTTTTAACGACGTGGTAGGAGCCGCCGGCGCCGCGAACGGTCTTGCGGAGATCGACGTCTTTGGACGCCGTGAGACCGGCAAAGGTGCCGATGATGGCGGAGGTCGAGCTCCGGAGTTCACCGGCGAGCTTCTGGACGTTTTCGGACTTTTTTGTACGGGAGAGTGCCATTGGGTCTTAGCCTTTTTCGCTGCTGGGGGTCGATGGTCACCCAAGCGTTGTCGAGACGGTATCGTGTCTCGCGGTTCGGATATGGTCTGCGGCAAGGGGACGATGCCGGCAGAGAGAGGGCGTCGCTAGGCCTGGGCTTTGCCGGCGAGTTCCGCGGCGGCGAAGTCGAGGTCGATGCCGGGGCCCATGGTGGAGGAGAGCGTGATGGCCTTGATGTATTTGCCTTTGGCGGCGGACGGCTTGGCTTTGACGACCGACGAGATGATGGTCATGGCGTTGTCGACGAGCTTTTGCGGATCGAAGGAGAGTTTGCCGACGGGGACGTGTACGAGTGCCGTTTTATCGGTGCGGAACTCGACTTTGCCGGCCTTGATCTCGCGAATGGCGCTGGCGACGTCGGCGGTGACGGTGCCGGTCTTGGGGTTGGGCATGAGGCCCCGCGGACCGAGCACCTTTCCGAGGCGACCGACGGAGCGCATCATGTCCGGTGTGGCGATGAGGGCGTCGAAGCCGGTCCAACCCTCTTTCTGGATGCGTTCGACCATCTCTTCGCCGCCGAAGAAGTCGGCGCCGGCGGCTTCGGCTTCGCGGACCTTGTCGCCTGAGGCGATGACGGCGACGGTCTTGGATTTGCCGAGGCCGTGAGGGAGGACGACGGTGCCGCGAACCATCTGGTCGGCGTGCTTGGGGTCGACTCCGAGGCGGAGGGTGAGGTCGACGGTCTCGTCGAACTTCGCGTATTTGGCTTTCTGGAGGAGAGGGACGGCCTCGGTGAGGCCGTAGGGGCGTGGCTCGACGAGCGAGCGCGCCTTTTGGAGATTTTTGGAGATCTTCTGGGACATGGCTTCCTTGGTCTTCCACCCCTGGGAAGCGGAGCTTCGGGCGTGGTGTATGGGACGGAGCTCAACGGGCGTTGAGGCAGTCTTATGAGTATGCAGCTAAGCAGACGGTTGCGTCAAGTCTGCCTTGGCGCGGGATGAGGCTAGCTCCAGATGCGATGGAACGGGAGTTCGAAGCCGGCGACCGGGCCGGTGCCGTGCATGGAGTCGGGATCGATGTGCCGTTCGGTGGGTTGGCCTGGTCGGTAGACGGTGACAGATTTCTGCTCGGGGTCGATCAGCCAGGCGAGCTGGACGCCGTTGCTGATCCATTGCGTGAGTTTTTCCTCGATACGCGAAAGCGAGTCGCTGGGTGAGCGAAGTTCGATAACGAAGTCAGGGCACACCGGTGCGTAGTGCGACTGCTCGGCGGGGGAGAGCGCTTCCCAGCAGGCCAGACGCAGCCAAGCTGCGTCGGCGGCTCGGACCGAACCATCGGGAAGTTTGAAGCCGCCGTTGGAATCAAAGGTGACCCCGCGTCCGTCCGTCTCTGCCCACTCATCCAGGAGACGACCGATTCTCATGTTCATCCTGCTTGTCTCACTTCCGGCCGGTGTCATAATCACGATGTCTCCACTGCCGTCGCGCTCCACCCGAAGCGAGTCGTTCGCCGCGCAGAAGCGAAGCAGGTCGTCATCGGACATGGGCGTTGCGGGCCGAAAGCGGAGCGGCAACGGGGCGTCGGCGATGGCGAAGTTCACAGACGCATTCTACCGGAATGGTGCTTGACCGGGGCTCTACCCAGGAGTTACTGTAGCACAAGAGGCGAAGGAAAGGCGAATATGCGATCTGTGGGTGGCGGCGCTTCTCTCTTTCCGATCCTCTCCTCTGAAGCGTTGGGGACGGCTCGCGCGCCGGTTGGGATCGCTCGTCTGGCGGCTGGTGCGGAGCACGCGGACGAGGGTCACATGGTGGAGTTTCGGGCGATGGAGGTGCGCAGCATTCTGAACCGGACGGTGTCGAAGCGGCGGCTTTCGATGGCGTACGGCATCAATCCGTACCGGGGATGCGAGTTTGGGTGCAAGTACTGCTATGCACGGTATACGCATGAGTTTCTGTTGCCAGGGTCGCTGGAGCAGACGGAGCAAGGGGGTGCTTCGTCGAGCGGGACTGTGGGCGATGGAGAGGGTCCGGAGATGCCGTCGGGGCGCGGCGCGGATCTGTTTGAACGGCTGATTTATTTGAAGAAGAATGCGGCGTGGTTGTTGGAGCAGGAGCTGCGGAAGGTGGATCCGGCGGAGGAGATTGCGATTGGGACGGCGACCGATCCGTACCAGCCGATCGAGCGACGGGCACGGGTGACGCGGAGTTTGCTGGAGGTGTTTGCGCGGCGGTCGGGGTACCGGATTGGGATTGTGACGAAGTCGCAGCTGATTTTGCGGGATCTGGACCTGCTCGGGGAGATTGCGCGACGGAACACGCTGGTGGTGCATGTGACGATTACGACTGCGGACCCTGTGCTGGCGCGCAAGCTGGAGCCGCGGGCGCCGCGGCCGGATCTTCGGTTCAGGGCGGTTCGTCAGATGCGGTCGGCGGGAATTTCGACCGGTGTGTTGTGCTCGCCTCTGCTGCCTGGGCTTACGGACAATGAAGGGGCGCTGTCGAGCGTTGCTCGGCGCGCGGCGGAGGCGGAGGCTAGCTTTTTCGCGGCCGAACCGTTGTTTCTCAAGTCGTGCTCACGACCTACGTACCTGAGCTTTGTCCGTGAGCACTTCCCTGCCCTGGAGGCGGAGTATGCGGTGCGGTTTGCGGAGAGGGATTTTGCGGCTGGACCGTATCGGGAGGAGATGGCGGCGATGGTGACCGAGGTGTGTCGGAGGTACGGTTTGGCGCAACGATCGACCGATGCGCTGCTGACGCGGGAGGCGGGGCGGCGGCCGCCGATGGGATCTGGGCGCGAGTTACCGAGTCAGCGAGTTTTGTTCGGTTGAGTTTTGTCGCCTGATGGGGCCCTGGCTGGGCTGCCGGTCTGCCGGGCTGCGGAGGACGCCTCGGACGGGATAGGCGACCAGATGCGGTATCCAGGAAGCGGCGAGGAGAGGTTGAGCGATGGTCGGTAGTGGGTCTGGATGTACTCGCACAGGGGCAGGTAGATATCGGTGCTGTGGCGAACGGGCGGGACGAAGGGCGTCATGAGGGCGAAGCGGAAGGATCGGGAGGCGAGTTGGAAGCGGCAGGTGAAGAGGCCGGGAAGGAGGAGATCGCTCTGCGGTTGTCTCTGAAGTTCGTCGAGTTTTTGCTGGATCTGGACCGGTTGCGCCACGTTGTCGAAGGCGTTGTAGAAGCCGGTGTCGATGAGGGGTGAGGCTGGGAGATCGAGGTTTGGGATCGGTCTCCCGAGAGGTGCGAGGATGGGTCGGGAGAAAACGGCGTTGATACCCGTGCCTCGCTGTACACCCACAGGTGAATTTGGAACGGGAAGATTGCGGCGCTGAGTCAGGACGAAGCGGAGGAGCGAGATCGGGGCGGGGACGACGAGGAGCAGGAGGACGTACGCCGTTATGGCGCGCCTGATGAGGTGAGGTTGGGGCGCCAGCACAACCCACGCCGCGAAGAGAAAACCGGTGCTGCTGACGAGGAGATGTCCGACGTCGCTGCGACCGAAGGCTTCGGGGAGGAGGCACAGGCTGAGCAGGGTCAGGTAGGGGGCGGCGCCACCTCGTCGGTCCCGATTCCGGAGCGAGTTGACGAATGCGCAGACGGCGAGGAGGGCGAGGCCGAAGATCGGAATTTGCTGGAGAGCGGGCAGCAGAGGAAAGTTGAAGCCGCCGCTTCCCATCATGTGCAGGGTGCGGAAGGTTCCGGCGCGTTGGGCAAGGAACAGAAGAAGTGCGGAGCCGGCGACGAAGACGAGCAGAAGTGCGGGAGATCGTCGCCGGCCGGGTGTAAGGAAGAGGAGGAGGTAGAGGATTGTGGCGGCGGCGAAGGCGACGGCCTGCTCGGGGGAGACGAGGAGAAGAAGGAGCTCCGAGGCTAGGGCGTAGAGGGCGCGACGGAGAGCGGAGGTCGGGGCAGAGAGGTGAGGGAGGACGAGGAGGCAGAGGAACGGGGCAAGGGCGAAGCGAGCCGGCGTGCTGTTGAGGCCGAAGTTGAGGATGCCGGCCCACCAGGTAAGCGCTGTGATGGCGAAGATGGGCGTTCGGAGGGGTGGGGGGAGCGGGAGACGGGCGACGATGTGCCAGAGCAGGAGGACGCCGAGAAGGAACTCGAGGAGCCATGCGGCGTAGTAGCCGTCGGCGGGGGAGAGGTGGAGGAGCCTGGAGAGCAGGAGCGGGGGATAGAGCAGAAGCGGGCCGTAGGCGAACTCGAAGTCGCGGTAGAGGGTCTGTCCACGCGCAAGGTGTTCGAGCCGGTCGAGGAAGTAGATGGCCTCTTCGGTGGCGAAGCGAGGACGCACGAAGATCCACTCGCCTGCCATGGCGGCGGCGTAGGCGAGGAGGGCGAGGGAGAGAGGAATTCGCGGAAGGGCGGCGACCGGAGGGTGTGCCTGGGGCGGTGAGGCCGGGGGGAGGAGGCCGAGGCCGTTGCTCCACCAGGCAAAGGCGCCGAAGAAGGCGAGGAAGAGCAGCAGACAAGCCTGGTTGTTGAAGCCGACCAGGTACGACACCGAGATGGAGGGTGTGACGGGAAGGAAGTAGGGGAGAATGAAGACGGCTGGGAAGCCGACTGAGAGGAAGAGGGAGATTGATCGGGGGGATCTTTGGGGGGCTACGGCTGCTGGTTCAGGCATT
The DNA here is from genome assembly GCA_964236945.1 of uncultured Acidobacteriaceae bacterium. Taxonomy (GTDB): domain Bacteria; phylum Acidobacteriota; class Terriglobia; order Terriglobales; family Acidobacteriaceae; genus Edaphobacter. The sequence goes on along the minus strand of CAXSGC010000044.1, from coordinate 3,666 downwards.
TAGAGCGGATTCGCTGTTGCTGTGGAGCGGGAATGTTCGTGCAGAGCTGTTTTTCTTGCGAGAAAACGGAATCGATCCCTGTGGCTCCCTATACACCGACAGGGAATTTGCTCCAGGAGCTTGTTGAACAACAAAATTGTAAGGCGAAAGCCGTACCTCAGCGGCTAAAGCCGCGCTGCAGACAAAGCGTTTTGCGGCACGGCTGAAGCCGTGCCCTTAAGCAAAACGGAGTATTCCAGCAAGTTCCTGGAGGAGATCTCCTGTTCTAGACTAGCGCCGCGCTGCAGACAAAGCGTTTTGCGGCACGGCTTAAGCCGTGCCCTTAAGCAAAACGGAGTATTCCAACAAGTTCCCGGAGGAGATCTCCTGGTCTAGACTCGCGGCGCGCTGCAAACAAAGCGTTTTGCGGCACGGCTGAAGCCGTGCCCTTGAGCAAAACGGAGTATTCCAACAAGTTCCTGGAGGAGTCAGCAAGTGTGTCGGTTTGCTGGACCTATGAGGAGTTTTCCTGCAGATGTACGGTCGTCCTCTCGACCGGAAGCGCGGCCGTGGTGAAGAGACCTGCTGTGTACGACGAAGCCGCAGATTCCCTTTGGAAATGACAAAAGAAAAGCAAAAAAAAACAATACTGCAAGGCGAAAGCTGTACCTCAGCGGCTAAAGCCGCACTGCAAACAGAGTGTTTTACGGCACGGCTGAAGCCGTGCCGTAAAGCAAGGCGGACTATCTCAACAAGTTCCTAGGCGGTGACTTCTCAACAAGTTCCTAGGCGGTGACTTCTCAACAAGTTCCTAGGCGGTGACTTCTCAACAAGTTCTAGGCTGTGACTTCGATGCCCATGGAGCGGGCGGTTCCGCGGATGCTTTTGGCGGCGGCTTCGACGGAGGCGGCGTTGAGGTCGGGGAGCTTCTGGGTGGCGATCTCCATGATCTGTTTTTCGGTGACTTTGCCGAGTTTTTCCTTGTTGGGGGTGCCGGAGCCTTTGGGGATGCCGGCGGCCTTGAGCAGGAGGACGGCCGCGGGCGGCGTTTTGGTGATGAAGGAGAAGGTGCGGTCGGCGAAGACGGTGATGACGACGGGGATGGTGAGGCCGGCCATGGCGGGATCTTTGGTGCGTTCGTTGAATTGTTTGCAGAACTCCATGATGTTGACCTGGGCCTGACCGAGGGCGGGGCCGATGGGAGGGGCTGGTGTGGCCTTGCCGGCCATGACCTGGAGTTTGACGTATCCGTTGATTTTCTTGGGTGCCATGTTGCTTCCTCTTTGCGCTTGGAGCGGCGGGCGCGGGGCCAGCGGCTGAGATGGTGTTGAGATTTGGGGCCGGTGGAGGGTGCGGTGTTACTCCTCGACCTTGTCGACCTTGGAGAATTCGATTTCGACGGGGGTGGAGCGGCCGAAGATGGAGACCATGACTTTGAGGGTCTGGCGATCTTCGTTGACGTCGTCGACGATGCCGGTGAAGTTGGCGAACGGGCCCTCGTTGATGCGGACCTGTTCGCCCTTGCCGAACTTGATGGTGAGCGATGGCTTGTCTTTGGAGGCATCGGTGCGGAAGAGGATGGAGCTGACTTCCTGTTCGGAGAGTGCGACGGGGTTGTCGCCGGTGCCGAGGAAGCCGGTGACGCGCGGGGTGTTTTTGATGACGTGCCAGAGATCGTTGTCGAGCTCCATCTCGACCAGGACGTAGCCGGGGAGGAAGACGCGATCGGTGGTGTATTTTTTGCCGTTGCGCAGCTCCGTGACGGGCTCGGTGGGGATCATGATGCGGCCGATGCGGTTTTCGAGGCCAAAGGCGCGGATGCGGCTTTCGAGCGACTCGCGGACTTTGCGTTCGAAGCCGGAGTACGCGTGGATGATGTACCACTTGAAGTTTTGGTTGATGGGCGGGGCGAGTTGCTCGCCGGAGAGTTCAGGGCCGGCGTCGGACGGAGGTGCAGCGGCTGGATTGAGGTTGTCCGGATCGAGATTGTTGGGGATCTGCTCGTCTGCCGCCATGAGGGTGCCTTTTTCTTGCATTGATGCGCTCTTTCTCTTGAGAAGTGGCTCTGAAGCCGGCCGGAGAGGATCGGCGGATTTAGTGCTGGATGAGGCTGTGGAGCAGACGCTCGATCAGATTGCCGATGGCGGTGTCGATAAGCCAGAAGTACGCGGCAAAGATGAAGACCGTGATGATGACGACGGTTGTAGTTGCCTGAACTTCTGCGCGCGACGGTGTGATGACTTTGCGCATTTCGCTGCGGACGTCCTGGAGGTAGGCGAGGAAGCGTTCCGGCTGCGATTTGATGTGCTGGATGCCGGTGGTGGGCGGATCGGCGACGACGATGGTTTTAGCCATGGTGCTCTCTCGGGAAGCTGGTACTACAGTATTTTCGCACGTTGTGCGGGTGCGGGGACGTGCTGTTTGGCAGGGGCGCTCGGATTCGAACCGAGAAGTTCGGTTTTGGAGACCGACAGTTTAACCGTTGAGCTTACGCCCCTGTGGTGGGAGTAGAGTTTACAGCGGATCCTGGTTGTAGGTTCAGCCAAGATCTGCAGACTAAGAGCTTGGCCTCTACTTGGTTTCTTTGTGATCGGTGTGCTTGCGGCAGGTGTTGCAGAACTTGGAGAACTCGAGCCGGCCGGTGGTGGTCTTTTTGTTTTTGGTAGTCGAGTAGTTCCGGTTCTTGCAGGTGGGGCACTGAAGTGTGATGATTTCGCGCATTGGGTTTCCTTTGAGGTTTGGCCAACCACTTCGGTTGACTAGCAGCGTTGTCCGATGGTGTCGACCACGCCGCGACGCAGGGCTTATGGCGCCTGCTGCCCGGGTTCCTGAATTGTGGTGCGAAGAGCAGAGCTGTCAGGGCACGCTCGACTTCGATTATATCCCTAAGAGCCTCAGAGTTAGGAGCATCTGAGTTGCGTGAGAGCAGAGCGCGAGGCGTCAGCGATCCCAGAGCATCCGCGTCGTCAGTTGAAACCCTGTTACCACGGCGTCAGCCTCGACCAGATCCGGACGATCGAGCAGCTCGATCGCGCGGCCTGGACGGTAGATTCGGACCGTGGCCGCGTAGGGATCGATGAGCCACGCCAGACGTGCCCCATTTGCGATCCACATCTGCATCTTCGCCTCAAGCAGGGGGAGCGAATCGCTCGCCGAAAGGATTTCGACAAGAAACTCCGGGCAGATCGGAGCGTAACGGCGCCGGTCTGCCCGGCTGAGCGCGTTCCACGTGGCGTCGGAGACCCAGGCCGCATCGGGACTGCGCATCGAGCCGTCGGGCAGGGTGAAGCCGCCGTTGGAGCTGAAGGAGACACCGCCGTGATCGCGGGTCCATAGGTGCAGTTCGCTAATCACTACTGCTTCCCAGTGGCTGCCCTCGGCTCCAGGCAACATAATCTCCAACTCCCCTTGGGTGTTGCGCTCGATCTGATAGGGCTTGTTGCGCCGCGAGAACGCGATCAGTTCCTCGTCGGTCATTGCAACCGGCGGCCGGAACTTGAACGGCATGGGAAGCCCGAAGAGGACCCCCTCCCGCTTGATGTCGATCTGCTCCATCGTCGCCATGGGATGATTGTAGACCCACGAAAACGGAGGCGGCGAGCCAAAGCTCGCCGCTTGCTGACCCATCACTTTGTCCGAATTTACTTGACGATTTCGGAGATGGTTCCGGCGCCTACGGTGCGGCCG